>JBMFWD010000022.1:0-51030 GCA_049965615.1 Acidobacteriaceae bacterium
AATTGCTGCCCACATCAGAGCGTTTTCGGTGCCCACATCCACTGGAATCACCTGCCCACATGGACCGGAATCCGCAGGGATTCCGGCAACCCGTTAAACAAACCCTGTTCTCAGAGACAACATTGCTTCTTCGGCTCCAAATACTTAGCGTGAAGGTTTGAAGGCCAGTACAACTCAGGCTAACGGCCGGCTTGACTGGAGTACCGTGGCTACGGCGTGAAGAATCTTGGTAGAGAGATTCTTAAAGTCTCCGTAGCAGTCCCGCACCGCGGCCGCGTGTGCGCCAATTGCGCCATCGGCGGGTTTCAGCAGAAAAATGGGTTTATGAGACTCCATTGCCATTGGCATAAGGCTGCGGTAGTGTTTCAGCGTGGCTAAACAATGCGGGTCCCGTTCAACAGTGCTTTCCCCCGCTATTGAGTCCGCCATCACTGACTTTCGATATTCAGCCGGAATCTTATCCATCCATCTTTGGTATGCCTTGACCGGGCGATCAACGCGGGTCGCATGTTGCATGACGACGTAACCCACTGGCCGCATATTTCCAGAGGGCAGCAAGAGGTCGGGATCAGGATTTTTGGTTTTCAGTTCTTGCCAAGTGCTCCGCCACGACTTCAGGCTGGGTCCCAGATTGCGTAGACCTTGGAGTGAAAAGAGATCAGAACCCAGAGGGACCACGACAAAGTCGGATGCGATAAGAGCAGCACGATTGATTGCGCCCAAGTTTGGCCCCACATCGATCAGAGCAATGTCTGCTCCAGTCCTGGTACCGGCACGGAGAATTGCGCGATAGAAGGCAGTCATTGTTCGAAATGATGCTTCATCGCTGTTGTGGCATTTCAACCAAGCATCTGAGAGCCTGTCTTCAAAGGTGGATAGGGTAAGATCCCCGACCATCAGACCCAGATTCGGGAGAATCGACTCTATATGCGGCTCAGAGATGTCGCCTGTTCCTCGACGGATCGGCTCAGTGATTCCGTCTATGGTGAGGGGGTGCCGACCATTGGGCCACAACTCCTCGAGGCGATCCTCATCAAGAAACATACTGGTGAGATTCGCCTGAGGGTCAAGATCGACGGCGATCAACTTCCGTCCGAGTTCGGCAAACATCCACGACAAGTGGTAAACCAGCGAGGTTTTGCCCACTCCGCCTTTGTTATTGAAGAAAGCAATCGTAATCATCTTTTCGCCCATACCGTTACACCAACGTAATTTGGATCGAATGAGAACTCTGGCTCACGATTACCATTCCTTGCCAGCGCTTCCTTTGCTCGGATGACACCTCGTCCGAATCGATTCACGAACCCGAGGGTTTTCATGGCTTCAGCAATGATCGGGTTGCGATAACTATTCTGCTGAGGAAAGTTTTGGGGAGATGCCTCACCATAAAGCCCTCCTGGATTTTGGATCTCCACATGGTCATCAAACCAGTAGAAGCGGGTCGGCGCCGTCGATTCATAGGATCGGTGGAGGACTGCATTCATCAAGAACTCACGCAGGGCTAATTCTGGATAGCTGATGATTGCTTCTTCCTGCAGGGTGGAAACTTCAGAAGGTTTCTGGTCTACATGAATCTTGAGCAACATCTCCAACTCCCTCAGTAACGTGAGGAGATCTCCCGAGATCGCCCGCTCCGTCAGTATTTCGCCGCTAAGAGTTGCGCCCTGAACACGTAAAAATTGAACGTAGGCTCCTGGCAGATACTGTAAAGGGTTTTTTCCGAAGAGCAGTATCCCTGCGTTCGTGGGGCACTTACTCTTCTGATCAAAAAACCGCAGGGATGCAAGCTGATGTTCTATGCTCCTGTGGTTCTCTTGAACGATCTCTGGCGCGACCGCTTGCGTGAGATAGTTTGAGCGGAACAAATCGATTGAAAGATCATCTATCGAGCTGTCCCGGGCAGGTCGCGCGTCGAAGGTGCGCGCATGTGTCGCCCGACGCTCGGTGAGAATTCTCTCTTCCTGGTCGGTTGCGATACCCTTGCGAGGCCCAATGCGGATACAAATCTGACCTTTATATCTCACCGGTGGTAAGTCAGACGGGATGACTTCCACTACCGCAATGTCTCCTTCGAGAAATGAGAAGTGCGTGACATTCATCACCGGGGTCGGGAGAATGTTGCCGCTGTCACGCAAAGAGGCCAGCGTGAGCAGCAACTCATCGCTTACCCTGAGTCCACTCAAGTTTCCATCATCTTTGACGCCGATGAGAAGGTAACCAGGAGTGCCATAACCGGGGAGATCATTGCTAAAGGCCGTAACGGCCTTCGCAAACTTATCCGTGTCCTTTGTAGCCGTCGTCCGTTCGACGCGATCAGATTCTAAATCGCGGCTCAGCCTGAGCGCTTCATGTTGGTCAATCACAAGTCCCCCGATTTCTCGGAGACCAGGGTGGTGGCTTTGGTGATGAAGTCTACTAATGGCATGCTGCCCTGGTCGCCTTTGCCCCTGGTGCGGACGCTTACTGCGTTTGCCTCTGCCTCTTTGTCTCCCATGATGAGGACGTAGGGGATCTTTTGCATGGTGAGGTCGCGGATTTTGGCGTTCATCTTTTCGTTGCGGGCGTCCAGTTCTACGCGGAAGCCGGCCTTTTGTAACTGTGACTGTACTTTTTGGGCGTATTCGAGGTGGCGCTCGCTGATGGGGACCAATCCGATTTGGGTGGGGGCGAGCCAGAGGGGGAAGGCTCCGGCGTAGTGCTCGATGAGGACTCCGAAGAAGCGCTCGACGGAGCCGAAGAGTGCGCGGTGGACCATGACGGGCTGGTGGCGGGAGCCGTCTTCGCCCACGTATTCGAGTTCGAAGCGGGCGGGCAGGTTGAAGTCAAATTGAACCGTTGACAGTTGCCAGAGACGGCCGAGGACGTCGACGAGCTTGATGTCGATTTTGGGGCCGTAAAAGGCGGCTTCACCGGGGATGGTTTTGTAGGAGATGTTTTTGCGCTGGAGGGCTTTTTCGAGCGAGCGGATGGCGAGGTTCCAGTGTTCTCCCGAGCCGGCGTAGTTGGCGTGGTCGTTGGGGTCCCAGGTGGAGAGTTCGACCTGAAACTCGGTAAAGCCGAAGGTGGTGAGGACGGATTGCGCGAAGTCGATGCAGGCGACGACTTCGTCTTCGATCTGTTCGGGGGTGCAGAAGATGTGGGCGTCGTCCTGGGTGAAGCCGCGGACGCGGAGGAGTCCGTGCATGGTTCCGGAGCGCTCGTAGCGGTATACGTTGCCGAGTTCGGCGTAGCGGACGGGGAGGTCGCGGTAGCTGCGCGGCTGGGACTTATAGATGAGGATGTGTCCAGGGCAGTTCATGGGCTTGAGCTGGTACTCGGCGTCGTCGAGCACCATGGGCGTGAACATGTTCTCGGAGTAGTAGCCGGCGTGGCCGCTGGTTTGCCAGAGCTGGAGGCGCATGGCGTGGGGGGTGAAGACCATATCGTAACCGCGGCGGATACATTCTTCGCGCATCCAGTCTTCCATGATCTTGCGGATCATGGCGCCTTTGGGATGCCAGAAGACGAGCCCCGGGCCGGCGAGTTCCTGAATGGAGAAGAGGTCGAGCTGTTTGCCAAGGACGCGGTGGTCGCGGCGGGCGATTTCTTCGAGGCGCTCGAAGTGGGCGTCCATGTCTTTTTTGGAGAAGAAGGCGGTGCCGTAGAGGCGCTGGAGCTGGGGATTTTTCTCGTCGCCGAGCCAGTAGGCGCCGGCGAGGTTGGTGAGGCGGAAGGCCTTGATGCGGCTGGTGGAGGGGACGTGGGGGCCGCGGCAGAAGTCGACGAAGTTGCCGTTGCGGTAGAGGGAGACGGATTCGCCGGGCTGGGTGAAGCGCTCGACGAAGTGGACCTTCATGAAGTCGTTGCCGGCGCGGAATTCTGCGAGGGCCTGCTCGCGGGGTTCGAATTCGCGGACGAATTTTTCGTCGCGGGCGGCGATCTCTGCCATGCGGCCTTCGATGAGCTTGAGGTCTTCGGGAGTGAAGGGCGTCGGGCGGTAGAAGTCGTAAAAGAAGCCCTGGTCGGTGGCGGGGCCGTGGCCGAGTTTGGTCTCAGGGAATAGCTCGAGGACGGCAGTGGCCATGAGGTGCGCGGCGGAGTGGCGCAGGACCTGGAGGGCTTCGGGGTCGCGGTCGGTGAGGAGCGCGAGGTGGACGTCTTCGGTGAGCGGGGTGGAGAGATCGACGAGGCGCGGCGCGGATGGGTCGGCAGCGGAGTACATGGCGGCCTCGGAGGCTTCCTTGCCTTCGGGCGCGGAGCTGGTGGCGACGGGCGCGGCGTTGGCGGCGGTGATGCGGGCGACGACGGCGGCCTGGGCGAGGCGCGGGGAGATGCTCTCGGCTACCTGATACGGCGTGGTTCCGGTGGGGAAGGTTTTGATGGCGCCGTCAGGGAGGGTAATCTTAATTTCTTGAGCAGTCATGGTTTTCCATCTAAGGATAATGGGTGGGAGCGCCGGGACGGAAGCGGCGGGCGCGAGTTGGCGCAGAAAGGAGCGGATATGGAACAGAGCACGAGGCTGAAGTGGAGGGCACTGCTTGTGTGGCTGGTGGTGTGCTATGCGGTTTCGGCCGTGGGCGGGTTGGTGACGGCGCATGCAGTGGCGACGTGGTACCAGGGGCTGACGAAGGCGGCGCTGAATCCGCCGGACTGGGTGTTTGGGCCGGTGTGGACGGCGCTGTATGGGCTGATGGCGGTCGCGGCGTGGCTGGTGTGGGCGGGTCCGAAGACGGTGGCGAGGCGGCAGGCGATTTTGTGGTTCTGCGTGCAGCTGGCGGTGAATTTGATGTGGAGCTTTGTGTTTTTTGGGGCGCGGATGCTGGGGCTGGCGGTGGTGGACATTGCGCTGCTGTGGGTGCTGATTGCGGTGACGATGTGGTTTTTCTTCCGGCTCAGGCGGGCGGCGGGTTGGCTGCTGGTTCCTTATTTGGCGTGGGTGACGTTTGCGGGGTATTTGAACTGGGCGGTGTGGGTGCTGAATCCTGGATTTGGGAAGTAGGGGATTACGGCGCTAGTCGGCGGGGATGCGCGGGACGCGGGCGGCGATGCTGGTGAGGATTTCCCAGGGGATGGTGTGGCAGAGGGTGGCGAGGTCTTCGGCGGTGATGCGGGCTGGGGGCTGGCCCGGTAGATTTTGTTCGCCGAGGAGGACGGCTTCGTCGCCGATGGCGGCATCGGGGATGTGGGTGACGTCGAGGATGGTGTGGTCCATGGAGATGCGGCCGGCGATGGGTGCGCGTTGGCCTTGAATGAGCGCGTGGCCCTGGTTGGAGAGTTGGCGGGAGAGGCCGTCGGCGTAGCCGAGGGGCAGGAGGGCGAGGCGCGTGGGGCGGGTGGCGCGGAAGGTGGCGTTGTATCCGGCAGATTCTCCGGGGGCGATTTTGCGGAGGGAGACGATGCGGGATTTGAGGGCCAGGACGGGTTGGAGGGTGGGGGAAGAAACCGCAGATTCCTCCGCTACGGAATCGCTATGCGATTCCTTCGGTCGGAATGACAAATCTTTTTTGGGGGAAGATGAGAAATCGTCGGTCGTGTCTTTGCTGGTGGATGGAGTGGTGGCGGGTTGGTAGCCGTAGAGGGCGAGTCCTGGGCGGAGCATGAGTTGGGCCTGGTGGCGGATGGCGAGCGTGCGGAGGGCGGGAAGGCCGAGGCCGGTGAGGAGTGTGGTGGAGTTTCCGGCGTGGAGGAATTGGGGGTGGAGGCCGGCGGCGGAGATTGTATCCAATACGGTTGCGAATCGGCGGATTTGGGTTTGCGTGGTGGGGGAATCGAGCTCGTCGGGAGCGAAGAAGTGGGTCATGACGGCTTCGAGGCGGAGCTGGGGTGTGCCTTTGAGGATCTGAAGGAGTGGCGCGAGATGTGTGCCGGGCGCGACGCCCTGGCGGCACATGCCAGTGTCGATTTCGAGATGGATGGGGACGGACTGGGGCGGGCGGCTGGCGCGGCGGGCGGCGTCGGCGAGGAGTTCGAGATGGAACTGTTCCCAGACGACGGGGGTGAGGCGGTGGGCGAGGATGGCGTCTGCCTCGTTGTGCCAGAGGCCGGAGAGGACGAGGATGTGGGGGGATGGGCAGAGAGCGCGGACGGCGATGGCTTCTTCGACGGAGGTGACACAGAGCCATTGGGCGCCTTCGGCGGCAAGCCAGGGGGCGCAGAGTGCGACGGAGTGGCCGTAGGCATCGGCCTTGACGACGGGGATGAGGGTGATGGACGGGCCAGCGAGCGCGCAGAGGGCGCGGTAGTTGTGGAGCAGGCGGGAGCGGGAGATTTCTGCCCAGACGGGACGGGTGTTGAGGGGTGGCACGTCTCTATTGTCACTTATGCGCGGGAGTTGTGAGCGGGGATGTTGGGATGGTGCGTGATCCGGTGTGCTGCTGGTGTGAGGGGTGCGGGGTTAGACTGTGTGGGTTATGGCGATTCAGGATTCTTACCCGGAAAATCTGGCGTATTGCTACGGCTGTGGGCGGTTGAACGAGCATGGGCATCACATTCGCACGGAGTGGGATGGGGATGAGACGGTGTCAGTGTTTACTCCGGAGCCGTGGCACATTGCGTTGCCGGGGTTTGTGTATGGGGGCGTGATTGCTTCGCTGGTGGATTGCCACTCGACGGGTACGGCTGCTGCGGCGGCATACCGGGCGGCGGGGCGTGAGCCGGGGAGCGAGCCGGCGTTTCGTTTTGTGACGGGGTCACTGCATGTGGATTATCTGAAGCCGACTCCGCTGGGGGTTCCGCTGACGGTGCGGGGGCGGGTGAAGGAGATGAAGGGGCGGAAGGTGGTGGTGGAGTCGACGGTGTATGCGGAGGGCGTGGCTACGGCTCGGGGCGAGGTGGTGGCGGTGCAGATGCCGGAGGGGTTTGGGGGGTGAGGTTTGATTGTGGAGTGGTGGAGTGACTTGGGCTGGTGTGTTTATCGGGATGCATAGCTGATAAAAAGCCCGTTTCCCTGATCAAACGATGGAGGAGTTATGCCGGGAACCTTGTATCAATATCTGGAAGAGGATCATGAGCGGCTGGACTCATTGTTTCAACGCTCCGTCGCCATGCCCGGAGTGATTGATCCAGAACCATACCATGAATTCCGCAAAGGCCTTTTGCGGCATATCTCCATGGAAGAAAAGATTGTATTACCCGCCATCGCCAGGTGGCAGGGCGGCAGGAAAGCAGCTTTGGCGGAACGGCTCCGACTTGACCACGGAGCCCTTGTTTCGCTCCTGGCCCCTCCACCAACGCCGTCCATCATGCTTACGATCCAGTCAATTCTTGAAGTTCACAACAGGCTGGAAGAGGAGAACGGCGGTTTATATCGATTGTTGGATGACCTAGCCGGGATTGAAATGCAGGCCATGCTCACTCAACTCAAGGCCGCCCCAGCCGTTGCCGTGTTGCCCAACAATGACAAGCCAGAGGTTCTTGACGCGGCGAAGAAGGCAGTCGCAAGGGCCGGCCATGAATTTAAGGTGGTGTCATAGCCTGCTCAGGGGCTTGCAGTCCATTCAACGGGATCGGGATTTACCCCTTGCAATCTTCTTCCCCTCGAGTTTCGGGAAGTATCCGACCCGGCCATCGGCGTTTGTATGATCGGGACCTCCAGTTTTAACAGATTCAACAGGCGTTCCTTGGGAACGTGTTGCATCTTTACATTGCCTCGCATTGCTATCCGAGCGCCTCTTCCTCAGGCTGCGCTCCGAGCAGGCTCTGGCTTGGTTCAGGATGAGGAGGTTTTGCGTGGAGAGCTTCTTGTTCCCCACCCAGGCGTGGCTTGGGTGGGCCACCACCGGATTTGTTTTTAGTTTGTGGGTTGGCGGCAGATGGCGATGATGGCGGCTCCGTAGCGTTCTGCTTTGATGGGGCCTATGCCGTGGATCTGGATGAGTTCGTTGAGGGTTTGGGGGCAGTGGACGGCGATGGCTTTTAGGGCTGCGTCGGTGAGGACGAAGAAGGCGGGTTTGCCGGCTGCTGAGGCTTCTGATTTGCGCCAGGCGCGGAGACGGTTTTCCAGATCGGTCTGGGCTGGGGTGAGTGGGGGTGCGGGTGGATCGTCGGTGGGTCCGGCGTTGGTTTGGATTGCGGCGGTGTGGCCGGATTTCTTCTTTTTGCGCGGCGCGGATGCGCGCGGGGCGTCCTCGGCGGCAGCGCGGAGGAGGACGGGGAGCGGGTCGGCGTCAGTCCAGGCGCGGCCTTCGTAGGTTAAGGCGGCTTTGCGGAAGGTGATTTCGCGGCCTTCGGGGTTGGTGAAGGTTTCGGTGGAGAGGGTGAGGAGGCCGGCGCGTGCGAGTCCGTCGAGGAGGGAGTCGAAGGCGCGGCGGTCGCCGTCAATGCCGGATTCGGTCTGGAGGCGGCCTATGGAGCGGGGACCGCCTTGCTGGAGTTGGCGGAGGATGCGCTGGAGGTGGCGGGTTTCCTGTGCGCCGGGTTCGGTGAAGGGGACGGCGACGGCAGATTCGGGCGAGCAGAAGTCGCAGTGGCCGCAGGGGGAGCCGGGGTTGTCTCCGAAGTGGTGGACGAGGGCGGACATGCGGCACTGTGCGGTTTCGGCGAAGGCGACCATGTCGTCGAGCTGTGCGCGGCGGTGGTCGCGCTGGGCCTGATAGCCGGAGCGCCAGCGGCCTGCGTCGGCGGTGCTGAGGAGTGCGCGGACCTGGCCCTGCATGTCAAAGGCGGCTGCGCCCTGTGCGGCGAGCTTGTCGACGGCGCTCTGGAAGGCTTCCTGATCCATTTTGAGTTTGGCGCAGAGGTCTTCGGGCAGTTGGTAGTTTTCGGTGAGCAGGCGGGCGACGCGGGCGAGATCTTCAGCGGGTGGGTAGTCGCGCTCGAAGAAGGTTTCGTGGAGTTTGCGGTCGGCGTAGCTGTGGAGGAGGATGGCGCGGGAGCGGCGGCCATCGCGACCGGCGCGGCCGATTTCCTGATAGTAGGCTTCGACGGAGCCGGGTAGGGCGGCGTGCATGACGGTGCGGATGTCTGCCTTGTCGATGCCCATGCCGAAGGCGATGGTGGCGACGACGACGTGGAGTTCGCCGGAGAGAAAGGCGGTCTGGACGCGCTCGCGGACGGCCGGCTCGAGGCCGGCGTGGTACGCGGCGGCGGGGAAGTGGGCGTTGAGTTCCATGGCGAGCAGGTCGGCGGCTTTGCGCGACGGGGCATAGACGATGGCGGGCCGGGCTTCCGGCGACTGGAGATATTCGGCGATGAATGCGTTGCGGCGGGGCTTGGGCATTTCGACGACTTCCAGCGCGAGATTTTCGCGGCGGAAGCCGTGGACGAAGAGGGCGGGATTTTCGAGGCGGAGCTGGGTGACGATGTCCTGCTGGACGCGCGGTGTGGCGGTGGCGGTGAGGGCGATGATGGGCGCGGGGCGGAGGAGCGGGAGGGATTCGCCGAGGGTGCGGTAGTCGGGGCGGAAGTCGTGGCCCCAGCCTGAGATGCAGTGGGCTTCGTCGACGGCGATGAGGGAGGGCGTGCGGCGGGCGAGCATCTGGGGAAAGCCGGGGACGCGGAGTCGCTCGGGCGCGAGGAAGAGGAACTGGAGGGAGCCGTCGAGGTAGTCGCGGCATGCCTGCCGGGCTTCGTCGCGGGAGAGGCCGGAGTGGATGCGGGCGGTGCGGACGCCGTGAGAGGCGAGGCGCGCGGACTGATCGTCCATGAGCGCGATGAGGGGGCTTACGACGAGCGCGGGTCCGCCGCGGGCGAGTGCGGGCAACTGGTAGCAGATGCTTTTGCCGGCGCCGGTGGGCATGACGAGGAGCGCGTCGCGACCGGCGGCGACGGCGCGGCAGACGGCCTCCTGATTTTCGCGGAATCCGGGGAATCCAAATGTGGTTTTGAGCAGCGAGACGAGATCCATGGGGCCTGCTTCATGGTGACACGTTGGGCGGAGGGGCTGGAAGTGCGTCGGCTGTGTGGTGCAGAACTAGGGTTTGCGGTACTGGTCGTCAGTGACGTGTTCGAGCCAGTCGACGACTTTGCCGTCGAGCTTTTCCTGGATGGCGATGTGGGTCATGGCGGTGGTGGGCGTGGCTCCGTGCCAGTGTTTTTCGTTGGGGGCGAACCAGACGACGTCGCCGGGCTGGATTTGCTCGATGGGGCCGCCTTCGCGCTGGACCCAGCCGCAGCCTGCTGTGACGATGAGGGTCTGGCCGAGGGGATGGGTGTGCCATGCGGTTCGCGCGCCAGGCTCGAATGTGACGCTGACGCCCTGCACGAATGCCGGGTCGGGGGCAGCGAAGAGGGGATCGATGCGGACGGAGCCTGTGAACCAGTCTGCGGGGCCTTTGACGGAGGGTTGGGAGCCTGTTTTTTTGATTTCCATGATGGTGTCAGGACTCTTTGAGTTCGATCTGGGTTTGCTTGCGGAGTTCGCGGACTTGTTCGCCGATGGCGTACTTGAGTTTGTCTACGCCCAGGCCGGTGACGGCGGAGATTTCATAGAAGGGGAGCTTGCGGCGTTTGGCCATGACGGCGAGTTTTTTGAGCTTGTCGGGGTTGGCGGCGTCCATTTTGGAGGCGACGACGATGACGGGCTTGTCCTCAAGGTGCGCGCCGAAGCTGGCCAGTTCGTTGGAGATGGTTTTGAAGTCGGCGACGGGGTCGGGGCGTCCGCCTGCGTCGGAGACGTCGACCAGGTGGACGAGGAGGTGGGTGCGCTCGACGTGGCGGAGGAAGCGGTCGCCGAGTCCTGCGCCCTGGTGCGCGCCTTCGATGAGGCCGGGAATGTCTGCGACGACGAAGGCTTCTTCATAAGGAGCTTCGCCGATGGTGACTACGCCGAGGTTGGGCTCGAGTGTGGTGAAGGGGTAGTCTGCGATTTTGGGCTTGGCGGCGGAGATGCGCGAGATGAGGGTGGATTTTCCGACGTTGGGGTAGCCCACGATGCCGACGTCTGCGAGGACCTTGAGCTCGAGGCGAAGGGACAATTCTTCGCCGGGGTAGCCCATTTCATGCTCGCGCGGGGCCTGGTGGGTGGGCGTGGCGAAGTGCTGGTTGCCGCGACCGCCGCGACCGCCGCGGGCGATGATGACGCGCTCGTCGGGATGCTGAAAGTCGTGGATGAGGTCGCCGGTTTCCTCGTTATAGACGAGGGTGCCTACGGGGACCTTGAGGATGATGTCTTGCCCATCGCGGCCGGTACAGTTGGAGCCCATGCCGTGCTCGCCGCGCTCGGCGCGGTGGAGCGGGTTGAAGCGGAAGTACATGAGGGTGTTGTGGCGCTGGGTGGATTCCATGATGATGTCGCCGCCGCGACCGCCGTCTCCACCGGAGGGGCCGCCACGGGGAACGAATTTTTCGCGGCGGAAGGCCATGCAGCCGTTACCACCGTCACCAGCTTTGACCCGGATTTTAGCTTCGTCGATAAACATTTGCTTCTTTGAGTGTAGCGAATTGGCTAAGCTCGAAGCGTATTTCCCTGATTTTGTGCCTGGAAACGGCGGTTTTTAAGAAGAGCGTGCCCGTGATGAAGCGCGCCCGAGACCGCGAACCGTGTTGTAACGGAGAGATGGAATGAGGCGGGGGGCTGGGCTTTGCGCATGGACGCTGTGCGCGCTGCTGTGGGCAGCGGGCGGCGGGGTTGCGCGTGCGCAGTGGCAAAACGGGGGATCGCTGACCGGGCAGATTGTGGACGGGGATGGCGCTCCGGTAGAGCATGCGCGGCTGGAGATTGAGGAGATGGGCACCGGCACGACGTATGAGGTGCACACGGATGGGCAGGGGCGGTTCCTGCTTCCGCAGGTGGCGCCTGGCAGCTACCAGATTGATGTGGAGGCGGCTGGGTTTGCACCGTGGCAGGAAGGCGGCGTGGAGGTGAGCGCGGGGCGGCAGGTGGATTTGGCTCCGCAACTGGATCGGGCGGTTGCTGCCGGGGCGAATGCGCCTGCTGGGCGGACGGGCCGGGCGCGGATGGTACGCGAGCAGCAGAGGCTGGCACGGATGAAGCGCGCGGGCGGTGTGGTGCCGGTGGTGCGTCCGGAGCCCAGCGGGGCGCAGATTGCAGAGGTGCAGCGGCCGCAGGCGGGGAATCGAGACTGGATGGTGTTTGAGCCCGGGGCTGGTTCAAAGGTGGTTGCGCCGCAGCGTCTGGGTGGTGGAGGTGGGGTGCAGCAGGAGCGGCTGGCGGCGGAGACGGGTGCGGTTCCGGCGAAGGTGCATGCGCGGGTGACGGTGCGGACGGCGCAGGGTACGGTTACGGCGGAGATTGCGGAGGTTCCGATTGAGGTGAAGCCGCATGGGAACTGGGCGGTGTTTGAGCCTGGGGGTGGTTCGGGGGCGCGGAGCCTGAGTAGCAGGCCGCCCGTTAAAAAATCGGCGACGGGCGATATGGCCGCCGCGGCGCCTGACAAGGATGTTGCGGTTGCGAGGCCGGCTGCGAGTTCTTCGACGCTGGAGGGCGATTTGCCGGCGGTGGGTTCGGTTTACGCTCCGGCGGGGGATGTGGGGAGCGCGGCGCCGAGGGAAACGGCGAAGGAGCGACGGGCGGCGGCGGAGCAGGCGAAACTGAAGGATCTGGCTGCGGATTTTGTTCCTCCGAGACCGAATGTAACCAATACCGCTACAGATGGTGCAATGCGGGATGCGAGCGGCGGGGCCGAGGCAGACGATGCGACGCAGGCGTTGAGCCAGTTTGAGCCGGCGGGTGACGGGAGCGGTAGCAGGGACTCGGGTGCGGCGGAGAGCTTGAGTGGCGCGGCGACGGTGGATGAATTGGTGGCGCCGGAGCGGCGGAGGGGAGACGAGAAGCTGCATGGGCAGGTGTTTGCCGAGGATCGGGACAAGGCCTGGGGCAGCCGGAACGCGTTCACGACGCTGACGACGCAGCAGGCGGACGGGAGTTTTGTGACTTCGCCTTACAACCCGCCGGATCGGCGGATGCAGTATGGGCTGGAGCTGGGCGGCGGAATCGCGCAGGGGCGCGGGCGTTGGTATGTGGCGGTGGATGAGCTGACGCGGAATTTTCCGGGTATGGCGGTACCGAGCCAGCCGGCGAAGTTTTTTGCTCCGTTGACGGCGAGCCAGTTGCAGACGCTGGCGGGGCGTCTGGGTGCGAGCGGGACGGCGGTTTCGCTGGGGCAGGCGCAGCAGGATTACACGCAGACGCTGGGGACGCTGACGGCGCTGCTGGGGCCGGTGGCGCGGACGGAGCGGCAGACGATTGCGTTTCCGCGCTTTGACTGGAAGCTGGATGAGCGGAATCGTATCAGCGTGGGTTACGATCTTGTTCGGCTGGATGCGAAGAACGGGATGCACTCGACGCCGACGGCGACCTGGGGGATTGGGAGTTTTGGGACGAGGACGCTGCGGCTGGATGCGATTTCCGCGAGCCTGCATACATTTGTAACCGCAAATGTGCTGAATGACCTGCGCTACACGCATGCGCATGATGTTGAGAGCGAACTGGCGGAGTCGCCGACGGCGTTCGAGATGCAGTTTGCGAAGAACTATTTTGGCGTGCCGCCGGAGGTGGGCGTGGCGAGCGGCAGCGGCGGGTTTCGGTTCGGGACGCCGTCGACGCTGAACCGGCCCGCGTATCCGGATGAGCTGCGGCAGGAGGCGGCGGACACGCTGACTTGGGTGCATGGGCGCAACCAGGTGGACGTGGGCTATGCGCTGGATTATGTGCGCGATCATACGAGCGGGCTGACGTATGCGACAGGCGACTATACGTATTCGAGGAAAGAGGACTTTGTCGCGGATCTGCTTTCGCCGGATCACTGTGATGCTTCGACGACGGGAGCCGGCAACTTGCCTTGCTGGTCGACGTTCCGGCAGACGACGGGGCCGACGGACTTTACCTTTGACACGGCGGATTATGCGGGGTTTGCGACGGACACTTTGAAGCTGCTGCCGAGCCTGACGCTGGCCGTGGGGGCGAGATACGACTACGAAAAGCTGCCGAAGCCGAATGCGACGCTGTTGAATCCGGATATTCCGCAGACGGCGATGTTGCCTTCGGAGGGGAACGTGAGCCCGCGCGTGGGGGTGGCGTGGGAGCTGCCGTGGAGCCGTGAGCGAACGGGCATGACGACCGTACTTCGGGTGGGGTTTGGGATTTTTTATGGAAGGATTCCAAACACGAGCGTGCTGGCCGCGCTGACGCAGACAGGCTCAGTGAATGCGCAGAGAATTTATCTGTTCAAGCCGCTGGATGTGGGAGCGCCGACGTTTCCATATATTTTCAGCGCGCATCCGAACCTGCAGGTGAAGCCGGACGCGACCTACTTTGCGACGGGATTTCAGCATCCGAGGGCGGAGCAGGCGCAGGTTTCAGTAGAGCAGTCGCTGGGGCGGCATCTGCAACTGACGCTGGATTACTGGGGCAGTTTTGGAAGCCAGCTGCCGCGGATTGTGGACCAGAACATCGACCTGACCAATGTGGGTCAGATCACTTATACCGTGGACGATCCCGAAAAGCTAGGACCCTTGCCACAGACCTACACTTCGAAATTTTATTATCAGCGGCTGAATCCGAATTACCAGCAGATGGCGGCGATGGAGAGCAATGCGAACGCGCGCTACCAGGCGGTGGGTTTTTCGCTGGTGGGGAGGCTTCCGCATGCGATGGCGGTGACGCTGGGCTACCGGTATGCGCATGCGGTGGATGACAATCCTTATGCGCAGGCGTACCGGGGACGCTGGGATGTGCTGGACCCCGGGAACCTGGCGCTGGAGCATGGGACTTCAAGCCTGGATATTCGTGACCGCCTGCGGGGCGGGGTGCTGCTGCATGAGCCATGGCGTGCGAATGGGTGGCTGGGTGAGGTAGTGGACGGCTACACGATGGCGATGACGGGCAGCGTGCGCACGGGGCGTCCATATACGATGCGGGTTTCAAGCTCGGTGCCGAGCATGAGCTGCTCGTACGAGGAGTGGCTGCAGGCGGGTAGCAACTGCGTGCAGATTCCGCTTGCGGGTGTGATTACAGGCGTTGGGGTGCCGATCAGCGCGCTGGGGAGCGGGCTGAACGGGTCTGGTGGTGGGAAGTGGCTGCCGATGATCGGGCGGAATACGTTCCGGTATCCGGGGACTTATAACGCCAGCATGCGGATGGGCAAGAGATTTTCGCTGGGCGGGCGGGCGTCGCTGCTTTTCCAGGCGGACATCAGCAATGTGCTGAATCATCGCAACGTAACCAACATCGAGACGATGGGTTATACGCTGGCGGGCGTGAGAACGAGCACGGAGACGGGCAAGCTGACGTTTCTGGACGGGGCGAAGGGACATGCGGCGTTTGGGGCGGTGACGAATACGAACAACTCGCGGATGTACACGGATCGGCAGATTGAACTGATTATGAAGCTGATTTTTTAGGCGGGCTTACGCCGGGAGCCAGGACCAGTTGGGTTAACAGGCTGGTGTTGTCGGTTTCATGCGAGTGTGACCCAGTTCCCTGCTATTTTTTATTCTATTGTAACAGCGTCCCGGTATCTTCAAACCTGCCCAGCGCGGGCCATTTGATTGAGTACGGGCCAGGTCTACCCTGAAATACTCATATACTTTTTAGTTGAAAAGGGATTACGTGGACACCGCCACAGTGGCGCGTGCGCGAATACCGATTTTGAGGAGACGGTGCATGCGAGTTCGAGTCTGGAGTTTGACGATTGCGGTTTGGGTGGTTTGCGCGCTCCTGGGGGTAACCCGAGGGCTGGCGCAGACGGCGGTGGATGGCGCGATTGGCGGCACGGTGACGGACAGTTCCGGAGCGGTGATACCGCAGGCGCTGGTCGATGTTCACAACGATGAGACGAACGCGGACCAGACGGCAAAGACCGATAACTCAGGGTATTTCCGAGTGGTGCATCTGCTTCCAGGCCGGTATACGGTTACGGTTACTGCGAAGGGATTCAGCACATACCGGTCCGAGGATTTGACGGTGAATGTGGGGATGTTGACGACGGTGCAGGCGCGCCTGAAGGTGGGAACGGCAGCGCAGACGGTGACCGTCACCGGCGCGGCTCCTCTGGTGGACACGAGTACCCCGACGTTCTCACAGGTGATCGGGAGTTACCAGCTTTCGAATCTGCCGGTGAATAACTATCGCTGGTCGTCGTATGCGCTTCTGACGCCGGGTGTGGTGAATGATGCGAACGGCTATGGCTTGCTGAGTTTTCGCGGGCAGAGCACGCTGCTGAACAATGTGGAGTTTGACGGCGCGGATGACAATCAGGCGTTTTATGCAGAAGAGCGCGGGCGGACGCGAGCAGGCTACTCGACGGCGAAGGCGGCGGTGAAGGAATTCCAGGTGAATACGTCGAACTACTCGGTGGAGTATGGATTTTCGGCGGGGGGCGTGGTGAACGCGGTATCGAAGAGCGGAACGAATCACTTTCACGGTGAGGTGTACTACTACGACCGCGATAGCGCGTGGAATGCCTATAACGACTTCACAACGCTGACGGTTCAGAGTCCGACAACAGGCGGCTTTGTGACGGAACCGTTCAAGCCGACGGATTTACGGCGTCAATATGGATTTGGCGTGGGCGGTCCGATCGTGAAGGACAAGCTGTTCTTCTTTCTTGCTGTGGACCGTTTCTATCATGATTTTCCTGGAGTATCGACGCCGGGCAACACATTTTTTTACACGCAGCCGGACGCTACTGTGGCGAATGGCTGCTCCGCGACGGCGCAGAAGGGTTACAGCACGATTGACGCGGATGTTTGCAGCCTTGCGAACAACCTGACCAACGCGGGATTGCCCACGACTTACGCGCAGGCCTATACGGATTACACGCAGGGCATTGCAGGTTTGAACACGATGCTGGGCGAGGCGCCGCGGTTCGGCTCGCAGATGATTTATTTTCCGAAGCTGGACTGGCAGATCAATGCGAGGAACCATGCATCGTTTGAATACAACCGCCTGAACTGGCACTCCCCCGCGGGTATCCAGACGGGCGCGGGCGCGCTGCATTATGGCAAGGCGAGTTATGGCAATGACTATGTGCGCGATAACTGGGGTATAGCTCGACTGGACTCGTTCATTACAAATAATGTAAGCAACGAGGCGCTGTACCAGTACGGACGGGACTTTGAATTTGAGTTCAACCAGACGCCTACGCCTTATGAAGAGGCGACACTGATCAAGACATCCGACGGATATAGGAATCCTTTTGGAAATGTACCGCCCGAGGTGAACATCAGCAGCGGCAACGGTGGATTTGAATTTGGAACGCCGAGCTTTTTGAACCGTCCGGCGTTTCCCGACGAGCGGACATGGCAGTTCAACGACACGGTGGAATGGACGCACGGCAATCACGATCTGAAGTTTGGCTACCAGATGATTCACACGAATGACCTGAGCGAGAATCTGCGCAGCCAGTATGGGGCGTTCTCTTACTCGCAGCTGTACGACTACTTCACGGATTACTACCTGAGCCAAGCCGGGGGCTCGCAGGCGGGGGAGGCGAAGAATTATTCAAGCTACGCGCAGGGCTTCGGCACGCTGGGTTTTGACATTGACACGACGGACTACGCGACGTTTGTGCAGGACGAGTGGAAGGTGAATCCACGACTAAGCCTGACGATGGGGATTCGGTGGGAGTATGAGCAGACGCCGAATCCGCAGCTGCCGAACACAGACAACGCCAATCCGGCCTACAACATTCCGCAGACGGGCGTGCTGCCGAAGGACAAGACGAACGTGGGCCCGCGCGTGGGGTTTGCGTGGGAGCCATTTGGAGACGGCAACACGGTGCTGCGCGGTGGATATGGGCTGTTTTTTGCGCGGGTGATCAACGCGACGATCTATAACGCGATCGCTCAGACAGGCGTACTGACGACGGACCCGAACGGAACGCCGCTGGCGCAGTTGCAGTTCAGCTATAACCCTTCCACGGCCGGCGCGCCGGCGTTTCCGCAGGTGGTGACGACGGCGGGCACAGCCGGTTCGCCACCGAACGTGGTGTACTTTGACCCGAACTTCAAGCTGCCGGAGATTGACGAAGCGGATTTGACGCTGGAGCAGAAATTTGGAGCGCACAACGTAATGGGCATTACGTGGCTGGGCGCGTGGGGTCACAGGCTGCCGGATTTTGTGGACCAGAACCTGCCGACGCCGGTCACGGTGACTTATGTGGTGAATGATCCGAGCGGCAAGGGGCCGCTGCCGAACGGGACGAAGCTGCCGGTGGACTTTTACGAGAAGGCAGCAACGACCAAGGTTGCGCTTTCAAACGGAGTGATTGCGACCAGCAGCGGACGGCCGAATCCTTATTACGGCGCGGAGACGGACATCTTCAGCGGGGTGAACTCGAATTATGAGGGGTTGGTGGTGACATACAGCCATCCGTTCTCCGACCATTTTGAGATCAATGCGAACTATACGTGGTCCCACGCCCTGGATTACGGGGAAAACAATATAACGGGCACGAGCACGAATGCGCTGTTTGATCCTTCGAGAATCCGGCTGGACTATGGGAACTCCAACCAGAATGTGCCAAACCGGCTGGTAGTGAACGGCGTGTTTACGAGTCCCTGGAGTGAGCATGGCCTGCTGGGCTACCTGACGAATGGCTACCAGATTGCGCCGGACGTGCAGGTGCAGAACGGGCTGCCATATTCGGCCGGGACGAGCGGAAATCCGTATGTAACCGTGAATGGCATAAAAGCGAACTACATCGGCGGCGGGGCGACGGGTTCCGGCGGCGCTGCGCGCACGCCGGGATTGCAGCGAAACTATGCGCGTATGCCCAATACGGCAGTGGTGGACTTGCGTATCTCGAAGCAGATTGCGATCAAGGGCAAGTCTTATCTGGAATTTATGGGTGAGGCCTTTAACCTGTTCAACCACCAGAATGTGACTGCGCTGAATACGACGGCTTATAACTTTGGATCGCCGAGTTCGGCGACGTGCGGGGTAAACCAGTTGTGCTTTAACGCGATCAACAGCGGCGGGAACTATGTTCCTCAATACGGGAAGGTGACCAACTCGAACAGCTCGGGATTTGCTTACACGCCGCGGCAGTTGCAACTGGCGGTGAAGCTGGTCTTTTAGGCAATCCCTGGTTGCAGAGTAGCATCTGGCTTGGCCGTTCTTGCAGGGAACGGCCGAGCCGGTTTTTGGGTGGTGATTGCCTGCCAAGCGAAAATGCCCAATAGGGACGATGGGCAAATTACAATCGGCTGAGTGTCACTGGAATTTCAAATTCATCGAACGGCGGAGACGGGCGGACGGCGCGCGACGATGACGCTGCCGCATGCGGCGGTGGAGACGCCGGTGTTTATGCCGGTGGGCACGGTGGCGACGGTGAAGGCGGTTCCGCAGCACTTGCTGGAAGAGCAGGATGTGCGGATTCTGTTGGGGAATACTTACCATCTTTATCTGCGGCCGGGGCACGAGGCGATTCGGCGGATGGGTGGGCTGCACCGGTTCATGAGCTGGGAGCGGGCGATCCTGACCGATTCTGGTGGGTTTCAGGTGTTCAGCCTGAGCGAGTTACGGAAGGTGACGGAGGAGGGCGTGCAGTTCCGGTCGCATCTGGATGGCGGTCTGCATTTTTTCTCGCCGGAGCACTCGATGGATGTGCAGATTGCGCTGGGCTCGGACATTGCGATGGCGTTTGACGAGTGCACGGAGTATCCGGCGGAGTATGCGCGGGCGCGACAGTCGCTGGATTTGACGCTGCGTTGGGCGGAGCGCAGTAAACGTCACTTTGACACGCACAAATTCGAGCGACCCTGGGGCGAAGGATTTGAGGGCAAGACACCGAACCTGTTTGGGATAGTGCAGGGCGGAATGTACCTGGATTTGCGGCGCGAGAGCGCGGAGCGACTGGTGGAGATGGATCTTCCGGGGTACGCGATTGGCGGGCTGAGCGTGGGCGAGCCGAGGGATCGTACGCGCGAGGTGATTGCCGAGACGCTGCCTTATCTGCCGAAGGACAAGCCGCGGTATGTGATGGGCGTGGGATATCCGGACGAGATTGCCGAGTATGCGCGGATGGGCGTGGACATGATGGACTGCGTGCTGCCGACGCGGGCGGCGCGGCATGGGCTGCTGTTTACTTCAGAAGGACGGCTGAACATCAAGAACCGGAAGTTTGCCGAGGACCAGCGGCCGGCTGATCCGAACTGCGGGTGCATGGTGTGCCAGCGGTACTCACGGGCGTACCTGCGCCACCTGATGGCGGCGCAGGAGCCGCTTTCCGCGGTGTTGAATACGCTGCACAATCTTGCGTACTACATGGAGACGATGCGCAAGGTGAGAGCGGAACTCGAAGCGGCGCACGCCTGAGATCAGCCGGGCTGCGCGTCCGCGGTTGACCGGAAGAAGCGAACGAGTTCCTGCGGTTCCATGCTGTTGAGCGTAGTGACCGGGCCGCACAGGCTGTTTGCTCCGGGGACGAGCGCGACCACTTTGAGGTCGGGATGGAGCCGGCGAATCTCCGAGGTGATTTCTTCGCACGACTGGCCTTCGATGTGGCTGTGGATCAGGACGATATCGGGATGGAGGCACTCGATGAGCGAGAGCGCCTCTTTGCCGTTGTGAGCCATGACCACCCGATGGTGGAGGCTTTCCACGATCATTTTTCGCGCCGAGAGACCTTCCGGCTGCTCGGCTTCAACAAGTAAAACAAGCTTTTGAGCCATAGGTTCTTTCCTTTTGCGCAGACCCAGGGCGGTATGAGTTATATCCTGCGCGATTGTTTTTGTTGCGCCCATTTCATAAGACGTAACCGGGGCCCGGCAGGTTTCTTTGTCTGGGGTTTTGCTGGTATGTGCTGTGGAATAGGACGTTTTGTGTGCAAATCGTTCCAGGCAAAAGGCATTTTTACCCTGTGGAAGAGGAGAATTTACCCGGAGTGAATGAGGCGGACTTAGAAGTAATGCTCTATGACTTAGACGAATCGATGACTCTGAAGGAGTATTGCGGCGCTGCAAGGCAAACTGCCGAAGGCTTGCAGGAGCAGAGAACTGACGGGAGCGATGGAGGTGCAGGCAAGCTGCGCGGGGCCTGCAGCCTAGTGCTGGAAGTACCATGCACAATCGATAGGCGCACGACGTATACTGCCTGCAGCCGGATGAAGGACTTGAGGATCGGAATGATGAATCAAAGACGAATGACCCGTCGCAGGATGCTGGAACTGAGTGGGTTGAGTGGGGCGCTCGCCTTGACCGCGTCTGCCCATGCGGTGGTGCGGACTGATATGGCTCGTGAGTTCCCTGAGGAGAAGAAGCTGGGATTGGCCCCGCTGCCGAAGGTTTCTGCGAAGGCCGAGGCGCTGCTGGATGAGATTGAGGAGCGCGGCAGCCGTTTTTTTTATGAGCAGGCGGGTAAGCGGACGGGGCAGGTGCGGGATCATGCTCCGGTAGTGGGCGCGCCGAAGAATGATGTGGCGAGTATTGCCTCGACGGGCTTTGGGCTGACGGCGCTTTGCATGGCTCACCAGCGCGGCTATTTGCCGGCGGGGGCGTGCGAAGCGCGGGTGGAGAAGACGCTGCGGTTCCTGGTGGAGGAATGCCCGCACGTGCATGGGTTTCTCTACCACTTCCTCAACACGGAGACGGCGGCGCGGGAGTGGAAGTGCGAAGTGTCTTCGATTGATACGGCGCTGCTGCTTTGCGGGGTGCTGACGGCACGGCAGTATTTTGCGGGAAATCGACGAATTGAGGAATATGCGACGCGGTTCTACGAGCGGGTGAACTGGCAGTGGATGATGAACGGCGGGGATACGCTTTCGATGGGCTGGTATCCGGAGACGGGATTTATAAAAGCGCGTTGGAACACGTATTCCGAGCTGATGGCGATGTGCCTGATGGCGATCGGGTCGCCGACCTATCCGGTACCGGCGGGGATGTGGGAGAAGATTGCCCGGCCGCGGCTGAACTATGGCGGCATTGAGTACATCACAAACATGCATGCACCGCTGTTTATTCACCAGTATGCGCATGCGTGGGTGGATTTCCGCGGGCAGCGGGACCGCTACGCGAACTACTTTACGAACTCGATTGCGGCGACGCGGGCGCACCAGTTGTGGTGCCTGGTGGAGGGGCGTAAATTCCCGTGGATGGATGAGAATCTGTGGGGAATTACGGCGTCGGATACCGCGCAGGGCTACAGCGTGCGGGGTGGACCGCCCACGATGGGCGATGTGGAAGGAACGGTGGTTCCGACGGCTTGCGGTGGGTCGCTGGTGTTTTTGCCGAGGGAGTGCGCGCATGTCTTGGGGTACATGCGGGAGAAGTATCCGAGGAGCTGGACGCGGTACGGATTTGTGGATGCGTTTCAGCCGGAGGCGGGGTGGTATGCGCCGGATGTGCTGGGGATTGACCAGGGTCCGATGGTGGTGATGGCGGAGAACCTGCGGACGGGATGGGTGTGGAAGTACTTTATGCGGAATCGCGAGATTGGCAACGCGATGCAGGCGGTGGGCTTCCGTGCGGACCGGGATGCCGATCGCGAGGTGCTTTAATCCGTAGCCAGGAGAAGGTGACTGTAACAGTTGCAAATCATTTTGCGGGGCGGCTGGGTTTGTCCGCGAGGCGGGCGGTGGAGTGGCGCTGCATGAAGGTGGGCGTGACGAGGATGGACTGGGGGGCGGATGCGGGGTTGCCTTCGCGAATGATGCGGAGGAGATTGACGGCGGCGGTGCTGCCCATGTCATAAAGCGGCTGGCGCACGGTGGTGAGGCTGGGGCGAATGGTGGCGGCAGCAGGGATGTCGTCAAAGCCGACGACGGAGACATCGCGGGGGATGTGGAGGCCGGCTTCGTGGAGAGCGGCGATGGCGCCCATGGCGGAGACGTCATTGAAGGCGAAGATGGCGGTGAAGGGTTTGCCGCGCGCGATGAGAGTGCGGGTGGCCTGATGGCCGGGTTCGGGGCCGGGCTGGGTGCCTTCGAGCTGCACGACGAGCTCGGGATCGATGGTGATGCTGAGTTCGGCAGAAACTTTGCGGATGGCGTTCCAGCGGGCGGCGGTATCTGAACTGAAAGACTGGCCCTTGATGAAGGCGATGCGGCGATGGCCGAGCGCGGAGAGATGGTTGAGGGCGTAGCGGACCGCGGTGAGGTGGTCGAGCTCGATGGTAACGACGCCTTTGCGGTGCTTGTGGCTGGAGACGGCGACGATGGGGACCGGAAGGTCGTCATCGATGGGCGTGTCGACGGCGATAATGCCTTCGACCGCACGGGAGAGCAGCAGGTGCGGGTAGCCCTTGAGGAGATCGGGGCGGTGGCGGTGGCTGACGACGAAGTAGAAGTATTTTTCCTGGAGCAGGGCATCTTCAATGCCGCCGAGCACGGCGGAGGCGTAGCCTTCGCTGATTTCAGGAACCATAACGCCGACGGTGAAGCTGCGCTTGTTGCGGAGCTGGCGTGCGACGGCGTTGGGTTCGTAATTGAAGAGGGCGGCGGCCTGGAGGATGCGCTTCTGGGTTTCAGGCGCGATGCGATACTCGTCGCCGGCGGCGTTCATGACGCGGGAGACGGTGCTCTGGGATAGGCCGAGGTGGGCGGCAAGCTCCTTGAGCTTGATGGCCCCTGGGGTATGGGTTTTTGCGGAAGAAGTCGAAGTGGAACGCTTTTTGGAATTTTCATTCATGGGTGATGCCTTGCTTGTACCGGAGCCAAGTTGAGGTGCGTGCCCTCTTGTTGTCTGAAAGGCGTAAGGAATGCGGCTGCTGCAAGCGTCCCGGTTCCGGCAAATTCTGATGATCTACGGGGATAGCGCATGAAGCAACCCCTAATTGAAGCTGGGCCTAAAAAGTGGGGCGCGTGAGGCGGTGCGGAGGGGGTTGGATGTTGCACCGTGAATGACCTGTAGCCGCGGCGCCACTTGACAGGCGTATCTTTCAGCGAGCAATATCCAATACCGTAGCACAACCGGTTGCGCAAAGATGCACAAACGGTTGTGCGAACTGCAGGAAGCCGGAGCCCGGCGCAAGTGAGAAGCCGCGAACAGGAAGACGTTGCGCCGGGGATGTATTGAGGATTTTTGATCAGGAGGTCAGGATATGAAGAGAGAATTTCCGGGTCTACGCGAGCGTGCGGAAGATTCGCCGTCCATGATTGAGGCAACACACAAATGGCTGAAGAGGATGCTGCCAGCGGGAGGACTGCTGGTGCTGATGATGGTAGCGCTGACGCCGTCGCTGCATGCGCAGTTCAAGGCATCGCTGCGCGGGACTGTGACGGATCCTTCCGGCGCGGTGATACCGGGCGCGAAGGTGACGCTGAAGGACAAGCAGACCAACCAGGTGAGGACGGCGACGGCGAACGCCAGCGGCGTTTACACCTTCAACTTTTTGCCGCCGGATTCCTTTGAACTGACGGTAGAGCATCCGGGCTTTCAGAAGAAGGTGATCAGCGATGTAGCCATCACCCCGGATCAGTCCAACGCGCTGAATGTGGCGATGGAAGTGGGTCAGGTGCAGCAGACGGTGACGGTATCGGGGACAACGTCCGCGCTGAACACGGATTCGGCAACGATATCGCAGACACTGACGAGCAACCAGATTCAGCATTTGCCGGCGTTTGACCGTAATGTGTTTGCCCTAGCGGAGTTGACGCCGGGTGTATTTGGCGATGCATCGCAGAGCGCGACCGGGGGATCGTACAGCCTGCCGGGCAACCAGGGTCCGGGTGGGCCGGGCACGCAGCAGGCGGGTATCTTCCAGACCGAGAACGGGCCGCAGATCCAGGCGCAGGGCGGCCAGTATGAGACGAACGGCATTTCGATTGACGGCATTAACACGAACAGCGCGGTGTGGGGCGGGACGACGGTGATTACGCCAAGCCTGGACTCGGTGCAGAGCATGAAAGTTGTATCGAACGACTACAACGCCGCGAACGGGCGTTTCAGCGGAGCGCAGATTGACGTTACGACGAAGAGCGGTACGAACAGTCTGCATGGAAGCTTTTTCTTCAAGGCGGCACGGCCGGGATTGAACGCGTACCAAGGCTGGAATGGCCCGGCGTCGACAAATCCCGGGACGCCGGCACAGCGTAACCTGCACCGCGATGAAAGCCGCCTGAACAGCTACGGCGGCAGCCTGGGCGGACCGATCTGGAAGAACAGGTTATTCGCATTCTTCAACTGGGAGAGCAGCCCGCTCTCCTCCTCGAATCCCGCGTCAGGGTGGTATGAGACGCCGCAGTTTGCGCAGTTGACGGGGACGGGCGTGGGACCGATTGCGACCAGGTACCTGACGTTTCCTGGCGAAGCGCCTGCGAATGCGACGCTGGTTCCGGAGACGTGCGCCGAGGCCGGCCTGACGCAAGGCGTGAATTGCGTGGAGGTGAGCGGCGGGCTGAATGTGGGAACGCCGATTACGACCGGCATTGGCAACCAGGATCTTACATACGGCGGCAACTCGACCACGCCTGGAGTGGGTGGCGGGCTTGGGACGACACCCGACATCGCCTTCTACTCGACGACGGCACCTTCGACGACATCGCAAAACCAGTACAACGGGCGACTGGACGCGAATGTTACCGAGAAGGATCATGTAGCTTTCACGATCTACTGGCAGCCGGTTTCGGCAACGTTCTACAATGGCCCGGCGAGAGCGGCCAACCTATGGCACAAGACGACGATCAACGATGCGTTCACTGTGTTGTGGCTGCACACGTTTTCGCCGAGCCTGATTAATCAGGCGCGGGCCAATGCCGCGGGCTGGCGGTGGAACGAGGTGGCGACGAATCCGCAGGAGCCTTTTGGCTTGCCGCAGGACAATATCGACAACATTGGCGGCGCGAACGTGCAGTTTTTTGGCGCGCCTGGGCCGAGCCACCTGGACCAGTGGACTTATACCTACAGCGACACGCTGACGAAGACGATCGGCAACCAGAACATCAACGTTGGCGGTGAACTGACCCGGTTGTATTACCTGAATGATCCGATCTATGCGGCGCGGCCGCAGTATTACTTCCACAACATGTGGACATTTTTGAACGATGCTCCGTACAAGGAAACGGGTGAGTTCAGCTCGGTAACGGGCATTCCATTCTCGAACCGGCAGGATGAGAGGGAAAACCTCTGGGGCTTCTTTGTGCAGGATGACTGGAAGGTGATGCCGAACCTGACGATCAACGCCGGTTTGCGGTGGTCTTACTTTGGGTCGTATCACTCGAAACAGAACAATCTGGATGTGCTGCGCTTCGGGACAGGGTCGAACCCGATGGATGGAATCCACATGCAGATTGGCGGGAACCTGTACAACCCGCCGAAGACGAACTTTGGTCCGGAGATCGGATTTGCGTGGCAGCCGAAGATGATGGAGAACAAGCTTGTGTTCCGCGGGGGCTTTGGCATGAACTACAACCAGAACGAGATCGCGATTACGGCGAATGGATTTGGAAATCCGCCGAATGCGGTGCAGCCTACCTTCAATTGCGCTTATCCGTACACGACTGCGAATCAGAACTGCGCTGGTACGGGCATTCTGTATGAGACGGCGACGGATATTCACTCGATCTTTGGCTATCCTCCGAACCCGGCGGCGATTACGACCTTTGGCAGCAACAATCTGCCTCAAACGGGATCGTATTTTGTTACCGGTTATCCGAAGGACCCGAAGACCATTACGACCTATCATTATTCCTTCGGATTTGAGTATCAGCTACCGCATCACGTGGTGGCACACCTGGGATACCAGGGAACGTCAACGCGAAACCTCCTCACGCAGTACAACTACAACGTGGTGGCCGGGGCGCTGGGCTATGCTTTGAATCCGCGTGTGAGCTATCTGGACTACTATGACAATCGCGCGAAGAGCAACTACAACGGCATGATTGCGACACTGACTCATAACTTTGCGCACGGTTTCCAACTGGAAGGGCAGTATACGTGGGCGAAGACGATGGACGAGGGGTCGGGTCCTTACTCGGAGGATTACTATCCGTTCGATGCGCAGTCGGCATACGGACGCGCGGACTTTAATGTGACGAACGACTTCAAGATGTTTGGGATGTGGCAGCCGCAACTGTTCCGCGCGAACAGCTGGATGGAAAAGCTGGTGGGCGGCTGGACGTTGACCGGAGTGTGGAACGTGCACACCGGCTTCCCCTGGTCGCCGAATTACAGCACCAATGGAAGTCTGTATAACACTGACGCGGGCTACTACAATCTGCGTCCAATGGCGAACCTGGGAGGATATAAGCCAAGCTCGATTCATGATTACGAGCAAGCGACCAATCCTAACTTTGGGACGAACGGGGCACAGTATTTTGTCGCGCCGACGTATACGCCGGGACCGGCGTTCCCGGCCTTTGGCACGTTGCCGAAGCCGGGAATGGAACGGAACGGCCTGACGGGGCCGGGTTACAACGACCTGGACGGCTCACTGACCAAGGCGTTTGGCTTCCCGAAGATGCCTTTGCTGGGCAATGATGCGAAGCTGAATGTAAGCGCCTATGTCTACAACTTCCTGAACGAGGTGAATCTTGGCGGCGTGAACAGCTACCTGGGATCGGTAAGCCCGACCGGGGTAGTGAATCCGAATCCGAACTTTGGCACCGTAGGCGGCGCGCTGGGCGGCAGAACAGTGCAGTTGCAGGCAAGGTTCAGCTTCTAACGCGATGGAGCGAGTGGGGCGCTTACAGAATGGGCGCCCCACAGCTTTCTGCGCGACAAACAGGGACATGTGAAAACACGGATTGGGATGCTGCCCGCGAGGGACGTAATCGTATCCGGGTAAGTATTTCACCGAGTGACGGATAACTTCTGGAGGAGACCATGTTTCGCTTTCCGCCTCTATTTCTTTCCGCTGTGGTGCTGGCGGGCTGCACGATGAGTGCGGCGGCGCAGCCGGCGGGCCATTCCATGACGGCTGCCGGGGATGCGTCGCAGACCATAACTGTAGATACAGCCGCGCAGGGCCAGGCATTTCCGCACTTCTGGGAGGATATGTTCGGGAGCGGCCGGGCGCATCTTGTGATGCGTGCGCAGTACCAGAAGGACCTGACCAAGGTGAAGAAGGTTACGAACTTTGAGTATGTGCGGTTCCACGGCATTCTGGATGATGAGAACGGAGTGTATAGCGTAGGGAAGGATGGCCAGCCGGAATATAACTGGACCTACGTGGACCACATCTACGATGCGCTGCTGGCGCATGGGATCAAGCCGTTTGTCGAGATCAGCTTTATGCCGAAGGATCTGGCGTCGAAGCCGACGCAGCAGGCGTTCTGGTATAAGCCGTATATCTCTCCGCCCGCGAGCTATGCGAAGTGGGATGCGTTGATTGAGGCGTTTGCCCGGCATTTGATTCAGCGGTATGGGATTGATGAGGTGTCGACCTGGTATTTCGAAGTGTGGAATGAGCCGAATATCGGGTTCTGGGCGGGTACGCCGGCGCAGGCGAGTTACTTCAAGCTGTATGACCATACGGCGCGTGCGCTGAAGGCGGTGAGCCCGCGGCTGCGTGTGGGTGGCCCGGCGACGGCGCAGGCGGCATGGGTGGGCGACATGATTGCGCATGCCACGAAGGATCATGTGCCGCTGGATTTTGTTTCGACACATGTGTATGGGGACGATTCAGCGGAGAACGTGTTTCATGACGATCAAAAGATTCCTCCGCATCAGATGGTCTGCTATGCGGTGGATAAGGTGCATGAAGAAATTGTGCACTCGGCGCGGCCGCATATTCCGCTGATCTGGAGCGAGTTTAATGCGAGCTATGCGAATCACCAGGACATTACGGACTCGATTTACATGGGGCCGTGGCTGGCGAATACGATCAGGGAGTGCGACGGCAAGGTGCAGATGATGTCGTACTGGTCCTTCTCGGATGTATTTGAGGAGCAGGGCGTGAAGAAAACGCCATTTTACGGTGGGTTCGGCCTGGTGGCGGAGAATGGAATTCCGAAGCCTGCGTATGATGCGTTTGCGCTGCTACACAAGCTTGGCTACACACGGCTGCCGGTGAATGCCGATGATGCGCTGGTGACGCGGCGCGCGGACGGCACGCTGGTGATTGCGGCGTGGAACCTGGTGGAGCCGGGGAAGACGGGTCCGAGCCGGAGGATCGATTTTGCTCTGAAGGGGCTGGGCGAGCATGCGGAGGCCCGGATTCATCGCGTGGATGCGCGGCATGGCGATACGCTGGCGGCGTGGAAGGCGATGGGCAGCCCGAAGTATCCGACGCTGCAGCAGATTCATGCATTGAAGAAGGCTGCGAAGATGGGTCCGCCGCAGGTGGTGGAAGTGCGCGACGGGCACTTGAGCGTGACGGTTCCGCCGATGGGACTGGCTGTGATGACGGTGCGGGAGACGCACTGAGACGGGTATAACCGGGAATTCATAGTCTGGGCTGAGAGCAGGCTGACTGAGACTGTGCGATGTCCCGAATGAATCCGGTGTACAGCCGGAAGTAATCAAACAGTACCTTGAAAAGTGCAGAACTCGGCTGGCGTTTCGCGGGGGTAGTTGGGGTACTCAGGGTGCGACTGGGCGATTACCGGAAGCGCAGTGACGGCGGCGAGCAGAGCGGTGCAGATGGAAAGACGCAGGTGGGCCATATTTCTCCCTGCAAGGGCCGGAGCGCGGAACTACCGGCCATGGCTGTAGCTGAGAGGACACAGCAGATGCCATGTGTGAGCTATGAAATGTGAAATGGCCTGCGACGAAGTGAGGGGGCCTGCAGTGGGATGTTGAGGGTGGGGAGATACACGCAGGGCAGGAGACCAGTACGGGGAACTGGCCGCGCGGGGAAAGAAGTTACCCAGCAACCGGAGCCTGGTGACAGGCTGAACAGGTAGCTGAAGTTACTTCTTTTTCTTATGGTAAGCAGCCCAGCGGCGCTTTTGCGCGGCTGCCATCTTAGCGCGTGCTTCCGCTGTTAGTGCGCGCTTTTTGCCCGCTTTTCTGCCGCGGTGCGGTTGGGCGGCATCACCAGCGAGAAGATTCCGAGCTTCCCGGAGTCGGCCAATTTGCTTATCGAGTTCAGAGACTAACTTTGAAGTATTCACAATGGCAGTGTAACGCACATAAGTGGCGGGAGGTCAAAGATGCGCATCCTGAACGTCACTTAAATGACTGGATCATTTGTGTCATGAGTAGCACTTTGCGGTGATTGCCTGGCTATTGCGATATAGCTGATCCGTGGGATGCACTTTAACGCGCCTGGGAAAAATGGTCTGTATGTTGCGCGAAGAAGGCGTTGAGTGTGGCGACGTACTTATGCGGCTGTTCGTAGGAGGGCAGGTGGCTGCTTTTCTCAAAGACAACCAACTTTGCGCCGGGAATCATGTGGGCGATGCGCCATGCGGTGAGCGGGGCGACGTTCATGTCATATCTTCCGGTAATGACGAGGGTGGGGAAGTGAAAGTGGGGCAGGGCGGAGGTTAGATCGATGGACGCGGTGGATTTGCTCATGGCGTCGGCGACGGAGGGTGTGTAACCAAGGTTGTGACAATTGGCGAGATAGGTGTCGCGCTTCTCGGGGCTGTAGAAGATCATGCGGAAGTGGTCGATGAGGCTGCGTTGAGCGGCGGCGTTGGTGTTGCCGAGTTTTTTCATGGCGGCGGCATCCTGCGCTTCGATGTCGGGGAATACCTGCGGGAGCAGGTGGACCATGAGCTTCCAGGCGGGCGGTGCTGAGTCGCTGAGGACGAGGTGGGAGACGTGCTGCGGGTACTTTGCGGCGTAGGCCATGGCGATGAGTCCGCCAAAGGAGTCGCCGACGAGGTCGAATTTGGGGAAGTCGAGTTTGGCGCGGAGGGCTTCGAGGTCGGCGACCTGCGCGTCCATGGTCTGGGGCGCGTTGGAGGCGAGGCGGGTGGAGCGGCCAGTGCCGCGCTGGTCGTAGAGGACGACCTCTCGATTGCGCGCGATGGTGGGCCAGACGTTGTTCTGGACCATGTACACGTGCGAGAGACCGGGGCCGCCGTTGACGGCGATGACGGGCGTGGCTTTGCCGGGATGGCCGTAGACCAGATAGAAGATGCGGGCCTGCGGGGTTTGCACGTAGCCGGTGGATTGCGGAGCGGGTTCGGCGAGGGCGGTGGAGACGGAAAGAAGAAGCAGGGTTAGCAAGAGCCGGCGCATAGTGGCTTCAGCATAGAGGAAGGAGTTGCTGTTGGGGAGGGAAATGCAGGGACCATGCTTCGCCCGGGGTGAGGCGAAGCATGGTGTATGCGCGGGCTAGAAGTGGTAGGCGATTTTTGCGGTGAGGGCGCGCGGGGTGACGAAGTGCGTGCCGCTGAAGGTGGAGAGGAAGTTATAGAGCGAGTCCTTGTTGGTGATGTTGATGGCTGAAAGGACGACGCTCCAGCGGCGCTTGCCGTGGGCGAAGAGGTTGTTGTCCCCGAGGGAGAGATCGAAGAGGCTGCGTGGGCGGACGCGGGGCGGGTTGTGGTCGTTGTCACCGGTGCCGGGAGCGGGGATATAGACGACTGACGAGGTGAGCTCATTGGCGGGGCAGACGGCGGGGAGCGGATGGCCGGGGGTGGCTTTTACGCCGTTGCACTCGAGGCCGGCCTGCATTTCCTGATCGGCGGTGAGAGGGACGTAGACGGGTGCTCCGGTGACGGGGTTGGTGGTGGGCGGGAGATTGTTGTCGACGAGGGCGATGGCGGGCTGACCGTTGAGGGTGGTGGAACTGTTGGCGCATGCGCTGTTGGCGTCGTGGGAGAGCGGGTTGTAGCAGGGGACTGCGCCGGCGACGAGGCCGCTGTCGAATCTCCAGTTGAATCCGATCCAGGGTGCTGTTGGCAGCGGCAGCGAGTATTGGACGTGGGTGCTGTCGTTGAATTTTTCGTCGTGGTCGATGCGGAAGGGGAAACCGGTCTGGCCGACGGTGGCTCCGGCCCCGGCTACCTGCGGCGGGAAGAAGCGCGCGGCAACGGATGAGAAAGCGGTGTAGGCGAGCAGGCGGCGGAAGTGGGTGAGATCAACGCGGCCTGCGATGCCGGTGATTTTGGAGTTATGCCACTGGATGGGGAAGGTGATGGGCGTGCTGCCGAGGACGCTGAAGTCGCCGCCCTTCTGGGTGTACTTCCAGATGTAGTCGAGGCTGACGTTGACGTGCGGGCCGATGTTCTGCTCGAAGCCTGCGTGAGTTTCGTTGCGCGGGCCTGCCTCAAGCGGCGTGGTGAAGCTGGAGGAGCAGCCGAGGAGCGGTGAGAGTACGGGATTGGCGCATCCATCGGTGGAGAGGACGAGGTTTTCGTTGTAGGGGGTTTCGAGCGTGCGAGCGTAGGAGACGCGCAGCGTGGTGCCGGTTTTGGGGAAGGTGTAGGCAACGTTGACGCGTGGCTCGGCCTGGTTGGCGGTGCTGAGTCCACGATAGAGGTCGCCGCGCATGCCGACGTTGGCGAACCAGTTTCCGGACTTGATCTGGTCTTCGACGTAGAGGCCGAGGGTTTTTACGTTGGCGTGTCCGTTGAAGGTGTAGGGGCTGCCGCCGCGGGTGAGGTCGTAGGGTGCGAGTGCGGTGTTGTAGTTGGGATTGGCGACGTCGCCGGTGGCGCAGTTGGAGGGGCTGGAGTAGCCGTAGAGGGGATTGCCTGAGGCGTCGAGACAGGGTGCGTTGAGGAGGTTGCTGACGATGCCGAGGTGGAAGTGCTCATTGAGGAAGGCGGAGTTGTACTGCGCGCCGCTCATGACGGTGTTGACGCCGTGTGTCCATGTGAGGGTGGCGACGCCGCCGGCGTTGAGGAGCGAACGCTGCTGGGAGATGGATTCCTGCTGGAGGCTTGGCGGGCCGAGGTCGGCGAGGGCGTTGTTGCTGGGGTAGTAGCCGAAGCTGTTGCGGCGCACATAGACGCCGAAGGTGAGGACCGCACTGTTGGTAAGCAGGCGGGTGAAGGTGGGTGCAATATCCAGGGTGCCGATTTTGGCGCGCTGGTCGGCGTTGCCTACGTTGCCGAAGATGGGGTTGGCGGTGGCTCCGCCGCGGACCACGTTGAGGACGCCGAGGTTGTCGTAGGTGTTGGGAGTCTGAAACCAGGAGTGGCTGTAGTTGAGGTCGAGGCGCAGGGAGTCGCGGGAGTCAAACTGGCGGTCGATGCGGTCGAAGATGTTTTCCTGGTTGCCTTTGTCGTGGATGACGGAGAACTCGGGGGAGTCGAGGAATCGGCCGGAGTTGAGGCCATCGATCTCAAAGAAGTTGCCCCATTTTGCGCCGCCGTAGCTGATGTCGAAGCCGGAGGTGGCGGTGCCGAAGGCTCCGTACGAGGTGTGGATGCTGCCGGTGGGCGAGGTTACGCCTTCTCCGGAGCGGGTGGTGACCTTGATGACGAGGCTGGTTTTATCTCCGTACTGGGCAGGCGGCGCGCCGGAGATGACCTTGACGGAGGCGATGGCGCTGGAGGGCAGCTGGTTGGAGAAGGTTTTGCTCATCTGGTCGGTGATGGGCTCGCCGTCGAGAGAGTATGTGTTTTCGGCGTGGTCACCCATGCCGTGGATCATGCCGTTGGAGTCGGCAGTGACGCCCGGTGTGGTGAGAGTGACGAGCGAACTGATGGCCGAGGTGCTGCTTTCCAGGGGAATCTTGGAGAAAGTTGCGCGATCGACTGTGGTTTGCAGGGTGGTGGGGGTGCTGAGAGGCCCGGCGGCCTGCACCGTGACGGTCTGGGTGGCGGCGGCAATTTTGAGAGCGAGAGTGAGGGTCTGGGGAAGGATGGAGACGACGGTGACCGGCTTTTGCAGGACGGCGAAACCTTTCGAGCGAACGGTGAGCCGGTAGCTGCCGAAGGGAATGAGGTGGAACTGGAAGGCTCCGCTGCTGGAGGTGGTGGCGGTGCGGGTGAATCCACCCGCGGTGCGCGCGAGCGTGATTTTGGCTCCGGGGATGACGGCTCCGGAGGCGTCTGTGACGGTGCCGATGATGCTGCCGTGAGTGCTGGGCTGAGCCTGTGCGGCGGGAATGCAGAAGAGAGGCAAGCAAAAGAGAAAAAGGGCCAGAAGCCTCTTCTTAAAAGAGGGGAATGTCATGGTGTCTCCAAAATGAGTGGTGCTTCGGGTACGGGGACACTGCTGCCCGACAGAGGCAGAGTGAGAACGGTACTAGGCGAAGAGGATGGAGACGGCCGGCGGAGGACGGATGAAGCGCGTGAAGACGATGTAGCGGGAGCCGGCGCGAGCTTCGGCCGGGATGACTGCCGCTACGACGTGTTCGATGCGCTGGATGAAGACGGTGGGATGATTTTCAACGGCCATGTGCGCCTGGGCGCAGATTTGGCAGTGCTGCCCGGAGGGGTCGTTGGCCGGGTGGCCGTGAGCGACCTCGACCGTCATGAAGCAGACGATTACCAGCGCGAGCAGGCACGCGAGGGCTTTCCAGGATTTGGAAAAAGGCTTCATGGCAGCTTATTTGATGATTGAATAGAAGCGGGAGTGCGTCAAGAAACGCCGGGAATCGCTGTTGAGGGGATGGATTGGGGGGAATCCGTGCTGCGCTGCGAAGGGGCCGCAGCACGGGATTGCGGATGGGACTACCGGAGCATGCCGATGGAGCGCATCCATGCTGCGGCGAGCGATGGCCAGTGGGAGATGGGCAGGGCTGTTTTGCTGGAGGGCGTGGGAGTTTCGGGAGAAACTTCCTGGTGCAATTGGGCCGAGGCATTCTCGGGGTTCCCCCATGGCTACGCTCGGGGCAGGCTCGTCGGCTTTGCTCAGGGCAGGCTTTCGCTTCGCTCAGGGCAGGCTTTCGCTTTGCTCGGGGCAGGCTTTCGCTTCGCTCTGAATGACACTTCCAATTTTTGGATCTGGCGGAATTTTCTGCTGGGGTCTGGCGGTTGGAACTGCAGATTCCCTGGCTTCGCTTGGCAGGGATGACAACCGGAATTATTTTGCCAACTTCAGATGCAGGGTGCTGGGCTTCCTTGACACTGGGGCATCCCGGACGCGATGCTTAGTTGCAAGGCTTTCCTCACCTCCTCTGGCGTTACACCAACTTTGAGGGGATGCGTGTGCGGCAAGCGTTGCAATGACTGATACGAAGGAATCCGGTCCGTCATCCGGAGACTGCGATGCAGCCACGGATGCCGGAGGTTTGCGGTTGATTTGCTGGTGCAATGGATACCGCGAGCCGGACTCGGAGAGATTTTCAAGATAGATGGCTGGAGAAGGGATTCCGGGGGCGGCGCGCAGCCGCTGACCGGACCCACGTGCGCGAAGCGACTTGAAGGCCCGGGAAACAGGGCAGTGGAGAGCGCGGCGGAGACTTCAGCCAGAAGGATAGTGCGTTGAACTTACTGATGATTGCCCTGCAAGCGGGACCGGCGGCTTTGGGATTAGCGCTGGCCGGATTGATACCGGCGGGGATTGGCCCGATTCTTCCCTTTGTTCTGATCTTCGTAGTCTTTTACTTTCTTTTGATCCGCCCGCAGCAGACGCGGCAGAAGAAGTGGCAGGCGATGCTTTCGAGCCTGAAGACGGGAGACCGGATCACGACGACGGGGGGCATCCGGGGCACGATTCTATCCATTAAGGATGACGTGATTCAGATCAGGGTAGCGCCGGATAATATTCGACTGGAAGTGGCGAAGGGGGCGATTGCCTCGCTGAGCACGCAGGACGAGGGGACCAAGTAGGCATTTAACCGCGAGAGGCGAGGGCTTCTCGATCAGCGAGCAAAAAGAGTTCATGCGTCAGAATCTCACTCAAAAAACGATCTTCATCATCGCCGTTCTCCTGGTGTTTGTGTACGGCATTTTTGGCCTTCCGAAGGGCTTCAGCGGACATGCGCTGCAGCAGGCGATTCTGAACCGCATCCAACTGGGGCTTGACCTGAAGGGCGGCACGCGCCTGATTCTGCAGGTAGAGGCCGACCAGGCGGTAGCCGGGCAGGCGCAGCAGGACGGGCAGCGGATCCAGCAGAGCCTCCAGCAGAACGGCATTACGGGCGAGCAGGTGATCAATCCTGATCCGAAGAAGCAGCCGGGCGTCATCGAAATTCTGAATGCTCCGGCGGCCAAGAGCACGGACATCAGCTCGCTGCTGAATTCGCAGTACGGACAGGATTACTCGATTTCTCCGGGCGCGAACGGCGAGTGGACGCTATCGATGAAGCCGACCGTGATGTCACAGGTGAAGCAGAAAGCGGAGCAGCAGTCGATTGAGGTGATCCGCGAGCGCGTGGACGCGCTGGGCGTGACGCAGCCGGTGGTGGCGCCGTACAACACGGGCAGTTATCAGATCCTGGTGGAGCTGCCGGGCATTTCCGATCCGGGTCGTGTGAAGAACGCGATTCAGTCGACGGCGAAGCTGTCGATCCATCTGGTGACGGGCGGACCGTGGGACACGCAGGCGGATGCATTGCAGGCGCTGGGCGGGACGGTTCCTTATGACTCGGAGCTGCTGGAAAGTGTACCGGGAGCGTCGAGTTCGGGAGCCCCGGGCCAGTGGTATGAGTTGAAGCGGACGCCGGTGGTTGCGGGTACAGATATTCGCGATGCGGAGCCGGGAACGGACCCGAATACGAACCAGCCGCAGGTGAACTTCTACCTGACGACGGCAGCGGGCGACCGGTTTGCTTCGTTCACATCCGCGAACAAGGGCAAGCCACTGGCGATTGTGCTGGACCATAGGGTTCGTGAAGTAGCGACGATTGACGCTGAGATTCGCGACCAGGGGACGATTTCCGGTGGCGGGATCACGATGCAGTATGCGAAGGATCTTTCGCTGCTGCTGAGGACGGGCGCGCTGCCGGCCTCGCTGATGTATCTGCAGGAGTCGACGATTGGACCATCGCTGGGTGTGGATTCGATTCACGCAGGCGTGATGGCGTCGATTATCGGCATGTCCGCGGTGTTGATCTTCATGCTGATTTACTACAAGGGCGCGGGCATCAACGCGGACCTGGCGCTGATATTGAACCTGGTGATTCTGCTGGGATTCATGGGCTTTACGCACTCGGTGCTGACGCTGCCCGGTATTGCGGGCGTGATTTTGACGGTCGGCATGGGCGTGGACTCGAACGTGCTGATTTTTGAGCGAATACGAGAAGAGATTCGCGCGGGCAAGAGTGCCGCGGCGTCTGTGGACCAGGGCTTTGCGCATGCGTGGAGAACGATTCTGGACACGCACGTGACGACGATGGTTTCCGCGGGCATTCTGTTTATTTTTGGTACGGGCCCGGTGCGCGGATTTGCCGTGACACTGGTGTTTGGTTTGCTTGCCAACCTGTTTACTGCGGTGTTTGTATCGCGTGTGATCTTTGAGGCGATATTGAACCGCAAGGGGCGCGGAGAAGCGCTTTCGATATAGCTGTCAGCCGGCCGCCTCTCGCTTTTAGCTGATGCAATGCGAGAGCCGGAGATGGTCGGCTGCGGTGAGGAATTTGGATTGATGGCACGGAGCCGACAGTTGGAGGCTAACAGCTGGCGGCTAAAAGCTACGGGAAGCTAAGGATAATTCTGTGGAACTGTTTCACGACGTAAAGATCGACTGGCTGGGGAAGAAGTGGTATTTCCTCGGATTTTCGCTGATATTCAGCATTGCCGGGCTGTATTCGCTGTTTTTCTGGCACCATCTGCGGCTGGACGTGGACTTTAAGGGTGGCACGGTCGTCCAGGTGAAGTTTGCGGGCCCGCCGAATCTGGATCGCATCCGGGCGGCGGCAAATGCCGCGGGTTTGCACAGCGCGAAGATCGAGCGGTTCGGCGCGTCAGCAGACAACGAAGAGCTGATTACGCTGGCGGAGAAGGCCACGGACACGGCATCGCTGGACCGCAGCCGCGCGCAGATCGTGGAGATGCTGGCGAAGAATTACTCCGAGGCAGGCGCGCAGGCACAGGGCAAACTGGACCTGGACAACGCGAGCCAGGGCGACCTGCTGGAGTGGTTGCAGCAGAACGATCCTGAGCACATGGGGAACGACCAGAACGCGACGATTAAATACACGCAGCAGGCGAAGGCGATTGAGACTTATCGCAACGATCATGGCGGGCTGATTGATTCGATTGCGAACCTGCGGGGCGTGGCTGATCCGGCGGTGGTGCAGGCGCTGCAGCAGGGGACATACCTGTCTGGCTTTACGGTGCGGAACGTGGAGATTGTGGGCCCGGAGGTAGGCGCGCAACTGCGACACAAAGCGCTGATGGCTGTGCTCTATTCGCTGGCCGGAATGCTGATCTACCTGTGGTTCCGATTTGAGCTGATTTACGGCGTGGCGGCCGTGGTGGCTGTATTCCACGACACAATTATCACGATCGGGGCCTTCAGCCTTGCGGACCGTGAGATGTCCTTGACGGTGATTGCGGCCATCCTGACGCTGATTGGTTATTCGATGAACGACACGATCGTGGTCTTTGACCGTATTCGCGAGAACCTGCGGATGACGCGGCGGGAGCCGCTGGCGGACCTGGTGAATCGCAGCATCAACCAGACGCTGAGCCGAACGGTGCTGACCTCGGGGCTGACGTTTTTGACGGCGGTATCGCTGCTGATCTTTGGCGGCGAGGTTCTGCGGAACTTTTCTTTTGCGCTGGTTGTAGGCATCCTGATCGGCACGTATTCCTCGATTGCGGTGGCATCGCCGATGCTGGTGGCCTACCAGAACTGGCGGGCTGAGAAGAGGGGCAAGGCAGCCTCTCTGCCGGCGGCACGGAAGTCGAAGAGTTAATTTTGGAAGAAAAGGCGGTGCGCGAGTGCCGCCTTTTCGATTGCAGGAATCTGCAGCGATCAAGCCGGAAAATGCTGTTCTGCTGCATGGACGAGATGGAATTCTCCCGAAAATTGCACTGCTTCTGGTGCGGTTTGGGAGATCGGTTACACGGCGATTTTTCAGATACCGTGTGTGTGTGTTAGAAAACGACTACCGGAATTTCACCTGCGATGGGTCCGGGAACCAAAGCACGCTCACCGGTGTCTAATCTGGTGAATCAAGTTCTGAACCTTCGAGGTCGGCTATGTTTGAAGACGCCTTAGTGGAATCCGGCGGCAAGCTCAAGACGAAGAGCAAATACTATGTGTGGATCGGCGCGGTCCTGAATTTGTCGATTCTGGCTGCCCTGATTCTTTATCCGCTGATTTATCCTGAAGCGCTGCCGAAGTCGATGATGACGGCGCTGCTCGTGGCTCCACCGCCCCCGCCACCACCGCCCCCGCCGCCGCCGCCGCAACCTCCGACACCGAAGGTGCAGATGCAGGTGAATGACAACGTGGCGCCGACGGTGATTCCGAAAGTGATCAAGATGGTCCACACGCAGCCTGCGCCGCAGACGGGCGTGGCCGGTGTGGCTGGAGCCGGTGATGGCGCCATGGGCGGCATTCTGGGAGGCCTTGGTAGCGGTCCGGCGCCCGTGGTGAAGGCTGCTCCGCAAGCTCCGCTGCGTGTTTCCGCCGGTGTGGTTGCCGGTAATAAGATTGGCGGCATTGATCCCACCTATCCTGCGATTGCGAAGGCTGCGCATATCCAGGGAACCGTGGTGCTTTCGGCGTTGATTTCGAAGTCGGGAACGATTGAGGATTTAAGGGTTGTTTCCGGCCCTGCAATGTTGCGCAATGCTGCTTTGGAAGCTGTACGCACCTGGCGCTACAGGCCTTATATTTTGAATGGCCAGCCCGTGCAGGTGGAGACCCAGATCAACGTGGTCTTCAGTCTCGGGGATTAGGCTCTGTATGTCCTGCGCCCTGTGGTGAAAACCTGGGGCGCGCACCGCTGGCAACTTACCATGATTTCAGCAGTTACTCCGTAGGAGGAAAGATTCAGTGATTCTCGCTCATTATTCGTATGCAACCTCACACCTCGCCGCTCTGGGCATGTTCCAGCAGCAGCAGACCGTGGGCTTCAGCCCGATGGACCTGTGGCACAACATGGGCTGGCTGGCCCGCGGCGTGGTGTTCGTCCTGTTCATCATGTCGATCTGGTCGTTGGCCGTGATGATTGACCGTTGGCTTTACTTCTCTGCCGCCCGCAAGCAGTCGCGTGAGTTTGCTCCCCGCGTTGCCGGCGCGTTGCGCGAAGGCAAGCTGGAAGAGGCGGTCAAGGTGGCCGATCGCAACAAGAAGTCGCACCTCGCCGAAGTCGTCACGGCGGGCCTGCAGGAGTTCCGCAACTATGGTGGCGGCAGCTCCGTAACCCCGGAACAGATTGAGTCGTCGAAGCGCGCGCTGGATCGTGCGGAAGCGATTGTGCATGCGAAGCTGAAGCGCGGCCTTGGTGGACTGGCCACGATCGGATCGACGGCCCCGTTCGTCGGACTGTTCGGAACGGTAGCCGGTATTCTGAAGGCCTTCCAGGAGATTGCGACGATGAAGACTCCTGGTATCGGCGCCGTGGCGAGCGGTATTTCAGAAGCGCTGGTAACGACGGCATTCGGACTGCTGGTGGCCGTGCCCGCGGTGTGGATGTTTAACTACTTCACGAACAAGGTAGAGTCCTTCGACGTGGAAATGGACAACTCCTCGAGCGAACTGATCGATTACTTCATCAAGCAGAGCCGCCGGTAGTTCGTGGCGGTGCACGAAAGTGAGCGAAGCCGGGAACCGGAGACGGTTCCCGGCCACTGATCCTCCTTCGTGAGCAGTAAAGTATAGCGATCAGATATCTCAGGAATCGCAGGGGAGCACTGCAATGGCAATTTCAGTACGAAACGAAGGCAGCAAAGTCACCTCTGACATCAACGTGACACCGATGGTGGACGTGATGCTGGTGCTGCTGATCATCTTCATGGTGATTACTCCGCTGCTGGATCAGAAGGTGAACGTAGATCTGGCGAAGAGCCAGAATGCGGTCGCGATGAAGAATGCGAGCAAGTCAGACGCGGTGATTGTGGCAGTGACACGTGATAACAAGGTGTTTCTGGGTCAGAATCAAGTCACGCTGACGAAGCTGGGCAATGAAGTGAGCAGCGATCTGGCGAACAAGACGAACAAGGTTGTGTACATTCGCGCCGATGCAGAGTCGACTTACAGCACGGTGGAAGACGCCATTGATGCCGTTCGTTCGGCAGCGGGCGTTCAGCAGTTTGGGCTGTTGACGGACCAGCGGCAGGGTGCACCGGCACCACCGACGGGCGTCGCGGGACAATAGTCAGGACGAGGATTTAGTTATGTCAATGTCAGTAGGAAAAGCGGGGCATCTGAGTTCGGAGCCGAACGTGACGCCCTTGATCGACGTTCTGCTGGTGCTGCTGATCATCTTCATGATCATTGTGCCGACGACGAAACACGGGCTCCATACCCAGGTTCCGCTGCCGCCGAAGAAGAAGCAGCAGAACAACAGCCAGTTGAATATCGTTGTGCAGGTTCTGGGCTCTGCCAATGCACCGGCAACGTACAAGATCAACCAGACCACGGTTCCCTTGTCGGGACTGGAGGGCCAACTCGCCCAGATTTTTTCGACGCGCGCCGACAAAACGATGTTCATCAAGGGCGATCCAAACCTTGACTTTGCGCAAGTGGAGGCCGCGGTGGACAGTGCAACTGGCGCGGGTGTGGACCATATCGGCATCATCACGCCGAAGGTTGCAGCCGGACAGTAAAGCGGAGTTTTTGAACGGGTCATCCGGTATGTGGGTGACCCACGGAGTTCGAATGGCGGACGGTCTACGAGACGCACGGGTCGTTGCCAAGTAGTGCAAACGATTTACAATCAGTTTCGCGAGGAATTATTGCTTGTCGATCCCAGCCTCTCTGGCGATCCAAGGAGAAGGAAGAGCATGAACCGAATTGCAAGAGTCCCGGTGCTGGCGGCAGTAACCGTTACCCTGCTGGCGAGTATGACCGGGTGCAAGCAACTGGAGGCCCGGGACCAGCTGAACAAAGGCGTGGAAGCCTACAAGGCAGCCCAATACGAAGCGGCCATCGACCATTTCCAAAAGGCCGTGAGCCTTGATCCCAACTATCCGATGACCCGGGTTTATCTTGCTACGGCGTATGCGCAGCAGGTTGTTCCTGATCTGAAGACCCCAAAGAACGAGAAGATTGCCCAGACGGCGATTGACCAGTTCAACCAGGTTCTTGAGAAACATCCGAACGATGTGACGAGCCTTGCGCAAATTGCGAACCTGTACATGGATCTGGATGAATTCGACAAGGCGAAAGAATGGAACCAGAAGGTTCTTGCCGCAGACCCGAAAAACGCTCAGGCCGCTTACACCATCGGCGTGATTGACTGGCGTCAGGCTTACAAGAACTCTATCGGCGCTTTGAAATCCGCGAACCTGACGGATGACGGCAAGGGTAACGCCAAGCTGCCGAAACAGTACTGCGAGGCGCTGAAGCAGGAGAACACGGATATTGTGAACAACGGTATCGAGTATCTGCAAAAGGCTTTGGACATCAATCCGAACTATGACGATGCGATGTCATACATGAACCTGATGTATCGGCAGAAGGCGAACCTGGACTGCGGCGATCCGAAGCAACGCGAGGCCGATGTGCAGACCGCAGATAGCTGGGCGGCGAAGCAGCTGGCTACGCGGCGCGCCAATGAAATGAAGCAGAACAAGGGCAATGAAGGCATCGTGATCCAGTCCGGCAAGTAAGGGCGAAAACCAGATGCAGGCAGGGCCTCCGGGAAGCCGGAGGCCTTTGCATTTTCAGGCGGCCCAAGGCTGGAGATGCCTGAGCGGAGTGGAATCCGTTAGAATCCTTGGTTGCTGCCGGGTTGCGGCCCGGCGGAGTGGAACCAGCTCATGAAATTCAAGAAGATACTGATCGCCAATCGTGGGGAGATTGCGCTGCGCGTGGAGCGGGCGTGCCGGGAGCGCGGTATCGCTACGGTTGCCGTTTACTCTGACGTGGACCGGGCGGGCTTGCATGTGCTGGAGGCCGATGAGGCGTACCGGCTGGGTCCGGCAGCGGCGGCGGAATCGTATCTGCGGGGCGACAGGATCCTGGAGATTGCAAAGCAGACGGGCGCGGATGCGATCCATCCGGGATATGGGTTTTTGTCGGAGAACGCGGATTTTGCCGAGGCGTGCGAGAAGGCGGGTGTGAAGTTCATTGGTCCGCCGGCGAGCGCGATGCGGGCGCTGGGCTCGAAGACGCGGGCGCGGCAGGCGGCGGATGCGGCGGGAATGCCGAGGACTCCGGGTTCGACCACGGGACTGGCAAATGTGGAAGAAGCGCTGCAGGTTGCCGAGAAGATCGGATATCCGGTGATGCTGAAGGCGGCTGCGGGCGGCGGCGGCAAGGGCATGCGCGCGATTGCGAAACCGGAAGAGCTGCCGGCGGCCTTTGCGTCAGCGCAGAGTGAGGCCGAAAGGGCATTTGGTTCGGGAGAGGTGTACCTTGAAAAGCTGATTGAGCGGCCGCGGCATGTTGAGATCCAGGTGCTGGGCGATGAGCACGGCAACTGCCTGTACCTGGGGGAGCGCGAATGCTCGGTGCAGCGGCGGCACCAGAAGGTGATTGAGGAAGCGCCCTCGGCGGTGGTGGGCGAGGAGTTGCGGCGGCGGATGGGTGAGGCGGCGGTGCGGCTGGCCAAGACGGCCGGCTACACGAATGCCGGGACCGTGGAGTTTCTGCTGGACAAGGACGGAAACTTTTATTTTCTGGAGATGAATACACGGCTGCAGGTGGAGCATCCGGTAACGGAGCTGGTGACGGGGCTGGACCTGGTGCACTTGCAGATTGACGTGGCGGAGGGCAAGCCGCTGGCGCTGCGCCAGGAGGATGTGACGCTGCGCGGGCATGCGATTGAGTGCCGAGTGTATGCCGAGGATCCGGACAACCAGTTCTTTCCTTCGCCGGGCAAGATTACGCGGCTGCTGCAGCCGGGCGGACCGGGGATTCGCGAGGATTGCGGGGTGTACGAGGGCTGGACGGTACCGATGGATTACGATCCGATGCTGTCGAAGCTGATCGCATATGCTCCGACGCGGGAGATGGCGATTGCGCGGCTGCTGCGGGCGCTGGATGAGTATGTAATTGGCGGAATCCGGTCGAACCTGGGACTGTTCCGGAGGATATTGCAGGATGAGGATTTCCAGCGGGCGGCAATTGATACGGGTTACCTGGACCGGCTGCTGCGTTCCGCTACTGTGAACGAGCGCGAGCGGGAGCCGGCGGTGAAACTGGCCGCGGCGCTGGGAGCCGCGGTGCTGGAGACGAAGCGGACCGTGAGTACCAACGGGGCAACCAGCGGCGGGCCTGCGGAGCGCGCCTGGAAGCTGACGGCCCGCAGGGAGGCGATGCGGTGAAGGTCTACCTGGAAATGGCGGGCGAGCGGCGGGAGATTCAGCTGGAGCGTGTGGCGGATGGGTTGTACCGGGCGGTGATCGATGGAGAAGCGATGGAAGTTCACGTCGAGGAGCTGCGGCCTGGAGTGGTGTCTCTGTTGATGGCGGGGCGCGCGTACCGGGTGGTAGCCGAGGAGACGGTGGCGAGCGAGGATTCGGTGGTCCATGTGGGGCGGGAGCGGTTTGCGTACCGGATGGATGATCCGCGGTCGCTGCGGTCGCGGCTGAGGGCGAATGAGCATGGGGATGGTCCGCGAACGCTCAAGGCGTCCATGCCGGGACGGGTGGTTCGCGTGCTGGCTGCCGAGGGGGATGCGGTGGCCGCTGGGCAGGGTGTGCTGGTGATTGAGGCCATGAAGATGCAGAACGAGTTGAAGTCGCCAAAGGATGGCGTGGTGGCGAGGCTGCTGGTAGCTCCGGGCGATGCCGTTGGGGCGGGGCAGGATCTGGCTGTGATTGAGTAGGTGGTTTGAGCTCAAGAAGATGTTCTGCCTCGGAATGCCATATGAGCCATGGCCGGGGGTGGGATAATCAAAAGTAAGAACTTGTTTCACAAAGGTGGTTCCCTTTTGCTGCGTATCCAAGGAATATTAGCGTGTTGCGTGATTCTGGCAGCCACGGCAGGTTGCCGTGCGCAGGCACCGACGACAACCTCAAAGACAAATGCGAAGCTTGATGCGCGGATTGAAACGGCAATTCGCAATGAGCTGAGCGTGCCGCCGGTCTACAACGTGACGATTGGCCCGGAGAAGAAGAGCGATCTTGCGGGCTACAACTCGGTGCTGGTGACGTTTTCGCTCCCCGGGCATCCGGGCCGGACACAGCAGTTGACCTACCTGGTTTCGACGGACGGCAACACGCTGGCGCGGCTTTCGAAGATTGACATCAGCAAGGATCCCAATGCGTCGCTGCCGATTGCGGGGCGGGCGATTCGCGGAAATCCGAATGCGAAGGTTACGCTGGTGAACTTTGATGACCTGGAGTGCCCGTTCTGCGCGCGGATGCACGCGGAGCTGTTCCCGGGGATCATGGACGAGTACAAGGGGCTGATCCGGATTATCTATGTGGATTTTCCGCTGACGCAGATTCACCCCTGGGCGATGCATGCGGCGGTGGACGCGAACTGCCTGGAGAGCCAGAATGGCAAGGCCTACTGGAACTACGTGGATTATGTGCATACGCATGGGGAGGACATTTCGGGTCCGCAACCGGACTTGAAGAAGTCCTTCGCGACGCTGGACCAGCTGGCCGAGCAGGAAGGCGCTCGCGACAAGCTGGATACCGGCAAGCTGGACGCATGCGTGAAGGCACAGGACGAGACGGTGGTGCGGAAGGAAATGATGGCCGGCGACAAGCTGGGGATTTCCGCAACGCCGACGTTTTATGTGAACGGGGTGCGCTGGGCCGGAGTGCTGGATAAGCCGGACCTGGAACTGATGATTAACCGTGCGCTGCGGCAGGAGGGGATTAGGCCTCCAGCGGCGGCGGAGGGGTCGCCTGCGCAAAGCTCGAAGAGCGGCGGGGCCGGTTCGGGCGGAACAGCGAAGAGTAAATAGATGATGTGGAGCGGGGAATCCGGATGGATTCCCCGCTTTTGTACTTTTTCAGGCGCGGATTGCGCCTGATTCTCAGGGGTTCCTCGTCAAAGCGGCCATCGCCGCGTATCCTATATCTGGTATTTCACGGAGTCCCCGGCCGGCTCCAGGAGACATGTTAGTTGCTATCCCGAATTCGCCCTTTGCGCATGCCCCGTTCTGCCTTCCGAATTTCTCGTGCTACCCAGAGCCTTGCTGCAGCCATGCTGCTGGCGGTCAGTGTGCTGGCTGTGACCGGCTGCAACCATGGCCATAAAGCCGACGTGCTGGCGACGGTGAACGGCAAGCCGATCATGCAGTCGGATGTGGACATGGTGTACGACACGACGGTGGGCAACCAGTCGCAGAAGCCGTCCAAGGTGCAGTCGGAGATTGTGCGACTGAATATTCTGCGGCAGCTGATCGACCAGAAGATTCTGATGCAGCGGGCGGCGAAGATGCACCTGGTAGCAAGCGATGAGGATGTAAATTCGCGGCTGAATGAGATCAAGGCGCCGTTCACGGCAGATCAGTTCAAGAAGCGGCTGGATCAGAACCACCTGACGCTGGACGCCCTGAAGCGCGAAATCCGGACCAGTCTGACGGAAGAGAAGCTCTTCAATAAAGAAATCAACTCGAAGATCGACATTACCGATGCTCAGATCAGCGACTACTACAACGAGCATAAGGCTGAGTTCAACGTGGCGCAGCCGCAGTATCACCTTGCGCAGATCCTGGTGACGAATATTCCCGGGAATCCGCAGCAGGCCGGAAACCTGCAGAACAGCAAGGCGATGAATGACGCCGAGGCGCGGAAGAAGATCGACATGCTGCTGACCCGGCTGCAGAACGGCGACGACTTTGCGACGCTGGCGACGAATTTCTCAGAGAATCCGGAGAATGCGAGCAATGGCGGAGACATGGGATACATCACCGAGGACACTCTGAAGACGGATCCCGAGGTTTATAACGCGATCAAGAATCTAACTCCTGGCGAGATTACGGGAATTCTGCCGACGTATGCCACGACGGCCCACAAGAAGGTGATTGGCTACGCAATTTACAAGCTGCTGGACAAGGAGAATGCGGGGCAGCGGGATTTAAGCGATCCGCGTGTGCAGCAGGCGATTCGTCAGCGACTGCGGCAGAGCCGCGCGCAGCTGCTGAAGGACGCTTACATTGAGATGCTTCGCGACCAGGCGCACGTGGAGAATTTCTACGCGGAGCAGATCTTTAAAGAAGGCGCGAAGTAAGAACCAAGTGCCGGCGCAGTGAGTCGCCGGACCCATGGATTGAGCCGCTGCGTTGATTGACGCAGCGGCTTTTTACTTTGGGCCTGAAGAGGGCAGGCCCTAATTACTGGTTGTGATGTGGAGGGTGACCAGGTGGATGCTGGCGCTGACCTCGGGCACTGTACCGTCATTGACCTGCACGCTGGTGGGTGTCCCGGTGATTTCCATGTGGTGCGTGATTTCGGTATTGGCGGGGATGCGGACGTAATTGGTGATGCTGGTGGTGGTGGAGGCAAGGGTGACGGGCACGACGCAGGACGCGTATCCGTGGTTGACGATGTCGATGGCGACGAGAGTTTCCCCCAGGCCGACCTTGGTCGGGAAGACATGCCGGACGGAGAGGTCGGGCAATCCGGGATCCTGATAGACCCAGTCATGAAAGAACCATTGGAGGTCTTTTCCGCTGGCGCGCGCGAGGAGATCTTCAAAGTAGGTTGAATTTGTATCCTTGCCGGGTACGTATTGCTGGAGGGCGGATTGCAGGGCCTTGTCGCCGACGAGCTGGCGAAGCATCCAGAAGACATAGGCGGACTTGGTGCGGACGTAGATGGGGTCCCATGCGGAGATGAGCGGCTGGCCGAGGCTGGAGCCGGGTGAGGCAGGCTCGGCAATGGCGAGCGCTCCGCGCTGGCTCTCAAGGTATTCCAGTGCGGCTTTGCGGCCCTGCGATGACTCGATCTGCAGCGTGACCAGGAAGCTGGGGACACCCTCCTGGAGCCATCCGCGCGGGGATTGGAAATACGCGCGGGCGAGGGCGTGGATGAGCGGCGTGGCGAGCGCGGAGGGGGAGCCTTGCGCGAGGGGCGTGAGCAGTGCGGCGCCGAGCTGGGCGGGGGCGTCGTCGGTCTCCGGCAGGTCAATGACGGCGAGGGGTTCGGCAGGTTGTGCGCCGAGCCAGGTGCGAAGCAGCGGAGTAATGCCGGCCGCGGCCTGAAGCCATGCGGCGCTGTGCGTGGCGTCATCGGGCAGGGAGAAGATCTTTACGTCGTGATCTTCCTGCTGTGGCTGGCGGCGGGCGATGACGAGCGAAAGCTGCTGGAAGCCGATGGGCTGGGCGGGGAGCGAGACGGTGACCACGCCGGGAAAGGTTGCGGTGGGTTCGGACGCGGGTGCGCTGACGGGGACGAGGCGTCCGTCGAGCAGGGCGACGTTGGGCGGCTGGTCAAAAAATTCAACTGTAACGGACATAGATACAGTTGCGGCGCTGTTTTCCTGCTTTTGCCTGCCGATTTCTTCAAAGAGCTGGTTGCCCGTGCCAAGTGAGACCGGGACAGAGCTCACGGGGTACCAGACGACGTTGCCGAAGCCGCGCAGGCCGGTGAAGTTTTCCGAGATGCGATCCCAGTCGGAGGCTTCCGCCGCAGATGGGGGCGTGCCGATGGCCTCGAATCGCTGGCCGGAGACGGGAATCTTGCCGCCATAGAAGACCAAGATGGGCATGGTGGCGCCGGGCGCGAGCGGGGTGGGCAGGAGAATATCCGCCTCGGTGAGTTTGCCGGTGTGGTCGGCGTCGCTGGCGATGGTTTGTTGTGCGTATTTGAGCTGTTTGCCGTTGTAGCCGATGCCCTGGAATTGCAGCGTGGAGGAGAGTTGCAGTGCGATTTCGTGAAGCGGCTGATTGCTGCTGTTGCGCAGCGTGAGTCTGGCTTCGGCAGAGATGGACTGGTCGCGCGGGGTGAGGTGGATGCGGAGATGGTAGGCGGAGATGGTGAGGGCGCGGCGCTGCTGGTTGGTGGCTTTGGGCACTTCGGGCGCGGATGAGTTTTTCGCTGCGGAGGCGTGATTCTGCAGCGAGCGGGAAAAGATGACCTGACCGGGAAAACTTTGCGGCTGCGGAGTGCGCGGCGTGGGCGCGTCTGGGTTGGTTTGCGCGGCGGCTGCTCCGCAGAGGGCGAGGACAATGACGGCAGCGATGGAGCGGGCTGCCGGATGGCTGTACTTCATGTACCGAGGCCTTTCAACTTCTTTGGCTTGGCGGGTGGTTGGGTGGCCGGCTGCGCGGGGCGCTGGCGGCGCTGGCGGGCTGCTTCATACAGAACGACGGCACCGGCGGCGGAGACGTTCAAGGAGGAGACACCGCCAGCCATGGGAATGCGGAGAAGATGGTCGCAGGTGCGGCGGGTGAGGTCGTGGAGGCCTTCGCCTTCGCGGCCGAGGACGACGACGGTGTTGGCGGTCCAGTCGTAGGCGTCGTAGTCGATGGTTCCGCGCTCGTCGAGGCCGACGCACCAGATGTTGTTTTCCTTAAGCTGCTCGAGGGCGCGCACGAGATTGACGACGCGGGCGATGCGCATGTGCTCGGCTGCGCCAGCGGAGGTTTTGATGGCGACGGCGCTCAGGGGAGCGGAGCGTCGCTCGGGAAGGATGACGCCATCGACTCCGGCGCCATCGGCGGATCGGATGAGGGCGCCGAGGTTCTGGGGATCTTCGACTCCGTCGAGTGCGAGCAGGAGCCGGGCGGTGGTGGCGTTGGCAGGCTCGGCGATGAGGTCTTCGAGAGTGAGGAATTCGCGCTCGCGGACGACGGCGACGACACCCTGGTGGCTGGGGGTTTTGGCCATGCGGGTGAGCTGATCACGATTTTCAAAACGCACGCGAATGCCGCGCTCGCGACAGAGGTCGACGAGGCGCTGGAGCTTTTGCGCGGAGCCGTGCTCCTGGCGCTCGCGGCTGACACAAACATGGTCGAAGCGGCGATTGCCGGCGCGAAGAGCTTCTTCTACCGGGTGCAGTCCGAATAAGACGTCCACTGCTTCAGTTTATAGGTTTTGGACGCGGTGGTTGAGCGAGGCAGGGTTTGCAAACCTGTAAACAGGATGCACCTTTATACGATTGAGAATTATGGTGGATGGGATTGCAGGAGGGCACGCGGTGAAGAGGATCGGATTCCGGATGCAATGGCGGGTGGGAGTACTGATTGCGGCGCAGATCTTGTGGGCGGGAGTGGGGATGGCGCAGGTTGCGGCGGAGAAGGCTCCGGCGGCGGATGTGTACTACCATCGACCGCGGGTGGTCATCATCAGTGACATTGGGAACGAGCCGGACGACCAGATGTCGTTTGTGCGGCTGATGCTGTACTCGAACGAACTGGATATTGAAGAGATGATTGCGGCGACCTCGACGTGGCAGCGCACGACGACGCATCCGGAGACGATGCACAAGATTGTGCGGGCGTATGGGCGAGTGAGGCCGAACCTGATGCTGAACGCGAAAGGCTGGCCGACGGAGAAGGAACTGAACGGGAGGATTTTCGCTGGGCAGCCGGGTTTTGGTATTGCGGATGTGGGACAAGGGAAGGATTCGCCGGGCGCGCGGGCGCTGGTGAAGGTGATGGAAGAGAAGGATAAGCGTCCGCTTTGGATTTGCATCTGGGGTGGGGCGAACACGCTGGCGCAGGCGCTGCTGGACGTACGCGCGAGCCATACGCCGGAGGATACGCGGGAGATTGTGTCGCGGCTGCGAGTGTATTCGATCTCTGACCAGGACGATGCGGGGCCTTGGATTCGGAGGCAGTTTCCTGAGCTGGACTACATTGTGACGCCGAGTTTGCCGAACAGCGGTAACTACTACCTGGCGACGTGGACGGGGATCAGCGGGGACCGGTACTACAGGAACTGCGCTGGCGCGGATACGAGTGTGATCACACATAAATGGCTGGCGGCCAATATTCGCAAGGGGCCATTTGGGAAGATGTATCCGGATTACGAGTTCATCATGGAGGGGGATACGCCGTCGTTCCTGGGGCTGATCAACAATGGGCTGGATGCTTATCTGCGGCCGGACTGGGGCGGATGGGGCGGACGCTACGTGTGGCTGCAACCTTATGGGGAGGCGCACGCGATATGGACGCAGGGCGGGGATGAGTTTTTCCGGACGACATCGCAGGACCGGGTGATGGGCGTTGACGGGCGCGTGCATGTGAGCGATCAGGCAACGATATGGCGATGGCGGAAGGCCTTTCAGGATGATTTTGCGGCGCGCATGGACTGGACGATGGAAGACTTTGCGCACGCAAATCATCCTCTTTCCGGCAGTGGAACGATTGCAAGGTTCTCGAGCGATAGACTGGGAGCGGGTTTAAGCGTACTTGGAGGTGTCACCCGATGGGTGAGTCGTCGAAGGCAGAGA
>JBMFWD010000023.1:0-49953 GCA_049965615.1 Acidobacteriaceae bacterium
CGAACCGCCGGATGCGGACCCGCTTGTCCGGTGGTGTGGCAGGGGAGAGCAGGTGACTGCTCCCCCTATGCCGATCGCCTTCAAAACCTCGTCAGTCCGCGCTTCGCAGCCGCGCCAGCAGGTCCTGCGGATGCACCGGCTTGGCGAGTATCTCAAACTGGTGCCCTTGCCCGCGTGCGCGGTCCAGCAGGTCCGCCGTCGCCGCCTGGCCTGAGAACAGCAAAATCTTGCACTTCGGCAGCAGCGACCGTACCTGGATCGCCGCGTCCACACCGTTCAAATCCGTCATGATCACATCGCTGATCAGCATATCCGGCTTCCACTCCATCGCCGATTCCACGGCCTTCTCGCCGCTGTACACCGCGCGCGCCTCAAAGCCGCTCTGATTCAGAATGATCGCAAGAGTATCGGCGATGACGTGCTCGTCATCCGCCACAAGAACTTTGGGTTTCGTCGATGGTTCGGCCATTCTCCCCTTCTGTTTCGCTTGGTTGGTGCCCGTTAAAAAGACGCTGCCGGCGATTCTCCCGCTCAATGCAAAGGAAAACCGCCTTTCTGCGCGGGTCAATGCAATTCAATCCTCTTACGATGATACGCTGGCCTTGGGAGATGCTTCATCCCCCGCTGCCCCAATGGGCATAACTTGCAGAAAATACTTGAGAACAGGTCGCCCCCGGCCCATGTGCCGCGCGACCCGGAGCATGGTGCGATATGGCCGATACCATCATCCGAGCCAGGCAGGTGGAAAAGTTCTACCCTCAACCCAGCGAGAACCGCATCCAGGTCATCTCGCCCACCGACCTCGCCATCTACCCCGGCGAAATTGTCGCCCTCCTCGGCCCATCCGGCTCCGGTAAATCCACACTCCTCCGCATGCTCGCGGGTCTTTCCCGCCCATCTGCAGGAGAAATCCTCTGGCATGAGCAGCCCCTCTCCAAAGCAGACATCAACGTCTCCATCGTCTTCCAGAGCTTCGCCCTCTTCCCATGGCTCACCGTCCAGCAAAATGTCGAAGCGCCCCTCAAAGCCCGAGGCATGCCGCAGGCCGAGCGCCACCGTCGCAGCCTCAAAATCCTCGATACGGTCGGCCTCGATGGCTTTGAAGGCGCATACCCCAAGGAACTCTCCGGCGGCATGCGCCAGCGTGTCGGCTTCGCCCGCGCCCTCGTCGTCGAACCGGAAGTTCTCTTCATGGACGAGCCATTCTCCGCACTCGACGTTCTCACTGCCGAAAACCTTCGCAGCGAACTCATGGAGCTATGGCAGAAGAAGACCATTCCAACCCGGTCCATCTTCCTCGTAACTCACAACATTGAGGAAGCCGTCCTCCTCGCCGACCGCATCATCGTCCTCGGTCGCAATCCCGGCCACGTCCGTACCGACTTCAAGGTCAACATCTCCCATCCCCGAGACCGCAAAAGCACCCCCTTCACCACACTCGTCGATTACATTTACAAAGTGCTGACGCGCCCCGACGTCACTCCCTCCGAAGTCCCCATTTCCGCCACCGGACGGCCCGCTCGCGACCAGCGCCAGACGTACTACGAAATGCTCCCCCACGCTCGCCCCGGAGGCATCGCCGGTCTGCTTGAAATCGTCATCGACCTCGGCGGAAAGGCCGACATCTACCGCCTCGCCGACGAACTTGCCTTCGAAATCGACGACCTGCTCCCCATCGTCGACGCAGCACAACTCCTCGGCTTCCTCAAGGTCGAAGAAGGCGACGTCAGCATCACCGCCACCGGCACTACCTTCGCGGAATCGGAAATTCTCCGCCAGAAAGAACTTTTCCGCGAAGCCGCCCTCGAACATGTCCTGCTGCTCCGCCAGATCACCCGGGCACTCTCCAGCAAGAGAGACCACACCGTGCCGGAGGAGTTCTTCCTTGACATGCTTGACGAGCAGTTCAGCAGCGAAGAGTCGCAGCGTCAGATTGATACAGCCGTCAATTGGGGTCGCTACGCCGAACTCTTTGACTTTGACGCAGGCCGCCGCCGATTCAAGCTCCCCGAGGCAGAAGAGGAAGCCGTCGCCAACGGAGATCTCGCCGAATGAAGCTCTCGGCCTCCATCAGCAACTCTTTTTCCCGTGCCCAGGTCGCCGAACGCACCTGGCCCATCGTCATTGACGTAGGCGTCGCCGGAGCCCTGCTCGCCGGCTTCTATCTCATCCTCTGGGTCGCTCACTCCTGGCTGCACTCAGCCATTCCCTCGGTCGTAATCCACCGCTCGCCGCGCTACCTCCCCGGCTACGCGCTCGACTCCACCGCGCGCATCTTCATCGCCTATATACTCAGCCTCTTCTTCGCCATCATCTACGGCTACATCGCCGCCTACAACCGCCGGCTCGAAGCCCTGATGATCGCCACCCTCGACATCCTCCAGTCCATCCCCGTTCTCAGCTTCCTGCCCGGTGTCATGCTCGCCATGATGTCCCTCTTCCCCAGCAAGCAGATCGGCGTCGAGATGGGCGCCATTCTCCTCATCTTCACCGGCGAAGTCTGGAACATGGCCTTCAGCTTCTACAGCTCACTGAAAACCATCCCCCCGGAACTCATGGAAGCCTGCAGCATCAACCGCTTCTCGCGCTGGCAGCGCCTCATGCAGCTCGAACTCCCTTACTCCGCCATCGGTCTTATCTGGAACTCCATGGTCTCTGTCGCCAGCGGCTGGTTCTTCCTTATGGTCTGCGAGATGTTCCCGCTCGGTTCCACGAACTTCCGCCTGCCCGGCCTCGGCTCCTACCTCCAGACCGCCGCCTCCAAAGGCGATATCTCCGCTATCCTCTGGGGCCTCGGCACGATGATGCTTATCATCATCGTCACGGACCAGCTCCTCTGGCGGCCGCTCATCGCATGGTCAGACAAGTTCAAATTTGAAAACGTCGAAAGTGCCCAGCGCATCACCTCACCCATCCTCCATCTCATACGCAACAGCAACATGCTGCAGTACTTCGCCAATCGCGCTTTCCTGCCCGTCTCAGAGTATTTCTATACGCGTCTCGCCCACTCCGGCCACCGCCTGCTTCCCGCTGCGGAAGCCGCACGCAAGCCCCGCAGGCGCATCCCCGTCACCTTCTACATCACCATCGCCGTCTCCGTCATCGTCGCCGGAATCCTCGCCTTTCACGCTCTCCTGCTGCTGAAAGGTGTTACAACACACGAAGTTCTCTATCTCCTCGCCGGCGCCGCCATGACGTTCCTGCGCGTCAATGCCGCCTTGCTCATCGCCAGCCTATGGACCATCCCCGTCGGCGTCGCCATCGGCTTTCATCCAAAGCTAGCCAATATCGCGCAGCCTCTCGCTCAGATCGCCGCGTCCTTTCCGGCCACAGCGCTTTTCCCGCTTATCGTCATCGGCCTCATGAACCTCGGTATGGGACTCGGCGCCGGCTCCATCGCCCTCATGCTCCTCGGCACCCAGTGGTACATCCTGTTCAACGTCATCGCCGGTGCCATGGCCATCCCTTCCGACCTCCGCGAAGTCTCCGGCCTATTCCGCTTCACCAGCATCCAGCGCTGGACCACCCTCATCCTGCCCGGCATCTTCCCCTACCTCATCACCGGCCTCATCACCGCCAGCGGCGGCGCATGGAACGCCTCCATCGTCGCCGAGTACTTTAAGATTCACAACACCACCCTCCAGACCCTCGGCCTCGGCGCACAGATCAGCGCCGCCAGCGACCGCGGCGATTTCTCCACCCTTCTGCTGGCCACCATCATCATGGCCCTCATGGTCGTCACCATCAATCGCCTTGTCTGGCGTCGCCTCTACAAGCTCAGCGAAACCAAATACCGCCTGGACGGATAAAGACGCTTACTTGCCTCCTCAGGCACCTGCCTTTTGCAATCAGTGAGTCATTCTGAGGCGAAGCCGAAGAATCCCGGCGACGATTCGGTTGCAGATGCACTACAAAGTTTCTCCCAAGCATCCTCCATCCTTCCTCCGAGGGATCTACACTCGCGAATTATCGCCTCCGGCAAAACTTCCATCAGCAGAACCGGACCCCCTCTGCGGTAGCATGGGCGTATGACAGAACCCATTCGCGTTGGTGTCGTTGGTTTCGGACTTGCAGGTCGCATCTTCCACACTGCCGTTCTTTCGGCGGTTCCCGGCCTCCATCTTGCCGCCATCGTCAAGCCCACCGGTGAGCAGGCCAAAGAAGCCTACCCGCACGTCCCCTGCTACCGTTCGCTCGACGAAATGCTCGACGACAAGAGCATCCACCTCGTCGTCGTCGCCACACCCAGCGACAACCACTACCAGATCGCCGAAGAGTGCCTCAGCGACGGCCGCCACGTCGTCATCGACAAGCCCTTCACTCTCGCCTCCGCAGAAGCTGCTGCCCTCATCGGCCTCGCCCGCGAGCGCAACCTGCAGCTCAGCGCCTATCAAAACCGCCGCTGGGACGGCGACTTCCTCACTGTCAAAAAAATCCTCGACAGCGAACGGCTCGGCCGCCTCGTCTCCTACGAATCCCACTTTGATCGCTTCCGCCCCGAGCCTCGCCTCGAAGTCTGGCGCGAGAGCGGCGGCCCCGGCAGCGGCACGCTCTTCGACCTCGGCACTCATCTCATCGATCAGGCCACCGCGCTCTTCGGCTCACCCTCCCACATCGCGGCCTCGGTACGCACAGAACGCGACCACGCCGTCTCCGACGATGCCTTTGACATCTGGCTCACCTACTCCGATCCGCACAACCTCACTGTCAAGCTTTGCGCCTCCTCCATCGCCCGCATTCCCGGTGCACGTTTCACCCTCCACGGCATGAAGGGCAGCTACGTCAAGCACGGACTCGACCCGCAGGAGCAGCAACTCAAGGACGGCGTCAGCTTCAGTGCGCCCGGATTCGGCGTCGACCCCGAATCCGAATGGGGCACCCTCCAGATCCTCGACGAACCACCCCGCCGCATCCCCACCGACAACGGCGACTACCGCAACTATTACGCCAATGTTCGCGATGCCATCCTCGGCAAATCCCCACTCGCCGTCACCGCCGAAGAAGCGTGGCGAACCACCCGCCTTGTCGAACTGGCGCGCCTCTCCAGCAAAGAGCAGCGCACCCTCCCGGTCGACCTCAGCGACCAGCCCTGAATCAAACTAAACGGATGAGGCGTTACCTCAGCGCTTCTTCCTTTTGTTCAGATTTGCCAGATATCTGCTCAGCGCCACCGCCTGGTTATGCTCCGTATCGTGTGCGCTGTAGAGCAGCGTTACCGGCCCTTGACGCACTGCGGCCAGCAGCGGTTCCAGCACCTCTGGTCTCGCATCCACCTCCGCAAAGTAACGTCTTTGAAACTCGTCCCACTTCGCCGGATCATGCGCGAACCACTTCCGCAGCTCCGTACTCGGAGCCACCTCTTTCAACCATGCATCCAGCTTCAGTGCATCCTTGCGGATGCCGCGCGGCCACAACCGGTCCACCAGCAACCGTACACCGTCGCCGCGTTCCGCCGGCTCATTCGTTCGCTTGAGATGAATGTCCATAACGCCTATTGATATTGGTCAGGACTCGGCTTACCGGAAGACGAAGACGCCACCAGCCCGCTCAGCCGCAAACGCCCCTGCGCTGCCTCCGGAGACTGCGGGAATCGCCCGATTAAATCCCGAAGATCCCTGATCCCGGACGACCGCTCCCCCAGCGCCAGCTCCGCGTAAGCCTTGTGCAGCCGCGCCGCCGGAGCCTTGCCGCTTCCCGGATACTGAGACAACACCTGCTCGTAAGCCTGAATTGCCTGCTTGTACTTCTGCTCCCGGTAATACGACTCGCCCACGTAAAACTGAGCGTGCCCAGACATCTGGTCGTAAGGATAATCCTTCACCACATCCGCAAACTCGCCCGCCGCCAGGTCATACCGGCCGGCGTTGTAGTCGCTCAACGCCACCTGGTAAAGCTGCTGAATCGGCGGAAACGTCTGCTTGGCTGGCGCACCAGAAACTGGCGCATCCTGTGGCGAGCTGCTCGCCATCTGCGACCCGGTGTCACCCGCACCACTGGCAGAGCTGCTTCCCGGCTGACTCCCCGCATCATTTTGCGCCTGTGGCGAACCTCCTTGCCCGCTTGTGGCATCCGGCGATACCCCAGAACCCTGCGTCGCACTCGACGGCGTACTCGCGCCAGCCGCAGCCGCAGCCGCCTGGATCGCGCTCACCTGCCCCTGCATCACCGTCATCTGGTGGCTCAGCTTCTCAATCCTCGTCTGCAAGTCATCCACTGAGTTGTTCAGGTTCTGCATCTGCGTCGAAACCTGGTCAATCTTCCCACCACCGGACTGCACCTGCGACTGCACCTGGCTCTCCAGCGTGCTCATCGTCTGGTTGATCTTATCCACGGTATCTGTATTCTGCTCGAGCATATGCTGGATCATCCCCAGCTGCGCCGCCTGCTGCTGCTGCAACTGCTGCACCGCGTTCTGCAGCGACTGCACCTGCACCTGCAACTGAATAATCTCCTTCGACACCGCATGTGCCCGGGGAGCGGGAATCAAAAATCCAAATGCGATCACCGTCGCCAGAATCCGGAAGCCTTTTTTCATGGAAGTCACCCTCAGCGCAGAAGCACTCTTCATCATTCAGTATGACGGAAAAAGGCAATATCCGGGGATGCCTGTGCACGCCAACCTTTTGCGCGCAGACATTTACTCCCCGGATACTGCCTTCTTTTTCTTGCAGTTACTCGTTGCCGGTGTCCATCGTGAACTGCGCGCGACGATTCAGCTGCCAGCAGGACTCAGTCTGCTCCGTGCAGAACTGCTTCTCCTTGCCGTAGCTCACCGTCCGCAGGCGATCCGGGCTTACGCCCGCGCTTACCAGTGCCTGCTTCGCCGCGTTCGCACGGTTTTCGCCCAGCGCCAGGTTGTACTCTACCGATCCACGATCGTCGCAGTAGCCGCCGATCACCACCTTCAGGTTCGGGTGCTGGATCAGGTAATTCGCATCATCCTGGATCTGAATCTGCGCGTCCGGACGAATCTTGTAGCTGTCGAAGTTGAAGAAAATCGGCTTCACGTTCTGCTCAAACATAGCCTCCGTGATGTTCGACTCCTTCATCGTCTGCGCCTGCGCCGGATTCACCGTCACATGCGCCGTCGCGTCCGTCGTGCCGCCAGGACCGGTCGCCACCAGATGATAGTCCGTCGACTGCATCGGAGTCTGTGTCATCGTGCCTGCCGATTCCACCTGTCCAATGCCGTCAATCGAAACGCTGGTCGCATCCGCCGTGTGCCACGTCAGCACAACCGGTGTTCCCGCCGTCACAGTGTCCGGCGTCGCCGTAATGCTGGCCGTCGGTGCTGGCCCGGAGTTCGCAGACGGAGCCATCGGTGTATTTGCGGTAACCGTCTTCTTGTGACAACCCGAAATGCCCAGCATGAACACCAATCCTGCGCTGAGCAGCAATGAATTGCGATACGCTTGCTTCATTTTCTTAGTCTCCTGCAACTCTAAATGGCCATTCCCCGGCCTCGGGTTTTTATTCCAAATCAACGGGCAAAGCCCGGGCTAGTAGGTTTACTTAGAACTCCAGTCCGGCATGGAGCTGTCGCCGTTGTGGGTCAGGGGTTGCTGATGTGATCCATCCGCCAGCATCGTCCAGATGTTGGTGCGGTTGCCCGTCTTGCGCTGGAAGACAATGTGACGTCCATCCGGCGACCACGACGGAAAATCGTTCACGCCTGCGCCGTGGGTCAACTGTTCCCATCTCCGGCTGGCGATGTCCATGATGTAAATATCTTCCCCACCCGGAGCTCCCGGCCCGTAGTGGCGATCCCAGGCAAAACTCAAAAACTGCCCATTCGGCGACCATGACGGCGATACTGCGTATCCCCCGTCCGTCATGCGGGAAACGTTCGAACCATCCGAATCCATAATGTAGATCTGCGGCAATTTCGTCATGCCGCTCACCCATGCAATCTGCGTGCCTGTCTTCGGATTCCAAACCGGCTGCGTATTGGGCCCCAGAAACGCCGTCAGCCGCTTCAGCCCCGTGCCATTCGCATTGCAGGTAAAAATATCCGGATTTCCATTCGCTGACAGCGAATACGCCAGCTGCTGTCCGTTCGGAGCCCACGCCGGGGTCCATGCCTGCCCTTCCGGTTCATGGAAAGTCTCGTACCGGTGCGCCGCCAGTGAGTAAACACGGATCCGCATCCCGTACTTTCCGAACGACTCAAACGCCAGCTTTGACCCATCCGGAGAGGCCGCCGGCGCCATCGAATCCGTACCCAGGTGAGTCACCTGGTGCTTGTCCTGCCCGTCGTAGTCCATCACCCAGATTTCCTTGTGCATCCCCTGGCCCACGACGTAATAAATCTTTGACTCGGCTATGCCATTGATTCCGGTCAGCCGAAGAATAATCTCATCCGCAAACCGGTGCGCAATCTGCCGCGCGTTTTCGGCATTCGCCGTATCCATAAACTGCTTGCCCAGCACCTGCGGCGACTGCTGATTCCCCGTGTCAAACAAATAGCCCTGCACGTTGATCTGTCCGCCCGCGACGCCGAAACTGCCAAACACCACCATCTGCGCATTCGCCGGTGCGGCTGACCACTGCGCCAGTTGGATCTCCTGCGGCGAGCCCGGCATGACCGGCGGAGACATGCTCTTTGAAACCATGTCAAACACGCCCGCATTCGAAAGATCGCTGTAAAGCGTCTGGTCAAAAATGCCCTTCAGATTGAAGGTTTGCGGATCGCTCGTCCCCGGCTTGAAGTCCGCCACCGCGATCCGTATATGCTGCACGCCAAGATTTGTGCCCGTCTGCACCCAGTCCTGCGCTCGCGCCGACAAGCTCCAACCGCCGGCCGCTATCACGGCCAGGGCAAACAAAACACTGAATACACCACTCTTCCCACCGCGAATTCGCAACTTCATGCCTCTTTTGCCACTCCTGCTAAGATAGCGCGTATGCTTGGACGCGCCGGCTCTGAAATCGTTATCAGAAATTTCCACAACTACTACTGCGATGCACCCGGATACGTGAAAGTGTACCTGACATTAATGTAACTGCCGTGATAACCCTGTGGAAGAGGCGGGAAACTTCCCACCCGCTGAATCGCTCGCATGCCGGAACTGTTCAGCGTCGCCGAACCGCTTGCCTGCGAAATTCTTATGTTGCTCACCCCGCCGCCGCTGGAAATCTCGAAGGTTACGGTAACCTTCGCCCCCGCCGGCGTACTCGGATCCACTTCCTGCACAAACCAGTTCTGGCTCACCTTCTGCTGGATCAGCGTCACATACCATCCGTACATCGACGCAAAGCTCCCGCCCGTATTCTGCGGCGTCGCTACCTCCACCGTCTTCTGCGGCGTCTGCGGAGAATGCGGCATATTCGCCGACTGCTGCTCCCCATAATTCGCCCGGTGCTCCAGCTGCTTCGGCTTGGCCCGCTCCGGAACCTTTTGATGCTCTTCCTTCTTCTTCGGCTTCGGCTTGGCCAGGATAGGCACAGCATTCGGCAGAGGCACAGCTTCCGTCTTCTCCTGCGGAATCGCCGGAGCCTTGCTCGGCGTCTCCGTCGCCAGCACATTCTGGTTCGGAGGCGTAATCTGCGGCAGCGGAATCGACGGCGCACTCGACACCAGCGTCGCCTGGATCGCCCCCACCGGCGCATTATTCCCCCACTCCGCCCCGTGGAAAAATCCGCTCAGGTACACCGCCGCCACCAGCGCCACGGCCACGCAGATGTGCAACATAATGGACAGCCGCATCGGGCGGCCCATCTGCTCGCGCTCCATTTGGTCAAAAGGTTTCCGCATGCTTTACTTGGCGGCCGGCGTCTTCTGTATCGGTTGGGTCACTATGCTGATATTCGATATCCCCGCCTGCTTCACCGCGTCCATCACAGAAGCAAACGCCCCGAACGGAACCCGTTCATCGGCCCGCAGGTAAACCACTTCGTTCGCAGGATCCACGCCCGGTTTGATCAACAGTTGCGGCAGTTGCGAAAGATTGACCGGCTTGCTGCCCAGGTACACTTCCTGGTCCCGGGTAATCGTCAGCACCACCTCTGCCTTGGTAATCTGGCTCACCGTCTTGGTCTGCGGCAGCTTCACGTGAATGCCCGACTGCAGCACCGGTGCCGTCAGCATGAAGATAATCAGCAGCACCAGCACCACGTCCACCAGCGGCGTAATGTTGATCTCCGAAAGCGATGTCTGCGTTCTGCCGTTGCTACTTGTGAAGGCCACGCGCGGCCTCCCCAGCTTCGCTCGGCTGCGCAGCCTCTTCCATACTGTTCATCAGCTCGCGCGTAAAGTCATCCAGCCGCGCCGCCACCTCGCGAATTCTCGCGTTGAACTGGTTGTAGGCCACGACCGCAGGCACCGCCACAACCAGGCCGGCAGCCGTCGTAATCAGTGCCTCAGCCACGCCCGGAGCTACCGCCCGCAGCGTCGCCGTGCCTTCCATGCCCAATCCCAGAAATGCGCTGATGATGCCCATCACCGTGCCAAACAGCCCGACGAACGGCGAAACCGAACCAATCGTCGCCAGCCACGTCATCCGCTGCTCAAGAATCGTGATCGACTCGCTCGCCGCCGACTGCGCAGACCGCTCCAGCGCCAAAAGATTCTTAGGTGGCCCGTAGCCGCCCGTCTGCCGCCTGTAAGCGTCGTACACGTCGTCAAACACATTCACCAGAGGACTCGGCTTGAACTGCTCGCTCACCGCCGCAATCTCCTGCAGCCGCCCCGCCTTGCGGAACGCCCGCAGAAAACGCCGGCTCTGCAAATTCGCCTTCTTCAGTGTCGAGTTCTTGCTGAAAATAATCGCCCAGGACCAAAGGCTCGCAACCACCAGCAACAGCAGCACCAGTGCCGCCGTCGGGCCGATGTGCGTAATCATCTGGAACATGCTCGCGCCGTTGTTCGTCGGTGGCGGAGCGGCCGCGTTGTCTGCGCCTGCCTGGAACAGGAAAAGGGCTGCCGGGAGAGTGAAATAGGTCATTGGTTTTTAAAAATGCGATACATCCCCTCAAAATATACGTTAGCAGAGATGCACAAGCCTCACCACCCGCTCCCCCGTTACTCCCAAGACTCCCAAGACTCCCAAATCTCCCGCAAAACCCGGCTCCGCGCGCAACCCACTCGCGCACAACCCGATACCCTGATAATCTGCGCCAGGAAACCCTATGCTGCTCGAACTGCGGGCTGAAAATTACGCCGTCATTGACCACGCCATCGCCGACTTCGGTCCGGGACTCAACCTCCTCACCGGCGAAACCGGCGCGGGCAAGTCCATCCTCGTGGACGCTCTGGCCCTCCTCATGGGCGCCAAGGCCTCGTCCGACGTGGTCCGCCACGGCGCCGACCGCGCCGTCGTCGCCTGCGTCTTTGAAGCCACACCCGGTGCCGAAGCCGTCATCGAGAGCAATGGCATAGACCCCCAGGATGACGAAATCATCCTCCGCCGCGAAATCTCCGCCAATGGCAAGGGACGCGTCTTCGTCAACAACCAGCCCGCCACCGTCGCCGTCCTCCGCCAGCTCGCTCCCGAGCTGGCCCTCGTCCACGCCCAAAGCGAAACCCTCGGCAGCTTCGACCAGTCCCAGCAGCGCAGCCTCCTCGACCGCTTCGCCGGAATCTCCGACGATGCCGCCGCAGCCGCCTTTCACACCTGGCGCGAAATTCAGGAGAAGCTCTCCAGCCTCGAACGCGACGAGCAGGACCGCCTCCGTCTGCTCGACCTCTGGGGCTTCCAGCACAAGGAAATCTCTTCGGCCAATCTCACCAACGAAGAAGACACCGACCTCGAAACCGAGCGCCGCGTCCTCGCCAATGCAGAAAAGCTCTACGCTGCCGCCATGAGCGCCTACGACTCGCTCTACGAAGGCAGCAACTCCGCCGAAACCTCCCTCATCGCCGCCGCACGCCAAATCGACGAGCTCGCCCGCTACGACCAGCGATTCAACGAACCCGTGCAGCAGCTCGCCACTGCCCGCGCTCTTGTCGAAGACGTCGCCGAAACCGTCCGCCAGTACGCCGACGGCATCAACGCCTCACCCGAGCGCCTCGCCGAAATCGAAGATCGCCTCGCCATCCTCGACCGCCTCAAGCGCAAATACGGCGCCACCCTCGCCGACGTCATCGCATACGGCGAAGAGGTCGCAGGCAAGCTGGCAGAAATCGAAAACCGCGACGAAACCCTCAAGTCCCTCCGCACCCAGCTCACCGGCGCCGAGCAGGCCTACCGCGCCGCCGCCGCCGCTCTCACCGCCGAGCGCCGCAAAGCTGCCGCCGCCCTTGAAGAGCTGGCCGTCGCTCAGATCAACGACCTCGCCATGAAAGCCCGCTTCCAGGTCGCCGTCACGCCCGGTGAAGAACCCTCCCACTGGACTGCCCACGGCTGGGACAACGTCGAATACCTCATCGCCACCAACGCCGGCGAACCCCTCAAGCCCCTCGACCAGATCGCCTCCGGAGGCGAAATGTCCCGCGTCCTGCTCGCCCTCAAGGTAAGCGTCGAAGAAGGAGCCAACCGCGCCGCCCGCAAGAAAACCCAGGTCCCCCGAACGCTCGTCTTCGACGAAATCGACATCGGCATCGGCGGCCGCGCCGCAGAGGCCGTCGGCCAGAAGCTCAAGGCGCTCTCCCAGGCCCAGCAGGTCCTCTGCGTCACCCACCTGCCCCAGATCGCCGCCTTCGCCGATCAGCACTTCCTCATCGAAAAGCAGGAAAAACAGGGCCGAACCAAAACCTCCATCCGCGCCCTGACCTCCGCCGAACGCGCAGAAGAAATCGCCCGCATGCTTTCCGGCGCCACCGTTACAGACACCTCGCGGAAGCACGCGGAACAAATGCTCAAAACCAGTAAGTAACTATCCTCCGGCAAAGCCGGAGGCTTTATGCGATTGGCCCCTCAAAGGGGCCTGAGCGCACACTGCGGCAGGCTCGCTTTTGCGTCTCCCGCCGCGGGCTTTGTAACAAGGGCACGACTTTAGTCGGGCCGTAAGTGCAGCAAAAGAACTGGGGCTTTAGCCCCCGAAAAAGATGGCCCGATGAGTTTTGCAATAGGGTTCTTACGCAAATTGCCCGCCTGAAGGAGCCTGCGCCCATTCCCGTAATTGTCAAACTTCTGCTGCCTCCCCGGCATAGCCGTGGGTTCTCCATTGGCGAATAGGTCTCCGCTCAGCACCGCCCCAAAGCATGATTCCGGCCATATTATCGGTCATTTCGAGCGAAGTTGTGCGCGACATGGCGCGCATGACGCAGTCGGGAAATCTGCGGTTTCTCCGTCCCGGCGACCGACTCAAATGGGATCAGTCCTGGGCTTTTCAACCGCCTCCGGGCCCAGTCCCGCAAGCCATCTCCGCCAGCTTCGCAATCGTATTCATGTTGCGCGCCGTGCCCTGTTTCGCCCCGGGAATCTTCAGCTTTGCCTCGCCAATCCCATCGGCGTAATACACGTAAATCTCCCTGCGCCCCACCCGCAATTCCTCGCGCATCCGATTCGTAACCGAATCCATTACATTCTCCGCCGGAGCGTCATCGAGAAAAATCGCCACTGTCTTGTTGCCCGGCATCCCCGGAAAGGGATTGCCCTTCAGAACCTCCGCCATCTCCGCGCCGGTCCGCACCACCACACCCACCGGCTTCCCCGCATATTCAAGCAGCGCGGCCTCCAGCGCTCGCTTCACGAAAGCCTCATTGTCCTTCGACTCGAACACCACATTCCCGCTCGCCAGATAAGTCCGCACCCCGTTAAACCCCAGCTGCTCGCACGTCGCCTTCAGCACGGCCATCGGAAGCCGGTTCGTCGGACCAAGATTCACCGCCCGCAGCAGGGCAATGTAGGTTGTCATTCTCGTCAGACTTCCCTTCGCCCTTCCATCGCGCGCGCCATCGTCACCTCATCCGCATACTCAATGTCGCTGCCCGCCGGAACCCCGGTCGCAATTCGCGTAATCCGCACTTTCTGCGGCCTCAGCAAATCCGCAAGATAATCCGCCGTAGCCTCACCTTCCACCGTCGGCGAGGTCGCCAGGATCACCTCATCCACATAGCCCCGCTCCACTCGCGCCAGCAGGTTTCCCGTCCGCAAATGCTCCGGCCCCACTCCATGCAGCGGAGAAAGCGTCCCATGCAGCACGTGATACACCCCGTTGTACCCGCGCGTCTTCTCCACGCTGGAAATGCTCGTCGGTTCCTCCACCACGCACACCAGCCGCTGGTTCCGCGACGGACTCGCGCAATACACGCACGGCTCCACGTCGGTGATGTTATTGCACACCGAGCACAGCTTCAGTCGCGCCTTCAGATCGCGCACCGCATCGGCCAAAGCCTCGGCATCCGCATCGCTCGTACGCAAAATGTGGAACGCCATCCGCTGCGCGCTCTTCGTGCCAATGCCCGGCAGCTTCCGCAGCTCCTCGATCAGCCGCGCCATCGGTTCTGCAAATCGTGCCAAAGTCCCTCTCCTGCATCAGAATAACGGACCCAGCGCGCGCCCGGGTGCCCCATTCATCGCAGCCGGGTGCCCCACTCATGCGCGCTCTTTCGCGCATGAGTGGGGTCCAGACAATCTCCCAGTACTCATCGCCTGACCCGAAGGGTGATTTCGACCCGAGCAGGCTGCGAAAGCAGCCTGCGCAGTGGAGAAATCTGCGGTGTCCTCACCAGGGTCAGGGACAGCCGCCTGCCTACTGCACCGCCTTCTCGCCAGCCTGAAACTCCGTCCACGGATACGAAATCATATTCCCCAGAATCGGCTTCTCCCAGTCAAACTGCGGATGCGCCTTCAAGAACGGCTTCACATAAAAGCTCTCCCCGCCCGGATGCCCAGCATGCGCCATCAGCTCCATCTTTGCGGCCATCGCGCTGTCCGTCGCCTTGCCTTGAACCGCGCCCATCGGAGAGTAAGGCGGCTCACCCCAAACCGGCACACCCTCCTTTGCCACGTCCACATGCCCACAGAGCGTCCGCTGGTCCGGACGAATCTTCTTGAGCCACGTATCGTAGTGGTCTCCCAGAAACTTCTCCGCCAGTTGCACATCGATCCGCCCCTTATATTCCTTCATCAGTTGCAGCCAGCGCACATGCCGCGCATTCGGCGACGAACTCATGTCCTTCGGGTTGTAGCCCACCGTCTCGTCCTTGATCAGCCCCGGCAGCCGGGCAAAATTCGAGCTCACAAAGTACCCGTTCTTCTTCTTCCAAAGCTTCACATGCGTCAGTCCCAGCTCCAGGTAGCCGATCTCACCTGTCTTCCGGTCTCCAATCAGCCAGTCGTTCGCATACCCGCCGTTGTTACCCGTCTCCATGATCTTCGCGTAATCATCAATACTGCTCGCGTACTGCATCGCATGCCGCGACCGCACAAACTCTGGAATCCCATTCGAATTCCATCCCACGAATCCCGAAATCGTCGTCTCCGTAATCATCAGCCCGGCGCTGTTCTCGCCAAAGTCGTCCTGGCTCGTAATCAGTCCCGGAGCGCCGTCCATCAGCATCCGGTACCCATGCTCCGGCTCAATGTCGAAGATAATTGTCCAACGCTCGCCCTCTGCATAGCTCGTCCAGTTGTTGTGCGCCATCACAATCTGGCCGCCCTTCGTCCAGTCCCCCGTCGCAATAAACGCGCTGCAATTCCCCGGAGCCTTCGAGACCTCCGGCTTGCTCTTGTTCTTCTCATGGTCCAGCCATGGCACGTAATATTCAGAAATTTCGATGTACGCGTTCATCGCCACAATGTCCCAAACGTCCAGCTTGCCCCCGTGCGCCTTCACCCCATCGGCAATCCCCTGTAACTCCGCCCGGTACTCCGCGCTGATGTGAGGCCAGAAGATATCCTTCGCCGTCCTGCGATAAAACGCCCAGCTATATCCCGGCGTGCTGTGCTCGCTCTCCAGCTTCTGCACCCGGTAAAAACTCTCGATCTGCGGCTCCAGCAAATACCCATGTTGGAACCCGATCTCCTCCGGCGTTCCATGCAGGTGAACATACGTCCATCCATCTTTCTTGAACATGTACGAACCGGCCAGCCGCTTCGCATACGCCCCAGGCACAACAGCGGCCACCGCCGCACCGGCAAAGGCAAACGGCAGCATCCACAAAAGACCAAAAGCAAGCCAACGGCTGAATTTAGGCATCATCAGAACCTCATCCATGAGTGGTGCTTAGGAATCTATCACGCCGCACCCTCGCTTTTACCCGGCGAAATTGCGCCTGCCCACAATTTCTATCCATCCGGCAGCAAAAACGCCCGTTCCCGGAATAATCCCGGAACGGGCGCTTTCTCTGCTCATTTTCTGCCTTACTTTTTCTTCTTGGGCACGGCTTTCTTGGGCGCCGGTTTGGCTGCCGGCTTCTTTGCCGCAACCTTGGCCGGTGTCGCCTTCTTCGCCGCCGGTTTGGCCGGGGCCTTCCTGGCAACCGGCTTGGCTGCCGGCTTCTTCGCGCCTGATTTGGCTGCATCAGCCTTCTTTTCCACCTTCGCCGGTTTCGCAGGCGTCTTCACCGCTTTTGCCGCAGCAGCCGCAGGCTTCACCTGCGCAGCGGCCTTCTTCTCGGCCGGCTTTGCCGCTATCGGCTTCTTCTGGGCAGGCTTAGGTGCGCTCTCCTTCTTGGGTGCGGCCTCTTTAGCTGCCTTTTCCGGCTTTGCCTTCGACTTCTTCTCCTCTACCTTCGCCGCAGCAGGCTCAGCAGGTTTCTCCGCCTTCTCCGCTTTGGCCGGCTTCACTGCCTTCGACGCCTTCTTGGCTTTCACCGGCTTCGGATGCTCATCCTCGTCCTCATCCTCGCCGTCAAACCCATCTTCGTGCTCTTCATCATGCTCATGCTCTTCATCAAACTCGTGCTCTTCTTCGTCTTCGTCCTCATCATCCGAGCTGGCGGCCTCATTTTCCTCTTCCTGCAGCAGCCGCGCACGAACCTCCGCCTTGCTCTTCCGCGTGCGCCGAATGCTCACCGGCGGCGGCGGCGCTGGAGGCGAATACGGCTCCAGGAACGCCCGCATCGCTTCCTCTGTCTCCAGCTTGCCGTCAATCAAGGCAAAGAACAGCTCATTCAGCAGGTGCCCGTACTCCGGCAGGTCCGCTGTAATCCGCATCTCCGCCATCAGCTGCGTCGGAATCTTCTGCCGAGCCTCAGGCCAAACATCAAAGAAGTTGTGGAACTTCGCCTGCACAGGGCTGCTCTTGCTCGTAAATGCCAGCCAGAGCACCGGTTCCGGCTGATAATTCGCAATCAGCTTCCAGGTGTCGGAAGCCAGGTGCATATCCTTGCTCGTCAGCCTGGCAGCAAACTCCTTCGCCGCCTCATCCAGGTGCTCCCATTGCTCCACAAACCCCTGGCAGGGCAGCTCTTTCTTCAATGCTGCCAACTCTTTGGGAGCCAGCTTCGCCGTCAGCAGCCGCATCTGCGCGGCCGAAAGATCTGGATGCACGCCCTGCATCAGAAACTTCACATACAACTGATGCAACGACTCCAGGCCCGCAACATCCGCCTTCGCGCTCGTCCAGCTCGAATACAGATGCGCCATCCAACCCTCGGCCTCCAGAGCCCGCAGCGCCTTCAAAGCATCTTCCTCGTGACCAATCTCCTCCAGCTCATACCCTCTCAGGTATGGCGACAGGTGCTGAATCACGCCCTCTTCCTTCGCATTGTCGTACCGGGCCTTGGTCCGCTCATCCATCTCCCAGCCCGTACGCGCCGCCAGCCGCACCGCCCGAATCAGCCGCGACGGCTCTTCCAGAAACCCGTAGTTGCTCACCAGGCGAATGTGCCGGTTCTCAATGTCCGCAATCCCATTCATCGGGTCCAGCAGCAACCCATAAGACCCGTCATTCAGCGAAATGGCCATCGCATTCGCCGTAAAGTCCCGCCGCCGCAGATCCTCCAGCATCGTCGCGTGGTGGTACACCGGCTTGCCCGGTTTCGGATAATCCTCCCGCCGCGTGCTCGATATCTCTACCCGCACACTGCCCGGGAACCAGTAGAAAAGCGAATGCGTCTCCGCATGTCCGCCCCACTGCACGGCTCCGGCTTTCTCCAATGATCTCTTTAGCTTGGAGGTCCCACCTTGAACCGAAAAGTCAAGATCTCGGACCGGAAACCCGGAAATCAGGTCGCGTACCGCCCCGCCGGTCAGGAAAACATTCATCCCTGCATCGCGAGCCGCATCGCGTATATGCTGCATGGCGCTCTTCTGGGCTGCAGAGAGACGGGTTTCAAGAAGATAGATAAAGTCGGGCATCAGAGAAATCCACCAAAAGAGCCGCCGCCCAGAAACTTAAAATTGCTAAATTAAAGAATTAAAAGCACTTTTGAGCGCACAGCAATTCATTTCAAAAGGACAATGTAACATACAGCTGGGCCCTTGGCTACGTCTTTGCAACACTTGAGGGCGCAATGCCGGAGGCTTGGCCAAGCATATGTCCGCCAGTCGCAAAAAAGCCATCGTCCGCAAACTCTCCCGCGACTGGGTCTCCGGCTACGTCTCCTCAGAAGATTTCTGCCACCAGGGCACCGTCGAACTCCTCGACCTCAGCGGTAAGGTCATCCTTCTCCCAGCCGTTGAAATCAAATGGCTTTGCTTCGTTCGCGACTTCAACTCCGGCGAACTCAACAACCCCGAGCGCCTCCTTCGCAAAACCTTCGCCAGCCGGCCTCGCATTGAAGGTGTCTTTCTTCGGCTCCGCCTCTCCGACGGAGAACAGCTCGAAGGCATCGCCACCAACGACCGCTCCCTCATCGACGGAGACGGCCTCTTCCTGCTTCCGCCAGACACACGCTCCAACACGCAGCGCCTCTGGATTCCCGCCACCACCATCGCAGAACTCGAAGCCGTCGCCGTCATCACCAGCCACGCTCGCCACAAGGAATCCCCCGCCGCCCCGCGACCCGCCGCTTCCGATTCCTCCGATCAACCCGACCTCTTCCCCTGATCCCCGCCAACGCAATCCTGCGTTTCCCTCTAGAATGCCAGCATGAAACTGTCTGCATTGGCTGAAAAACTGGGTGCCTCCATCACCGGCGCCAAAGATCCGGAAATCACCGGCGTCGCTGGCATTGAAGAAGCCCAGCCCGGCCACCTCACCTTTGTGGCCAACCCCAGATACACCGCCGAGGCCAGAAAAACCAGGGCAAGCGCCGTCCTCGTCGCCCCGGACTTCCCCGATATCGACATCCCCACCCTCCGCATCGCCAATCCCGACCTCGCCTTCGCCCGCGCCATTGAGCTCTTCTACCAGCCGCCAGCCTATTCGCCTGGCATCCATCCCCGCGCTGAGGTCCACCCCACGGCAAAAATCGGTCGCGACGCCCACATCGGCGCCTACGCCGTCATCGGAGAAAACTCCGTCATCGGCGACTACGCCGTCATCCTGCCCCACGTCGTCATCTATCCCGGCGTCACCATCGGCCATCATTTCTTCGCCCACGCCCATTCCGTCGTCCGTGAAAACTGCCGCCTCGGCGACCACGTCATCCTCCAGAACGGCGCCATCGTCGGCTCAGACGGCTTCGGCTTTGCCCGCCTCGAAGGCGGCGGCTGGTACAAAATCGTCCAGTCCGGCCCCGCCATCCTCGACAACCACGTCGAAATCCAGGCCAACGCCTGCATCGACCGCGCCCGCGTCGGCCATACCTACCTCGGTCCCGGAGTCAAAGTCGACAACCTCGTCCAGGTCGGCCACGGCTCCATCGTGGGAGAAAACTCCCTGCTCTGCTCCCAGACCGGCCTCGCCGGCTCCACCGAGGTTGGCCGCAACGTCATCCTCGCTGGCCAGGTCGGCGTCGCCGGCCACTGCCGCATCGGAGACGGCGTCATCGCCACCGCCCAGGCCGGCCTCCACGGCGATATCCCGCCCGGAAGCGTCCTCAGCGGCTCCCCAGGATTCGACAACCGCCAGTGGCTCCGCGTCACCGCCATCATGCCCCGCCTGCCCGAGCTGGTACGCCAGCTCCAGCGCCTCATTCGCAAGATGGAAAAATGGGAGTCACAGCAGGGTTCCTGAGTGCATCCAAGTTACTTCGTATGATTCACGACACCGATCAGGAGACACTCGCCCCCAACGACACGCAGACGGACACCATCCGTGTCCTCCTGCTCGACGACCATCCCGACAACCTCCTGCTTCGCTCCACCATCCTCCGCAAATTCGGATATCACACCGAAGCCGCCGCCACCATCGAGGAAGCCGAGGCCCTCCTGGACAAAATCGATATCGCCGTCCTCGACTACCACCTCGGCGCCGGCAAATTCGGCACCGAGGTCGCCGCCGCGCTCCGCAAACAGCGTCCCCAGGTCCCCATCATCATCCTCTCGGCCACCCTCGAACGCCGCTTCGGTGGTGTCGAAGACATGCACCTGCTCAAGGGCTACAGCTCTATCGACGATCTCGTGGCAGCACTTCGCTCCTTCGAAGCCAAGCGCCGCGGTAAGCCCGTCGTCGTCGATGCCCGTGACTTCTTTTACTCGCGCATCAACATGGCCATTGGTGACGATGTCGTTCTGGAAATCATGGACGCCGACGGAAACTGGCAATACGTCAATGACGCCTGCGCCCATCTCCTCGATCATCCCCGGGACTGGTTCCCCGGCCGCAACCTCTTCGTCGAAATGCCCGACCTCGACCCCGGCTGGAAGGAAATCATTCGAACCGTGGCCGAAACCCGCGAAACCTATATCGACCGCACCTATCGGGGCCTGCTCAACCTTCCCCGCAAAGGAACCCAGTGGATATGGAACGTCCTCGTCTTCCCCATCACCCTGCACAATGGCAAAACCGGCGTCGTGCTCACCGCACGTATCCTGGAAAGAAAATCCACCTTCTAAAATCCGCTTTCGTTCCCGCCACGGCCACTTAACCCTCGGCGTTTCTGCGCTGGATAGCAGCCGAAGAACAGGCCCGATTACTATCGTCACGTCTCGCCGAACTGATTGATACCGGGGAAATTACTTGTGCAAAGGCTTCCAATGGGGGATAGTGAAGTCACTGTTTTTTTTTCTTTCCCCACCATGTCATCAGGGCCCACCTCGACAGCTGAGAACCTCCCCTCCATCACCAGAGATGGGCTGTTCGTATTCCTGACGGTCTTTATCGCCGGCATTCTCAGCTACCAGTTCGCTCACGTTACGGTCGGCATTTATCCCGTCTGGTGGCCGAACGGCGTTTTACTGGCAGCCCTGCTCCTGTCGGAAAAGCGTCGCTGGCCCCTGCTGCTGCTCTCCGGCGGCCTCGCCATGGTGCTCGCTCACGCCCCGCTTGCTCCCTGGCAGCCACAGGGCATTACGCTGGCTCTCAGTTGCCTCGCTGAGGTCTGGCTGGCCGCCACCCTCATTCGCTGGTGGGCTGAAGGCCCGTTCTTCCTGGCATCTGTCGCCCAGGCCGTGCGATTCATCATCATCGCCGTCCTCTTTGCCCCCCTTATCTCCTGTATCTTTACGCTCGCCCTGTCGCCGGCCCTACCCGGCCATCCGCTCGGGCCTATCTTCTTTCACTGGTACCTGGCAGACGCCCTCGGCATTGCCACCGCCACCCCTGTCATCATGGCCGCCTACCGCGGCTCCATCACCAGGGCCTGGAACGCCGCCCGCGCCATGGAGTCCGCGGGCCTGCTCATCCTGCTCATCGTAGGGGGTTTCATCACCCTCTTCCAGCCCGACATGGCCATCCTCGGCCTCCTCTTTCCGCTCATCATCGTCGTCGTCATCCGCATGGGCTGGGTCACCGGCGCCCTCGGCATTCTCATCCTCTCCGTCCTGGCCAGCGCCTTCACCGTCTTCGGCCATGGTCCCTTTGCCGCGCTCTACGCCACTCCGCTCGGCGAAAAAATTGTCGAAATGCAGGTCTTCCTCGCCGCGCTCACCGTCTCGGCCGCCATTGTAGCCAGCGTCCACGAAGAGCGCCGCAGGATGCTCGATCGCGCCCGCGAAAAAGAACGCAGCATCCGCCTCCTCACCGAGAGCTCCCCCGATGTCATGCTCCTCCTCGATCTCTCTGGACGCATTCTCTACTCCACCAGCGCCGTCAAACGCATGCTCGGCTACCAGCCCGTCGAACTCCACCGCAAAAGCTTCCAGATGGATCTCATGCACCCTGACGAGATTCCTGCCTACGTCGACGCTCTCGATGCCGTACGCCGCCAGAATGAAACCCGCACCCTCATCTATCGCGTCAGCCGCAAAGATGGCTCTTCCATGTGGGCGGAAGGTTGCATCTCCCTGTATCAGGAGGAAAACACGCAGTACCCAATCGGCTACGTAAATGTCCTCAGGGACATTACCCATCGCAAGACCGCGGAAGATCGCCTGCAACTCGCCTACAACGAGCTCGAAGTCCTCGCCGCCATCGACTCACTCACCGGAGTTGCCAACCGCCGCCATTTTGACGCCGTGCTCGACGCCGAATGGAAACGCGCGGCACGCAACGGCACCACCCTCTCCATGCTGCTGCTCGATGTCGATTTCTTCAAGAATTTCAACGATATCTACGGTCATATCGCCGGTGATGACTGCCTCCGCGAGATTGCGTCCACAGCCTCTCAATGCGTCCGCCGCTCCACGGATCTCGTCGCCCGCTTCGGTGGGGAGGAATTCGCCGTCGTACTACCGGAAACCGACGAACCCGGTGCCGCCGCCCTCGCGGAACGCATCCGCGCCGCCGTGCAGTCACATCTCGTTCGCCACGCCGGAAACATCCACGGCGTCGTCACCATCACCATCGGTTGCGCTGCCATGATTCCCTCCCGTGGCAGCACCAGCATCGACCTCATCGAATCTGCCGACAAGGCCCTCTACCGCGGCAAGAGCATCGGCCGCAACGCCGTCGTCCGCGCCAGCCAGATGAATTAGGGCTACCCATACAAATAAGGACCGCGGCTAGCCGCGGTCCTTTCTACAGCTCCTGCTTCCGATTACTGCACAACCGACTTGAACAGCGGCGACTGAATCAGGCTGTTGAACTCATCACTGGTCGTCGAAAAGCGAACCTCCAGCGTGCCCGCCATGGAATCGATCGTCGTCGCGTTGATCGCCTGCTTCTCCACCGGCGTGCCACTCATCTTTTCGTAGAGCGCTGCGGCATTCAGCAGCGACGACATCGTCGCAGCCGTAAACGCATCCGGCGTAACCACATTCAGCGCAAACTTCACGCCATTGTTGAAGTTCATCGTGTAACTCGAATCCAGCAAACGCGATTTCACCGCGTTGAAGTCCGCCAGTTGCGACGCCTGCCCCAGCAGGTTCCGCATCATGAACTGCGTCCCCTTCTGGTCCAGAATGCTCCACAGCGGCTCAGACTGCACGCTCTGCATCGCCGAAACCATGTTCGAGTTGTCCAGGAAACTCGGCGAAAGCCCGTCCCGCGTCGCCAGCGCCGGCCGCAACGCATCCAGAGAACCAAACATCATCGTCGTCGGATTCAGGAACACCACCAGCATCCCGCTCGATCCCATCGGGTAAAGCCGGTTCGCGCGAATCGCAATCGGCTTCACCTTGTGCTTCCTGAAATTCGCAATCATGTCCTCGACCGAGAACTGCCCTTGCGCAATGCCCAGGGTCTTGGTGTAGTCGCTGGAATTGGTCGGTCGAAACGAAGCAAAGCAAAGCGAATCCACATCGTGGCTCTCATCCAGCCCAGACTGCTTCAGCGCGTTCTCCAGACTCTTGATCTCAGGCGGAAGCAACCGCTCCTTCAATGCCATCGCTGTCGGCGAATTCTCCATCGCCCGATAGTCAATGTCAATCAACTGCTGCACATATTCCGGAATGGCCGATTTGGCGTCGCTGCTCAACTGTACGGCCCGTGCCGGCGTCGAACCGGCTGCCAACACCGCTGTCAGACCCGCGCATAAAAACCATTTCCAACCGAATTTCAAACTCACCGGGTTATCCCTCCGTCTATTACGCCTGCCCCTGTATCCTGCCCGCCTCAACAGGCCACGACAGCGGATGCATCAGCCGGCGCTCCAGAACCTTTTGCTCTGGATCAAACTGATGGAATAGACGCACCCATTCGCTGTCCCGCTCATACGCCGATTCCGGCAAAAGACCAATCAATTCACCGCGTGCCGGGACCGCTCCACGCTCCCCCGCCTTGCGCTTTACCGCCTCGTACACCTCTCCCACGCCCGTCCGTTCCACATCGGTAATATTCACGCTCACCTGCGCCTGGCCCTCCACCAGCAGCCCCAGCGCCTTCACGCCGCCCAGCCCGCCATTCGCCTCGCGAATCTCCCGGGCCACGGCCCGTGCCACCGCCACGTCCGACGTGTCCAGGTACAGGTTGTAGGCAATCAGAAATTTCCGCGCTCCCACGGCGCTGGCTCCTGCCGTCGGATGCAACTCGGGCCCACCCACATCTGGCCGTCGCGCAGGCTGGTTCCGCACCGCCTCGCGCAATCCCTCAAACTGCCCGCGCCGCACGTCCTCCAGCGCCAGCCGGTCCGGCCGCGAGGCTGCTGCCTCGTAAAAATAACAGGGCACGCCATAACGCCGCCAGATCTCCTCTCCCGCCTGCCGCGCCAGCAACGCACACTGCTGCAGGGAGATGTTCTTCAGCGGCACAAACGGAATCACATCCGCCGATCCAATCCTGGGATGCACTCCCTGTTGCGCCGTCAGGTCGATCAACTCCGCCGCCATGCCCGCCGCGCAGATCGCCGCCTCCTGCACCGCCGCCGGCTTCCCGGCAATCGTCACTACTGACCGGTTATGATCCGCATCCAGCGAGTAATCCAGCAGGCTCACGCCCTCCAGCGCCATCGCGGAAACAATCCGCCGCACCACCTCCGCGTTCCGTCCCTCCGAGAAGTTCGGAACGCACTCGATGATCGCATCCGGGTCGTAAAGCGTGCCAGCCGTCGTCAAAGTCCTCTTACCTGCTCTTGTAACGCCACCAGGCGTAGCCAATCTGGAACTGTACGCTCGCATTCACACCGGGATTCTTGTCCCCCAGCGACGCACTCGAAATATGCACGGCATTCGCCTCGAAATAAATAGACCGCCGCGGCGACAAAAAGTAGTGCACGCCAATCCCGAACTGCGGCGTAAAGTTCCACACGCTCGTTCCGCCCGGCCTTCCATGCACCACCAGCTGGTCGGGCGGAAACTTGTGCGTCGTATAAATCAGTCCGCCGCCACCCTGCACCCAGGGCTCCCAGCGCCCGTGCGGCATCAGGTCCCAGCGCAGAATAATCGGGGTAATACTCGCACCCGTGAACGTTCCGCCGCCAGTCGGCTCATAAACATATTGCTCCGGAGTCGTCGGAGGGCTCACCGGATAGGGCTGCAATCCCGCCTTCGGCGTAAACGCCTGCCAGTAAGGCATAATCTCGATGTCGTACTCAAACCGTCCGCGAAAAATCCCGCCCAGCGCCGGATGATTCACAATCTTGCCAATCTTGATGCCCGCCGCCAGGAAGCGATACGTGTCCCGGTTTCCCGTCCCAAGCCCGCCCTGGAAAAACGGCCCAAACTCCCACGGATAAGAAGACAGCGTCTTCTCCGGCGTATTCGGAGCCGGGCCCACGGTGGCCCTCATCGTTTGTGCGGCGGCAGAGGCTGCGATCACCATGCCGAGGAATACAACGCCAAAAAAGGCGATCCGTCGATTCATCCTTCTGGTCATCCTCATGCAAAACAAAGGCCGCCGAGCGGGCGGCCTGTTTGCTCATTCCAGGTTGCCGATACTAGCCGGCGACTTCTTCTACCTCATCCATGTCGAAGTTCGAATAAACATTCTGCACATCGTCATGGTCTTCCAGCGTCTCCAGCAGGCGCATCATCTGGTTCGCGGTCGAGCCTTCCAGCTTAGTGTACGTGGTGGCAATCATCGTCACCTCGGCCACATCCGGCTCAATGCCCGCATCCCGAACCGCCTGGGCCACCGCATCAAATGCCTGCGGCTCGGTCAGGATCTCCCAGCTCTCGCCCTCGTCGCTCAAGTCGTCGCCGCCGGCTTCCAGCACAATGTTCATCAACTTTTCTTCGTCGGCCTTCTCCTTGGCAACGGCAATCAGGCCCTTCTTCTGAAACATGAACTTCACCGAATTCGGCTCGCCCAGGTTCCCGCCATTCTTCGCGAAGGCGTGACGGATCTCGCTCACCGCGCGATTGCGGTTATCCGTCGTGGCTTCCACAATCACAGCCACACCGCCCGGGCCGTAGCCCTCAAACGTAATTTCTTCGTAGGACACACCCGGCAACTCGCCCGTGCCGCGCTGGATCGCACGCTTGATGTTGTCCTGCGGCATATTCTCGGCCTTCGCCGCCGCAATCGCAGTACGCAAACGCGGATTGCCATCCGGATCGCCGCCTCCATCACGGGCGGCTATCGTGATTTCCTTGATCAGGCGCGTGAAAATCTTCCCGCGCTTGGCGTCGAGTGCGCCTTTCTTGTGCTTGATTGTCGCCCATTTGGAATGGCCGGACATGAGAACCTCGATACTGTCTATGGTCTGATTGTGCGGCCTTTAACGGAGCCATCCACAGCCCCGAACATCGCCTGCAACCATTTGAATATAACACGCTCAACGCACCGCATGCCTCATCGCCCGTCGCTGCAACACGCCTGATTTGCTTCGCAAACTCTTCCGCAGCAACGCTTCACAACCCACGGAACCACCGAGCCGGATCCTGCGTATCTCCATCTCGAAAACAATGGCAGGTGCCGGGAGGGTAGTTTCAAGTGAACGCATCGCAACGCAAACGCAAGCGCAGGATCTGGGTCTGGCCCGGCATCACGCTCGGAATTCTGTTGATTCTGATCATCGGCGGCGTTGTCGTCGTCGAAGGACACGGCAAGGCCATCGCCGCATCGCGCCTCGCCAAGGTCAAGCGCGGAGACATCATCAAGAGCGTCGTCGCCACTGGCCCCGTCCATCCCATCACCCAGGTCGAGGTCAAATCCAAGGCCAGCGGCATCGTAGAAAAACTCTTCGTCGACACCAACCAGCGCGTCGTCAAGGGCCAGAAGCTCGCACAGCTCGACCAGCAGGAAATCCTCGCCCAGGTCGCCGCCCAGAAAGCCCAGCTCGCCGGAGCCGAAGCCAACGTCACCACCGCCAGGGCCAACGTCGCGGAAGATCGCGTCAACGCCGCAGCGCCCGATCTGCCCATGTACCGGCAGACCTTCCAGCGCAACCAGACCATGTTCCATGACGGCCTCGTCTCCCAGCAAACCTTCGACAACGCCCAGCGCGACTATCTCGCCGCGCTCAACAAGCAGCAGGTGGCCCACGCGCAAATCTCCGTCGATCAGGCCAGGCTCCGCCAGGCTCAGGCACAGGTGCAGCAGGCAAGGGCCAGCCTCGAACAGCTCCAGGAGGAACTCAGCTACACCACCCTCGTCGCGCCCATTGACGGCGTAGTCCTTTCCCGCGACGTCCAGGTCGGCGACGCCGTCAGCTCCATCCTCGTCCTTGGCTCCACCGCCACCAAGGTCATGACCATCGGCAACATCAACCAGGTCTACGTCAAGGGCAAGGTTGACGAGTCAGACATTGGCTCCGTCTACCTCGGCCAGCCGGCCGTCATCCACATCCAGTCCTTCCCCAGCAAACTCTTCCACGGCAACGTCACCAAAATCGCTCCCATGGGTGTGGACAAGGACAACGTCACCACCTTCGAGGTCCGCGTCTCCATCGATAATCCCGGCCACGAAATCAAGGCCGCCATGACCGCCAATGCTGAAATTCAGGTCGCCGAGCATAAAAACACCCTCATCGTCCCCGAGCAGGCCCTCGTCTACAACAGCAGCAAGCAGGCCTTCGTCGATATCCCCGACGCGCACGTCAAATCCGGCATGCGCCGCGTCCCCGTCACCGTCGGCATCTCCAACGGCAGCGAAGCCGAAATCCTCAAAGGCCTCACCGCCGGGCAAACCATCGTGCTGCAGCAATAGCATGCCGCTCAGCACAAAACGGGTTCATCATGAGGAGTGCAACCATTCGGAAGGTAGATACACGCATGAAGATTTGTCCAACAAAATCCCTCCGCCAACTCACTATCGCTCTCGCAGGCGCGGCGCTGGCTCTCTCCACCACCGCCTGCACCGCCGCCCGCGGCTCCTTCAACCGCACCCTCCAGGTCAGCGGTCCGGTCACCTTACGCATCGCCACCGGCTCGGGCAACATTCATGTCATCTCCGGCGACCCCGGCTCCGTTCACGTCGTCGGCCACATCCACGCCATGGGCCTCTTCAACGCCCAGTCCCGCGTCCACCAGGTCGAAAGCAATCCGCCAATAGAGCAGTCCGGCAACAACATCAACATTGGCGGCGACACCCCCAGCGGCGTCTCCATCGGCTACGACATCACCGTCCCATCCAGCACCCAGCTCACCATCCACTCCGGCTCCGGCGACCTCAGCATCATCAACATCGCCGGTTCCACCACCGCCGATACCGGCTCAGGAGACATTGAGGCCGACGGCCTCGGTGGTCATGTCGTCATCCGCACCGGTTCCGGAGATGTCCACGCGGGCTTTGAAAACTCCAACGATATCCAGATCAGCTCCGGCTCCGGCGATCTCATCCTCAGGAACGCGCAGGGCATCCTCGTCGCCCACACCGGCTCCGGAGATATCACCATCGACGGCACACCCTCCGGCGGATGGAACCTGAAAACCGGCTCCGGCGACGTCACCCTCCACACCGGCCCCGCCCACTACTCCATCGACGCCTCCACCGGCTCAGGAGACGTCCACAGCGAACTGCCCATCACCACCCACGGCAACCTCGGCCACCATCATTTAATCGGCGACGTCAACGGCGGAGGACCCACCGTAAAAATCGTCACCGGCTCCGGTGACATCCGCATCGACTGATCGCTCACCGGATGTGGATTGAAATTGTCATCCTGCGACCCCACCAAAATCGGGGTGCCCCATCCTGAACGCGCATCCTGCGTTCAGGGTGGGATTGGAAAATCTCCAGCCCCAGAACGCCTGCACTGGCAACAATAAGAGCAAGCACCGAAAAGCACGCAGAGGGTCATTCAGAGCGAAGCGAAGAATCCCGGGAATGCCTCCACCAGAAACACCCTATAAAGTCTCTCCCACAATTCCCCCGCTCTCCAGCGCAACAGCGCTGGACCCGTAAAGAGCCATCCGACCCACCACCCCGTAAAACTGGACGGCTCCACCTCCACCAAAGGAATGCATAAATCGGCGCAAAGCGCCGACCCGCCTTTCGAGCTAAAACGGAAGGATCGAGGCTGATCAGCTTCTCCGCCGAGCCACCTCGTTATAGATCGCCTCATACTCCTTAGCAGGCTTCTTCCACGAGAAGTCCTGCCCCATCCCATTTCGCATCAGCGTTTGCCACGCATCCTTGTCCGCGTACACCCGCAGCGCCTCTTCCAGGCCCTGCACCAATGCCTCTGGTGTGTACTTCCAAAACTTGAATCCGGTCCCCGTCTTCGTCGCCGCATTCCACGACTCCACCGTGTCATCCAGCCCGCCCGTCGCATGCACCACCGGAACCGTCCCATACCGCATGCTGTAAATCTGATTCAATCCGCAAGGCTCATATCGAGAAGGCATCAGGAAGATATCCGCGCCCGCCTCCATCTTGTGCGCCAGAGCGTTGTCGTAGCCAACCTTCACCACCACCTTGCCCGGATACCGCGACGCAATCTCCGTAAACAGACGCTCGTAGTATGGCTCGCCCGTGCCCAGCACCAACAACACCACGTCAAGCGCCAGCAGCCGCTCCGCCGAATCCGCCAGCAGATCAAAACCCTTCTGCGTCGCAAACCGCGACACAATGCTCAGCACCGGAGTCGAATCCGCCGCCTGGGACATCCCGAACGCATGCAGCAGATCCTTCCGGCACTTCTTCTTCCCGTCCAGCTTCTCCGCCGTAAAGTGCGCCGCAATGTAACGGTCATGTGCCGGATCCCAGTCCACGTAATCCACGCCGTTCACAATGCCCCGCAGATCCGCCGCCCGCCGCCGCAGCACGCCGTCCAGCGTAAAGCCAAACTCCGGTGTCTGGATCTCCTTCGCATACCGCCGGCTCACTGTCGTAATCACGTCCGAATAAACAATGCCGCCCTTCAAAAAATTCAACGTGTCAAAATGCTCCAGCCGGTCCATCGTGAATGTGTCCCACGGCAGCAGCAGCTTCTCCGTCGTCTGAGGCGGATAGTACGTCTGGTACCCCGCATTGTGAATCGTGAGCACCGCGCCCACGTTCTGCAGCACCGGATCATACCCGTACGTCGTCCGCAAATACACGCTCACCATCGAGCTCTGCCAGTCATGCACGTGGAAGACATCTGGAACGCCCAGTTGCTTCACCGCCTCCAGCACCGCCCGGCTGAACAGTCCAAACCGCTCCCAGTTGTCCGGGTACTCGCCCGCCTGCGTCCCGTAAAGCTGCTCGCGATCAAACAGGTCCGGGCAATCCGCAAAGTAGTACTGCACTCCGTCCCGCTCGCCGCCATCCACAATGCCCACAAAACGGTTGTAGAACTCGAAAGGAATCGTCAGGCTGCGAATCGCAAACTTCTTTTCCGGAACCTTTGCCGCCACCTGCCGATAGTACGGCACGTACACCGTCACCTTGTGGCCCAGCCGCGCCAGTTCCTGGGGCAGCGCGCCTATTACGTCGGCCAGCCCTCCGGTCTTGGCAAACGGAACACACTCTGAAGCGGCAAAGACGATATGCATGAGAGATTCTGCCCCCTTATCTAACTTAGGTCTCTTCCGTTACGATGCGCCGCAACCCGGAGTCTTCCCTGAAGCTAAGAGTCTATTGTATTTTTTCAGCTTACGCGGTGTCGCAGGTCCTTCTCGCGCTCAAGCCACCGTCAGCACCAGTTTCCCAATGTGCCCGCCGCTCTCCAGTTCCCGGTGCGCCTCCGCTGCATTCTCCAGCGCATACACCCCATGCAGCAGCGGCTTGATTCTCCCGCTCTCGTACAGCGGCCATATCTTCTCCCGCAGCGCCGCTACAATCGCTGCCTTCTCCGCCACCGTCCGCGGCCTCAGCATCGACCCCGTAATTACGGCACGCTTCCGCATCATCAGCGCCACGTCAAACTCCGCCCGCCGTCCGCCCTGGGTCGCAATCACGCTCACTCGCCCATCCATCGCCAGCGCATGCAAATCGCGTGCCAGGTAATCCCCGCCCACCATGTCCAGAATCACGTCCACCCCGTGTCCCCCGGTCGACTCCCACACCACCGTCACAAAATCCTCCGCGCGATAGTTCAACGCCTCGGCGCCCAGCTTCCGCACCGCCTCGCACTTCGCATCGCTGCCAGCAGTAGCAAACACTCGATGCCCCAGCGCCACGCCATATTGCACCGCACAGCTCCCCACGCCGCTCGCCCCGCCATGCACCAGCAGCGACTCTCCCTCCGCCAGCCGCGCCGCCTCAAACACATTGCTCCACACCGTCATCGCCGCCTCCGGCAGCGCAGCGGCCTCCACCATTGAAAATCCCTTGGGCACCGGCAAGCAATGTCCCGCCGGAACCACCACAAACTCCGCATATCCCCCGCCATGCGTCAGCGAACACACCGCGTCGCCCACCTTCCACGCCGTCACGCCCTCACCCAGCGCCGTAATCTCACCGGCCACCTCCAGCCCAAGCACCGGCGAGGCATCCGCAGGCGGCGGATACTTCCCCGCCCGCTGCAGCAAATCCGCACGATTCACCCCCGCGGCCCGCACCCGAATCAGCACTTCCCCTGCGCCCGCCTCGGGGCGCGCACCTTCCACCACCTGCATCACCTCCGGACCGCCCGGACTCTCCATCCCAATCTGCCGCATCATCGCTGCCATCGTTTCCTCCTCAAGCTCTCTGCAGACGCACCACCCACACCGCACCCGCTGCATCCACTAATCTTAAAAAAACAAACTCCCCGCTCAGGAGCAACCTCATTTCCGCCCGCAACAAACCCAAACTCGGCCAGAACTTCCTCGTCAGCCCCACGGCCTGCCACGCCATCGTCGACGCCCTCGGCAACCTCGCCCAGCGTACCGTCGTCGAAATCGGCCCCGGCAAAGCCGCCATCACGGACCTTCTCGCACCCCGCGCCAGCCGCCTCATCGCCATCGAACTCGACCGCGAACTCGCCCCGCGCCTCCGCGAGCGCTTCGCCGCCCGACCCAGCGTCGAAATCATCGAGACCGACGTCCTCGACGTCAACCTCTCCGCCCTCGCCCAACCAGTCGAAAAACTCCTGGTCGTCGGCAACCTGCCCTACTACCTCACCTCAGATATCCTGCTCCATCTCGCCGCGCACGAGCAGTCCATCGAGCGCGCCGTCCTCATGGTCCAGCGAGAAGTCGCCGACCGTGTCGCCGCCCAGCCCGGCTCCCGCGACTACGGACTCCTCTCCATCACCGTACAGCTTCACGGCACCGTCGAAAAAATCCTCACCCTGCCGCCCGGCGCATTCTCCCCGCCGCCAGAGGTCCACTCCACGGTACTCCGCTGGACCTTCCAGCCCAGGTACACCCAGCTAGGCGTCGAACCCGTCCCGTTTACAGCCTTCCTGCGCCACTGCTTCGGACAAAAGCGCAAAACCCTCGCCAACAATCTCCGCGCCGCAGGCTGGCAACCTGCAGAAGTCACCACCGCCCTCACGGCCGCCGGAATCGCCCCTGCCGCCCGCGCAGAAGCCCTCACCGCCGCCGAACTGGCCGACGTCTTCCAGCATCTGCCCAAACACTGACAGCACGCGATTACCCGTGCGGTCAGCACCGCGCCGGGTGCCCCATTCACGCGCAGTTGCATCGCGCGTGAGTGGGGTCCAAATACTCTCCCATCACGGACCTGGCAAAGGGTGCTTTCGACCGAAGCAGGCTGTGTTAGCAGGCGGCGCAGTGGAGAAATCTCCGGTTCATCGAGGCTCGCCCGCAGCCTCAATCCCCTCATCCGTCATCTCACCCGGATCAGCCAGAATCGCCCGTGCATCGTCCTCATCCTCCGCCTTCACCTGCAACTGCAGCGGCCCCAGCCCCGGCTCCATAAAACGCGCATTCTCCCCGGACAAAAAAACCTCAATCCCAGCCGACTCCAGACGCATCTTCGCCATCTCGGCCTCTAATGACTCGTTGAACTCTGCAATCGTCACTACTTCCTCTGCCATCGCCATATCCTTTCGGTTCTCACCATAGGGTAAAACTCTTGAGATGCGCAGCAGCTAAAATAAGAAGGCATCCACAACAGGAGAAACCATTTGATCGCGCGCTACACAAGGCCAAAGATGGGCCAGATCTGGACCGAGCAAAGCAAATATCAGTTCTGGCTGGAAGTGGAAACCGCCGCCAGCCTCACCCTTGCAGAAGACGGCATCGTCCCCATGGACGCCGCTCACGCCATCCGCGACCGCGCCAAATTCTCCGTCGAGCGCATTCAACAGATCGAAGCCGAAGTCCGCCACGATGTCATCGCCTTCACCACCGCCGTCGCAGAAAACATCGGCCCCGAGTCCCGCTGGCTCCACTACGGCCTCACCTCCAACGACGTGGTAGACACCGCCCAGGCACTCCAGATCAAGGCCGCCTCCGCCATCATTCGCGAAGGCATCCTCGGCCTGCTCGGCGTCCTCAAAGCCCGCGCCCTCGAGTTCAAACACACGCCCACCATCGGACGCACCCACGGCATCCACGCCGAACCCACCACCTTCGGTCTCAAGCTCCTCAACTGGTTTGCAGAAATGCAGCGCAACCTCGTCCGCTTCGACAACGCCGCCGAGCAGATGCGCGTCGGCAAGCTCTCCGGAGCCGTCGGCACCTTCGGCCATCTCAGCCCGCACCATGAAGAGCGCATCTGCGCCCGCCTCGGACTCAAGCCCGCGCCCATCGCCACCCAGGTCATCCAGCGCGACACCCACGCGCAATACATTTCCACACTGGCCATCCTCTGCGCCACGCTCGACAAAATCGCCACCGAAGTCCGCCACCTCCAGCGCACCGAAGTCCGCGAGGCATCCGAGTACTTTTCGCCCAACCAGAAGGGCTCCTCGGCCATGCCCCACAAGAAAAACCCCATCATCAGCGAGCAAATCTGCGGCCTCGCCCGTGTCGTCCGCTCCAACGCCCAGGCCGCCTACGAAAACGTAGCCCTCTGGCACGAGCGCGACATCTCCCACTCCTCCGTCGAGCGCGTCATCTTCCCCGACTCCACCATCCTCACCGACTACCTGCTCGCGAAAACCACCGGCCTCATTGAGAAGCTGCTCGTCTACCCCGAGCGCATGCAGAAAAATCTCGAAAGCACCGGCGGGCTCATCTTCAGCGGCCAGCTTCTGCTCGACCTCGCCGAATCCGGCATGCTCCGCGAAGACGCCTACCGCCTCGTCCAGCGCCACGCCATGAACGCCTGGAGCAACGACCTCGTCTTCCGCGACCTGGTAGCCGCCGACCCCGAAATCACATCCAGGCTCACGCCGGAAAAACTGGCTGAAACCTTCGACATCCACCGCCAGCTTGCGAACGTAGACGCCATCTTCGAGCGAGTCCTCGGTACGGAGTAAGAAATGTCAGCGGAGACACCACAGATCGCGCAGAACGAGCCCGGCCTCAACCTCACCGTAGCCATGACCGGCGCCAGCGGGTCCGTCTTCGGACAAACCCTCCTCCGTCAACTCGACGCCGACACCCGCGTCTCCCGCATCCACTTCATCGCCACAGAAAGCGCCCTGCGCGTCCTCGCCGAGGAAATGGGCCTCAGCGGCCGCAACGGACTCGCAGAAAAGCTCCTCGGCCACCCCTCCACCAAAATCACCCAGCATCCTGAAAACGACGTAGGCGCAGCCGTAGCCAGCGGCAGCTACCCCTCCAGCGGAATGATCGTTCTCCCCTGCAGCATGGGCACCCTCGCCGGCATCGCCAACGGCCTCGCGCAAAACCTCATCGAACGCGCCGCCGACGTCTGCCTCAAAGAGCGCCGCCCGCTCATCCTCTGCGTCCGCGAAACTCCCTTCAACAAAATCCACCTGCGCAACATGACGCTCGCCGCCGACGCCGGGGCCACCCTCTTCCCCGTCATCCCCAGCTTCTACAACAAACCCATCGATTCCACAGAAATGGCCCGCCAGTTCACCAGCCGCGTCCTCGCCCACATAGGCCTGCCCCAACCAGACGCCTACATCTGGAAATCCGACCAGCAGTAATGCCGGCTGCCCCATTCCTGCGCGTCTCTCAGCGCATGAGTGGGATCGAAAAAATTACTTCTCCCCCAGAAACCCAATCATCTCAGGCCCAATCCGCCCAGCACACTGCACCGGCCCAAGATGCCCGCACCCCTCAAACACATCCATCTCCGACTGCGGAATCTCCTCATGCATCCGCTCCCCGACACTCAGCGGAATAATCCGGTCATCGCTGCCCCACACAATCAGCACCGGCATCTGCAACTGCCCCAGGCGGCCATCCTCAAGGTCCAGCCCCGTCAGCATCGAACTCATACTCCGCTGCACCACCCATCCCTCGCGCAGCGCCTCCCGAATCACCGCCCGCCGCACAAATCCCGGCAGCACAGGCGGCTTCACAAACAGCAGATTATCCAGGGCCTTCAACTTCGCTGGTGTATCCGGAACAAACAAATCCGTATTCCAGGCCGGCGTATACCGCAGCCCTGCGCTGTCCATCAGCACCAGCTTCCGCACATGACCCGGCTGGCCGTCATCCAGCGCCACCTGCGTCGCAACCCATCCGCCCATCGACCAGCCCACCAGGTCGTAATGTCCAATCCCCTTCGCCTTCAAAAATCCCTTTACGATTCCTGCCTCTTCCGGCACCGAATAGCTCGCATCCATCGGCCTCGCAGACTTCCCATACCCCAGCAGATCCATCGCATACACCCGCCGATGCGCCTTCACCAACTGCACCATCAGGTCAGCCCACTGCTCCGCGTAGCCGCCCAACCCATGCACCAGCACTACCGGAGGCCGCTCCGTCGTCGCCGCAGGTCCTCCCTCGTAGTAGTGAATCCGATATCCATCCACCGTCACATACCGGCTATGGATTCCAGCCCAATCCAGCCGCAAATTCACCGCCTCATTCGCCAGACGCAGTGGATGCAGAAACCCATACCCCACAAATGCAACTAGCACGGCGACAAATATCGCGCCGCCCACCAGCAGCCACCGCCGAGGTCCTGCGGCCACTTTCTGCTTCTCCGCAATCTCAATCGTCACGCCGCATCTCCTCGTCCATGGCCAAAGCCTCCCGAATCACCTGCCCGGTAAAATCCCGCACGCCTTCCATATCCTCCAGACCCACCCATTGCGCCCGCACCGCATCGCTGGCACAGCGCACTGCATCCGCGCTCTGCCCATCCCGCAAATGGCAAAGAAAATCCACCAGCACAAAGTGGTACCGTACTCGCTCATCCGCATCACGGGTAATCCGATCAAACGCCTTCACCACTCGCACAGGCTTCACCCGCAGCCCGGTCTCTTCTTCCACCTCGCGCACCACGCCCTCTTCGAGCGTCTCCCCCAGTTCCAGCACGCCTCCCGGCAGCGACCACTCGCCCTTCAACGGCTCATTCGCACGCTCAATCAACAGCACGCGCCCCTCGTGCACCACCACCGCGCCCACGCCCACAATCGGCGCCTCAGGATATTCCCGTCTCATTCCGACTCAAACTGCAGCGGCTTCCCAAACTCATCGTCAAACACCAGCCGCGAAGAATTGAACCGCCCCCCAAAATATTTATCCGCCCCCTTGCGATGCCCCAGAGCCAGCAATGCCACCACCCGGTAGCTCGCCGGAAGCTTCAGCAACTCTGCCACCTTCTCCGGCTCAAATCCCTCCATCGGAGCCGTGTCGTACCCCATCACCTCGGCCATCCACATCATCGTCGTCAAGGCGATCATCACGTGGCGGTTCAGCCATGCTTCCTGGTTGGGGTGCTTCTCCATAAATTGCGGAATGCTCTTCTTCACCGCATCCGCATAGTTCTCCGGCATCCCGTTCGGCAACCCGATCCGCACCATCTCTTCCAGGTCGCCGCTCCGCCAGCCATCGAGATCCCCGCAAGCCACCACCACTGCCGAAGCCTCTTCCACCTTTGCCTGGTTGAAGCAGGCCGCCCGCAGCCGCTTCCGCTGCTCCGGCGTATGCACCACCACAAAGCGCCACGGCTGCAGGTTGTACCCGCTGGGCGCGCTCAGCCCTGCCAGCAGAATCTTTTCCAGATCCGCCTCGGGAATCGGCTCGCCTGTAAAGCTCGGCGTCGCCCGCCGTTCGGCAATCGCCTGCGAGAGCCCCTTCTCCATCACATTCGCCATGCGTCCTGTCTTTCCTTACTGCACTCCGGAACCCGCCTGAGCCGCCGGCCCACTCGCCTCCGGTTGTATCTGCGTCATGGGCAGCTCCAGCGCATACGCCTGCGATCCACCCTCCTCGGCCTGCATCCAAATTCCTTGAAACGCCACCCGCAGCTCCGGATGCTGCGCCAGCAACGCCAGCATCGCCTCCGTCACCTGCTTCCGCGCCGCTACCGGATCGTTCAACTGCCCGGCCTGCGCCGCCGTCGGCGTGTACTCCACGCTTATATCCAGCGGGCCCAGCGCATCCGTCGGCGCAATCTGCGTCACCGCAAAGCTTCCACCCGGCCCGCTCAGTTCCACCGGCTTTCCAAAAGGAAAACCCTCCGGCTTCACCGCCGCCGCCTCATGCTGCAGCATCTCCAGGTTCGGGCTCGTCAAAAACCCCACCGGACGCAGCAACCGCTTCGCTGCCGCGTAGTAAAGCCATGCATTCCACTTCATCTGCCGCTGCGCATAGGCGCGAGCCTGCGTCCAGAACCATATCCCGTCATGCCCCGCCAGCGTCATCGGATGACTGAAGAATCCCGCCAGCATCCACTGCCCGTTGCTCTGCTCCAGCACCAGCGTAAACATCTGCGGCTGCGCAACGCCGGTCGCATGCAGAATCGCCACCGCGTACTGCCCCGCCGGTAAATTGTGAAAATTCAGCCCCACGCTCATCAGCGACCCCGGAATCCCACAGGCAAAATCGGTCTCCGCGGTACCCGGGGCCACATCCGCAGCATCCAGCCCGTACAGACTGTCCACCGTAATCGTCGCGTGCGCAATCAACGGCTGCAGATTCTGCGCCGAAGCCTCAATCGCTCCAAAATCATTTGCAATTGCCGGGACCGTAGCCGCCCGGAGCGCCTGCGAATTCCCCTGCTGCACATCCGTCACCAGCATCCGCGCCGCATTCGCCAGCGCGTCGCGCTCCGTCTCGGTCATCATCGACTGCGTCTTGCAGGACACAGCCTGCGCCGCCGGCATCGCCAGCAACACTACCGCCAGCAGCCACGCACATCGCCGCCACGCACTCCAAACCATTCCCGCTCTGTAGCTTCCAAATGCAAACATAGGCACCGCGTTTCCATGAGCGAACTCGGGTCACTGCTAGTCTAGTACACAGAGCCGCGCTGAGGCCCGGCCCTCGGTCACTCGTGATGAAGCACCATCGCAAAGCAACGGCTCCTCGCTCCACCAGCGCATCCATGCATCCTCACGCATGGCGAGGACTCGCAGTATCCTGTGCACTTTTTGCATGCATCTTTTGGGCCGCTCCCATCCGCGCCGCGCAATTGCAAAAGCCGTCCCCGGCCATCCCGCAAAAACCTGCCGAGCCACAGGCCCCCGTCTCCCTCGCAAATCAGCCGCCAGCCGCCGCCACCATCCAAATCGAAAACGGCCAACTCACCATCCATGCCAACAACTCCGCCCTCCTGCAAATCCTTCAGTCTATCTCTGCACAGACCGGAATGAAAATCCAGGGCTCCCCCGGCGACCACCGCATCTTCGGCACATACGGCCCAGGCACTCCCCGCGAAGTGCTCTCTCAACTGCTCTCCGGCTTCAGCTTCAACTATCTCCTCGTTGGAACGGCACCCAACGGAGCGCCCCGGCAACTCATCCTCGCCGGGGCAGCGGCTTCCATGCCCGAACCCTCCCAGCCTGCCCAAAGCATTCAGCCCGCCCCCCAGAACACGCTGCCGCAACCGCAATTCGGTCCCCGGCCCTCGTATCAACCCCAGCCTCCCACGCAGCAGCCCCCCGCCGAACGTGCCCCCACGCTCACTCAGCCCCCGGCGAATATGCCGCACACCGTGCCCTCGCCCCAGCAAATCCTCAAGGAGCTGGAAGCCATGCACGCAAAGCAGCAAGGCTCCTCGCATTAGGCGAAGAAAACCACTGAAAAGTCAGTTAGGAAATCAAGACTCAAACAGAAAGGGATATTCCCTCTTCAGCGAGCCAACCTGCTCTGTGCCAGAAGGAAATCAGCAAGCCGGCTCCAGCCAGCCGACCTTATGTGTGCAGCAAAGAAGCCTTGCGCACAGCTTCCTGCGCCACGGAACGCGAATGAATCCGGAACACGGCAAACGCAGCCCGAGCCATTCCGTAAGCCACCAGTACGCCGAACGCCAGCGATCCCAGCGCCGCACATATCAGCATCAACGTGTTCAAAAGTTCCTGCATAGTTCCCAATCTTCGGCTGTCTCTATCTCATCCAACTCAAATACAGAAACCGCGATTCCTGCATCGTCGTAAACCATTCTCGCAGGAAGTCGTCATAAATTGACCCCCCTTCCTGTTGCCCACTAAGATACCCACAGAGAGCTGCGGCGCTTCTGCCACCAATCACTCCCCTGCTGCATCAGTAACAGCAGCGTAAAAGTTACATTCTGTCCGACAGCTTTTCACGGTGGTTTCATCCTTCGAATGCCCATCACTCATATCACTGTTCGCGGAGCGCGCCAGCACAACCTGCGCAATGTCAACGTACAAATCCCGCGCAATACGCTCACTGTCGTCACCGGCCTTTCCGGTTCGGGCAAGTCCTCGCTCGCCTTTGACACCATCTACGCCGAAGGACAGCGCCGTTACGTCGAAACGCTCTCAGCCTACGCAAGGCAATTCCTTGACCAAATTGAGCGCCCCGACGTCGACTCCATCGAAGGCCTCAGCCCCGCCATCTCCATCGAGCAGAAGACCACCAGCCGCAGCCCACGCTCCACCGTCGGCACCATCACTGAAATCTACGACTACCTCCGCCTGCTCTACGCCTCCGTAGGCACGCCCCACTGCCCCAACTGCGGCCGTCCCATCTCCCGCCAGTCTGCAGAGCAGATCGTCGAACGCATTCTCGCCCTCGGCCCCGGCGAACGTGTAACCATCTACGCCCCCATCGTCCGCGGCCGCAAGGGCGAATTCAAAGACCTCCTCGACAAACTCGACCAGCAGGGCTTCCGCGCCCGCATCGACGGCCAAATCGCCGACCTCTCCGACCCCCCCGACCTCGAAAAGCGCAAAAACCACACCATCGAGGCCATCATCTATCGCTCGGCCCTCAAGCCCGGCATTGAAAAGGCCCTCCTCGCCTCCGTCGAAAGCGCCCTCCGCATGGCCAACGGACTCGTCCTCGTCGCCTCCGCCCAGGGCGAGACCCTCTACTCCTCCTCCATGGCATGCCCCGACTGCGGCCTCGACGTTCCCAAGCTCGAACCCCGCAGCTTCTCCTTCAACAGCGCGTACGGCGCTTGTCAGGAGTGCAACGGCCTCGGCAGCATCTACGACTTCGACCCCTCCAAGGTCATCACTGACTGGAGCAAACCCCTCCTCGACGGCGCACTCGGTCCCGGCTCCGGCTCGCAATACCTCTCGCGACTCGTCTCCCTCGCCGCGCAGCGCTACAAAATCAATCTCAAAACGCCTTTCGAAAAGCTTCCGGCCAGACAGCAGGAGATCCTCCTCTACGGCCCCGACCGCAATGAAGCCCCGCGCACCGGCTTCCACGGCATCCTCGCCTTCCTCCGCGAATCGCTCGAAGAATCCAAATCAGACACCTACCGCGAGTGGCTCATGAACTACATGTCGCCCTCGCTCTGCCCTGCCTGCCAGGGCCGCCGCCTTCGCCCCGAATCCCTCGCCGTCAAGGTCAACAACCTCTCCATCGCAGAATTCACGGCCCTCCCGCTCGCACGCGCGCTCGAAACCGCGCGCACCCTCCGCTTCACCTCCCGTGAAGCCCTCATCGCCGACCGCCTCAAGCGCGAAATCGTCGAGCGCCTCGAATTCCTCAATGCCGTCGGACTCGGCTATCTTGCGCTCGACCGCAACGCCGCAACTCTCTCCGGCGGAGAAGGTCAGCGCATTCGCCTCGCCACGCAAATCGGCTCCCGCCTCCGCGGCGTCCTCTACGTTCTCGACGAGCCCTCCATCGGCCTCCACCAGCGTGACAACATGCGCCTCATCCAGGCCCTCGAATCCCTCCGCAACCTCGGCAACACCGTCCTCGTCGTCGAGCACGACGAAGACACCATTCGCCGCGCAGACTACGTCCTCGACCTCGGCCCCGGCGCGGGCCGCCTCGGCGGACACGTCGTCGCCGAAGGCACGCCCCAGCAGATCATGCAGGCCCCTGAATCCCTCACCGGACGCTACCTCTCCGGAGAAGCCACCATCCTCCACCGCATGACTCCGCGGGAGCTCACCGGCAAATGGGTCACCGTCGAAGGCGCGCAAAGTCACAACCTCAAGAACCTCACCGCACGCTTCCCCCTCGGCGTCATGACCGTCATCACCGGCGTCTCCGGTTCCGGCAAAAGTACCCTCGTCAACGACATTCTTTACCGCGCCCTCGCCCGGCAGCTTTATGGCTCCCGCGAAGACCCGGGCCTGCACAAGCGCATCACCGGCTTTGAAAACATCGACAAGGCCATTCGCATTGATCAGTCCCCCATCGGCCGCACCCCGCGCTCCAACCCGGCCACCTACACCGGCGTCTTCACCGCCATCCGCGACCTCTTCGCCATACTCCCTGAGTCGCGCGAGCGCGGCTACAAGCCCGGTCGCTTCTCCTTCAACGTCCCCGGCGGCCGCTGCGAAGCCTGCTCTGGAGACGGCCAGCGCCGTATCGAAATGAACTTCCTCCCCGACGTCTACGTCCAGTGCGAAGTCTGTAACGGCCGCCGTTACAATCAGGAAACCCTCGCCGTCAAATTCAACGGCTACTCCATCGCAGACGTGCTCGAACTCACCATCGAAGACGCGCTCGTCGTCCTCGCCGACATTCCCAACGTCCGTCAAAAGTTGCAAACCCTCGTCGACGTAGGCCTCGGATACATCCATCTCGGCCAATCCGCCACCACTCTCTCCGGCGGAGAAGCCCAGCGCATGAAGCTCGCCCGCGAGCTCTCCAAGCGACAGACCGGCCGCACCCTTTACCTCCTCGACGAGCCCACCACAGGCCTCCACTTCGACGACGTCCGCAAGCTCCTTGAAGTCCTCCACCGCCTCACCGACCTCGGCAACACCATCATCATCATCGAGCACAACCTCGACGTCGTCCGCAACGCCGACTGGGTCATCGACCTCGGCCCCGAAGGCGGCGAAGACGGCGGCCAACTCGTCGCAGAAGGCACTCCCGAATCCATCGCAGGCGTCTCCGGCTCACACACCGGCGAATTCCTCCGCCGCTACTACGCCGAACATCCCACGGAAAACTTCGCCCTCAACACCCCGGCCGTGCGCAAAACTTCCACCGCCAGCGAACCCAAATCCGTCGCGACAGCATCTTCCAAAAGGAAATCCGCATCGAAGAAAGCCACTGCGCGTCCCGCCAAGTCGAAAGGGAAAGCTCCGAAGAAATGACCGAATTCAACCCTGAAGGCCCAAGGGACGAAGATCCGTCCGTTCAACCAGAACCCACCGTCGCGCCCGAGCCCATCTCCGGATTCACCTTTCCGCCCGCGCCCCAGTACCCCTCCTTCTCCGGCTACGCCCCGGCAAAAGAGCCCTGTTTCCAGGAACCCCATTTCAAAGATCCGTATTTCGATCAACCCGCACGACCCCGCCTCATCCCCCACATCGGTCACGCCATCCTCTTCTTCTTCATCGCCATCCTCATGCTCGTCCTCACGGACATTGGAGCAACCGTCCTCTATCAGTTCTTCGTCCACGGTTCGCAGTCCAGGGCCGGCCTCGACAAGGCCATCACCGCCATCGCCGGCAATCCCGTATTCAGCATCCTCACGCAGGGCGCCGCCTACGGTCTGCTCGTGCTCGTCTCCATTCCCGTCTTTGAATCCCTCTGGATGGCCGGCTTCGGAGAAGCCCTCCACTGGCAATTCCGCCAGGCCCGCCGCTATTTCTGGCGTCTCGCCGCCATCGGCGTCGCTGCAGGACTCCTCATCGGCGCTCTCGGCAACTTCCTTCCCATGCCCAAAAATCCGCCCATCCTGCATGACATGATGACCTCCACCTCCGGAGCATGGATGCTCTTCGTCTTCGGCGTCACCGCCGCGCCACTTACCGAAGAGCTCGCCTTCCGCGGATTCCTCCTGCCCGCGCTCATCAACATCTTCCGCTGGTTCGAGCGCCTCGGCATCAGCAACCAGACCGTCACCCGCTACATCGGCATCCCGCTCTCCATCATCCTCACCACCATTCCCTTCGCCCTGCTCCACGCCCAGCAGGTCTCCGACGCGTGGGCGCCGTTGCTGCTCATCGCCGCCGTCAGCGTCATCCTCTGCATCGTCCGCCTCGTCACAGACTCCGTAGCCGCCGGCGCCGTCGTCCACTCCGCCTACAACTTCGTACTCTTCGCCGGACTCATCTTCCAGACCAGCGGCTTCCAGCACCTCCACAAACTCACCAGCTGAGGCAGGTTCGGCCCGATAGATTCTCTAGCAATCCCCGGAATTATTGTCATCCCGACCGCAGCGCCGAAGGCGCGTAGCGGAGGGACCTGCAGTTTCTTCCCTACTCACAAAAATCCCTCAGTGACCACAGACCGATGAAACGGTCATTTCGACCGAAGTTGGCTCACCGTAAGGTGGGCCGACGCAGGGGAGAAATCTGCGGTCACCACCACCCCAAAGTAAAATCGAACTCATGGATACGCCCCACCGCCAAGCCCTCCTCGAACTCATCGCGACCAACTCATTCCGCCTCGGCCACTTCAAACTCTCCTCCGGCGGAACCAGCGACTACTACATCGACTGCCGGACCACCACACTTCACGCCGAAGGCGGACGTCTCACCGGCCTCGCCATTCTCGATCTCCTCCACGATCACAAAATCCAGCCCCAGGCCGTCGGCGGACTCACCATGGGGGCTGATCCCATCGTCTCCAGCGTAGCCACCGCCAGCGCCTGCTACGCCCTCGGCCATCCCGGCTGCCCGCTCATCCACGGCTTCCTCGTCCGCAAAGCAGAAAAAGCCCACGGCACAGGCCGCAGGCTCGAAGGCTTTTATCCAGAAAACGCCTCCGTCATCATCGTCGACGATGTATGCACCACCGGCGCATCCACCATCATCGCCATCGAGGCCGCTCGCGAAGCCGGCCTCAACATCCTCGCCGGAATCTGCCTCGTCGAGCGAGAAGAAGCCAACGGCCGCCCCGCCGTCGAAGCCGCGCTGCAAGGCGCGCCCTTCCTGCGCCTCTTCACCGCCAACGACGTCCGCGCCGAGCACGTCCGCCTCTTCCCAAAACCGTCTATCTGAAACCACCGCCAGGCAAAGCAACCGGGAGGATCGAATTCCGCTCTGCCACGTCTGGGGCGGGATCTTGCTGTGTCCATCGCTCGAAAATCCGCTCTGGTGCTATCTCGAATTCAATTTCCTTGTTCCCGCCCCACCTCAAATGGCAAAAACCAAGCTGAAACGGCAACGGTTACTTGTTTACGCTATCAACAGCCCTGTAGACAGCATCAAACAGCAAGGAGTTGGATCATTCTCAGCGCTGGTTCTTGCTGGCTCGACCAAAAGCGAAAACCTGGTCGTGGCGCTCACACTTTTCAAAAATGGAGTCCCGGAATGTTTCGCAATATCTTCTCTACTAGATCCCTGTCCATCACGGCAGCGATAGGCTCGCTGACCATCCTCTCTCTCATCGCAGGTTGCTCAGGCATGTCCAGCACCTCAGGCAGTTCCAGTTCAGGCATGATGAGCTCTACCCCCACCGTCCTCAGTCAACTCACCACTAAAACTACCATCGGTTCCACCGTCGATCCCACCAACGGGGGCAATAACCCATACGGACTCGCCATCGCCCCTGCCACCTCGGGTCTCATCAACGCCGGAGACCTCATCGTATGCAACTTCAACGACAAAGCAGGCACCTCCGGCGCAGGAACTACCATCGAAGACCTCGCTCCCACAGCAAACTCCACCCCCAAGCGTATCGCTCAGGATCCCAGCCTCGCAGGATGTGATGCGCTGGCGCTCGGATCAACGGACTCCATCTGGGCTGCAGCCTACACCGCCAATGACAATCCCATCGTCAAGCCCACAGGAACCGTGGCAACCACACTCGCCACCAGCTTCAACTGGCAGCAACCTTGGGGACAGATCTTCGCCGTTCCCTCCATGTCCAGTGGAATCACGGCCAATCCCACTTTCTACGTCTCTCAGGCCGGCAATGGATCCATCGTCGCCGTCGAGATCACAAGCACTGGTTTCGTCTACAAAACCATCGCAACCGGATTCCCCACCGCGGTCTCCGCGACCTACGGCATCCTCGCACCCGCTGGTCTTACTTATGACCCCAACACGGACACGCTCTACATCGTCTCCAGCGATACCAATTCCGTAGTTGCAATCTCCAAAGTCTCCACGGTTCCCGAAAATGGCATCACGGTCTCGAGCAGTACCAGTTCCGGTTCTGGCGGCAGCTATGGTTCAGGTTCAGGCTCCGGATCGTCCACGCTCACGTTTAGCGGCCCCGCTGCAAGTCAGGCGAAAGTGATCGCCTCCGGTTCACCACTCAACTACCCCGTAAGCTCAGCTCTCCTCTACAACGGCGACCTCATCGTCGGCAACACCGGCGACAACAACATGGTGGAAATCAACCCGACTACCGATGCCGTAATCGGAACCGAGACCGTCGACAGCGGCAAGGCCGGAGCGATATTCGGCATTGCCACCGAGGGCACCACACTGGCCACCCAGAAGGTCTTCTTCAACGACGACAACACCAACACCGTTGTAGAACTTAGCCAGTAGATCTCCTGCACCAGAAAAAAGGCGGGGATGAAATTCATCCCCGCCTTCCACTTTTTATCGATCGGTATTAGTGCATCTGTGACTGATTCGCATTGCTGCCGCTCTCAGCCATCTGTCCACTATCCCCACGGTCGGTCATCAACTGAATCGTCACGCGCCGATTTTCCGCCCGGCCCGCCCGCGTGTGATTGCTGGCAACGGCATCTTCCTCGCCCATGCCAATCGCGTAAAACTTATACGGCGGAATCTGATAGTGCGCAATCAGATACCGCTCCACTGCTTGCGCGCGCTCCTGGCTCAGCTTAAAGTTATACGCCTTCGGACCAATCGAATCCGTACCGCCGGTCAGCGTGAGAATGTAACCCTTCGTATTCCCAATCTGCTGCGCAAACGTATCCAGCTTCTGTTTCTCCGCGGACGTAAGGTTGTATTTCCCAAACCCGAAGTTCACTGTCGCCGTGGCCACCTGCTTGTAATTGCCGATGTTGTTGACCACGCCGTTCAACTGGGTCACGCCCTGCTGCGCCGCTTCCGCCTGCTGGGCGGCTGCGTCGGCCGCATGCTGCGCCTTGTCCGCCGCGCCATGGGCCTCATCAATGCCCTGCTGCGCGCGCTGGTCGACGCTCTGGATATCCTGCTGGTTCTTCGCCGTCTGCTGGCCCAGTTGATCCGTGCGCTGTACGATCGGTTCCGTCTGGTTCCGGACATACTTCTTCGTTGCGCATCCTGTACTCATCAGCAGAGAGAATCCCGCGCCCAGCGCCAATGTCAACATCGCCCCGCGGCGAATGTACGTAGTCATATTCAGCCTCCGTTCCTGATCGGCCAATAAAAGTTTCGATGCCAATCCGGGCTTCTATTCTGGCTGCGCACCTCGCACCGGAATCTCCGGCAGCGAATGCACCGCTTTGCCTTCTTACTAAGCAAGACTCGGACCAATCCCGCCGCATCCACGCATCTATCTGATATTTCTATACTTACAAATTCCTTCCACCCCAGGCAACCCGCCAACTGCGTAGCTTTTACCTGCTTCAGTCATCCTTCATTCCACTTTCCCCTCCCCGGAAACCGATACACTGAACCTGTCCCCGCCATGGATTTGCAGGAAAAAATCCGTACCCTCCCCACCCAGCCCGGAGTCTATCTCTACAAAAACGCCGACGGCGAAATCATCTACGTCGGCAAGGCCAAGAACCTGCGCGCGCGCGTGCGCTCCTACCTGTTGGAAGCTTCCCAGGCCAACGCAAAAACCGGCTCCCTCATGCGCGAGGCCGTCGACCTCGACTACATCCTCGTCGCCAACGAGCAGGAAGCCCTCGCCCTCGAAAACAATCTGATCAAGCAGCGCAAGCCCCGCTTCAACGTCCTGCTCCGCGACGACAAAACCTATCCCTACGTCAAGCTCACCCTGTCTGACCGCTTCCCCAAGGTCTTCGTAACCCGCCGCCTCCGCAAAGACGGCAGCGCCTACTACGGCCCGTTCTTCCCCGGCAATCTCGCCTACCGCATCGTCGATCTCATCCACCGCAGCTTCCTCATCCCCAGTTGCAAAGTCGACCTCAACCGCTACCACCCCCGCGCCTGCCTGCAGTACTACATCAAGCGCTGCCTCGGCCCCTGCGTGCAGGACCTCACCACACCCGAGACTTACCGCGAAGCCGTCCGCGACGCGCAAATGTTCCTCGAAGGCCGCAGCGCCGATCTCGCCCGCTCCCTCGAAGCCCGCATGCAGCAGGCCGCCGAAAACGAGCAGTTCGAGCTCGCCGCCAAATACCGCGACCTCCTCGTCACCCTCCAGCAACTCCAGGAAAAGCAGCGCGTAGCCTCCGCCGGCGATGACGATGCCGATGTCTACGGCTATCACTACGAAAATGGAATGCTCGCCGTTAACCTCTTCCACATGCGCGCAGGCAAAATGGTCGACCGCCGCGAATTCTTCTGGGAAGACCTTCCCGAGTTCCTCCACGAAAACGAACTCGAAACAATTACAAATCCGGAAAACCCAGACGCGCCCACCCCATTCGATCCCGGCGCATTCTTCTCCGCCCTCCTCAAGCAGGTCTACATCGACCAGCCCTACGTTCCGCGCAGCATCTACCTCCCCGTCGACTTCGCCGACCGCGAAGCCCTCGCCGCCCTCCTCAGCGAACAAACCAAACATCGCATCGAGCTCGCCGTCCCCCAGCGCGGAGACAAACGTTCCCTCGTCGACCTCGCCGGGCAAAACGCCCGCCAGAGCTTCGAGCAGCGCTTCCGCGTCCTGCAGCCCAACCAGCGCGCCATCCAGTCGGCCCTGCAAGACGCGCTCATGCTCGAAGACCTGCCCCGCCGCATCGAATGCTTCGACATCTCTCACATCCAGGGCGCGGAAACCGTCGCCTCCATGGTCGTCTGGGAAAACGGCGAAATGAAAAAGTCCGACTACCGCAAGTTCCAGATCAAAACCGTCTCCGGCGTCGATGACTTCGCCTCCATGCGCGAGGTCGTCACCCGTCGCTACCGCCGCCTGCTCGAAGAAAAACGCGACCTGCCCGACGTCATCCTCATCGACGGCGGCATCGGCCAGCTCCGCGCCGCGGCAGCCGCACTTGAAGATCTCGGCCTCACCACCCAGACCGTCGCCTCCATCGCCAAGCGCGAAGAAATCATCTACCTCTACGGCCATGAGGACGAGCCCATCGTCATCGAACGCCGCTCGCCCGTCCTCCATCTCATCCAGCGCATCCGCGATGAGTCCCACCGCTTCGCCATCACCTACCACCGCAAGCGCCGTGAAATGCGCGACCGCGACTCCGAACTCCTCACCATCCCCGGCGTCGGAGCGCGCACCCGCACCCGTCTCATCGAGCACTTTGGCAGCCTCCGCGCCGTTCAAAGGGCCGATGTCGAAGCCCTCACCGCCGTACTCCCACGCCGCACCGCCGAAGCCGTCGCCGCCCACTTCCGCAACACCGCTCAGCCGACCCAGGAAACCGCCCCCAACTCATCCCGCGACCCGTTCCCCATTCTCTCCGGCAAAGACGTGTAAATCCTGCGGCATCGCACCCCCTCTTTCTTTCACCGAGCTGAAATCCCGTCATTTATACAGGTGTGTCCCAAATCCGTTCCACGCACAATAGAAACATGTCGCGTAAAAAAGCCGGAGGCAAACTGCAGTCCATGGTCCCGCTCCTGCTGGTTGGCGCGCCCGGAGCCGAAACCGACCGCAAAGCCTCCCTCCTCGAGTCGAAAGGCTTCCTCGTCACCCGCGCGGACACCATTTGCCATGCAGAAATATTCGCCGCCGAGCAGTACTTTGACGCTGCCATCTACGACGAATCCATCACCCCGCAGGAGCAGGTCTCCCTCGCCCGCATCATGCGCGTACGCTGGCCCTGGATGCGCCTCGTCAGCATGGGCCACCTGCCCGCCAACTTCGACCCCGACCTCTTCGACACCTGGTCCGCCTCAGAAGAAACCCTCCCCAACACCCTCAACCAGATCCTCATCAGCTCATAGCTGGTTTTTTTTGAGAGCGTCGTTTCGTCGATAAACGAAAAGGCTCTGTCAAGGCGCAGAGGTTCGCGCGTCTGCATTGGGCAGATCGTGAGAGCCATGGGTTTGGAGACCGTGGCATAGCGCGCGTTCCTCTGAAAAGATCACTCCCGGTGGAATGCACTCCACCAGCTATCGATACGGCCGCAAACAGCGGCCATGATTCCTGTTCGAACACCCGGCCCCGTGCCGGGTGCGAGGGTGCCCACTCAACCGAACGGTCTGGCCTCAGCCGACCACGAAATGACCCGGGCTGCCCTCGTTGCGAGTCGCTGCCGCTCGGCTATCTCGCCCGTTGTCGTGTCCAGAATCGCAATCTGCTGAAAGCTTGGATGAAAATCGCAACCTGCAATCTGCATAGAAGGCTCCTTCGATCCCGCGCCAGCGTTGGTCTCCAAACAAACCAACAGTAACTATCCTCCGGCAAAGCCGGAGGCTTTATGCGATCGGCCCCTCAAAGGGGCCCGAACGCACACTGCGGCAGG
>JBMFWD010000024.1:0-48910 GCA_049965615.1 Acidobacteriaceae bacterium
CATGGCTCCATCCTCGCCGCCCGCTATGCGGACAGTTCATTTGCTATCTCAACCGGACATATCATGTGCTAACGACAACATATGTTGCCTGACCTGCTTCATGGTGAGGAGAAGAAAGTCTGGGGCGACGCAGGCTATCAGGGACAGGCAGAGAAGATCCGCGAAGCCGCCCCACAGGCGCAGGACATGACCTGCCGGCGCGTGAAGAACGGCAAGGGCCAGGCCGACGAAGAGCAGAAGCGCAAGAATCGGACCAAGTCGCGTGTGAGAGCCAGGGTGGAGTGGCCGTTTCGCATTCTGAAGCGGGTCTTCGGCTACACCAAGGTGCGCTATCGCGGCATCGTGAAGAATCACCACTGGCATCTGGCAGGCTTCGCGCTGGTGAATCTCTACCTGCACCGCAAGCGGCTGCTTCCCCAGGGGGCGTAGTGTCTTCGCAGGCCGGGAAATGGCCTGCGGAGGCGAAAAACGGAGCCGTCAACCCCTCAGAAATCTTTTCAAAACCAAACCCCGGATCGAGCAGCAGCCCTCGTCCGGGCTATTGTTTTGCCGTACCCAAAATCAAAGGCTTGATCAGAGGTTCCCTAATGAATCTTTGGCAATCCCGAACAGAACTTGAGTGGCTCACCCTTACAAATCTGAGCTCCCGGGAGGAGGTTCATAAAAGGTCTGGGTCATCACGATCGTGGCAACTCAAATATTCGGGGAAGCATCTACGTTCCGAAATGGATTCCTTCCCCAGGAGAGCTTCATGACCCTATCCACTTTGAGCAAGACATCTCTTCGCGGAGTCACTCTTTCCGCCATTCTCGTTCTGTTGATTTTCCTTTCAGTCATGCCCTCACTTGCACAATCGAGCGGGCATATCGTCTCCAACGGCGCGCTGCAGCAGCAGGTGCAGAAGCAATCCAACAGTAGACAGCAGAATATCAAGGCAGTAACCAATTTCTTCTCAACTCCCTTGGCACAACGGGCCATGAAAATCGAACACATCAGCCCGACACAAGTGAAGAAGGCCATTCCAACGTTGTCGGACTCCGAACTCGCTAACCTTTCTTCACGTGCGAATCAAGCACAGCAGCAGTTCTCAGCCGGAAACCTGTCAACGAGCCAGATGCTCTTGCTCATCATCATCTTGCTCATCGTAGTGATCCTGGTCGCGGTCCATTAGCCGTGACTTTAGTTCAGGGAGCAGCTACCTGGCTGCTCCTTTTATCCACAGCAATTGCTGCTCCCAAATCGATCTGGATTGACGTCCCATTCGTTGCCCAGCCACGCGATGGTTGTGGCGCTGCTTCGGTAGCCATGATCATGCAGTACTGGGCCAGGCAGCAAAGTCATTCCATCACGCCGGCAGATCGCGTATCCACCATTCAGAAGCATGTCTACTCGCCGCGTGTGCACGGAGCAACACCCGTGGCTCTTGAGACCTATCTCAAGAGCCACGGTTATCTTACTTTTGCCATCAAGGGCAGTTGGCGACAGCTCGACCAAGAACTGAGGAAAGGCCGTCCATTAGTGGTCGCGCTCAGGCCCTCGGGTCAGCGAGACCTTCACTATGTAGTTATTGATGGAATAGACAATGAACACGAACTAATCATGATGAACGATCCAGAAGTGAGAAAGCTTTTGCCGGAGAGTAGAAAACAGTTTGAAAAAGAGTGGAGTGCGACCCACGAATGGATGCTGCTCGCGTTGCCTGGTCAACCAGATTCTTAGTCGGAATCCAACGGGTAAAGTGAACGCAATTGGCGAATGTTTGCGCAAAATCAGAATCCCGCTACGACTCTCGCTGCTCCTCGGGTTCATCGCGCTCTCTCCCAACCTTTACGCACAATGCAACACCCAACAGGCAAATGCGACTTTCGCTCGTGGAATGAAGCTGGCTCAGCAGCAACGATGGTCAGAAGCAAGACGCAGCCTGCTGAGTGGTGCAAGAATGTGCCCTCAGCAAAAGCGCTTCCCTGTTGAGCTTGCAGGAGTCGCTTTCGAGCAAAAAAAGTATCCAGAAGCTGCCAGGTTGTTGCGATTCGCGCTCAAGCTTGATCCATCAGACAAATACGCAAACAACTTTGCAGGCACCGTCTACTACCTGATGGGCAATTTACCCGCCGCTTTGAAATATTGGAATCGCATTGGAAAGCCTGAAATCGTTTCGCTCCATCTCGATTCCACCCTTAAGATACGACCGCTGATTCTCGGACGAGCCTTTGCATTCTCTCCCGCCTCTCTTGTGACCTTGCAGCAGTTTCAAGCCAGCCGTGCCCGTCTGACAGGTCTCGGCATTTTCCCCACCTACCGGATCTCGTTACATGCCAGGCCCAACGGCTCATTCGACGCCGATTTCAGCGCATTGGAGCGCAACGGCTTCGGCAGCAATCGTTGGTCGGCTGCACTCGCCACCCTCAGCGGAGCTCCCTACGAAACCATCTATCCCGCCTACTACAATCTCCGGCATTCTGCGATGAACTTAACGTCCTTGCTTCGGTGGGATGACCAGAAGCGCCGCATATGGGTCTCTCTATCAGCCCCCCTGCACCAGCTTCCTCAGCGTCGCTGGAGCATCGCCTTTGACGCCAGGGATGAAAACTGGGCCATCCGGCGCTCTTTCACAGGTCCCGCCCCTGTCCTCGGTTCGCTCAACTTGCAAAAACAGGCTTTCTCGTTCTCACTGACTGACTATGTCTCCGGCCGATTCCGCTGGTCCGCAGGCTCTGAGGTGTCACACCGCTCCTACCGGAATGTCCAGGACGGCACTGCACTCACCCCTAACATAGTTCTGCCTGGTACCGCTCTGAAGTTCCTGTTTTCCATCTCGGGAAAGCCTCTCGACTTTCCCCAGCGTCGACTTACTGTGACTACAAGTGTGCAAACAGCGAGCGGGCGCATATGGTCTACCCCATCGCATCTCTTCGAAAAACTCCAGGGCTCGGCGAAGCTCCGTTGGCTTCCCTCGCCTGACTCAAACCGCTGGGAAATTACTCAGCAGTTACGCGGGGGAGGTTTGCTGGGCGCAACCCCTTTCGACCAACTGTTCATGCTCGGCTTGGAGCGGGACAACTCTCTCTGGCTTCGAGGAGATCTGGGTGATCGAGGAGGCAGGAAAGGCAGCGCCCCGCTTGGAACCCGCTACTTCCTGGCAAACAGCGATGTCTACCGGCGGCTGTTCAGCAATGGTCTCATCGATGTTCAGGCCGGTCCCCTGTTCGACGTAGGACGTATGGGCGCGCCAAACTCTGGTCTCGCAAGCAGTCAATGGCTGTTCGATGCGGGCATAGAAGCTCGCATCACCGTCCTCGGAACCCGCGTGGTTCTGAGCTGGGGCCGTGATCTGCGGACTGGGCACAATGCAATTTTCAGCACCGTACAGTAATCCGACCTTTCATCTCGCCGCAGGGATGCAAAACCCTCGTGGTTCTCGCAACGCTTCTCCCTTTTATGCCACAACATGACCATTCCGCATTATGATGTGTGGTTATCTCTGCCGGGGCATTCCGGCGAGCAAACTGCCCAGCCGAAAAGGAATTTGCGGTGCCATCCAAAGAGGTCTTCGGGCAGCAGAAAGAAGGAAATTGGCCAGTGAGTCACCCCTATAAGCCCGTTCGAGCTCCACGCGGCAACACGCGCACCGCTCCTGGCTGGATACAGGAAGCCGCCAAGCGAATGCTCATGAACAACCTCGATCCCGAGGTGGCGGAGAAGCCCGAGGAACTCATCGTGTACGGTGGCCGAGGCAAAGCCGCCCGCAATTGGGAGGCCTATCACAACATCGTTGCAACCTTGGACCGCCTGCGCAACGACCAGACCCTACTCGTGCAGTCCGGAAAACCGGTAGCCGTTCTGGAAACCCAACCGCTCGCGCCCAGGGTGCTCATCGCAAACTCAAACCTGGTGCCGCACTGGGCCACATGGGACGAATTCGACAAGCTGGACCGAGCGGGATTGATGATGTTTGGCCAGATGACAGCAGGATCATGGATATACATCGGCACCCAGGGAATTCTCCAGGGGACCTATGAAACCTTTCACGGCGCTGCCCGGCGCTACTTCGGCGGCAGCCTGGCCGGCACCATCACAGTCACTGCCGGACTGGGCGGCATGGGAGGAGCCCAGCCCCTGGCGGTGAAATTGGCGGAAGGCGTAAGCATCTGCGTCGAGGTTGACCCAACACGGATCCAGCGCAGGCTGGAGACTCGCTATCTCGATAAGGCAACTTCCTCTCTCGATGAAGCGATATCACTCGCCCGAAAAGCCAAACAGCAAAAGCAGGCCGTTTCCATTGGACTGCAGGGCAATGCCGCGCAAGTTCTCCCACAAATGGTCAAACTGGGATTTGTACCCGAACTGGTTACAGACCAGACCAGCAGCCACGATCCACTCTGGGGATATCTGCCTCCAGCAAAGGCGGACGAGGATCTGAATACCCTTCGCGCAAACGATCCAGAGGAATACATGACAAGGGTACATGCAGCCATGGCCGGTCACGTCAGGGCGATTCTCGAAATGAAAAAGCAGGGTGCCATCGCCTTTGACTATGGCAACAACCTCCGCGCCCAGGCCAGACTCGCCGGAGTGGAACATGCCTTTGATTACCCGGGCTTTGTTCCGGAGTTTATCCGCGACTCCTTTTGCGAAGGACGCGGGCCGTTTCGATGGGTGGCACTTTCCGGTGACCCTGAGGATATTTTCGCCACAGATCGAGCACTGCTCGATCTCTTCCCCGAAGACAAGCCTCTTCAACAGTGGCTGCGATGGGCCGGTGACCAGATTGCCTTTCAGGGCCTGCCGGCCCGCATCTGCTGGCTGGGCTATCGCGAACGGGATCGTGCGGGACTACTCTTCAACCAGATGGTTCGGGATGGCCGCCTCAAAGCTCCGATCGTGATCGGTCGAGACCATCTCGATGCAGGCTCGGTTGCAAGCCCCTTCCGTGAAACCGAAGCAATGCTCGATGGTTCTGATGCTGTCTCGGACTGGGCTTTGCTCAATTTTGCTACGTCGATTGCGAGTGGCGCTGCATGGGCGAGTTTCCATCATGGTGGTGGCGTCGGCATGGGCTACAGCCAGCACGCGGGTATGGTCGCTGTGGCAGACGGAAGCGAGGAAGCAGAGCAGCGACTCCGCCTTTGCCTGACCAATGATCCTGCGCTCGGCGTGGTTCGCCACGCAGACGCCGGGTACCAAAGAGCTATCGACGTGGCAGCTAAGCGCGGGCTCGACCTTCCCAGCATCAATTTGGCAGATAAGTCATGAATGCTGATCTGCTTCTGAGGGGAATCTCCCAACTCGCAACGGCTCCCGCTCCAGGCCCCAGGCACGGTGCAGCCATGAATGCTGTCCAGATCCTTCCTCAAGCTGCGCTGGCTATCCAGCATGGCCGCATCGCTTGGATCGGCCGGGAAGGCGAATGGCACGGAAGCGCAATAGAATCCCGCGACCTCGGGAATCGCGCTGTCGTCCCTGGCCTTGTCGAACCTCACACCCACGCCGTATGGGCCGGTGATCGGCTGGCAGATTTTGAGGCGCGCTCGTCCGGCAAATCCTACGAGTCCATACTGCAGGCGGGCGGCGGAATCAGAAGCACCATCCAGGCAACAGCGTCTGCCGAAAAAGAGGAGTTACGAGTTCTGGCATTGCCGCGCATCCAGTCGCTGGTGCGATCGGGCGCGACAACCATTGAGGTAAAGTCGGGCTACGGATTCACCCCGGAAGCCGAGCTCAAAATGCTGGAGACGATCTCGCTCCTTGCCCAAAACACTTCAGCACGGATCATCGCTACCCTCCTCATTCATATTCCTCCCTCGGAACACTCCTCGCGCGCAGACTACCTTGACGCCGTGTGCACTCACCTCATCCCGGAAGTTGCCCGACGAAAACTCGCTACCGCAGTAGACGTCTTCGTGGAGAAGGAAGCCTGGCTTCCGGCGGAGGCCGAGCAGGTCTTCCGGTCCGCACAGGGGCGAGCACTCTCCATCAAGCTACACAGTGAACAGTTCCACTCGATCGGTGGGCTCGAAATGGGTGTTCGCATGCACGCTTTAAGCATCGACCACCTGGAAGCGTGCAGCGACCAGAGCATCCGGTCCATCGCCGCCAGCAACACAATTGCGACCATCCTGCCTGGGGTATCCCTGCATCTTGGTATTCCCGCCGCTTCAGGCCGCAAGCTTATCGATGCTGGCGCGGCTGTTGCCGTCGGTACTGATCTGAATCCCGGCTCCAGCCCGCTTTACTCAACGGCTGAGGCCCTTGCTCTGGCAGTTCGGTTGAACGGTCTCACCCCGCGGGAGGCGCTCATCGCAGGAACCGTAAACGCTGCGGCCGCGTTAGGACTTGAGGACACTGGATCAATCCGTGTCGGCGCTCCTGCGGATTTGCTTGTATTAAATGGTAGTGACTGGCGCGATCTCGTCTATTCGCTCGGAACGAATCCGGTCGCCGAAACTTGGATCGGCGGAAAGAAGCAGGCACTATGAGCGCTCTTTATACACCGGAACTTCTATACATGGACGGCGCCTTTCATCGCAACTGCGGTTTGGTCATCAGCGACGATGGCGTTATCCAATCAGTTGGCCGCACCCCAAAGGATTCGCCCGACCACCATGTGGAACTACCCGGCAAAGCCCTTCTGCCCGGTGCCGTAAATGCTCACTCTCATTCGTTTCAAAGATTGATTCGAGGCAAAGCCGAGTCTCGCAGGACGAGTGGAAAAGACTTCTGGTCATGGCGAAGCACCATGTATCACGCCGCAGCACCACTGAGTCCCCGAGACGTATATGACGTTTCGCGCATGACCTTCCTCGAGATGGCGCTTGCTGGCATCACCACCGTCGGCGAATTCCATTACCTGCACAACGCACCAGACGGGCAACCATACGACGACCCCAACTTACTCGGTAAACAGGTTATCGCCGCCGCACAATCGGTTGGTATCCGTATCGTATTGCTGCGAACAGCTTACTTTCGCTCCGGTTACCAACTCCCAAGAGACCCGGGCCAGATCCGCTTCTTTGAATCACTCGATTCGTATATCGAGAATGCCCAGCAGTTGATCAATGCTAATGCTGCCCAATCCAAAAGCGTCCAGATTGGTGTTGCGCCACACAGCGTCCGTGCGGTACCCGTACGAGACTTCCGCGAGATTACGGAGTGGGCACGGGCCAGAAAGCTACCGATTCACACCCACCTTTCCGAACAGATTGCCGAGAATCAGGACTGCTTGCGGGAGCACGGTCTCACTCCCGCCACGCTGCTTTCCCGCGAGCAAATCCCGGGCCCTGATTTCACCGCCATCCACTCCATTCACATCACGCCAGAAGAAATTTCTCTCCTTGCCAGGGCCGGAAGTTCCATCTGCTCCTGTCCTACAACAGAACGCAACCTGGGTGACGGCATTGTGCCTGTCGACAGTGCAATGAGGAACGGGGTCCGATTTGCCCTGGGCTCAGACAGTCAGGCCCAGATTGATCCATGGGAGGACGCGCGTGAACTGGACTACCATTTGCGTCTGCAATACCAGCAGCGTGCCTTGCTTGACGATATCCATGCACAAGCGCTTGCAGAGAGACTCTTGGCCTGCGCAACCAAGAATGGCGCTCACTCGCTCTCCGTTCCCGCGGGCGATCTAAAAGCAGGCAACTCTGCCGACTTCTTCACCGTCGACTTAAACGATGTCTCGCTCGCGGGCCACTCTGAATCTTCGCTGCTCCCACTCATCGTTTTCACCTTGAGCCGCGCAGCCATTCGCGACGTCGTTGCCGCCGGACGAATGATCATCCGCGATGGCCACCACCCACTGCAGAACGAAATTGTGGATCAGTACAAAGACCTGTACCTGCGCGTATGGAAACAGGAATAGAGCCCATGAAATCCGTAGTGGAACTCCTCGCCGAACTCATCCGTATTCCCTCCGTCTCGGAACTTTCCAACCGTCCAATTGTGGATTACGTCCGCCGAGTGTTGGCACCGGTTGGCTGGAAGTTCCGCGAGCAGATTTACCGCGACTTAAATGACATTCAAAAAGTGAATTTAATCGCAGCCCCGCCCGGAGCAGACATAGAGGCCACCGAGGTCGACTTCGCCTTCGTGTGCCACTCAGACACTGTCCCCTACGCGGCCAGTTGGACAAACGCGACGAACCCAGTGGAGCGCGATGGAAATCTCCACGGATGCGGAGCATGCGACGTGAAAGGGTATCTGGCATGCCTGTTGACTGCGGCCCTCAGCTCGGCATCGCAACCCATATCTTCGGGATTGCGCCTTCTGCTTACCGCCGATGAAGAAGTCGGATGTGTCGGAACCATGCGATTGATGGATGCCGGCTGCATCCGACCACGCCGAGTTTTGATTGGAGAACCAACTTCCCTGCACCCCGCCCGGGCGGGCAAAGGCTACTGCCTTGCGGAGATCTCCGTCGTTGGAAAAGAATCTCATAGCGCGCATCCCCAACAAGGGACATCCGCAATTTACGCGGCGATGGAACTCATCGCGGAAATTCGCAACATTGCAAAGAGTCTAGAAGAAGAACGCAATACCTTCTTTAACCCCTCTTTTGCCACAATCAACGTCGGCACAATCCATGGCGGAACAGCAAAAAATATCGTCCCCGGCCGATGCAACTTTCAACTCGAATGGAGACCCCTGCCGAACCAGTCCGGCAACACCGTGATAGAGCAGGTACGGAAACTCGCCCAACGCCTTGAACACCAATGGTCCGGACAAGCCCGCTACGATATTCGTGTAACACGCACCCAGCCCGGCTTTGAAAGCCCGGAGAATGCAGAACTGGTGCACCAACTCCAGACATTCACGGGCAAGCCATCCATGGCAATTCCATTCGGGTCAGAAGCTCCATACTTTGCCCAGGTCGCGGAAGAAGTTGTGGTCTTCGGCCCCGGAGACATGAAAACCGCCCACAGTGAACGCGAGTGCATTCCCCTTGACGAACTCAACGCAGCGGTGAGCGTCATGCAGCATCTGATGAAGGCTTCCTCTTGAGCAGAGAAAAGTCGAGCCAGCACTGCGGCTGGCTCGACTTTATCAATGCGCTGGAGCAGCGCCATCGTCACTGTACGAGGCCCGAATAAAACCCATCCAGATCATGCGTCAGCATCTTCAGCGCCTGCACATTCAAATAAATCATGTGGCCTGAAGGATGGTAGTGGAACTGTACGTTAAGAACCGGCTTCGGCGCCAGCATCATCTGGCTGACGTCATACTCTGTCTTATAAAAAGGCGTGGCAAGATCGTACAGGCCATTCGCTGAAAAGACTTCCAGATGCGGATCCTTGCGAATCGCATCCGCGAGATCAACAGCAACATCCGGCCAGCGTTGATTCCAGAATCCGTGCTGTCCGGAAGCATGATGACTCCAGTCCCAGTTGCGAATTCCTTCGGAACTAAGCCGATAGGTTTCTTTAGTCGTGTACTTCAGGTCTTTTTCCACGTAGTTGTTGAAGGCGGCTACAAATACGCCCGTAATTCCCGAGTCCGAAGGATGTCTGGCGTCAACTACTTCTTCCGTTCAACGACAACCATAATTCCCGATAGTTGTTGGAACTTGGTTCTCTCCTTTCGATGCTGAGATGGCGTCGTTGCGGGCAGGGCCGGAGCGGAGCCCCGTAGGGGCGGAGCGGAGAGCCTGCCCGCAACAACGGACGCCGGTCTCCGCTCCCCCGGTCAGTTGGCTTCGCTGCTCTCTGTGGCCGGGTCCCGGGTCTTTCTGGCCTGCTCCATCCGGTAGCTGGGGATGTTCAACTCTACGATGACCGAGTGATGCACCAGCCGGTCGATGGCTGCCGCCGTGGTCATCGGGTCCTTGAAGATGCCCTCGCAACGGGGAACAATGCTGCTCAAAGACAGCAAAAAGGGCGCTGAGAACTCTCAGCACCCTTCAGCACCCTCGCGGGGTAAAACTCAACTTGTCACTGTCCCATAAACCATTTATTTTCTTTGGTCTATGGCGGGGACGACGGGGCTCGAACCCGCGACCTCTGCCGTGACAGGGCAGCATTCTAACCAACTGAACTACGTCCCCCAGTGGCTACTCTCTCAATATAACAGAAGCCCACCTTCAGATGGACGCAAGCCGTGGAAAACTTTGCACTTGTACCACCCCCCGCATCCACGGCCGGCCCTGCTTAAAGGTTATCGCTTCCGCCCGTCTGCGGCCGATGCAGCGTAGGCGGAGCGGCGTTCCCATCCGTGCTCGCCGTCCGCAAGGAAGGCTTACTCTTCCCCGCCGGCGCATTCAGCTTTCGGCGGTTCTCAATGCGTGCCAGCCGCGCCTTCACCCTCTCAAACTCAGAGGTGTTCTCAATGTATTCACGCCTCGGTGGCAAAATCGTCGCAATCTCTTTCTCTGCTGCCTCAACGCGATCCGGTGTCATTGGATGCGACGCAAACACCCGCGCCATAATATTTGGCTTCTGCTTCTCCAGTGCTTCAATCTTCTCAAAGAACGAAATCATCGCCGTCGGATCATAACCGGTCTTGTACAGATACTGAATTCCCAGGTAATCCGCCTGCGCCTCAAACTGTCGCGAAAACTTCATGAACGTAACCGGGATGGCAAGATTCGACGCCTCGTAAATCCCATACCCAGTCCATCCACCCATAAATATCAGCGGAACGCTCGCAATCTGCGCAATATTCATCCGCGTCATCTCGCGCGCCGCATGGTGGGCTGCCACGTGCGCAATCTCATGCGCCATCACCGCCGCCAGCTCCGCCTCGTTGTCAGCCGCCAGTATCAAGCCCGAATTCACATAAAGAAACCCGCCGGGCAGCGCAAACGCATTGATCTGGTTCGAATCAATCACCTTGATCGTGAACGGGACCTTCGCGTCCGAGTTCTTCACCAGGTTCTGCCCAATCCGGTTCACATATTCATCCACCACCGGATCCGTAATAAAGTGCGTGCTCTTATCAATCTCCTGCGCGTACTGCTGGCCCATCGCCACCTGCTGCCGATCGCTGTACCAATCTCCAAAGCCGCGCCCGCCAATGTCGCGCTGGCCCACAGCATTTACGTCGCGAATACTCCCCGGCCGCACCCCCGGCATCACCCCATTCGGCCCTGGCTTCACGCCCTCGGGCGGCAGCTCCGGATTCGGCAACGGCTGCACCGCCGCCTGCGTCTTCTCATCTTTCTTCTTGCCGTCCTTCTTATCCTTCGCCGCGGGCAAATCGCTCTTCGGCGGTCCTGCCTTATCCTTCGTCGCCGGAGCCGTCTGTGCAGACACCGGCACGCCCGCCGTCTTCTGCCCCGTGCTTTCCGCCGTCGACTGCCCAAGCGCCACCACCGGCGCCAGACATAAACTCGCAATCACAAGCAACCGCGCTGCACTGGCGCCCATCCGGACGCTCTTCCACTCGAGACAGGTCTTACCCATTTTCCTTGTTGTTCTCATTGGATACTCCCCAGGCTAATCTGCCCCGTACAACTACTATTAGTATGCTCCCGCCACAAGCGGATTGCCCCGTTCGCTTTTGCCTCATCACAAATCCCGGCCCATCCGCCTCAGTTCAAACTCTGCAGCCGCGAAATCAGCTTCTGCGCCAGATTCTCCCCGCTCTCTGACCACAAAAGCCGAGTCGCGGCCCCCGCGTTCTGCTGCATCCGGGTCGTTAAATCCACCAGTTTCTGCACGTTCTCTTTCACGTATCCTGCGCCCGTCTGGTCCAGCTCCACCTCTTCCTGCAAAAACGGCGTATCGCTCCCCAGGTCGATCCGTATCTGTCCGTTCTGCTCAAACAAACCCTCGTCGAACTCCGGACCAAACCCCGTAATCCGCACCACGCGCGGCTCCTTCTTCCACACCGCATCCAGGCCCCCGCCCGCTTCGGCCACCCACAGCTCCCACGTCATCTCAAACTCGTAGGCGTAATCCTCGTGCAGATGCTCGGCCGCGCCCGCAATAGCATGCTCCACGTCTGCCTCTTCGGCCCCATCCTTTTCCACGTAAACCCGCTGGTACACCGGCGACTCATTCCACCCCAGCGGATACACCGTAGCCGCCCGCACCCGGTCATCCCCGCTCACTGCCGCAAACTGCCGCATTACCCTAGCCAGTGCCACTGGCAACTCCGCAAATCGAAAATTCGCGTACCACAAACTCAAATAAAGCTGATCTGCCATACCTTTCAGTATGACGGTAGTCCCGAATCACGCCAATCCCGTCCATCCTGTCACCGCCTGCCGCGCTTGAGCATCCCTGCTGCCCGCTCCGGCTGCACCGGCTTTGGTGTCGAATCCAACAGTCCCCAATCACGCACAATCGCATGCGCCACCAGCGCATTGCCTTCCACATTCAGGTGCAAATGGTCCCGCAGCCGGATGCGATCTCCATAAGGCGTCAACTCCCGCGTCAAATTCAGAAAAGGCACGCCATGCTGCGCCGCCCACCGCTTCACCGCATCCCTGCCCTCATTCACCAGTTGCAGTGTGTGCGCATCGAAATCCTTCTGCACAAACGGCAAAAACACAATCGACAGCCTCCCGCCCGAACGGTCCACTACCTGCAACATCTCCGTCAGCACCTGCAGATTCTCCGCCAGCACCTCCCGGCTCGGAATCACCGCATCCCCAGGCTGTCCCTGCGATACCCTGGGTGCCGACATCAGCCGCCACTGCGCCAGCTTTGCCTCGATCAACGGTTCCAATGCCCTGTCCCACAACTCCTGGTAACCAAGCACCGGATGCACCCTCACCGACGGCATCTCCTCGTTATCCGGCGCCGCCGCTTCCGGTTGCATCGGATCGCCGTCATTCAGCACCAGGATCACCCGGTTCGCATCCATCGTTCCATGTTCCCGCAGATACGCCAGCTCATTTGCCGGAGCCCATCCCCCCGCCGCCCCGTCCAGCACCTGCACGCGCTCATGCACCACGCTGGGCAGCTCCTTGCCCACCAGCGATGCAAATATCTTCGACTGGTCCACCTCCGTCGTCCCATACGTCATCGAATCGCCCAGAAAATAAACCCGCAGCGTATCCGCAGGCCGATTCACAGTCACCGGCCCCGATCGCATCCCGTATCGATTCGTCCGTACCCGCGAAATCAGCCCGTCGCTCAGCGGCCACATCCGTCGCACAAACTGGTCGGGCGCCAGTTCATACTGCGCTGCGCTTTCCTGCGTCACCAGAATCGGATGCCCCAATCCCACAACTTCCAGCAGGCATTCCCCGCCAACCACCAATCCCACGCACAAAACAGCAACTTTCCACCATGAACGGCGGCTTTTCATCCGGTCCTGTCTCCCTGTTCGGTTACTCTACAACGAAGCCCGCTCCGCAGCGATCTCCGCCCCAAAAACCCTCCTTGCAAGCCCGAATCTCCCGATAACCACCGTACATCCTCTCCGTCTAAAACTCTGATTACTTTTCTTCACCCAGAACATCCACCTCACGCGCAAGCTGCCCCGCCTGCGCGTATTCCCTCAGCCATGTATCCTGAAATGTTTTCAAGAACCCATTCACTCAACTCATCCGCCCGTTCACGGGCCATCACCACCCCTTTTTGGAGGCTTATGCGTCAATCGCTCTCTCTGCTATCCCTCGCGCTTTTCACCACCTGCGCCCTCGCAACACTGCCAGCCCATGCCGCCGACAAAACCACTGCCAAAACCGCCACACCCGCCGCGGCCACCTCGCCCCTCGACCACGCAGGCCACTCCACCGGTACCGTCACCGTCAATGGCCAGAAGATCGCCTACGACGCCGTAGCCGGAACCATCACCGTCGGCGGCACCAATGAGGTCAACAACAACCTCTACGGCAACAACGGCACCCCGCTGCCGGGCAGCGAAAATCCCCCCAAGAAAGTCACCGACGCGCCCCCTACGGCAAAAATCTTCTACGTCGCATACTTCAAACAGGGAGCCAACCCCGAAACCCGCCCCATAACCTTCCTATACAACGGCGGTCCCGGCAGCTCCACCGTCTGGCTCCACATGGGCGCATTCGGCCCCGTCCGCGTTGTCACCAATACGGACCAGCATCTCCCCGCAGCGCCCTACAAGCTCATCAACAACAACGACAGCCTCCTCAACGCCACCGACCTCGTCTTTATCGACGCTCCCGGCACCGGCTTCAGCCGCATCTACGGCAAAAACGCACCCAAGGCCTTCTGGGGCGTCGACCAGGATGCCAACGCCTTCGCGCGCTTCATCGTCCGCTTCGTCTCCAAGTACCATCGCTGGAACTCGCCTAAATACCTCTTCGGTGAGAGCTACGGCACCACCCGCTCGGCGGTCCTCTCGCAAATCCTTCAAAACGACGACAATATGGACCTCAACGGCGTCATCCTGCTCTCTGAAGTCCTCAACTTCGGCGACGGTGTAGACCAGCCCCAGTTCGACCCCGGCAACGACCGCCCCTACTGGCTTGCCCTTCCCACCTACGCCGCCACCGCCTGGTATCACAAAAAGCTGCCCAGCTACCCGCATCTCCAGCCGCTGCTCCAACAGGTCGAAGCCTTCGCGCAGGGCACCTACCAGCACGACCTTTCGCTTGGCTCCGAGTTGCCGGTCGCCGAAGAACAGGCGGACGCCAAAAAACTCGAACAATTCACCAGCATCCCCGCCGGCTACTGGCTCCGCGCCGACCTCCGCGTCGGCGGCCTTCAGTTTGAAAAGCGCCTCCTCCAGAGCAGCGATGAAACCACGGGCCGCCTCGACACCCGCTTCAGCGGCCCCTCCATCGACCCTATGAGCGAATACGCCGAGTATGATCCCCAAAGCGCAGCCATCTCCTCGGCCTATGTCTCGCTCTTCAACTCCTACGTCCGCAAGGACCTCCACTTCGGCGCAGGCCTCACCTACCTGCCCGGCATCAACTTCAACGGGCACAACTGGGACATGAATCATAGCCAGCCCTTCAACGATGGCTCCAGATACTCCGGGCTTTCCATGAACGTCATGCCCGACCTCGCCGCAGCCATGAAGACCAACCCCAATCTCAAGGTCATGCTCAACGGCGGCTATTACGATCTCGCCACCCCATTCTTCGCGGCCCTCTACGAGGAGCACCACCTCAACATCCCGCCATCCCTGGAAAAGAACATCTCCTACCACTTCTACAAGTCCGGACACATGGTCTACGTCAACCCCGTAACCCTTAAGCAACTCCACGACAACGTCACCGCCTTCATCCAAAGCACCGACCAGGGCCAAATGTAACCAACACCGCTACAAACCCAAAATGCCCCGGCCAACCAACCCAGGCCGGGGCATTTTTGTATGCATACCAAAATCAATCAGAATAAGGACGGATTTTGCAATTGCCGGGTGCCCCATAGCCTGCCCGGAGCGAGCCAAAGGCGAGTCGAACGGGTCCACGCAGGGACATGGGAATCGGCGCAAAGCGCCGACCGTCATCAAACCTGCCTCCCATCGCAAACGCGAATCCCACCAAGTTGAGTATTCGCGCCGAAAGGCCCTCACCCCTGCGGCCAGCACCTTCGCGCTCTTTGCGGCCCATGCGGTGAATGTTTCTGTTCCCACCGCCCGGCCAACCCCTCACTCCCCAGTCAGCAAATCCCCAAGCCGGTCCATCCGCCGAGCCCACTCCCCCTTACGCTCCGCAGCCCACCCCTCCAGCACCGCAAAACCCTCCGCCTCCAGCCGGACCGTCCGCACCCGCCCCAGCTTCTCCGTCCGCACCAGCCCGGCCTCTTCCAGCACCTTCAAATGCTGCCCCACCGCAGTCAGCGTAATCCCCAGCGGCTTCGCCAGGGCCGAGACCGAGTGCGGCCGCTCGCGCAGCCGCTCTACCATCGCACGCCGCATCGGATCCCCCAGAGCATGAAAAATCCGGTCAATCTCCGGCCTCTGCTGCTCCATCGCCACTCAGCCCTCGCGAGCCACTTCCTCGCCCAGCCGCTCCATCAAAAACTCCCATCCGGCCTTCCGAATCTCCGGCCCATCCGCCCCCTCAAAAAATGCCCCCTGGAACGTCAGCCGCAGCACCGTACCCTCACCCTCCGGCAGCAGGTCATACGTCACCAGAGAAACCGAAATCTTCCGCCCCGCAATCGTCATCGTCGACGACTGCACCACCCGCCGCCCATCCACAATGTCCTCGTACCGCCCCGCATTCACCAGGATCACCCCCGGAAACCGCGTCCCTTTGTTGAAGCGATACTTCATCTTTTCCGTCCCACCTTCATGAAAATTCATCACAAACTCCACCACATCATGGTTCGGCGAATCAGAAAACCAACGCCGCTTCTTCTCCGGCTCCGCCAACGCCGCAAACACCTTCGCCGGAGCGCACCCAAATGTCCGCTCTAAAGTAAAACTGCTATGAATCACACTCGGCTTCTTCATTGCACGTCTCCTCTCAACCGCTTCAATACTGAAGTACACGCTTCACTATCTACTGTCATAGAACATCAGTCAAGCCCAAACTTCACTTTTCTATCCACCCCGGGCTCCCTGCCAGCCATAACCGCTTCCACAGCAAAAGTGCCGGAAATTAGCCCCGAAATTGTTATCCTGAAAGTAGAGGCAACAAAAAAGGCGTGCTGCGGCACGCCTTTTTCCATGAGCAAATCCGCTGGAAGGTTAACCTATCTTTTAAAATCAACCACTTCCCCACAAAAAAGTACGGGGCATCGAAGCACTTTTTCAGGGGTTCGGACCGCCCGAACACTGGAAAATGGGGGTGCCCCATCCAGGCTCCGCTTGGGTGGGGCAGGATCACGCCCGCATCAGAATGGCGCACAAAGCGCGCATATGCCCGTGCGGCCAGCACATCACTCCTTCGACTCGTGCCCCAGGACAATCCTTAGCCCGGTCCGCAGGTTGAACGGCAGCGAAGTGTACCCAATCGGCGCGATGTGCTGGTCGCTCAGCAGGTTGTTCATCTGGGTGTAAATCTCCAGCCTCCGATTCAACTGGTAGGTCCCGCCCAGGTCCACCTTCACGTAGCCGTGGTCCAGGTTCCGGTTCGGCAGCAGCAGCGTATTCCCGCCGTTCACATCGCTGTAGCCCAGAAAGGTTGAGTCGTCGCTCCGGCTCGCATACGCCGCCGTCAGCACGCTCGACCACGGCCCGCGGTGATAAGTCACTGTCGTAAATCCGGTATGCGGAGGCCGCCGGAACGGCCTTGCCCCCACCAGAGGTCCGTAATCCCCAATCGCAACCCCGGGAATATTCGGGTTCGTGCTCGGCGAGGTCGCATCCGAGGAGAATGACTTTTGCACGACGGCGTCCGTGTAAGTATAGCCGGCGCGAATATACAGGTTCGAGTTCACGCCCCAGTTCATCTCCGCGTCAATCCCCTGCGCCCGGAACGACTCCGAGTTCAGATCCAGTTCGTAGGCATAATCCGCATTCAGCAGCGCCTCCAGTTGTGCCTGCTGCGCAACCGACAGATTCGGCAACAGTTGAGGAATGTACTGCGCCGGCACGCCCTCAATCTGGTTCCCAAACTCGTTGTGGAAATAGTCCACCCGCAGCAGCACATGCTCGCCAAACAGGTTCTGCTCCACCGCTCCGTCATAGGTCCGGGAAAGCTCCGCCCCAATCGGCCGGATGCCCAGCTGCTGGATCGTAGCCTGCCCGCCGTTCTTCGCCAGAAAGTCATACAACGAACCCTGCTGCTGAGCGAGCGTCGGCTCCTGATAGCCCTTGGCAAAGTTAAAGCTCACCCGAGTTCCCTGGAACTTCCCTGCACCCGGCTTCACCAGGTAGTAGGCCAGCCCCACCCGCGGCGCGCCCACCGTCCCGTACAGATCGTTCTTCTCCACCGTGCCGCTCGCAGCGTAAAACAAACGGTCCCCCACCTGCCCGCGCAGCTGCCCGTTGTAGTCGTAGTTGCCTCGCTCCACCTTCTGGTTCAGAAAATAAGCCTCGGAATACTCCGATCCCCGCTCATCCTCAAACCGGAAACCACCCGTCAGCACCAGCCCCGGACTCACCGTATACATCGTCTCCGCCATCAGATTGTCCCGGTTGTTCACGTTGTCAATCTGGTTCGGATACACCCCGTAATTCGCCACCGAGTAGTTCATGATCGCCCGGCCTGTAGCCGAATATCCATTCGCCCCACGTATGGTCACCACATGCCCGTAATAATCCCCGCCAAGGTAGTCGTCAACGAATTCGCCGGCCGGATAGTACTCCACCGCCTGCTCCCGCTTCCTCACCAGTCCGTAACGAACATCCCCCACCCAGTTCGTGCTGAACGAGTGGTGGATCGTACCCGAGAAGAACGTATCCTGGTCCGACTCCTTCCCATCATTCGACTGCCCAAAGAACGCATACGTCCCCGGCAAATCCGTAGCCCGGTCAATCTGGTGCACAATCGCCCGCACTTCGGTATTCGCACTCAAATTGAACCCAAGGTTCGCCACGGAAGTGATCCGGTGATACTCATCGGCCGGTATCGAATTCTTCGTCTGCAAGTCGCTGAACGCGCCATAGTAATCCATCACATTCCGCATCCCGCCCAGTTGCACCTCGTTGCGATAGGTCCCGAAGTTCCCCGCATCGCCCCGATACAGCAGGCTAGGAAACGAAGTGCTCCCCTGCGGCGTGGTAAACGCCACCACCCCTGCGGCTGCGTCAGCCCCATACAGCGCACTGTCCGGCCCGCGATACACCTCAGCATGAGCAATCCCCGTCGTCCCCAGGGAGGAGTAATCAAACTGCCCGCCAATGTCCTCTATCGGAACCCCGTCCAGCATCACCTGGTTCGCATCCGAATTGCCGCCGTGGATAAACAGCGACGTCAGCGCGCCCCGCTCGCCCGACTGCACCACCGTAACACCGGGCATCTGCCGCAATGCATCGGCTATGCTCGCTCGATTCGAGAACTGGGCCGCGTCAATCGCGCTCACCGGCGCGCTCACCTGCGCCTGAGGGGTCGGCGTCCCCGTGGCTGTCACCACCACCTGCTGGTGGACAAACGCAGGCTCCAGCGTCACATCCTGCTTCACATCATCGAGCCGCCCACCGTAAAAGCTCTTCGTCGTCATCTGCCGGAACGAGTGCCCACCGGCCAGCACATAAAACCGTCCGCTCAGCGGACTCACCAGCTCAAAGCTCCCGTCCGCGCGAGTCTTGGTCGTCTGCACAACTTTGCCGTTATGCACCAGCGCCACTACGGCATCAGGAATCACCGCCCCAAGTGGATCCGTGACCGTGCCATGCACGGTCACACCAAAAACTGAAACTGGAAAAAGGAAAACCAAACCGGCAGCAAGAGAAACTGCCATCAAGCGGCACAGCCGCCGAACACTCATGCGCATATAAGCCTCCGTTCCCCTCGGAACGCGGTGAATGGCGCATAGGACCGGTCTCCTGACTCACACACTCTTCCTCGAAAGGAACCCAGACCGGACAGCGTACCAGGACCGCCTTCCCGAAGGCCTTACCCTCAGTGGCGTCCTTGCATCCCGGCCCTGCGCGTCCCAATACCGGACGCGCAAAAGCGTGCTCACAGTTGCGGGGCAGTGGCGGACTTTCACCGCCTTCCCGAACATCCCAATGCGTTTACGGTGAAATTGCTGACCGCGGAAGCAACTCCAGAACTCCGCGAAGAACACCGGCCAGTGCCGGAACCTTTTTTATAGCTGGCGCATAATCAGGTGTCAAAAATTGCCGCCCGATCAAAAAGTCCGTGCCGCAAGCCACCTGCGCAAAACCAGCGCCCTCAAACGAGAACGCTGGCTCGAGATACAGCAAACAGCCGCTGGAATCCCTACTTCGGATCCACCCAGCCGCCAATGTCTTCCGTAAGGCGATTCGCATAAGCAGGGCCCCACGAACCCGGATCGTAAGGCTTTACCTCGGGAGGATTCGCCAGAACATCATCCAGAAGTTTCCACGACATCTCCACATAATCTTCGCGCGCAAACCAGATCGGATTCCCGCACGAAGCATCGCCCAGCAGTTCCTCATACGGCAACACATCTGTCTCGCCGCACTGTTGCTCTGCCGCCAGTTCTGTCATGCATCCGCGCAGTCGCTCGCCAGCCTCCTTCACCGAGGCTCCAATCGCAATCAGCGGATCGGGGCTGAGCCGGAACCGGATGTAGTTCTGCGGAGTCACGCTTTCCGAGAAGACCGGCGGTGTCTCACGCAGCCGCGCCACAATCTGCGTCGAAGTCACCGGCAGGTTCTTCCCCGTCCGGATCACAAACGGTACATCGCGCCACCGCCACGAGTTCACAAAGACCTTCATCGCAACAAACGTCTCAGTGTTCGAGCGCGGCTTCACCCCAGGCTCATCATGGTAGCCGCGAAACTGCCCCAGCACCACATCCTCCGGACGAATCGGCTGCACGCTCTTCAGCACCTTTGCGCGCTCATCGCGCAGCGCTTCGGTGTCAGGGCATGGCGGTGGCTCCATCGCGATATTGCTGAGCAGCTGCATCAGGTGGTTCTGCACCACATCCCGCATGGCGCCCACGCCATCGTAAAATCCGCCGCGCCCCTGGATGCCAAACTTCTCCGCCATCGTAATCTGCACCGACTCCACATACTGGCGATTCCAGATCGGCTCAATGATCGAATTCGCGAACCGGAAGAAAATCAGGTTCTGCACCGCATTCTTCCCCAGGTAGTGGTCAATGCGATAAACGTCCTGCTCATCAAACACTTCGTGGATGGCATCATTCAGCAGCACAGCCGTTTCATAATCCCGGCCAAACGGTTTCTCCACCACCACCCGAGCGCCGTCCGCACAGCCCGACTTCTTCAGCTGCTGCACCACCGTGCCAAACAAAGACGGCGGAATCGCAAGATAATGCAGAGGATACTTTGCATCTCCCAGCGCCTCGCGAACCTGTCGAAACGTCTCTGGATCGGCATAGTCTCCATCCACGTACTTCATCTTGTCCAGCAGGATCTTCAAGCCCTTCTCATCAATCCCACCATGCTTCTCCACGCTGTCTTTCGCGCGTTCCTTCAGTTGATCCAGAGTCCAGCCGGCCTTCGCAACGCCGATCACCGGTCCCTCTAAACGGCCGCGCTTCGCGAGCCTCTGCAACGAGGGAAATATCTGCTTATACGCAAGATCCCCCGTCGCGCCGAAAAATACCAAGGCGTCAGAATGTTTCTTTTCCATCAGGCTCCTTTGTAGAACACATGCGCTTGGATGTCACGCTACGGCTTTAGTTACCGACATCAGGCGAACAGCTTTTGCAGCAGTCCGGCTTCGCCACCCGCCTCCAGAAGAAATCTCGCGTCTCCAACAATATATACGCAGAAATCCTTTCCAACGCCTCATCCAGGCCTCCCGGCTGGCTCCGTTCTCCCCCCGCGGTGTAAAAAGGATTTTCCAGAAGCATCGCTCGCTCGCCTGTGGCGAATGCCAATTTCACCCACGGAGACACCGGAATGATTCGCCGCACCATTCTGCTCACCCTGTTCGCAGCCACCCTCAGCCTGTCTGCCCGGGCCAGTCAGAGGACCAATGTCAATCAGCCCATCACGAGCACCCCGGACCGCCTCCCGGCCCCAAATGCCAACGCCACCTGCAATCCCGCCAAATTCAAACAGATGAAACACCAGCTCGCAGATTGGCCCAACCTCGCCCGCTACCGCGATGCCGACGCCCAGCTCCCGCCGCCCGACCCACGCCATCCTCGCGTCGTCTTCATGGGTGACTCCATCACCGATATCTGGGGCCGCATGAAAGGAACCGGCAAGTTCTTTCCCGGCAAGCCCTACGTCAATCGAGGCATCAGCGGCCAGACCACCGAGCAGATGCTGCTTCGCTTCCAGCAGGACGTTGTCGATCTCCACCCGGCCGCCGTCCTCATCCTCGCCGGAACCAACGACATCGCCGGCAACACCGGACCGGAAACCGACACCATGATCGAAAATGACTTCCGCTCCATGACCCAGATCGCCCGCGCCAACCACATCAAGGTCATCATCGCCTCCATCACCCCTGCTGCCGACTTCTGGTGGCGCCCCGACGTCGATCCCATCCACCGCATCCGCGTCATGAATGCCTGGCTCAGCCAGTTCTGCAAACGTCACCACTATCCCTTTGTCGATTACTACAACGCGATGGCGCAACCCGACGGGGCAATGAAGACAGGCCTCACCTTTGACGGCGTGCACCCCAACGCCAAAGGATTCGCCATCATGGCTCCACTCGCTGAAAAAGCTATCGCTCAGGCGCTCAGCAGCCCGCAATAATCACACGCTCGCGCTTGTTCCTTGAGCGAGGGCCTTCCAGCTTCCGATAACACTCAGATAGTGCGAGGTTCCCATCCCATCCATGAACCGACGCAGTTTTCTCCGCTCCAGTGCAGCTTCCGCGGCCCTCCTCGCCGCACAGCAAGGCGGCATCGCCGGCATACTGCCCCCACTCATCCCCAACCTCGACGTCAATCGTCACCGCTTCGGTGTCAATTACACGCCCTCGCACAACTGGTGGTTCTGCTGGAACAACTGGGACCCATCCCCCATCGAGAAAGACCTCGACGCCATCGCATCCCTTCATGCCGATCACATGCGCATCATGCTCATCTGGCCCTATTTCCAGCCCAACCTCACCTGGGTCGACCCGCGCATGCTCGACCGCCTTCACCAGGTTCTAAGTCTCATGCAGCAGCGCCACCTCGACGCCCTCATCACCGTCTTCACCGGCCAACTCAGTGGATGGTTCTTCCTGCCACCCTTCAATAAACCCAACAGCGGCTTCTACACCGACCCCAAAATCAAAGCCGCTCAGCTTCTGCTCATCCACAAACTCGCCATCGTCGTCCGCGACCACCCCAACGTCATCGGCCTCGACCTCGGCAACGAACTCAACACCTGCTGGCACGCATCCACCACCGATGGCGACGCCTGGATGCAATGGATCTTCACCCAGATCAACCAGTCCATGCCCGGCCACCTCAACGTCAACGGAGTCGATCAGCAGCCCTGGTTCTCTAACACAACCTTCTCCCCCGAAGCGCTCGTCACCCAGCAGCGCATGCCCGTCATGCACTGCTATCCCTACTGGTCCGGCGCGCTCCAATACGGCGGCCCCATGGACCCGCCCAGCACAAAACTCCTCGCCGCCATGGCCACGCTCATCCGCTCCTACGCCAGCTCTTCCCAGCTACCGGTCTGGGCCGGCGAGTTCAACACCTGCATCCCGGACCTCACGCAAAAGCAGCAGGCTCAGTGGCTTCAACTCGCCGTCACCGCAGCCATCCAGCAGGGCGTCAACTGGTTCACCTATTGGGACAGCCACGACCTCGATCCCAAATTCTCCTTCAACCAGGTCGAATATACCCTCGGCCTGCTCACCAACAACAATCAGATCAAGGAACAGGGCCGCGCTTTTCGCGAGCTCGCCCTCGCCTGCGCCGGCAAGCCCGTCGCTTACCCCACCAGCACCCTGCCCGCGCCACCCACCAACCGCAATGACAACACCACCTGGCAATGGATGCTTGACTGGATGAACTGGAACGACCACTCCTGAAATCTTAGAAAGCGCTCCGTCACCCCGGCTCAAAATCCAAAACTAAGCTGCGCAAACCAATTCGAGGCAACACCCATGAAACCAATCCGCTTCACTGTCCTTCTCGCCGCCATCCTGCTCCCACTCACCATGCAGGCTCAGTCCCCATCCCCATCCCACGTCAAAACCCTCTTCTACATGCTCTCCAGCCGCAACTCGGTCAAGAGTTTTGAAGAGCACAAGAGCCAGATCAGCGTCCTCGTCCCGGCCTGGTACTCCGTCAATGCCGACGGCCTCGTCGCCGGCACTCCCGAACATAACGTCCTGCGCGACGCCCGTGCCGCCCACATCCCGGTCATCCCCATCGTCGGCCTCGCCAACAAGGCAGAGCTCCATCAGCTCTTCCACAATCCCAATGCCCAGGCCGCCATGAACGCCGCTCTCGTCCGCGATTGCAAGCTCAACGGATACGCCGGCTTCCAGATCGATTTCGAAAACATCTCCTGGACCGATCGCGACGCCCTCACCGCCCTCGTCAAAACCACCTCCGAAGCCCTTCACAGCGCCGGACTCCAGCTCCAGATTGCAACCGTTCCCAACGCCCCCGGCTATCCCGGCGGCAGCGCCTTCTCGCGATGGATTTACGAAGACTGGCGCGGAGCCTACGACCTCAAAGCTCTCGCCAAATACGTGGACCTCATCTGCCTCATGACCTACGACCAGCACACCCGCTGGACCGTCCCAGGTCCCGTAGCAGGCTGGCAATGGACCCTCGAAAACTTAAAGTATGCATTGAAGTATGTCCCAAAAAGTAAACTTTCTCTTGGGATTCCCCTCTACGGCTACCACTGGTACACGGGCGATCCCGGACTCGGCAAATCCACCCAGCGTCCCGACCCCACAGCCAGTTACATCTCCGGCCGGGACGCGCTATTCCTGCTCCACACCTTCCATGGCCATGCCTTCTGGGACCCCATCGATCACACATCCTTTTTCTGGTTCTACCGCGACCAGATGCGCGAATGGGTGTTCTATACCGACAAGCGCACCTTTAAGGACCGCTACGATCTCGCCAGGCAATACGGCCTATGGGGAACCTGCGCATGGGTCCTCGGACAGGAAGATCCGGAGATCTGGAGCGTAATTCCCTCGAAACCAACAACAACTTTGACAACTAAATAAACCTTCGCCCAACGGCACAACTAGCAAAGCAACCCTGATTCACGTCATCGTAATCGACCGTTGCTACCAATTTTGATCATCTAGAATCCAAGCATCAGGAGAAATTATGGTTCGCAAGATGAGTGCCCTGTTACTCTCTCTGCTTCTGCTGCCCGCTGCTCTCATGGCACAGAATCAGAACAATCAAAGACCAACTGACTCGCAGATTCTCGCCCAGGTCAACCACACCATTGCCAATGAACAGGCCTTTCAGGGGATGACCATCATCCCAACGGTCAACAATGGCGTTGTCACCCTCTCCGGAACGGTCAGCAACTACGCCGCCAAGGTCCTCGCCTCCAACGAGGTCTCTGACATTGACGGGGTCCGCACCGTTCTCAACAATCTCGACGTCAACTCCTCCTATACCGCGCCCCCGTCGCAGCCACAGGATCAGCAGTATCAGCAGCAGTACCAACAGCCACCGCCGCAGGAATCTCCGCAGCAGGGCCAGCAGCCCCAGTACGGAAATCAACTGCCCTCGCAGTACGGTAACCAGCCGCCACCTCAGTATGGCAACCAGCAGCCGTCCCAACCTGGCTACCAGCAAAACTCCGGGCAAATGCCCCCCTCCCAGCCATATACCGGGCCCTCCGTCACGGACACTAAAACCATCATCCTGCCTGCAGGCACTCTCCTGCCGGTACGCCTCAGTGACGAAATCAACACCGCAACAGCGCAGCCCAACCAGATCTTCCACGCTGACCTCGTCAGCGACATCACCTACGACAACTACCTCCTTATTCCACGCGGCACTGTCTTTGTTGGTCGCGTCATCAGCGCACAGGCCGCTGGCCGGTTTGCCGGCTACCCTGAGCTCTCCATCGAACTCACAGGCTTCACCCTCAACGGGCCAGACGGACCTCAAAAAATCAGCGTCATTACCGATCCAATCTCCAGCCAGGGCAAAGGCCGCGGTAAAAACACCGCAGAAAAAGCAGGTGGCGGCGCTCTCCTTGGCACAATCATTGGAGCCATTGCAGGAGGTGGTAAAGGTGCCGCCATCGGCGCGCTCTCCGGTGGAGCGCTCGGCGCGGGAATGAACATCAAGCGCGGCCAGGAGATTGATCTTAAACCGGAACAACTCCTCCAGTTCCGAACCAACGACACGACCGTCGAAACCGTATACCTGCACAACGGCCAGCAGATTCCCCCCAAGGCCTACACCTCTCCGGTTCTGCTGCCCTCTTCGCAGCAGCCGCCCTCCAACTAACCTCTCTTGATCCACAATTCAAAAGCCCCGGAATCCCGGGGCTTTTGAATTGTCCACCCAGTTGATTGCCCATCAGAATCCACCCACTGCCGTCTCACCTCCCTCGCAGGCGGCCAAATTCGCCAACGCTCTCACACGATTCCTGAAAGCGTTTACAAACGCACACTCGGTGCGTTATTGTCCCATTGGAGAAAACTGCCGCCTCCGGCACGCCCATTAATTCTGTTTTGAGGTCTCTCATGCCGAACGTCACACGTCGCGATGTACTCCTGTCCGGAATTGCCGTATCCGGTTCCACACTCCTCTCCAGCCACGCCTTTGCACAATCGCATGCACTCATACAGTCCGCCCTCGGCGATCAGGCTCTGGCCGCCATCGCACCCCGTGAAAAGCTCCTCTTCGACTTCGACTGGAAGTTCACCTTCGGCAATGCCAACGACCCCTCCAAAGACCTCGGCTTCGGCAAAGATCAGGGCGCGTTCTCCAAGACCGGCACCTTCAAATTCGCCTACGCAAAATACGATGACTCCAAGTGGCGCAACCTCAACCTTCCCCACGACTGGGCCGTCGAACTCCCCTTCGTATGGGATGAAAAACTCAAGTCCCACGGATACAAGCCCCTCGGCCGCAGCTATCCGGACACCAGCGTAGGCTGGTACCGCCGCATCTTCGACATTCCCGCCTCCGACCGCGGCCGCCGCATCTCCGTGCAGTTTGACGGCGCATTCCGCAGCGCCCTCGTCTTCGTCAATGGATGCTTCATTGGACGCAATGACAACGGCTACGCACCCTTCACCTTCGACATCACCGACTTCGTCCGCTATGGCCAGAAAAACTGCATCGTCGTCCGCATGGACGCCACCTTCGGCGACGGCTGGTTCTACGAGGGTGCCGGCATCTACCGCCACGTCTGGCTCGTCAAGCAGGACAAGCTCCACCTTGGCCAATGGGAAAGCTACATCCGCCCCATGCTCAATGACGACCACGACCAGGCCACCCTTGAACTGGGCACCATCGTCGAAAACCAGCACGGCAAGGCCCAGCAGGCCTCCATCCACTGGGAAGTCAAGGACGCCTCCGGCAAAACCGTTGCCACCGCGGAAGCCCCGGCGCAAGACGTTCCGGCGGACGGCAGCGCCACCTACACCGCCTCGGCAAAGCTTTCCCACCCCGAACTCTGGTCGCCGGAAACGCCCGCACTCTACACCGCTGTCGTCACCGTCATCTCGGACGGCTCCACCCGCGACGCCGAACAGGTCACCTTCGGCGTGCGCAGCATCCGCTTCGACGCCAACAAGGGCTTCTTCCTCAACGGAAAATCCACGCCTATCCAGGGCACCTGCAACCACCAGGATCACGCTGGTGTCGGTGCGGCTCTGCCCGACCGTCTCCAGTACTTCCGCGCTTCCGTCCTCAAGGAAATGGGCTCCAACGCAGTCCGCACTTCGCACAACATGCCCACTCCCGAGTGGGTCGAAGCCTGCAACCGACTCGGCCTCATGATGATGTGCGAAACCCGCCAGATGAGCGCCAACCCCAGCGGCATGCATCAGCTTGAGCTCATGATCAAGCGCTACCGCAACTCCCCCGCCGTCATCATCTGGTCCATGGGCAACGAGGAATGGGTCCTGCAGCAGTCGCCCATCGGCAGCCGCGTTATGGAAGACATGGTGCGCCGCAGCCATGAACTCGACCCAACCCGTATGTGCACTGCCGCCGTCAACGGCGCATACAAGGCCGGCATCTCTGACTACCTCGACGTCGAAGGCTTCAACTACAACCTGCCCAAGATCGACGACTACCACAAGACCCACCCCGACCGCCCGCTCATCGGCAGCGAAACCGCCAGCGCACTCTCGCAGCGCGGCATCTACCGCACCGATCCGCTCCGCAACTGGATGAGCGCCTACGACACTAACCAACCCGGATGGGGTGAAACCGCCGAAGACTGGTGGCAGTTCTACGCCGCCCGCGAATTCCTGCCCGGCGGCTTTGCCTGGACCGGCTTTGACTATCGCGGCGAGCCCACGCCCTACAGCTGGCCCGCCATCAACTCCTACTTCGGCATAGTAGACACCTGCGGCTTCCCCAAGGACACCTTCTACTACTACCAGTCCGTCTGGGGCTCCAAGCCCATGCTTCACGTCTTCCCGCACTGGAACTTCAAGGGCGAAGAAGGCAACTCCATCCCCGTCTGGGCGTACTCCAACCTCGACGAGGTCGAGCTCTTCGTCAACGGCAAGAGCCTCGGCCGCCAGAAAGTGCCGCACCTCTCCCACGTCAAGTGGGACGTCAAGTACGAGCCCGGCTACATCGAAGCCCACGCCTACAAAAACGGCAAGCTGGTCCTCAAGCAGAAGCGCGAAACGACTGGCGATCCGGCCTCCATCCGTCTCACCGCTGACCGCACCACCATCAACGCTGACGGAGAAGACATCGCCATCATCCGCGTCGAAGCTCTCGATGCCCAGGGCCGCTTCGTGCCCACTGCCAACGAACTCATCGACTTCAAGATCACCGGCGACGGCACCCTCATCGGTGTCGGCAACGGCGATCCCAACTGCCATGAGTCCGACAAGGCTCCGCAGCGCAGCATCTTCAACGGACTCGCTCAGGTCATCCTGCAGGCCAACAAAACCCCGGGGCAGATCACCATCGAGGCGTCCTCCAAGGGCGGCCCGCATCTCAAATCCGCCACCCTCACCATCACCACCCAACAGGCCCCCATCCGGCCCGAGGTCTCCTAGTGTCCGCGCATTCCGCGGACGCACACAAAAAATAAAGCAATTCGGGAGAATCGCATGAAGCTCGCAACACTTGGCAAGTGCCTTTCAACGCTCACGATGGCAACCTGTCTGGTTTCAGCGTGCTTCGCGCAACAAGGTCCTCAAATCGTCAAAAAGGATGGCCATTACGCATTCATGCTCAATGGCCATCCCTATCTCATCCTCGCCGGCCAAATCAACAACTCGAGCTCCTGGCCCTCCACCATGCCCGACGTCTGGCCCGTCATCGAAGGCATGCACGCCAACACCGTCGAGGCCCCCGTCTACTGGGAGCAGATGGAGCCCCAGCCCGGCCAGTTCGACTTCTCCACCGTTGACATGCTCGTCCATCAGGCCCGGGCCCATCATATCCATCTCGTTCTCCTCTGGTTCGGCACCTGGAAGAACGGCGAGGACCACTACGTCCCCGAGTGGGTCAAAAACAATCCGCAAAAATATCCCCGCGTCATCAACTCCCGTGGCGAACCCATCCAGGTCCTCAGCGCCAACTCACAAACCAATCTCGACGCGGACCGCACAGCCTTCGCAGCGCTCACCAGGCACCTCGCCCAGATCGACGGAACCCAGCACACCGTCATCATGATCCAGGTCGAAAACGAATCCGGCTCCATCGGCGCCGTTCGAGATCACTCCCCGGCAGCGCAAAAGGAATTCAACGGCCCCGTTCCCGAAATCGTGCTTCATGCCATGCACAAGTCCCCCGGCACATGGAGCCAGGTCTTCGGCCACAGTGCCGACGAGTACTTTCAGGCCTACTCCATCGCAAAGTACATCAACGCGGTGGCCAAGGCCGGCAAGGCCGAGCTCAACATTCCCATGTACTGCAATGTCTGGATCGAATACCCGCGCGGCTACCAGATTCGCGGTTATCTCAACCCCGGTTTTGACTACCCCTCCGGTGGCCCCCAGCAGCGCAACATTCCCATCTGGAAGGCCGTTGCCACGTCCATCAACATGCTTGGGCCAGACATCTACACCCCCGACCGCGCCACTGAAGTCGCAGTCATGGACACCTACGACCGGCCTGACAATCCCCTCTGGATCCCCGAAACCGGCCTCGGCAACAATTTCGCGCCGGAATTCTTCCTCGCTCTCGGCAAAGGCGCCATCGGCTTTTCCCCGTTCGGCACAGACCAGACCAGCTGGACCCTCAAGCCCGGCCAGCTTCCCACCGATCACGCGCAGAACTACGCCCTCATCGGCCCAATCGACCGCGTGGTAGCCCAGGCCAACTTCGAAGGCCACCTGCAAACCGCCGTCGAAGAACTCGGTAAGACAGAACAAACCCTCCACTTCGGCAAGTGGGACGCCTTCGTCGGCTTCGGCTTCCCTCAGCCCGACGGCGAGCAGCACGCGCCCGGCACCCCACACCATAACGGACGCGCTCTCGTCATCCAGCTCGGCCCCAACAAGTTCCTCGTCACCGGCATCAACGCCCGCGTCACCTTCCGCCTCGCTCCCGGACAATCCGGCCATGAGCAAATCCTGAAAGCCGAGCAAGGCACTTATGATGGAACCACCTGGAAGCCCGAACGCATCTGGAACGGCGACCAGACCGACCGCGGCCTCAACTTCAAAACCCTGCCGCAATATGTCCAAATCAAACTGGGGACCTACCAGGTATCCAGTACCTCTCCAACCGCTCAGCCCTAAGAAAGCTGCATCAGCATCTGCCGCACGCTCAGGCTGCTTCCAGCAACCGTGCCGCGAGGCAACCCCGGCCCAATGATCACACCCTGCTGGTGCTCCACGCTCCATGCCATAAAGGACGACTGCTCCGCCCCCGTCAGCCGCTGCTGATCCACCCACGCATAGAACGCGCCAATATCTCCGTCCATTACCGAACCTTTGGGATCCACCCCGGCTGACTGCGATTTGCTCGAAAGCATCTCGTTCATCGGCAGCTGCCTTTGCCGGGGAGCGTACCGCAGCAGCGTCGTATAGGGCTGCGCCCGCCGCAGTGCCTCGCGCGCGCTCCACAGCACAAACGTCGTGCTGAAGATCTGCGTGCCCGATCCCTCCGTCTGCACATCCACTTCAAAGTGGTGCATCACCGCATCCTCGGCATTGCTACCGAACTTCAACTCCTTTGGCGTAATCTCTGCCATCGCCGTTCGCAACTGCTCCGGACCGCCATGTCCGCTCGCAATAATCTCATGGATCTTCGCCAGCACGGCCTCGCGTACCGGCTTCATTCCCTCATACGAGGTCCGGGAGAGGCTCTCTCCCGCTGCTGGATCAGCCACGCCCCCATCGATATACCAGTGTCGGTAAGGAGTAGGCTGCTTGGCCGCGCGCGCCTGCACAGCGCTCAATATCTCCTGCCATCCATCCGCCCCGCTCACCTGCGGCACAAAAACTCCATGCGGCCGCAGCTTCCGGAACAGCGGATACCCGTCATACCGCAGCCCCGGCCCCAGAACCACAATTCCCAGCCGCGCCATCTCCGGCGCAGGTTCCGGCTCCGCATTGTTCCACTCCGACGTATACCGCGTAGCCGCGGCCGTGAATGTGTCAATCTGGTGCGTCGCCCAAAGCGTCTTCGTCAGCCCGTCCAGAAACTTCTGCGTATGCTTCACCCAGTCCATCGAGCTCACATCGTGCGGCAACTGGATTCTGGCAAAGGTCCCCAGCAACTCTGCCCGCTGCGCTGGAGTCCTTGATCCTAAGAACGCAAACTGTGCGTCCAGCAACCGCCGCTCTGCGGGAAACCGCCAGTCATACCCCTTCACTTCCCGCAGCAGCAAAGCCACGAACACCATCGGCAACTGCCGCACCAGGTCCAGATGATCCACAATCAGCTTCCGCGCCGCCGGCGAATAGTCCTTGAAATCTCGCGCTTGCAGTTGAGCAGGCTGCATCACAGCACCTCCGCAAGCCCGTTGCCCTTGGTCAGCGGCGTCGCAAATCCCAGCTTCGCTCCAATGGTCGGCACAAGATCCAGCGAAGTCACCGGCCGGTCCACCATCACGCCCTCGCGAATCCCCGGTCCCAACGCCATCATCCACGTCGTCCGCGAAAGCGCATCGCCCGTCCGGTGATGCTGGAACCCGTTTCCGCCCGCATCATAATCCGAGTCTCGCCCAAAGTCCGGAAGAATGAACATCGTCGTCTTTCCCGCGTACTCAGGCTCCGCCTGAATCGCCGACCATATCTCCGCGCAAAGCCGGTCCGACCGCCGAATCCCTTCCACATACAGCGAATACGCCCCCGAGTGCGCAATATCCATATCGTGCAGCGTGATCCACAACAAACTTGGCGCCACCTGCCGCATCAACTGCTTGGCAATATAAACCGATAGCTCATCGGCGCTGTTCAGCGCCATCGCATGCTTCATAAAATCAGAAACCGAAAGCTGCAGCACCTGGTCCAGTTGCTTCAGATGAAACTCATTCCCGGCAAGCGGCGGCACATAGTAAGGATCCTCATAGTTGTCCAGCAACAGATGGCTGTACTTCGCATCGCCTTCCAGCGGAAGCGCCGAGCGCAGCAACTGCTTCGGCAAAATCACGCCCGCTCCCTGCCCGTATCCCTTCACGTTGCTGGTGCCAATGCCGTTAAACCCGTTGCTCGGGGCCACCACCCAGGCATCGCTCGCAGGACGGTGCAAACCTTTTCTGAAGTACTCAAACACAGTCGGATGATCCGGCGATACCGCGGCAAAATTATCAAACGTCTCATACACACCCGTGGCCAGGCTCGCCGTCGCCACATAGTGACCCAGAATCCCATGATTCACCACCTGTCCAAAGAATGTCGACTGCGGCACCAGCGTCTTCATCAGGTTCGGAATATTCTCCTGCCCATCCGGCGCAAACGTCTCCTCGTCTCGCGCGCCGCCGCCAAACGTCACCACTACAACCTTCTGTGTCGGTGCCATCGCCATCGCGCGCATGGGCGAAAATCCCAGCATCGTCCCCGCCGCGCAGGTCGAGGCCGCAGTACGTAAAAACTCTCGGCGGCTCCACGAAATAGCCTGCGCCGCCTCCCGGAAATCTCCGTTCATCAACTGCTTGTTTATCGGTTTCACTTCATACTCACAAGAAAAGTAGTTACCTTCTGCAGGCGCGCATTCGTCTCCGCATTCTGCGCCTTGCTGTACTGCTGTTCCAGCGCGATCTCCTGCTGCGCCTTGGCATGCTCGCCCGCGTGCGAGTAAGCCAGCGCCAGCCGGTAATGCGCCGCCGCGTAATCCGGCTTCAGGCGAATCGCCAATTCCAGCGCCGGAATGCTTTCCTTCCACTTCTGCTCATTCTGCAACAGCAAGCCCATGGCAAATCGTGCCTGCGCAAGCTTTGGCTGGGCCTCGATAGCCCTCGTCAACAGTGTCCGCGCCAATAACAGCCCCTTCGGGTCATAAGGCCTGTGCAGAATGCTGATCGCCGTGTACGTAGCCAGCACAGCATTCTCCGGATGCCTCTCAGAAAAACTCACCAGCTTCTCGCACTGCGGTTGCATCCCCTCCGTCAGCACCGTGCAGTTGCGACCCAGCAGTTCCGCATACATCTCGTTGTCCGGATGCGCATCCAGCAATTCCGCAAATACCGGAATCGCCTTGTTGTACTCTCCGCCTCCGTAGTACGCCACGCCCAGCCCTGTCCGCATGCGCGTGCTCTTCGGATAATCCTTCACGCCCGCCGAAAATACCTTCGCCGCGGGGCCAAACGTCCAGTGCCGCAAAAACTCAATCCCCAGCATGTAGATATTCGGCTCGCTCGGCTTCAGCCGCGCCGCCGCCGCATAATGCTTCCCTGCGCCCTCATACTTGCCCAGCGCCTCGTCTACATCGCCGTACAACTCCTGCGCCTCGGCTGAATCCTCCACACCCGGCATCCGCGCCAACAGCGGTTCCGCCTTGGCCGGCTGGTGAGCGTCAAAATGCGCCAGCGCCGTGTTGTACAAAAGCGTCGCATTCTGAGGATCCTTCGGCAATGCCGCCTCAAACGCAGCCGCTGCCTCCGCCGGACGCTTCAGCAGCATATCCGCCTGTCCCAGCGCCACCTGCGTCGCCGCATCCCCGGGATTCTGTTCCGCAGCCAGCTTTAGCTCGTGCGCGGCCTGTTCCACCTTGCCTGCCTTTAGATAGGCGGTCCCTAAATTTGCCCGCGCAACGCTCGACTGAGGATTATCCCTGACCGCTTCGGCCATCGGTGGAATCGCCTGCGCAATCTTGCCCTCGCTGGCGTACAGCAGGCCCAGCGACTCATCGATCTCAAATGTATGCGGATGACGGTTCCGCAGCGCAAGCAGCAACGTCTCCGCCCGGCCCATCTCACCGTCCTGCATATAGGTCATCGCCTGCCGGAACATCTCCGTATCCGAAGATTGCCCCTGCGCGACCGCGGCCGAAAGAATTGTCAAAGGTGTAAGGAACGCGCCTGCAAGAACTGCCGTGGTGATGAGCTGGCCCGGGCGCATACGAAAAACTGCAGATGACACTGTAAAACCTCCGAGGGGCAAGGCCAAAACCCTGCCCCTCGACGGAGAGTTTATTCCTCAGAACTCATACTTCATAGCGAATTGAACGAATCTCGCATCAGGAGTGTTGTTCTGGAAGAATCGCGGTCCCGTGATCTGGCCGCCATTGTTCAGGTTAATGCTACCGTTTGGCTGACCAAGAGACGGCGTGTTGAACAGGTTGAAGATATCCGTCCGGAACTGAAGGTATTGCTTCCGGAAGGTTGGGAAGTTCTTGAACAGAGACATATTGATCCGCTCATAACCTGGACCATATATCTGGTTGCGGCGTCCACCCAGCAACTGCAGCACCTGAGCATGGTCCGTCACCTCCACCGGGTAGGTATAGCCCGGTTCGGCGGTGTTCGAACTTCCGTTGTAGGGAGCAGGACTGATTTCGGTTGCCGAAACAGGGTTGGAGAATGCGCACGGGTTATACCAGTGCTCCTTGTTCCGGACAGACGTAGGACAGCCAGCGCCGCCGCCGCCCTTGAAGGGATCACCCGTCAGGATTGCACGCGTTCCACCACCGGAAGGACCAGTATTGTTCGGAAACACTGTAAAGGGATTACCCGTCTGAGCAAAGAACGTCAGGTTCGTTGCCCAGCCGCCGGCCACCTCGTTCAGCATCCCACCGTGGTTCATGAACTCGCGTCCTTTACCGAACGGAAGTTCATAGTAGGCATTGAAGGTCAGCCGCTGACGTACGTCAAACGGCGAGTTGCTGTAGTCCTCGCGAATCGGCACGAGGTTCGTGTTCCGGTAGCCGGCGTCACCCGTGCTGCCAAGAGGTGTCGGAGCATCATCCAGAGCGTGAGCCCAAGTGTAGGTCACAAGGAAGTTCAGCCCATGCGAAAACCGCTTCTGCAGTTTTGCCTGCAGACTGTTGTAATCGCTGATGCCGCAATAGCACGTGTACGCTACTCCACCAAAATCCGGGAACGGCTGGTACTTCTGCGCGCTCAATCCTGGAGCGGTAAGAGCGTACGGCGCGTTCGGATTCGGGAAGACTTGCAGGTGACGATCCACGTTACCCACATAGCTTAACGTTGCTGCCAGATTGTTGGAGAATGCGTGTTCCACCGAAAGGTTATAAGACTCCGTATATGGGGTCTTCGCCAACTTGTCGGAACCACGCAGGGCCGGCGTCGAAATAAAGTTCTGCAATCCGGCGTTAATGGCGCTTGTGAATCCGTTCTCCAGTGAAACTCCACCGTAGTTCGGATTACTGATGCTCGGGCAATTGTTCGCCTTGCAATCCGGCGCCGTAAAGCTGTCGGAGAACTGGAATGGATAGTTCTCACCCAGATTCGGGTAATAACCAGTGCTCTCCAACCCGCCGAAGAAAATGCCAAAGCCTCCACGAACTACTGACGTATTGCTTACAGAGTAAGCAAATCCAATTCGTGGAGCAAAGTTCGTATTCTGCGACTCCACCAGCGCGGGATTGCCGATGTACTGCAGGTTGATGTTGTCCTTCGCCAGCAGGTTGGAGAACGCGCTTGCGATCGGGTAGCTCTTCTGCGAGTCAGGAATCTGATAGGCGCCCTGGCCAAAGCCAACACCCGTCGCCCCCGTCACATAGAAGAGGGCTTGGTAGCCACCCACGTCCTTGTAGGGCTTGTAGTTGTCATAGCGCACGCCAAGATTCAGCGTCAGCTTGCTGTTCACCCGCCAGTCGTCCTCCGCATAAGCCGCACGATACCAGCGAGAATCGCCGTTCTTGAACTCATTGGAAAGATTGGCTCCGTTGTTCTGGTCCGCCAGGAAGTCCGCCACACCATAGCCGGTGAATGCAGCTCCCAGGTTACTCGTATACAGACCGCTGAAGTTGTACGTACCACGCGGGTAGGGAGGCTGAACGGTCGAGAAACGAATGCTCTGGAAATCCACGCCAAATTTCAGCGAGTGATTGCCCACAATCTTCGTCACGTTGTCCAGAATCTGGAACACGTTCTCATGCTCGTTCGTTACGTAGAACTGAGGGCTTCCGAAGTTCGAAATTCCGCCAATCGAAACATAAGGCAGACCGCCGTTCTGTGGAAAGTCCGGTCCATATGGAATGCCGCCAAGACCCAGTTGCTGGGCAACATCTGTGTTGTAGTTCTGCTGCAGATATCCGTCGTGCAGGTAGTTGTAGCCAAAGCGGAACTCGTTCGACAAATTGGGATTGAACACATGCGTTTCGCTGTACATGAAGTTCTCACCCAGATTGACCGTATAACCAGTGTTCCCGAAACCTCCACCGTCAAGCGTTGTTCCAAGAGGCGGTGTATGGTATTCCGGCTCATCGTAATAGCTGAAGCGCGAGAACATCTGATCCTTCGCACTCATGTTGTAGTCCATGCGGATATCATACTGAGTGGTGTTATCAGAAACGTTCGCATTGACTACATAATTGCTGTAAGTCTTGCCGTTGTTGGTGTTCGGCAGCGGGTAGAGATTCAAAATCTTCTGCGCTATTGAATTAATTTGTTGCGGGCAGAAAACGTTCTGATTCCCGTTGCAAGCCAGAAGCGTGCCATTCTGCTGGTTCGGTTCGTAAAGATAAATCGGCTGCGAAGCGCCAGTCAGAGATGTATTCAGCAGTTCGCTAAAGTCACCAGTGCGCATTTTCGCCGTCGGCACCGAAAGTGTCTGCGTATTGCCAAATACAACTCGGTTGCCCTGCGCATCGCCGAACAGAAACAGCTTGTCCTTGATGATCGGAAATCCAGCGGTTCCGCCAAACTGATTCTCGTGATACGGAGGAATCGTATTGGCGTCCCAATCCTTCGAATCCAGTACCGTGTTCCGGAAGTACTCCCAAGCCGAACCATGAATCTGGTTCGTACCGGACTTGATCGTGGCATTCACAACCGCGCCGGCAGAGTGTCCGAACTCAGCGCTGTAGTCGCCCGTCTGCACCTTGAACTCAGAAAGTGCATCCGGAGGAGGCTGCACAACGTAGCTCGCGCCGTTCACAAAGTCAACGACGTTCACGTTGTTGTCCACACCGTCCAGGATGAAGTCGTTCTGCTCCGCGCGCTGGCCGTTGGCTTCAAAGTCGCCCTTGCCGCCGCCACGCGAACCCTGCGAGCCCGACGTACCAGCAGACAACTGCGCAATGTAAACCCAGTTCCGGCCGTTCAGAGGAACGTGGTTGATCGTCTTCGCCGTCATCACCTGGCCGACCGATCCGCTCTGCGTCTGCATCAGCGAGGGAGCCGTCGTGACCGTGACCGTCTGCGTCACTTCGCCGGGCTTCAGAACAAGCACAACATTCAGCGTTTCCTGCACCTGCAGAGTAACGTTTTCCTGTCGAGTCGTCTGGAAACCCGGGGCCATAGCCGTGATGGTGTAATGGCCAATCTTGATTGGCGAGAATGTATAAATGCCGTTTCCGTCCGTTTTTGCCTTCAGGACTAGACCGGTATCGACGTTGGTTAGCGTGACTGAAGCACCGGGAATCACCGCACCCGTAGTGTCATGTACCGCACCAGTAATTGCACCCTGGTCGACTTGACCCCACAAAACAGTGTTCCCGAATAACAAGGTAAAAATGAGCACGGGCAGAGCCCATGTTCTTAGGAATCTCATCCTGTCCTAGCCTCCGAGTTTTATCGTTTTTTCTATTCACTGCCAGCCCATTCTCCCGTCGTTGAAAACTCAACTGCGGGCCTGCGGTTCCGTCGTCTACCGCTGCGGAACTCTGTATGCGTTTACATCAGCCGTCAAAATTCAAGACGACTGGAAGTTGCGGCAATATTGCGATACCGTTGATAGTCGTTGCTCGACATGCCTGTCAAGCGAAATTATGAAACCGCATACATCACCGCGACGGGCTCTTAACAATGTTTGCATTTTATTCAATACAGGCAGGCCAATGAAACCCTCACGGAATCGTTTACTAAGCCCATCCAGACGTTCTGTCATCGCCTCCGGCGCTGTTGCAGCTTTTGCCACTGCCCTCCCGGGCTCATCCAGCCCACTTTTTGCCGAAAAACCCTCAGGACGCATCCGCCAGGCCGTCTGTAAATGGTGCTATCCAAAGCTCTCCGTCGACCAGCTCTGCGCTGCGGGCAAGTCCATCGGCCTCGTTGGAATCGACCTCCTTCAACCCGAGGAATATGCCATCCCGCTGAAATATGGCCTTATCTGCACGATGGGATACGCCGGCGCCGGCACCATCAAAAGCGCCATGAACCGCCTCGAAAACCACGCCGCCATCGAGGCGAACTTGCGCAAAAACATCCCCCTCGCAGCAAAGAATAGAGTCCCAAATGTAATAACGTTTTCAGGAGACAGAAACGGCATGTCCGACGAACAAGGCGCAGAGAACACCATCCGGGGCCTCAACCGCGTCAAAAACATCGCGGAAGACCACGGCGTCACCATCTGTCTCGAACTCCTCAACAGCAAAGTCGACCATCCGGACTACATGGCCGATCACACCGTCTGGGGCGTCCAGGTCATGAGCCAGGTCAACTCACCCAACGTCAAGCTGCTCTACGACATCTACCACATGCAGATCATGGAAGGAGATCTCATCTCCACCATCCGCGACAACATCCAGTGGATCGGGCACTTCCACACCGGCGGCGTACCCGGCCGTCACGAGCTTAACAACCAGCAGGAGGTACAGTGGGACGGTGTCATGCGCGCCATCGCGGCACTTCCCTTCCACGACTACGTCGCCCACGAGTTCATACCCACCGGCGACCCTGTCACCAGCCTGCGCCAGGCCTACGAACGCTGTAACGTATAGAACGCAACTTAATCCGGCAGTGAAAACCACTCAACTCCCGAGGTGCTCCGTGAATCCCGCACTCCCACTCAAGTCTCTCTACCGCAAGTTCCCTGCCTGCAAATCCCTCGCGCTCGCCGCCGCATTCCTTATGCTCGGCGCGGCGCCCGCACGCAGCCAGTCCCCATCGGCCGCGATTCACTACAACCCGCAAACCCGGGTCTTCCGCATCGACGGGGGCGATGTCTCCTACGTCTTCGGCGTCAACGCAAAAGGTCAGCTTCAGTCCATCTATTGGGGGCAACGGGTCGCCGCCACAGACAACTTCCCCGCCGCGCACGCCAACCCGCCCTGGGCCTCCTTCGAGCCGTCCACTGACACTACGCCCCAGGAATACACCGGCTTCGGCGGCGGCTTCTACTACGTCCCCGACCTCAAAATCACCTTCCCCAACGGCAACCGCGACCTCGTCCTCAAGTACGTCTCCCACTCCATCCACGGAGACACGCTCGACGTCGTCATGAAAGACATCTCCCTCGCCGTCTACGTCACTCTCGAGTACCAGATCGACCCCGCCACCGGCATCCTTCGCCGCTCCGCCACCGTCGAAAACAAAACCCCGCAGCCCTTCACCATCGAGCAGGACTTCGCCGCCACCTGGAATCTACCCGCCAATACCCATTACGAACTCCGCTACCTCACCGGTCGCTGGGCCGGCGAGTGGAATCTCCAGAAAGAGACCCTCCATCCCGGCAAAGTCGTCCTCGGCAGCCGCACCGGAACCACCAGTCACCACGTCAATCCATGGTTCGCCATCGAACGCGGCAACCCGGGCGACCAGGACACCGGTGCCGTCTGGTTCGGCGCGCTCGGCTGGAGCGGCAACTGGCAAATCGCCATCGAGCAGGACCAGATCGGCCAGGTCCGCGTCACCGGCGGTTTCAACCCCTTCGACTTCGCCTACATCCTCAAGCCAGGCCAGTCACTCCGCTCGCCTTACTTCTACGCAGGCTTCTCCCACCACGGCATCGGCGGCGCATCGCGTCTCATGCACCGCTTCGAACTCACCCGAATCCTCCCGGAAGGCCCACACCCCAAACTGCGACCCGTACTCTATGATTCATGGGAAGCCACCGGCTTCAACGTTGATGTCGCCGGCCAGGAAAAACTCGCCGAAGAAGCAGCCAGCATCGGCGTCGAGCGTTTTGTCATGGACGACGGCTGGTTCGGCGAGCGCAACACCGACCACGCAGGCCTTGGCGACTGGTGGCCTAATCCCAAAAAGTTCCCAAACGGCCTCAAGCCGCTGATCGACAAAGTCCACTCACTCGGCATGAGCTTCGGCATTTGGGTCGAGCCGGAAATGGTCAACCCAGACAGCCAGCTCTACCGCAAGCATCCCGACTGGGTCCTCAACTTCCCGGGACGCCCGCGCTCGGAAGCCCGCAATCAACTCGTCCTCAACCTCGCCCGGCCAGACGTCAAGGCATACGTCTTTCACGTCCTCGATCACCTGCTCTCCACCAACGACATCTCCTTCGTCAAGTGGGACTACAACCGCAACTGGGCGGAACCCGGCTGGCCCGCCGTCCCTGCCGATCAAGAAAAAGAGGTCTACGTCAAGTACATTCGCAACCTTTACGCCATCTTCCGCGAACTCCGCGCCAGGCACCCCAATGTTGAATTCGAAGACTGCTCCGGTGGCGGTGGCCGCGTCGACCTCGGCATCATGCGCTACACCGACGAAGTCTGGCCCTCCGACAACACCGATCCCTTCGACCGCCTCTCCATCCAGCAGGGCTTTACCTACGCCTACACGCCCGGCGTCATGATGGCCTGGGTCACCGGTTCGCCCAACTGGGTCAACAACCGAGTCACCTCGCTCCAATATCGCTTCCTCTCCTCCATGGAAGGCTCCCTTGGCATCGGAGCCAACCTCAACAAGTGGACGCCTGAAGACTTCGCCACGGCCCGCAAAATGGTCGCGCAGTACAAGACCATCCGCGCCACCGTGCAGCAGGGCGCGCTCTACCGCCTCATTTCCCCGCTCCATGGTAGCGAGTACGCCGTCAACGAATACGTCAACCAGGACGGCAAGCAGACCGTCGCCTTCGCCTACCTCCACTCCAGCCAGAAAGGCTGGCCCTTCCCGCATATTTATCTCCGCGGACTCGACCCCTCAGCCACATACACCTTCCACATGCTCGACGGAAAGGCCTACCCCAACACCCCGGCCAGCGCCAGCGGAGCCTACTGGATGCACGCCGGCGTACAGCTCTACCTGCGCGGCGACTTCCAGGCAGCCCTCCTCGAACTCGACCGCCAATAACCAAACGCCCACCTTCGCAGCCGCGCACCGTGGCTGCGAAGGCCCCCGTAACCCCTGCCCTCTCAACACTCCGACAAGCCGTCCCATTTGCATCAGGTAACTACACTAAATCCAATGCCATGTTTTTCTTGCGCACGTCTCAGGCGCATGGTAACTTTGCCTTCCAAGTGAGATTTCCTCCCCCCGGGCACCGCTGCCGAAATCTCACACAACGCTTCAAGGACCGGGAAGCCTGTGTGACCGAACGTTTAATGACGACCTCGCGACTTTGTGTACTAGTTATGGCTGCCGCCATGGCCTTCGTTTCTGCGTCCGCGCAGCGTCTCGTGGCAAATTCCTCTTCGATAAACACTGCGACTGCCCCTCAGGGCTTTCCCGTCGTCCAGAACTACTCGGTCGTCGACTTCAATAACTCCGCCCAGGTCTGGAGTATGGCCCAGGGGCCCAACGGCATTCTCTATATCGGTGACTCTGGGCCATCGGTTCTGGAATTTGACGGCACACGCTGGCGACAGATTTTCGTATCCACCGTCATCACTCGTTCGCTGGCTGTGGACTCCAAAGGCCGCGTCTGGATCGGCGGTAACGGAACACTCGGTTATCTCTCTCCCAATTCCTCCGGAACCCTGCGCTACGTCTCCTTGCTGGACAAAATCCCTCCCAGTGACCGCGGATTCACTGACATATGGCGAATCGTCGTCACACATTCCAGCGTGTTCTTTGAAGCAAATGAACATATCTTCCGCTGGGACGGTCGGCACATGTTCGTCTGGACTCCTGAGCACGGACAAACTTTTCAGGCTCTCTCCCTCGTGAGCGGACATCTGTACACGGATCAGACCAGGACAGGACTGGAGCAAATCATCGGCGACCAGATCCAGCCCGTGGCAGGCGGGGGCGCATACAGCCACGCGCTAAAGCTCTTTCTCCATTCCTGGGGCGACGGCCGGATTCTCGTTTCGCAGGCAAACGTGTACGGCCCCACCACATCAAGCCTCCTCTCCATTTACAACGGCAAAACAGTGGTCCCCTTCCATACCCAGGCCGACGCATACTTCCAGAAGAACCTCCTCTACACCACCCTGCTGCTTCGCAATGGCGACCTCTGTATTTCGACCAACCTTGGTGGCGCCGTCATCCTCGACCATCAGGGGCATATCGTCCAAATCCTCGACAAGTCCGCGGGGCTCCTAAGTTCTCAAATTTTCACCGCATTTCAGGATCGCCGGGGCGCTCTCTGGCTCGGCTCCGATCAGGGAATTTCCCGCGTCGCTATCGGCTCTCCGATATCCATCTTTTCGCACAACTTTGCCCAGGACGTCTTGCGCTTCCAAGGCAAGCTGTATGTGGTCACGCCAAACTCCACCTCGGCCCTTCAGCAAATCGTCTCCGATCCGGTCACAGGATTGCCCTCCAGTCGAATCATCCCCGGAGGCCTGCAGGGTTTCCTCCTCCTTGACTTCAAAGATCCCGCAGACCGTGCTCCGGAGCAGCTCCTGGTCGCCACTTCGTCCGGCGTGATGCTGCTCAAGGGCAATCGCCTCGTCCCCGCGCTGCCTGGTCACTCCGGCCGAAAGGACGTGTCTTACTTCATTCTCCAGTCACGCAAAACGCCCTCACGAATCTTCATCGGAAACGACGATGGCGTTTCCTCCATGCGATGGGATGGTCACGCCTGGACGTACGAAGGGCGCATCCCCAAGCTCGTCTACACCTCCACATGGCTCACGCAAGACGACAACGGCAACCTGTGGGTCAGCGGCGGTGGCCATTCCGTTCTGCGCGTACAGGTTCCTGAATCTGGCATGAGAGATGCCAAATACGAAATTCTCGGCAAAAATCAAGGCTTGCCCGCCGGCGTCAACTTCGCCAACTTCGCCAACGGAAGCATCTACGTCTCCGTTCAGGGGCACGACAACCTCTACCGCTGGAATCCCACAATACGAAAATTCGTCATCGATAACCAGTTCCTGCTCAAGATCGATGCACCCGATATTCAGCCGCGTGTCTTTTCTCTCCCTGGCGGAAACGTCTGGTCAGAATCCGATTCGTCTCTCGGGCAGCGCATCGGCATCTTCGTACGAGAACCCGACGGTCATTTCCGCCTTGAAGAAAAGCGCTTCCATGCGCTCACCCAGTTCAAGGATTTTTTTGTGGGCAAGCTCGACGACGGCTACTGGCTCGCCAACAGCACGCTCGTCCGCTTCAACCCGACGCAACAAACTGCCAATCCAGCACCTGCCCCCACTCTAATCAGCGAAGTCAAGGTTGGCACCAATGTCATCTTTGGCGGAAGCCCTCTGCCCAACGCTTCGACAACTCGACTTCCTCCGGGAACCCGCAACATCCAGTTTCAGTTCGCGTCGCCCAGCTTCTCTGATCCCTCCCACACCCAGTTCCGGTACATGCTCCACGGCGCCGACCACACCTGGTCTGCATGGGATACACAGTCTCAGGCCAACTACAGCGGACTCAGCCCCGGCCACTACAAATTCCGTGTAGTATCCCGCACCAGCGCCGGCGTCCTCGGCAAAGAAGGTGATTTCTCCTTCATCATCAGCCCACCCTGGTACGCGACCACGGCAGCCAACCTCGTCTTTGTCATCGCACTGATCCTCATGGCCATGTTCGGCTGGTGGCTCATAACCTCCTACGAGCGAGATAAGGCTCGCCGCCAGACAGAAGACCTCGAAGCCGAAGCCCGAGCACTGGAAGACACGGTCCGCATGCGCACCGGCGAACTAGAAGCGCAGGCCACCGAAATCGCCGCCCAGAAAGAAAGCATCGAGATGCTCAGCGAGATCGGCCGCGAAATCACAGCCTCGCTCGATCTCGACACCATCCTGTTCAAACTCTACGAGCGCGTGAATCAAATCGTCGATGCGCCCATCTTCGGCGTGGGTCTTTATCGTCCCGAGACGCGCCTCATCGAGTACACCCTGGCCGTCGAAAACGGCAAGCGCTACGCACCCTACACGCGCGACATGGACGATAAAAACCAGTTCGCCGTCTGGTGCATCGAAAATCGCCACCCCATCCTCATCAACGACGTCGAAGCCGAATACTCCCGCTACATCGAGTCCTACTCACACGGCGAAGCCACCCTCGAAGATGGCTCGCAGGCCCGGCCGCCCCAGTCCATGATCTATCTGCCGCTGACCGCCAAGGAACGCATCCTCGGCGTGCTCAGCATCCAGAGCCACAAAAAACACGCCTACACCCGCCAGCACCTCCAGCTACTCCAGAACCTGGCATCCTACACCAGCATCGCCCTCGATAATGCCAGCGCCTATCTCACCATCAACCAGCGCGAAAAGGAAGTCCGCGAGCGCGCCGCCGAACTCGTCACCATCAACCGCATCACCCAGGCGCTCGCTTCCCAACTGGACCAGGCCCGGCTTCTCCAACTCGTCGGCGACCAGGTACGCAAGCTCTTCCACGCTCCCATCGCTTTCGTCTCGCTCTTCGATCGCGAAACAATGACCCTGCACTTCCCCTACGCCTACGGTCTTGATCTCGAATCCCGTCCCTTCGGCCCGGGCTTCTCCTCGCAGATCATTCGCACCGGCGAACCCCTGCTCATCAACGAGGGCATGGAGCAGGCACGAGTGCAGCTCGGCATCGAAAGAATCGGCATCGATACAACATCCTTCCTCGGCGTCCCCATCCGCTCCGGCGGTGACGTCATCGGCGTCATCGGCGTCCAGTCCACCGACCGCGATAGACAATTCACCCAAGCCGATCAGCAACTGCTCTCCACCATCGCATCCGCCGTCGGCGTCGCGTTCCACAATGCTCGCCTGTTTGATGAAACCCGCAAGGCAAAAGCCGCCGCGGAAGAGGCAGACGCCGCCAAGAGCGCATTCCTCTCCACCGTCAGCCACGAGCTCCGCACGCCCCTCACCTCGGTGCTTGGCTTCGCCAAGATCATCCGCCGGCGCCTCATCGAGCGCATCTTTCCGCTCATCCCGGAAGGCGACCGCAAAATCGATCAGACCCGTCAACAGATTGTCGAAAACCTCAACGTAGTCGTCAGCGAAGGCGAACGCCTCACTAAGCTCATCGACGACGTGCTCGATCTCGCCAAAATCGAAGCTGGCAAGTTCACCTGGAATATGACCACTGTATCCATGGGCGAAATCATTGAACGCGCCACGGCAGCCACCTCGTCGCTCTTCGACGGCAACGATGTCGAACTCGTTCGCAACATCGAAACCGACATGCCCAAGGTCGACGGCGATGAGCACCGCCTCATACAGGTCGTCATCAATCTCATCTCCAACGCCGTCAAATTCACCACGCGAGGCTCCATCGAGTGCGCCGCCCGCCTGAAAGATGGCGAAATCCTCGTCAGCGTCAAGGACTCCGGGGTAGGCATCGCTCCCGCCGACCAGCCCAAGGTATTCGAAAAATTCAAACAGGTCGGCGACACCCTCACCGATAAGCCCAAAGGCACAGGACTCGGACTCCCCATCTGCAAGGAAATCGTCGAGCACCACGGCGGACGCATTTGGGTCGAAAGCCAAATCGGCCAAGGCAGCACATTCTTCTTCACCATCCCCGTGCCCGGCTTCGCAAAATCCACCACCGAATCAACCCGCCAACGTTCCATTGACCTCACCGCCCTCGTCAAGGAACTCCGCGAAAGAGTCGCGTCCCAGCAATCCCACGACAAATCCATCCTCGTCGTTGACGACGACCCGCACATCCGATCCCTGCTTCGCCAGGAACTCACCGAAGCAGGCTACTCCGTGCGTCTCGCGGAAGATGGCCGCAAGGCCCTCAACATGGTCCGCGAAGAAATTCCCGGTCTCATCATCCTCGACGTCATGATGCCTGAAATCAACGGCTTCGACGTCGCCGCCGTTCTCAAAAATGACCCGCTCACCACGCACGTACCCATCATCATCCTCTCCATCGTCGAAGACCAGGAACGCGGATTCCGGCTCGGAGTCGACCGTTATCTCACCAAACCCATCGACACTCCCTCGCTCTTCCAGGAAATCGACACCCTCATCGGCCAGGGAGCATCTCACAAAAAAGTACTCGTCGTCGATGAAGACGAGTCCACCCTTCGCAGCCTCACCGACGTGCTCAAAGCGCGCGGCTATCAGGTCGTCGAATCCGACGGTAAACAGGTTTTCTCAAAAGCGGTCGATTCCCGGCCAGATATCATCATCCTCAACTCCGTCCTTTCTGCGAACGACGAAGTAAAAGCCCTCCGCTTTGAAAAAGGCATGGAGAACGTACTCTTTCTTATCTATAAGTGAAAACAATGAAGATACTCATAGTGGACGACGAAGCTCATCTGCGAATGCTGATCCAACAGGCCCTCGAAGACCTGGAAGACGAAGGTGCCGAACTCTTCACCGCCTCCAATGGAGAGGAGGCTCTGGAAGCCATACGCGAGCACCAGCCGAACCTCGTCGTGCTCGACGTCATGATGCCCAAAAAGAACGGCTTCGACGTCTGCCACACCGTAAAAAACGAGTGGCGGCAATTCAATACCCGCGTCATCCTGCTCACCGCCAAGGGACAGGAATTCGACAAGCTGCGAGGAGAACAAGTGGGTGCGGATCTGTACATGACCAAACCTTTCGATCCCGACACGCTCGTCGAAAAAGTTCGCTCGCTCCTGGGAAACACCGGGGAAGCCTAGGATCTTAATGGCCAGCTTCAAGCTCAAATCGCTCTTTACCTCCGGCTCGCACAGCTCCCGGGCCGTGCAGACCCTTTGCGAGGCCCTCGGGGGCCGCGTCTGCATCGTCGACGCATTTGACAGGCCAGTGCTCGGCACTCCCGCCGATCTGCACCCCACCCACCACCGGCTGCCCGTGTCTTTCAACGACGAAAACGTCGGCTTCGTCATGGCCGAACCCAACGCAGCCCGGCCCATCGCCGAACTCCTCACACATCTGGCAGCACGGGAAGCAGAATCACGCACCCTCGCTTCCGAGGTCCTTCACCTCTATCGCGAACTCAATCTCTTCGAGCAACTCTCTGAAGATCTCTCCGCCCTCCTCGACATCAACGCGGTCAGCGAACGCGCACTCCAGGAAGCCCAGCGCCTCATCTCCTCCAGCTGCGGCGCCATCTTCGTCTACGACAAAGCCGTAGACTCCATCAGTCAGGTCGCATCCTTCGGTGACTCCTCCAGCGACCCCGCCGCCGGCCAGGGCTCGCTCAGCGTCCACTCCCGTTTCCTCCAGTCCGCCATTGATCGCGGCGCCGCGGAAATCATCAACGACTGCGCCTCCGACCCTCGCGTCCTCGAAGAAGAACGTCCCTTCCATGCCCTCGTCTGCGCCCCACTCCGCGCCGGTGAACTCACCTCCGGCGCCATTGTCGTCGCCAGCAGCGACCCGAACTCCGAGTATTCCTCGGCCGATCTCAAGCTGCTCAACACCATCGCACTGCTCACCTCCACCGCGCTCGAAAACGCACTCCTCTGCGCGGAAATGGTAACCGCTGCGCGCGATCGCGCCGCCTACACCGCCGAGCTCCAGGCAGCAAGCACCGTCCAGCAGCTACTGCTCCACCGGGCTTCCCGCACTACCCCCGGCTTTGACGTGCAGTCCGTCTATCTGCCCGCCAGCGAAGTCGGCGGCGATCTCTTCTTCCTGCAGCCCGCTCCTGACAGTTCCCTCATCGCACTCATCGGCGATGTCTCCGGCAAAGGACTCACCGCCGCCATGCGCGTCGCCATGATCCTCGGCGCACTCAATCGCGAAACCTCCTGCGAGCCCGACGAAATTCTCTCCGCACTCAACAATGCCCTCATCGCTCAGGGAGAGCTCGGCTTCACCACCGCCTGCTGCATCCGCATCTATCCCTCCGGCGAATTCGTGCTCGCCAACGGCGGACACATCTCCCCTTTCATCTCCGGCGTGGAATTTGAAACCGAACCATCCCTGCCCCTCGGCATGGTTCCCGATCAAACCTATGCCGCCAAGCGCGGAACCCTCCGCCAGGGAGAACGCATCGTCTTCGTCTCAGACGGCGTGCCCGAAGCCCGCGCCGCTAATGGTCAGCTCTTCGGCCTTGACCGCCTCCCGCAACTCAGCCTTCTCAACGCGCATGAGATTGCCGAAGCCGCCGAAAACTTCGGACAGGAAGACGACATCACGGTCCTGACCATCGCCCTCGCCTAGGCGCAATCATCCCGTAGTTTCAGTAGTTTGCCCCACTGCTGTCCAAATTAGCCTGCGACGAACTGGCGGGATAGCGAAAACTGCGGTGTTTTCAGGCTGATGGTTGAGTTTCGGGCATGAGGTTGGCATTGTTGCTGTCCAAGTTAGTTGACGCAAAGAGCAGCATCTGCTGGGCGGCGGCGGTGAGAAGTGGCGGCGGTTGAAAGGGCTCATCGATCCACAGCCAGAGGTCGCGATAGACGAAGAGCTGCTGGCGTAACAGAGCGGCCAGATTGGACAGGCTCCAGCCGAAGCGGGAGCGCAGTTGCAGATACTTCAGCAGCAGCATGGCGATCAGCGCGGTCCAGATTTGAATCTGCAGGGCGTTGGCGCTGGTGCCGACGAAGGTCTTGATGCGCAAATTCTGTTTGAGGGCCTTGAAGAAAAGTTCTATTCGAATCGGGAGAACCCCCGGCTCTGCCGGGGAGGCAGTAGAAGTTTGACATATTCGGGAGTTGACCCAGAGACTCCTCGTCGTGAGCCGCCAAGCAAACAACAAGGAGCAACTGGATGGATGAATTCGAGAGCTTAAGCCACTCGAAGTGGGAGTGCAAGTACCACATAGTGTTTAT
>JBMFWD010000025.1:0-45247 GCA_049965615.1 Acidobacteriaceae bacterium
TGCGCTTTTCGTGGTTGGTGAGGACTTCGCAGGCAAGATATCCAAGCAAAACTCCCAGCGCTAATCCGTAAATCGTATGAATCATGGCCCACCTTTCCACTTGAAGCTCTTTACTCTTTAGCCTTCTTACCCCACCGCGCCTTGGCAGCCTTCTGGGCAGCCTTCCGTCGCTCTTCCGGGGTCATGGTCGTAAGGCGGCGCTTCCCGCCAATCTGCCCACCCTTGCGACCCATAGCCGCCATGTACTGCGACAGGTCAGCCGGCACCTGCGCGGTGGCTTCAGATTCCTCGGTGGATTGATCCACGATCCACTTGGCGAGCTGGTTGGGGTCAGTGGGGCGTTTTCCTTTGCCTGCCGTCATACTTCCATCATGGCATGCTAAAGCGGCTTGTGGAAATCCAAACTGACCCACTACCCACCGCCCCCATACTTCCCTTGCGGCCGGGTTTGCCCGAACGCCAGACCCATGACTACAAACGCAACGGTACCACCACGTTGTTCGCTGCCTTCAACATCCTCAACGGAAAAGTCATCGCCACCTGTCAGCAACGGCATCGCAGCCGCGAGTTTATCCGCTTTCTCAACCATCTGGAAAAGCATCTTCCCGCCGATCAGCAGATCCACCTGATCATGGACAACTACTCGACCCATAAAAGCGCTGAGGTACAACGCTGGCTGAAGCCAAAAAAGCGAAACAGGTTTCACTTCCACTTCACCCCCACCAGCAGCTCTTGGCTGAATCAAGTGGAGAGATTCTTTGCACTGATCACCGAAAAAATGATCCGCCGCGGAACCTTCCACAACGCCGCAGAACTGGAAAAAGCCATCTATCATTGGCTCGCTCAATGGAACGGCGCTCCCACTCCCTTTGTCTGGAAAGCCTCGGCCGACGTCATCCTCGATAAGGTCAGACGTTGTAAAGAATTAACTAGGACGGGAGACTAGTGTACCTCCCCGTCGTCGCCTTGATTCGTAACGTCCGGCGAAAATTCGATCACTGTCTGCGCGGCGCCTGGCTCGACAACATCCGCCGGTTTCTGGCCGACGACGCGACGCACGTCGTAGTCGGCCAACCGCGTAAAGCGGTTCATCTCTTTTTCCGCAGCTTCCCGCATCTGGCGGACTTTGGCGATGAGGTCGGGAGTGCGCTCCATATATTGGTCTTCGTTCAACATGGCTATCGCTCCTCCTCGTCCCCGAACTGCGCGAGAATCTCGCCGGACAGTTCGCTCTGCCCGGTATGGATTTCCTGATCGAGATGGCGGAGCTTGCGGCCCGTATCGCGCAGGAAGAACTTGCGCTCGATCCAGATGGTGAGGCCGAGGATGTTGGCGAAGAGCAGAGCGCAATAGAGCGCGATGTTCTTGAGGTAGCTGTGCAGGATCAAACTGCGCCAGGGAGTGAGGAACTGAAGCTCGCGCGTGAGCCAGAAGCCGAGCGCGAGGAAAATCAGCGTGGCAACAAAGACGGCGTTGGCGATCATGATTGTTTCCTCCGGGGTGTCCTTTCTGCCGCAGTCAGCGCGCGGCCTTTTCAAAGAAGAAGCGGAGAGGTGTCAGCCTCTCCGCGAAAGAGGCGGGACGGGGTTAGCCGTCCTCGCCGAAATCGACCAGTGCATCGGGCCGGTCCAGCCGCTGGATGCGGACTGCATGTACGGCATAGGTCGAGTGCTTGACCGGGAAGCGTTCGCCGGCAACGACCACGCCACGTTCCTGCTCCAGAGCACGCAACTCGCCTTCGACTTCGAGGTAGTCGCCGCGTCTCATGCCGCGGACCATTCCGCAGAAGAAAGGACCGGGGCAGATGATGCGATGCCAGTCGGTGCGCGGCATCCACTCGTTGTTGCCGAGATCCCACACGCCGGAGACGGTCGTCAGCAGCAGGACCGCGAACGAATCATTCTGGATGTGGTCGGAAGAGGGTGCCTCGGCATCCTTGGCGAGAAAGCCCCTGAGCGTTACGGCGTTGGCAAAGAGAGTCATCATGTCGCACCTCCCAAGGGAGGACAACGCCGCTTACGCGGCGTCATCCTCCGTGATGGGCTCGGCGTCGAGGTTCTCCCCCTTGGCCGGCGCTGCGAGCTTCTTCACGGTGTTGGCGCGCACTTCCTTGTCGCGGAAGGTGACCTTGACCTTGTTCTTGCCTGAGCCGACTTCCTTCTCGTACTCTGTCGAGCGCAGCTCGCCTTCGACTTCCACGTAGTCGCCCTTTTTGAGGCCCTTCGCGTAGTCAGCGGGCTTGCCGAAGGCGACGATGCGGTGCCATTCGGTGTGGTTTACCCACTCCTTCTTCTGCTGGTCCTTGTAGCCGGACTTGGTGGCGAGCGACAGAACGACGACTGTCTTCTGGCTGCGGGTGACGAAGGTCTCGGCGTCCTTGCCCAGATAACCTTTGACTGTGACGGTGTTGGTATAGAGTGCCATTGGAATTTCTCCTGTTTGGATTTGCCCTGTTCTTACTCGGGACACTCTTGCGCGAAGCGACGCGAGTACCGGGGTCCCCGAACACGCGCTCTTTGCGTGTTGGGGTGGTGAATGTGCCCCGCTCCCAAGGCCAAACGGCGCTTTTTCGGAAGGTTCGGAAAATCTTTTCGTCCGCGTTCTGTGCGGAGTTTTGTCGAAAAGATTTTCTGAAAGCCGAAACCAGAAGGGCGCACGCAGTGCGAAGCAGAGCCGTGCCGTGCCGCAGGGCGCGGGATAAGCACCGAGCGAGTGACCGAGTGAGACATGGGAAAATCCGGGAGAGATGGCGCTCTACGGAAACATCCGTCTGAAGGTGTCTGGACAGGGATGCGTATGATTCGCAACCTGCACGCCGGAGTCCTCGTGCTGTCGCGCCTCCGAAGCGGCGTTGACCAGCGGGGAGTGGGTGAACCACACTCGGCAGTCTTCCGCATCGTTGTCTGCCTGCCGACACTGTGCGATGGGCTGCTTCCTGGGTGACTATGTGGAAGGCGAAGCTGCGCGTTCTACGGTACGAGTGAATGCGTACAGGGCGAAGGTCAAGGTCTTCTCTCTTCCGCAAGGAAAGCGCCAATGGCGTGAAGCAGCGGAGGCTCATGGCTCCCTCCTCGCGCCGTTCTCACGGAGGATTGCATCGACCGCGGCGATGCGTTGCCCGATCCAGCGCATGACGGGGACCGCCATTGAATTGCCAAGGGCTTTGTAGCGGGGACCATCGGAGGCGAGCTTGCCGCGGTACTCGACAAGCGTGTAATCGTCGGGGAATCCCTGCAACCGCTCGCACTCGCGCGGAGTCAGCCTCCGCACGGCCATCTGAGGAGTCATGACTCCATCGACTCGCCCACCATCGCCGCCTCGCTGAAGAGTTCCGGCCATGTCGGTCGATGCCGTGAGTTCTCCAGACCAGGAGATGGACTGCTCCTGAAGCACGGCAGTCGTCGAGCTGTTCTCGATGCTGCCGGGAGCGCGGGTACGAAGACTCCCTGCGACTTCGGTCGATGAAGCGGCGCTGGCCGTGCCCTCGCTTCCGTGAAGAGTGAATGCAACGGTAGCCGCGTTGCGTCCGGTTGCGTTCTGGCTTGTTCCAAGCGAGTGCATCACGTCGCCGGCCAGAACGTCACCAGACTGGTTCTGCGAAAATGCGATGGCTACCTGTCCGCCGCCATTCGAGTGGCTTCGATCGTGTCCCATGCCGCGGAGAGTCGGCGCAACATCGCTCGCATCGGCGCCGGAGTCCTTTGCGGAGAAGGCGACATAGCATTGCTGTTTCGCGCCTGGCTGCGCCGCCAGCGCGCCGACTGCCTTTCCGTTTCTGCCGTGCAGCCGCACCTCGTTGCGGCTGTTCTGCGCAAAGGCGACAGCCTGAGCGCCGCCGCCTTCCCATGTGTGAGCGATGTCCTTGGAGAAGCCGCTGCTGTTGGACTGGGTATGTGCGGTGCAGATGGCGACAGGCACGACGGGCGTCCCACGCCCGGTGCCGTCCTCGCTCGCGTCGAAGCCATCGGCTGAGAGCGCATGAGTGATCAAAGTCTCTGTCTCGAAGTCCTGTCGGCCCATGCCTCCGGCGTTCAGGCAATGCGAGATTTCATTCGTGGACGAGAGAACGCCTGCGCCTAGTTGATTGCGGGTGGGGCCATCTTTGCACCCTCTATCGAGGGTGGGAGCGATGTCTGTGAGGCTACCTCCATCAGGGCCGACTTCAACGCCTCCGGCAGCTCCTTGCCGCGCTTCTCGGCGCGGCGGAGGATACCCCGACAGGCCCGCGAACTCAAGAAATACTGCTGCGGGACCTCTCCAGTCTCCAAGATGTCCGACAACGAAGACGCGGCGCCGTCGCTGGGGTACTCCGAAAAACTGTGCGTCCAGAACTCGGTAGGCGATCCCATACCCGAGTTGGACCAAAAGCCCGAGAAAGGCGCCAAACGTCCGTCCGTCGTCAATTGACAGGACACCGGGGACGTTCTCCCACACCAGCCAAGCGGGCCGGAGGCGATCAGCAAGTCGAGCAAACTCAATGGTGAGGTTGCCACGCGGGTCATCCAGTCCCGCTCGCTTACCGGCGACGGAGAAAGACTGGCAAGGTGTTCCTCCGGCCAGAAGGTCGATTGTTCCCACATCTTCTTTACCTATCTTTGTGAAATCGCCAGCATTGATGACAGCGCCATCGGCGGGCAGAGCAACGATGTTGCGAATGGCTGCCGCGCGCTGCTTCGCCTCTTTTCGAGTGGGCGCGTCATGCGGACTCGGCATAAAGATGGGCCGCGATGCGCGATAGCGCGAGCGTAGAAGCCAGCAGCAGAACGGATCGATCTCGGCGAACATGGCCGGTTGCCAACCGAGAGGTTGCCACGCAACCGAGACGGCTTCGATGCCGGAGCAGACGGAGAGGTATCTCATGGCTGCTCCTTCTGCCGAAAGAGCGGAGCATCCTCGCGGATGCGACGCTCGGACATGGCAACATATTCTGGGTTGAGTTCGATGCCGATGTAATGGCGGCCAAGTCGCAGCGCGACGAGGCCGGTTGTCCCGGCCCCGCTGAACGGATCGAGAACCGTGCAACGCAGGATTTCTGCCGAGCACGAACAGGTTGGTTCCCAGCCGATGGTCACGGTCGTGACGACCGGACCGAGGCGGATGTCATAATCGCCGCTTTCCGCCTGGGTGGTGCCGGCGAATTTTCCTTGTGGAACATTACCTGCTTTGCCGCTGCCGGACTGGAGGGTGTGCGTGCGTTCGGTGATCCGTCTCCACGGAGCGCCACAGCCTGCACAGCATCCGTGCTCACTGGTGCCCGCTAGGATGCAGGGTTCTACCAGCTTCGTCGGAAAAGTGGCGAAGTGCGCCTCTGAGAATGCTTCCACCGCAATGGTCCAGACGGATCGCTTATTGCGCCGCGATACAGCGCTCACATTGGCGAGTCCGGCTTTCGTCCGCATGTGGACATCGCCGTTCTCGTATGCGGTCTTGTCCTTGTGAGTGAGATTGCCGGGCGTGTCGCCCACGGCAATCTCACTGATCGCCTCGGCATCGTAGAAGTAAGAACCGCTTCTGGTAAGCAGGAACAGGTACTCGTGGCTCTTCGTGGGTCGGTCGGTCACGCTTTCGGGGAGCGGGTTCGGTTTGTGCCAGATAATGTCGGAACGCAGCCACCACCCGTCCGCCTGCATTGCGGAGGCGAACCGCCAGGGAATGCCGGCGAGGTCTTTGGCCTTCAGAGTCGGATGAGACGTTGCGCTTGGCGGGCGGTAATCCTCGAGACCGTCATAGGCTGGATTGGGGACCGCCCTGCCGTTCACAATTTCGCGCTGCAACCCATGTCCGCGGTTCTGTCCGCCGTAATTGCCCCAGCTTCCGAAATAGGTATCGCCGAGATTCACCCACGCGGTGCCGTCGCTGCGAAGCACGCGACGGACTTCGTGGAATACCTCGACAAGTTTCTGGACATATTCTTCAGGTGTCGGCTCCTGCCCGATCTGACCTTCCACGCCGTAATCGCGCAGCCCCCAATAAGGCGTCGAGGTCATCACGCAATGCACAGATTCGTTCGGTAACTCTCGCAGACACGCCAGAGCATCGCCGCGCAGCAGGCGGTGTTGCGGAGCTGTGCATTGCACTTCTACTCGCACAGGCCGTACCTCGATTCGCAGGCGGGTGGCGGCAGAATGCGAAAGAGATTGTTCTGCCTTCCGCCGAAGTCGGTCTTTGCCCAAGTGACTACGTCATCGATCCAGTTGATCGCCATGCCCGGCACGCAGGGCGCAAAGAAGGTGCGCCCGACGTGCCACTCCCACGCACGAACCTTGTCGATCATCTCCGGGAAGCGCGTTGCCCAATTCAGGATGTCGTCTTTCGAGGAGTTCACGCAGGGGGCGCACCCCACGCGCGTGAAGCCGAGAGAATAGAGAGGATTAATCTGCTCTTTGTGTAGGCGGACATAATCGAAGCACATCTGCTTCGACCAGTCATAGACCGGGTTCAAGAGTTCGCAATCGTAGTAGTCATCCCACTCCTGCCATTCACGCTGGGAGCGTGCCAGCGATTCATCGCGGCGCACGCCGGTGAAGCGGGCGTAGTTGCCGCCTGGATAGCGATCTTCGATCCAGCGGCGGATGGGAGCGAGCTTCAGCGCCTCGGTGCAGAACTGCGCCCGGCGCGACGGGAAGCGGCCCTTGATGCGCGCCAGTTCGGGGAAGGTGAGGTCTGCTCCGGGATCGACGCCTTTCCGCTCACACCATTCCTCGGTGCGGAAGTCTCCAACCTTCGCGGTGATTCGGATGACGGGATGGACATGCTCGGAGTACCAGTCGATGTGTTCGATGGTCAGCGGATGCTCATTGCCACCGGCATCGGCATTGATGAGCACGACACAGGCAGTGCCATAGCGGTTCAGCATGAACCGCGCGGCGGCCTGCGAGTCAATGCCGCCTGAGAATCCGCCGATGTAAACAAGCTCGCTCATGCCGCACTCCGGGGCTGGGGGCCGCGCTTTCGCGCGCAAAGCACATGGAGAGCGCCGAGGATATGGGCCATCGAAGTGTTGCGGCCATACAGCACCATATCCGCGTTGCGGACGGGCGCAAGGTCGCCTGCACGGTCTACCAGCAGCACGGGCACATGCAGGTCCGCTTCGAGCAGGCGATGAATGAGCCTCCCGGCCGGGTCGCCCTGCTGCGCATGAATCAGGACTCCGCATAGAAGCTCATCGCTGCCTGCCATCATGAGCGCCGCAGCGTTCCGGGCATCGTTGACCGCGGTTACTTCATAGGGATGAAGGCGCAGCGCGAACGCGGTAGTCGCGAGCAACTCCCGGTCGGTGCAGTAAACTAGGATGGGCTTCTTCGGTCGCATGGCTATTTCCCGAATGCCTCATCCGCGTGGACGTAGCTGATGACCAGACCGAGTGGATTGGTGAGCAGCATCTGGTTGGGCACTGTGTCGCGGAAGCTGTAGATGACATTCGCAGTCCAGCGTTCGCGGCGCTGCTCCTGCCCGTCGCCGGGTGAGCGAAAAACTTTCTCGAACTGAATCTGCGCGCTGTAGGGAGACTGGCGCAGGTCGATGAGATTCACCGCGTCAATCTCGATGTCCACATCCGGTGCGCCCGGATCGAGCACGAACGACTGTAACGTTTTCTGCTGGTTCACCTGCTGGAGCGTGGCGGACTGCAACTGGTTCGAGAAGAAATCGAGCGACTGCGAGAAATCCCGTTGCAGGGTGGCGTGGTTGCGACCGTAGTAAAGCTCGCACCAGCGAGCGAGATAATACTTGCTCACGCGGTCCACAGGAATTTTCGAGAAGTCGTCATAGTTCATCACCTGGCCGCGCCCAATGTCAGAAATGGAAATAACAAGCGGCTTCAGCCGCGAGGCTGCGGTCTCGGCCCGATAGAGAAGCGCAAGCAGCGCGAGCGCGACGATGGAGAGCACCAGCAACGCGACTTTCAGGTAGGTGTTGGTGACGACAGGCTCGGCATATAGCTCGATAAACCTGTGTCCAGCTTCCGATGTTTGAAATGAAGTAATCTTCATGACGTTAGCTCCCCCATCGGGTTGACCCAGGTTCCGGCGCGGCCACTGAGAATCGCGCCCGTCAACTCCGGTATCTTAACCAGGCCGTAGATGCACACTATGAGGGTGATAAAGAGGGCGGGCAGGACGGTCAGCGCATTCGAGATGCTGATCTTGCCGATGACCTGAAACATCGATGTGAGCACCTTGGCGAAGACGTAGATGAAGGCCGAGGCGATGACCTGGTAAAAGCTGAAACCGATAAATGCCTTGAACCAGCCCCAGAAGAGCCAGTCCATCTTGGGCACGATGAACCAGGGAATGAACATAGGCCCGATCAGTACACAGACCGCTGAGGCGACAAGGCCGTATGCAATAACGGCAAAAGCTACAGCCTCCATCGCAGCGAGAATGACGGCGATCAGAAGGTAGGTCAGGTCTTCGAGGATGCTGTATTTGCCCGGCGGCGCGCCGAGTTGTTCTTCCGCATTCACAACGGTATTGGCGATCTGCTGCGTCTGATCGGACTCGATCTGGTTGGAGATGTTCTGAGCTTCCTTCGTCACGAGGTCGCTGAAGCTGTAGCCGACGCCGGGGATTGGCGTCGAATAGTAGGTCAGCATGCCGAGACCGAAGGAGATCATCAGGATCAGGTCGGCGAACTTGGCGAAATGGAATCCGCCGCCATGTCCCTGCGCGGCGGACAGGGCGGACTTGATTCCGAACCAGGCAATCAGGATCACCGCCAGGCCACGGAAGATGTCGAGTCCGGTGGCCTGCAGCGTGGCGCTGTTGGAAGTAATCAGTTGGCTGATCGCCTGGTTCAAGGCGGTAAAGGGGTTTGGCTGCATGGCTCAGTGTCCTGTGGTGGAGAGGGAGACAGAGTGGATCGAGTCGCTCACGCCGGAGGTCATGTTCTGCATCAGCGTGGGGAAGTTCTGCTGGAAGTAGATCGATTGGTTCATCAGTCGATTGCGCTCGTCCAGTTCCTCTTTTTCATCGAGCGCCTATTGCGCGGCCTCGGTAGCGAGAATCTGGTTGGTGTCCTGCTGCGAGTGAATCTGGAGCATGGTCGCGGAGTTGATTTTGCCGAGCAGAGCATTCGAGGTCTGCTGCGTAGGGTCGGTCGAGTAGGTGTCGGCCTGAAGGTTCGCCAGCTTCTGTTGGAAGGTCTCGGAATCGGCGCGGATCGTGCCGAGCGTCGAGAGCGAATTGGTCAGCGTTGCCTGCCCGAGTTCGGAGGACGCGTACTGGTTCTTGATGGCCGCCTGGGTGTTGGCGTCCTGTTGCGATAGAGCGCCGCCCGGATAGCTCTGCAGCGGAATGACAGAGGCGTTATACGCGGACCTGGCGCGGGTGGGATTGCCGAGGTCAAGGGCATTGATCCATGCCGAGGTGTTGCCATAGGCGTCCGGCGCAGACGCCGAGGAGAAGTTGGTCCACATGGAAAAATCGGACTGATACCGCGCGGCAAGGTCCTGCGGCATCCTGGACATCTGGTAGGCGAGGTTGTAGGTGGCGATGACCTGGTTCATCGTCTTGTTGGCGGTGGTGTAAATCTGCTCCGCCGTCTGGAGCGATTGCGATCCCTGCTCGATTTGCTCAATGGCATGGGCGCTCTGCGTCGGGTCGTAAACGATGCCCGATCCGAACTGCGCGTGCGCCCGTGGCGCGAACGCAACGATGAGAGTGAAAGCCGAAGCGAGCAATTTCATGGGTTTCATAGCGGTTCCTTTCCGTGAGTGCCGAGCGCAAGCAACGGCGCGTTGGTTGTATAGCGATAGGGAGAGGGCTTCTTTGGCGGCGAGGGGGAGGCGCAGCCAACCACAAGCAGGCCGAGAAGCGCGAGCGAAGCAAGGCGCATCACATCACCCCCGGCATGTCGTGGTTCTCATACGCGGGCAGCAGCATGTCCTGGGTGATGTACACCTTGATCCGGTGACCTTCGCGGATGGTGATGGTCGGCGGGATGTTGATGAATCGGTCGAGCACGTCCGCGCTCGATTGCGACAGGCTTGACGCCATACCCTGGCGGTACATATCGGAGCCGCTTTCGGTGTAGCCGCCGTAGGTGGTCGATTCCGTCGCGCCCGCAATTACGCCGAGCGCGATGCTTGCCCCGAAAATCTGCAAATAATGATGATTGACCTTGTCCTTGAGGCCGGTGTCGCCGATCTGGTCGAGACCGTGAAACTGGTCGAGGTCCACGCCGTACCCATCGGGCATAATCATGCGGTGAAAGGTCACGGCCAGCCGCCTCTGCCCCATCGAGCCGATCTTCTGCGTGTCGCCGAGAATGAACGTGCCTGCCGGAATCAATACATGCTGACGGTCGCGGCTGTAGACGGGGTTGGTGACCATGACCGTGACCGGCCCGGCGAAGTCGCTGTCCAGCCGATTGGTCAGCACGGTGTCGATGGTGGTGCCCTCGAAGATTACATACGGGCGGCCATGCGCAGCATCGATGTTGACCTCCGGTCCATGCTTGCTGCCGGCAGTTGCGGACTGCGACTGCGTAGCAGAATCCGGTTGCGGCAGAGTTGCAGGGTGATTTACCGACAAGGCATTTGTCTGTCCTGAAGAGGCTGCGGCGGAATTTATGCCTGTGGCTGCCGGAGTTGCGGCCCCGGCAGGACCCACGAGGTTCGAGGCGAACCTCGCTTTGAAGGCAAGCGCCTTTTCCGCGTCGGCAATCGGGTCCCGTGGCGGCCGAGTCTGTTGGAGCGGCTGCGCGGCAGGAGCGCCGCCGTCCTCAGCAGTATTCGTCGCCGTTGCATTTCCCGGCGATGCCATCGTGCCGACCTTCTGCGTCTGGGCCTGCTGCTGCTCACTCTGGCGCTGATCGGTACTGAGGTCCTGCTCCAGTTCGTGAATCCGCTGCTGATTCATGTCGTTGGACATCGCAGTCGAGGTTGCGGCGGCGGTTGCCTTCGGTACAGGGCGGGCATGGTTTTTCGAAAACAGCACGGCCATCAGAATCAGCAGGGCAAGTCCGGCGACGACGTAGCCCTGCGCCTGCTTCGGCACCACGCCTTCCGGCAGCGTGCGCTTGTCGCGCACCTGCGCCGTAGCAGGAGTTGCAGGCGCCTCCGGCTGCTGCATTTGTTTTTCCTCTGCCATCGGCGCACCTATTTCCCTTTCCGCTCAAAGACGAGCTTGTGCTTGCCGATCCGGAGATAGCCTTTGTCCACTATCTGGGGAATGATGTAGGTGCCGTCCTGCAACTGGAAATTGATGAGATCAGGCTTGCCGTCTTTCACCTCATACACGGCAAACTTCTCCGCAGCCGCAGACTTGATGTAAGTGAACTTGTCGTCGTGATAGATTGCAGCGATATCGAACGGCTGTTTGTTTTTGTAGCTGTAATCGAACTTCAATTTCTGAATGGGGTAATTGGCGCGGAACTCCTCGACTGCATCCGCGTCATGCTGGCGGAGCGCCTTGGCCCGTTCTTCAACAGATGTAACCTCTGTAGCCGGGACCCACTTTACCGGGCTGCTGGCAGCAGCCAGCGAGGACGGATCACTCGGCTCGATGACTACCTTCAAATCAGGATCGGCAGCCTCGTCATCCTTGAGGGCGAAGGAATAAACGTTGCCCTTATTGGTGATCAGGTCGAGGTCGGACTGGATGCCGGCCTTGGCTGGGTGCAGGAAACAGTAATTGCCGACCGCGTCGATAATCCAGAAGTCCTTGTCGCCGGTGGCGACCTCCATGATCTTTTCTGTCGAGGGAAATTCGATCAGCGTGGTGTAGTGCATCCGCGCGCGGATGGAGATGATTTCATTGGCGTGGTAGTGGACGATGCGGGCCTGCTGCTGGCCATGGGCTACGGTTGCAACGAGCCCCAGCACCAGCGGAAGAATGGGAAGTTTGTTCATCGGTTCACCTCGGTTTGGGTGGGATTGGGGTAGTCGTGGGCCAGGCGCAGGAGTCCCTGCTCCGGCCCGAAGCGGGCGAAATACTCCTGCCTGCGCAGGTTGTCGCGCGCATTGTTGGTGGCAGTCCAGTAAGTAAGGACGTCTACGTCGAGGACCAGCTTTTTGGTGCCACGCGGCTGGATCAGCAGCAGCTCGCGCTTGGGCACAAGCGATTCCAACAACTCAAGCTGCGTATTGTTCAACCGGAAGATGTCGCTATACAGCTTGCGGTCGATGTTGGGATTAGCAAGGAAAATTTTGGTCGGGCAGGACTCGTTGACGATGTGCAGCAGGTCCGACGCCGCCAACTCCACCACGGACTGCGTGGCGAGGATCATGGCTGCGTTTTTCTTGCGCCACGTTTTCTCGGCCTTGATGATCCAATCCCGAATCGTTCTGTTCTTAAGAAATATCCACGCCTCGTCGATGACGAACATCTTGAACGTGGCCGTGTTTGCAGGCTTTTCAATCTCCGAGGACGCGCGCTGCAAAACGTAAAACAGCAGCGGTTCCAGCACGTCGGGGTACTCACTCCAGCCGTCGAAGTTGAAGGTCTGGAAACGGGAGAAGGTGAGCGTGTCATCTGCGTTGTCGAAGAGATGGCCGAATTGTCCGGCCTGGGTCCATCTATGCAACCGCTGGCCGAGCGGCCCGAGAATGGACGCAACATTGGTCAGCGTGCGGATCGCGGCGGGCAACTTGTACGCACGCTCGATGGCGGCGTACAGGGCCCTTTCATCCTCCGGCGTCAATTCGTACCGCCCGCAGGACTCGATCAGCACCCGCAGAAAGAGAAACAGAAAATTCCGGTTCTCATCGGTGGCTGGGAGCGAAAACGGGTTGATGGTGAACCCCGGATTTTTCAGGCCAACGTTGAGGTAGGTCCCGCCGAAGACGCGCGTCAGCGTCTCGTAGCTTCCGCCCAGATCGAAGATGAAGATCAACGGCTCGTATTTCTGCGCGGATTGCAGGAGCATTGATGTGCAGAAGCTCTTGCCTGAGCCAGTAGCGCCGAGCATCAATGTGTGCGCTACATCGCCGGAATGAAAGTTCATGTAGTACGGTGTGCCGTGGGTTGATTCCAGGACGGCGAGATACTCCCGCTCCAAGTGCGGGTTCCACTGGCTGCCGCTATCGACGGAGAACATAAACGACAGATCGGCAGAATTCGAGTTGAGCGTCCACTGTTTGCGAAGGTTGAACTGTTTGTTGCCTGGGACCGTCGCAAAGAAGGCATTGAGCAGGTTGTAGCGTTCTTCGTAGAGCAGGCCGTCATGCTGCGTGAATAGTTTCTGAAATTCCGCGACCGCGTGCTCTACCTTCGCCCGGTCCTCGTCATAGATCACGACGGAGAGCGTGAACTCCCCGAAGTTCTTGCCCTCCATGCCGAGAGCGGTCAGGGCCGCGCCAAGCTCGGCAATGGCAGCCTCTTTGGAATCATCGACCAGCTCATCCTTCGGGCCAGTGCTCTGCCGGTCCTGAAGGTTGGAGACGAAGCTGGTCTTCGAGTTGTGGTGGTGCCGGCGGCGCGAGGCGATCTCCTTCCGGGCTTTCGCGTTGTCGACCGGATGCCATTCGGTGACGATATGGAAGTTGGCTGGAATGTCGAAGAGGCCCTGCAGGAGCAAGGGCCGCGTCTCGGACGGTAGCTCTTTCAGCGTGAGCACGCGGAGGTAGTCGTCATCCATGCGGAGGTAGCCGCGGTGCGCTTCCAGCTCCGAGTCGCATAGCTGGCCATCGATATGCCGCGCGCTGTAGAGACGCGCATTCTGATTTTTGGAGGGGCGGAAGTTTACGAGACGACGCAGTATGCGGAACGTCTCTTCCGCCCCTGGCAGTTCGACCACCATCAGGTCGTTCAACTGCCCACTCAAGCTCTGGACTTTCTGCTGCAAGCGCAGCCGGTCGCGCTCGATCTGCTCATAGATCAGCGTGCGTTCCTTGTTGCCGGAAAGCAGAGCGCGGATGTCGCGGATAGACGAGCGCGGCTCCTTCGGCAACTGCGAGAGCGCGTGTAGCAGACCGGCTTTCTGGTAGCTGCCATCGATCATGACGACCCAGAAGATCTCTAAGCTGTAGAGCCGGTCGGCTTTCGATTGCAGGAATGCGTTGCGCTGTTCCACCGCTGCACGGACGAGTGGATTCTCGTACTCGGCGTGTGGAATCGTAGGCCGGTTGTGCTTGAACAGGATTTGATAGAGACGGCATCTGTCATCAAGCGAGCGCAGCGCCGCTTCGAGACGCTTCACCGCATAGTCGTGTCCGGCATGGTCGAGGCTCTCGTAGTCGATGCCGCCGCTCTTCAGCACACTGCCGAGGTCACCGGACTTCGTCAGAAATGCATGCTCGTCCCAGAATCCGTACAGATTGATCTGCGCCGGGAACGATCCTGCTTCTTTCCAGTCCTTCGTGATGTCGTCAATTCTGCGCATGGCTCTGCCTTATGGAGATTTCTGTTGCATCGGTTTTCATGGCGTCGTAGCGGCGGCGGAACTTGCCGGAGTTGAACAGCACGCGCAGAATCTCCACGTCGTGCTTCGTGACGATGCGGGCGATGATGACACCCACGATGAAGAGCACGATGCCGCCGACCAGCGAGTGCATGAGGGAGAAGACCGCGCCTCCGGTGATGAGCGCGACGAAGAACAGCTTTCGCTCCGCGCCGAGAACGGTCAGCGGGCGGTTCATCGCCTTGTAAACTCTGTTCTGTCGAAAACCGCCCCCTGCCATCTGCGACCTCCTTCCTGCCTATCGAGTGATTGGTGTTGTGGTTGGGCCTGCCGTCGATTACGACGGAAAGAGCCAGGCCATGAAGTTCACCGCGCCGACCGCCATGCCGATGCCGAAGACAATCCCGGCGAGCATGCGCTTGGACTGGCCCTCGCCGTAGGCGAACATGAGTCCGCCCACGACAATGGCGACCAATGACAATCCGGTGGCGATGGGGCCAGTAAAGGCGGTCCTGAGGACGTTGACCGCGTTGTCCCACGGATCACTACCGGTCGATTGCGCGTAGACCGGCAGCGCGGCGAAGAACGTCAGGGATGGAACGGCCAGCTTCCGGGCGTGTGCTCGCCAGAGCCGGAAGCGTGGCAGCTTGCGTGAAACGGTTATGTGCATAGGGCTCCCTTTCGTTTGCATGTTTCCGGCGAGTGCCGGTAGCAAGCATGTGGAGCGAATGTAGGATTGGGCCGATTGGCCGTCTAATGCTTTTTAGGGGGTGGGGTATGCAGATTCTGCATAACCCCGAATTTTGCGATGGGAGGGGTGCGAAGACCGGGTTTATGAAGAGCCAGACGGCAGTGGAGGAACTGCCCAACCCTTCCTTCCCGACATGGCCAGCAAAGAGAAACCGCACCGCAGCGTGAGTCAAGGCGGCGAGGACAACGACTCAGGAGATGGATCGCCTTTACGCGCGCTGCGGTGCGAGCAAAATGCACTCTGTCGGGAAGGAAGGAGAGGACCTTCTTGCGATCCTCTCTTCCACGCGGGTTAACCTCTCACTTGCTACGCAATGATACTCAGCATCGAGTTCCATGCCGAGATACTTCCTGTTGGTCAGCAGTGCAGCCGCGCAGGTTGATCCGCTGCCGGTGAAGGGATCGAGTACCAGCTCACCCGGCAACGTGAAGCTGCGAATCAACTGCGCCAGCACTGCCACGGGCTTCTGCGTCGGGTGCAGCTTGTTGCCGCTGTATGGCATCTCCATCACATCCATGAGCGGCTGCTTCGGTAGTGGAGGCCGGCCCTTTGCAAGGAGAAATGCCTGCTCGTGAGCATAGCGAAGGAACCTGCTCTTCGAGCTATAGCTCTTGCGAAACACGATGTGTCCGACCGGCTGAAAACCCGCGTCTTTCCATGCTGCGAAGAAGGCATCGACTTTGCCCCAGCCGTAGAACATCACGGCAACTCGATTCTGCTTGAGTACGCGATATGCTTCCGCCATCGCTGGCTTGAGCCAGTCAGCATTTGCATCGTTCTGAATGGTGCGCCCGCAACGGTCGCGGTAGTTCACCAGGTACGGAGGGTCGGTGAGAATGAAGTCCACGCTGTTCGCGAGCATCTTCTGCATGATCTCGATGCAATCTCCCTGCGCGATGGTGTTGAGGATCTGTCTGGTTGAGTTGTTCTGAATGGCCTGCATGACGTTGATCTCCTTTGTGGTCCCGGAGTGATCTCTCAGGACACACACCCGGAGGGCGCGAGAGAGGGCTGCTCCCAAGGCGGGAAGATGCTTTTTCGGGGGGACCTTCAGGGGGAGCCGAAACCCGCAGGGCGCATGGGCCGGACTCACCAAGTTTTTCGTAAGAATCGGCCTAGCCCATGCGAAGCAGAATCTTCCCGCCGCCGGGCGCAGCCTGTTTTTCTCTCGCGGTGCCTGAGAGAACACGGAGCACACAGGGGATCGATCTTTGCTTGCAGGCTTCCGAACAAAACGGGCTGGTTATCACCTGTTCCGCAAAAGGAAGGTCTTCAGCGAAATGCACAAAGAATGATTCACTCTCGCAGATAAGAGCTAAAAAACAAATAACTTATCGCCGATAAGCGGGTTATGCAGATTCTGCATACCCCACCCCTCAAAAAGCATAACGTCCGAGTGAGAAATCTCCCTATCGTTCGGCTCACGGGCGGGAAGCAATCGCCCTTTGAGGCGTCGCGTGGGAACCGGGACTGTCAAAAATGCAAAAGGAGCTACGCTGGAAAAACAGCCTGGCTCGAAGCGATCTTCGGGTGCTGGAAAGCGGCTCGATCCGGCGCTGAAATCATGGCTGGACAATGTCATTATTCCTGCGCTGGTGCGGGAATACCTGGCGGAAATCAAGAAGCGGAATCGACTTGCGATGACAGGGCCTTCAGAGGTAACGTCCGACAAGGACGGTAATCAGTCATGATTCTGCGTTGCGCCGCATACGCCCGCTATTCCAGCGATCTTCAGAGTCCTCGCTCGATTGAGGACCAGCTTCGTATCTGCCGTGAGTATGCCCATGCTCGCGGGTTCATCTTTCTCGAAGAGCACGTTTACACCGATGAAGCCCTGAGCGGTGTGGGGTCTGACCGTCCCGGCTTGGGTCGACTGCTGGATGCCGCGCTCTCTCCTTCGCGTCCTTTCGACATCATCCTGCTCGACGACAGCAGCCGTTTGGCGCGGAACACCAAGGATGCGTTGAGCATCTTCGAGAAGCTGAACTTCGCAGGCATTCGCCTCATCGCCGTCAGCCAAGGGATCGATTCGGACAACGAGCAGGCGCATGTGCTGGTCACCGTCCACGGCATGGTGGACAGCTTGTATGTGAAGGAGCTTGCCAAGAAGACTCATCGTGGACTCGAAGGTCTGATGCTGCGCGGCCAGCACACAGGCGGTCGCTGCTTCGGCTATGACTCAGTTCCTGTCCCCGGCACGACGGGAAAGCAACTGGTCATCAACGAGAGCGAGGCGGCGATCGTTCGGCGCATCTTTGAGATGTCCGCCGAGGGGCAGTCGCTCAAGACGATTGCAAAGACACTGAACAGTGAGCATGTCCCTCCGCCGAGGCCGCGTGCGGGCAAGCGGTATGCGACATGGTGCCCGACCTGCATTCGGGCAATGCTTCGCCGCGATCTCTATATCGGCAAAGTGATCTGGAACAGTTCACGGTTCGTGAAGGTGCCGGGCACGAACAAGCGTGTGCGGCGCGCGAGGCCGGAGAACGAGTGGCGCACGGTCGCGCACCCTGAGTTGCAAATCATCAGCGATGAGCTATAGCAGCGCGTGCGCGAACGGCAGGAGCACGTCCGGCGCACCTACGGCGTGCGTGAGGGCGGTGGCGTCCTGATTCCCCGTTCGAGCACCAGCCCTTACCTTCTGAGCGGACTACTGAAGTGCGGCCTCTGCGGAGCCAATCTCATCATCATCACCGGGTACACCTCCTACGGGCATTATCCGAAGTACGGCTGCTCACAGCACTTCAACCGTGGGACCTGCCCGAATTCTGTCACTGTGCGTAAGGACTGGATCGAAGAACAGTTGCTCGACGAGCTTCAGAACAAGGTGCTGCAGCCCGAAGCCATCGGGTACGTTCTGGACGAATTTGGAAACCACGTCAGGAGCGCCTTCGCCAATCTCTCAAACCGACTGGCGCAGATGCGGGAGCGTAAGCAGAAGCTCGAAGGGGAGCTGAGACGGCTGGCGGCGACGGCAGCGGAGACTGGGCCTTCGGCCTTTCTGGTCGAGGCGATCCATGAGCGTGAGCAGCAGTTGCGCGAGATCACCGATCAGCTATTGGCTCAGGGTGACGATTCGGTCGAAGCTCATCTGGCGGACGTCCGCAACTTCATCACGGAACGGATGGGAAACCTCCGCGCACTGCTGGCGGGCGATCCAGGGCCTGCCCGGAAGGAGCTGCTCAACCATGTTTCGGAGATCCGCATGATGCCGCATGCCGGGAACGGGAAGTCCCACTACGTCGCCGAGGGAAGCTGGCATCTGCTTGGAAACGAAAGGGATGGCTCAGAAGCCATCCCTACGCAAATTCGTGTGGTTGCGGGGGCAGGATTTGAACCTGCGACCTTTGGGTTATGAGCCCAACGAGCTACCGGACTGCTCCACCCCGCACCTTGATATTAACAATCGCGAGCACCCCGGTCAAACACCCGTTTTACAGGCATTTACGCGCATTTGCGCAAGTATCAGTTACTTTTCCACCGTTTCTCCCGGCAACCGCTGCCGTTTTGTGTCGACCCTGTCGCCGTTTTCCGCCAACTGGCACAAATTACCGCGGCTCGTCCCCGCTGCTAAACTAAAGGCAATCCTGCTATGTTCGAAAATCTCTCAGAAAAACTCCAGCGCGCATTCAAAAACCTTCGCGGTCAGGGCACCATCTCGGAAGAAAACATCCAGGACGCCCTCCGCGAGATCCGCGTCGCCCTGCTCGAAGCTGACGTCAACCTCAACGTCGTCAAGGATCTCATTGAGCACATCCGCGAGAAGGCCGTCGGCCAGGAGGTCATGACCGCACTCTCGCCCACCGAGCAGGTCATCAAGATTATTCGCGATGAGCTCATCGCACTCCTCGGCAAGGACACAGCTCGCTTCCAGTTTGCTTCGCGCCCGCCCACCGTCATTCTCATGGCGGGCCTGCAGGGCTCCGGCAAAACCACCAGCTCCGGCAAGCTGGCCGCATGGCTGCAAAAAGGCGGCCATCGCCCCATGCTCGTCTCCGTCGACGTCTACCGCCCGGCCGCCCGCGAGCAGCTCAAGGTCGTCGCCAACTCCGTCAAGGCCAAGCTCTACGAGGGAGACACCAAGGGCGAACCCGCCGGCACGCCACTTGTCGAGCGCCTCGCCAGGGAAGCCCGCCGAGAAGCCGTCATCACCGGCTGCGACACCCTCATCGTCGATACCGCCGGCCGCCTCCACGTCGACTCCGACCTCATGGACGAAATGACGCGGCTCAAGGCTCTCCTCAATCCGCAGGAGATCCTCTTCGTCGCCGACGCCATGACCGGCCAGGACGCCGTCCGTTCCGCCGAAGAGTTCCACAAGCAACTCGCCCTCACCGGCGCCATCCTCACCAAGATGGACGGCGACGCCCGCGGCGGCGCCGCGCTCTCCATCCGCCACGTCACCGGCCAGCCCGTCAAGTTCATCGGCACCGGCGAAAAGCCCGACGCCTTCGAGCCCTTCCACCCCGACCGCATCGTCAGCCGCATCCTCGGCATGGGCGACATCATGTCGCTCATCGAGAAGGCCGAGTCCACCCTCGACAAAAAGAAGTCAGAGGAGTTTGCCCGCAAGGCCCTCTCTGGCGACGGCTTCTCCCTTGAGGACTTCCGCGATCAGCTCCGCCAGATCCGCAAAATGGGCTCGCTGCAAAGCATCATGAAGATGCTTCCCTCCGTCGGCCCCTTCTCCGGCATGCAGCAAATGGCCGATCAGGTCGACGAAAAGCAGTTCAACCGCGTCGAAGCCATCATCAACTCCATGACCGCCTACGAGCGCAACCACCACGAGGTCATCTCCGGCTCCCGCCGCAAGCGCATCGCCAAAGGCTCCGGCACCTCCGTGCAAGAGGTCAACCAGCTCCTCCGCCAGTACGCCCAGATGCGCAAGATGTTCAAAGGAATAGGAAAGGGCAACGTCTTGCAGCGCCGCGCCATGGGCATGATGAGCGGCATGCGCGGCATGGGCCGCTGACTCGCCCAAATCACTTCAACTTCAAAAGCGGCTGGCAACTGGCCGCTTTTTCAATTTCTCCTGTAACGTCCATCCAACTTCCCGCGTCCAAGCGTACATATGGTGCATCTATCTTGTAGGAAAGCGAGATGGCTATCATGGCATTTGTCTCCGGTCACATTCCGTTGCTCTTTGGAGCGCTGAGCTCTCTCATCACCATCATCAGCATGTCCGCTGTTACCGTGACCGGCTTCCAGTACCTTCGCGCCATGGAGGCATCCCAGGCCCGCGTTCGCGCCGATCAGCAGGATGGCCGCCACGACGCTCCGCGCCGGTAAAATCCCCCTTGGGCCTAAGCCTTCCCGCGCAGGCTCACCGTAATCTCGCGCGTATCCCCGCCCAGCGACTTCACCACAATCTCCCCATCGCTCCGCGCTGCCAGGCGCGGAAACTTCTCGCCCCACTCCACCAGCACAATCGAATCCGCCTGCGGCATCTCATCCAGCCCTATCGCACCCAGCTGCCGCTCGCTGTCCACGCGATACAAATCCAGGTGGCACAACAGCACCTGCTCCCCATCCCGCGTCCCAAGATACTCATGCAGCAGCGTAAATGTAGGACTCGTCACCTCGTCCGCCTCCGCAGCGCCGTAAGCCTCTGCAATCCCCTTTACCAGCGTCGTCTTCCCCGCTCCCAGGTCCCCGCGCAGCAGTAGCAGCAGTGGAGCACGCAGCATCCCGGCAATCTTGTGCCCGACCGCGATCGTCTCCTCGCCGCTCTTCGTCGTAAATGTAACCATGTCTGTGCTTCTATTCATGCCGGTGCGGCAGCCCCTCCAACCAAGTGTAACCACCTTCATCCTCTGCACGGAACCGAAAAGCCCGCGCCAGGTGCGCCACTGTGTCCGTCGCCAGCAGCGTGTGCTCGTCCTGATCCCGCATGGCAAGCTGCGCGGCCAGTCCGTGCACATACACCGCCGCTTCCACCGCCTCCCAGGCCGGCCTCGGATGCTGAGCCAGGCAAGCAGCCACAATCCCTGTCAGGATATCCCCACTGCCGCCCTTCGCCATCCCCGGCGTCCCCGTCGTATTCACCGCCATCGTCCCGTCCGGATGCGCAACCAGCGTCCTCCATCCTTTCAACACCAGCGTCACCTGGTGCTCCTGCGCAAAACGCAGCGCATGCACCTCGCGCTCCGCCTGCACCTGCTTCGTCGTCACCCCGGCCAGCCGCGCCATCTCCCCCGGATGCGGCGTCAAAACCATCGTCCTTCCGCCGCCGCGCAATTTGTCCTTGTGCCGCGCCACAATATTCAGCGCATCCGCATCCAGCACCACCGCAATCTCGCGCCGCTCGGCCACGCGGTCCAGCAAGCCCAGCACAAACTGCTCCGTTTCCGGCTCCTGGCCCAGTCCCGGCCCCATCGCCAGCACCGTCGTCCGCGCCAGCAGTTCCGCTATCTTCTCTGCACTCAAATTCCCGGCAGCAATCTCGCCCTTCCCACCCTGTGCCAGCGGAATCGTCATCAGTTCCGGCGCTACTCCCGCCACCAGCCCCAGCACACCCTCCGGAACAGCCGCCGTCACCAGACCCGCGCCCGCACGCAGCGCCGCCAGCGACGCCATCGCCGGAGCACCGGATTTTCCAACCCCTCCGCCCACCACCAGCACATGCCCATACATGCCCTTGTGGGAATCCGCCGGCCGCGCCACTTCAAAAATCCGCTTCGCTGCGCCCGTCCAGCGAAGCCGCTGCTCCGACCGAACCGCCTCTTCCGGCGACCCAATCGAAGCCACCACCATCGGGCCGCCTGCGCTACCCGTCATATTCCCAAACGCATGCGCCAACTTCGGAGCCGTAAACGTCACCACCGCATTTGCGCGAAATGCGCCAGGCGCGGACTGCTCCCGCGAGTCCGCGTCCCACCCCGAAGGCAAGTCCACCGCCACCACCGGAAAATCCAGCTGGTTCAAAATCTCTCGCAGCGCTGCCGCCATACCCCGCAGCGGAGGACGCGCGCCCGTCCCCATCACCGCATCCACGCACAACTCGGCCTGCGTCATCGCCTCCTGAAACGCCTTCCCATCCAGCGCCATCGGCTCATCCAGCAGTTCCACGCGCCCGCGCCATCCGTGCCAAAGCTCGTAAGCCTGCCGCGCGTCGCCATGCAAATCCTCAGGACGCCCCAGCAGAAACACCGTCACCCGCCGCCCGGCATGCCGCAGATAATGCGCCGCAACAAATCCGTCGCCGCCGTTGTTCCCCCTGCCGCACAGCACCACAATACGATCGAGCCCCGCATACTCCCGCAGCACAAACCGCGCCACCGCTGCGCCCGCCGCACGCATCAGCGCAAACGACTCCACGCCGTAATCCTCAACCGTTACTCGGTCCGTCTCCCGCATCTCCGCCGCCGTCAGTATGTTCATCATTCCCTCTTAGATGTAGAGAATGCAGCAAGCGTCGGTCTCATGACCACCGGCACCTGCTATTGTGAGTCGCCCGTAAAAGGATTCACACCCGCGGACTTCGCCGCCGTCGGGTCCGCCTTCTTGACCGCAACGGCCTTGCCCGTCTGCACCGCAGCCGCCTGGCTCACCGCGCCATCGCGGGTGTACACGCGGTAGGCATCCCCGGGCAGAATATGGTGCTCTTCCAGCGCCAGCCGTACCCGCTTGTGAAACTCCCGCACAGGCCCCCACTGCTTGTTCGCCTTCACCCGGAACTGCACCGGGTAAATCACCTGCGAGCCCTTAATCGAGTCCACGCCCAGCAGCACCGGATCGGCCAGGAACAATTCGCTGAACTGCGGATCTTCCCGCACGCTCATCGCCGTCTTCCGCAAAATCTCGATCACCTGCTCCGGATTCTCCGAGAAATCCACCGCGACATTCACCGTCGCCAGAGAGAAATCCCGCACCAGGTTCCCCACCGTCGTAATTTGCGAGTTTGGAATCGTGTACAGCGTCCCGTCCCCATCCCGCAGAATCGTCTTCCGCAGGGACATCTCCTCCACCGTCCCCTGCAGCCCGGCCACCTTGATCACGTCGCCCACGCTGTACTGGTCTTCCACCAATATCAGAAATCCATTCAGACAATCCTTCACAATCGCCTGCGAGGCAAGGCCAATCGCCACGCCAGCCACGCCCGCGCTCGTCAGCAGCGGACCAAGATTCAGCCCCAGCAGCGGCAGCACTTCCAGCGCCGCAATCACCGCTACAATCGCCACGCCCGTGGCGCGAACCACGCCCGTCAGCGTCTTCACCTGCCCCAGGTGGCCGGCCCGCGTCGAGTGGCGCTCCGCCGCCCGCACAATCCGGTGCGAGATCACCCCGATCACCCGAATCAGAATCCACGACCCAATCGCAATCCAGAGCAGCTTCAGCAGCTTCGTCTCGGCAAACGCCAGCAATCCATCCAGAAAGTTGCGCCCTAACTGGCTGAAGAACTGGCTCGGTTCAATGATCGTGAGATGTGGCATAGAAATATCAGTCAATATCCTACCTGTCCCTACCATCTCCACTATCATCTACGATTCCCCCCACCCCGCGTCAGCCCACGCCCAAACCAGACACCGCGTCCTGCTTTCATCTCTGAAAAAGATCCCGGAATCTTCAACGGGCGCAAAGCATGCGATTTGCTGGACGCGCACTCGATAAAAATGCCGGAGGGCTTTCACCCTCCGGCCAGTCTGCGCGTTAAGTAAGTTCCTGCAAAGAAAGCCGGGGCAGAGTGGGCATTTGCGCCGAAGGCGCGTTCGCCCGTGCGGCCAGCACCTACAAGAACAGCGGAGCCAGCACCAGCGTCACCGTAGCCAGCAGCTTGATCAGCACATGCAGCGAGGGGCCCGCCGTATCCTTGAACGGGTCGCCCACCGTATCGCCCACCACTGCCGCCTTGTGCGCTTCGCTGCGCTTGCCGCCGTGCGCGCCGGTTTCGATCAGCTTCTTCGCGTTGTCCCACGCGCCGCCGCCGTTGTTCATCAGCAGCGCCATCAGGATGCCCGCAATCGTGCCCACCATCAGCAGCCCGGCCACAGCCTCCGCGCCGCTCAGGTTCACCGGATGCCCATTCATCAAAGGCATGTCCGCCAGTTTGTCCAGGCTGAAGGAAGGACTGAAGTACCGGAAGATGATCCCCACCAGCGTCGGCGTAAGCACCACCAGCGCCCCCGGCAGCACCATCTCCTTCAGCGCCGCGCCCGTCACAATGTGCACGCAGCGCCCGTAGTCCGGCTGCGACGTCCCTTCCATGATCCCAGGATTCTCGCGGAACTGCTTTCGCACATCCTCGATCACCGTCTGCGCCGCGCGACCCACTGCCTTGATCGCCATCGACGAGAACAGGAACACCAGCATCGCCCCGATCATCGCGCCCACAAACACAGGCACGCTCGCCAGGTTCACCGTATTAAAGCTCCAGCCCGCCGGCAGCGACTGACCGACCATCGAAAGCCGTTGCCCCAGAATGTCATGCACCGACTGTAGATACGCCGAGAACAGCAGAAACGCCGCCAGTGCCGCCGATCCAACCGCATAACCCTTCGTCAGCGCCTTGGTCGTGTTGCCCGCCGCATCCAGCTTGTCCGTCTTCTCGCGCGTCTCAATCGGCTGGTTCGACATTTCAATAATGCCGCCCGCATTGTCCGTAATCGGCCCGAACGTATCCATCGCCAGAATGTAAGCCGACGACGAAAGCATGCCCATCGTCGCAATCGCCGTTCCGTAAATGCCCTTCGCGTACACCGAAACCGAGCTCACATCCGCCAGCCCCAGCACGCCCAGGTAATAGCTCAGCAGCAGCGCGGCGCCAATCACCAGCACCGGCAGCGCAGGCGTTTCCATCGCCACCGCAAGCCCGCTGATGATATTCGTCGCCGGACCCGTCTCCGAGGCCAGCGCAATGCTCTTCACCGGACCAAACCGCGTTTCCGTGTAGTACTCCGTAATCTTCACAAAAAGGAACGAGCTGACGATCCCGCAGATGCCGCAGCCAAACAGCCACCAGCGCCCGCCCAGCATTGCGTACACAGCCAGCGCAAATCCGGCAAGCGCCAGAATCGTCGTCACATAGTAGCCGCGATTCAGCGCATCCATCGGCTCTTCGTGCTCGCTGCTGCGCACCACCGCAACGCCCACCACGCTCGCTACCACGTTGATCGCCTGCGCCACCAGCGGAAAGATGATTCCCTTTACCCCGAACACCGGGAACAGCGACGCGCCCAGAATCATCGCGCCCACGCTCTCCGCTGCCGTCGACTCAAAAATATCCGCCCCGCGGCCCGCGCAGTCGCCCACGTTGTCGCCCACCAGGTCGGCAATCACGGCCGGGTTCCTCGGGTCATCCTCCGGAATCCCAGCCTCTACCTTGCCCACAAGATCGGCGCCCACATCCGCTGCCTTCGTATAAATGCCTCCGCCAAGCTGCGCAAACAGCGCCACCAGCGAAGCTCCAAATCCAAATCCCACCAGTTGATACGGCACCTGCTCCGGGTTACGCATCCCGCCAAACGCCAGGAACAATATCCCCAGCCCCAGCAGCGAAAGCGACACCACCACCAGACCTGTCACCGCGCCGCCCCGCAGGGCCACCTGCAACGCCTTACCCAGGCTCGTCCGCGCCGCGGATGCCGTCCGGATATTCGCCCGGATCGACACCGCCATGCCCGTCAAACCAGAAAGTCCCGAGCAAAACGCCCCAATCAGGAAGCTCGCCACCACCTTCCACGCCTCATCCCGCGTGAACGGAGAAATCCAGTACCCGACAAACAGTGCCACCGCCAGCACAATCGCAATCCAGCCAATCGTGCTGTACTGCCGCTTCATGTAAGCTTCCGCGCCCTCGCGGATCGCATTCGAAATCTTCTGCATCTCTGCCGTGCCAGTGTCCTTGCTCAGCACGCCGTGCGCATACGCCCAAGCGGCCACCAGACCCAGAGCGCCAATCACCAGGGCAACCCACAGATAAACGCCATCCTGCGCGCTCACCGTGACCGCCCCACCCACCATTGCCATCACAGGCATGGATAACAAGTGCATTCCTTCCCTCCAGGAAACAACGTCTGTACGTGCCGTGCGCAGAAAGTAACCTGCACCGGCCTATCTATCGCTCATTTGCATGCAAATTTATGCAAATACTCTGAAAACGCGGATTAAAGCATGCGGATAAAACGATGGTCAATGCCCCCCGCCACACGTGGTCTATCCTTGATACAGAGACAGATACAGGGACCCACGATTCCGCGGTAAAAAGACACCCGCCCGGCCTTTCATCCGGCGCACACAGTCATGCACAATCGTTGCTCCCGCCGTGTATACTCTGGAGTCGTCTTGGCGAACCTTTCGCCCGGTTGGCGACCATCATCTCAAGGAAGTAGAGAGGATCCATGGCCCAAACCGCGGTCAAGCACGAAACCTTGCAGTCGCTCCATCCCGGCACGCCGTTCACCGGGGAGCAGTTGATTCAGATCTACCGCCTCATGTATGCCTCGCGGCGCACCGACGACCGCGAAATCGCGCTCAAGCGGCAGCAGAAAATCTTCTTCCAGATCTCCGGCGCCGGCCATGAGGCCTTCCTCGTCGCCGCGGCACTCGCCATGAAGCCAGGCTACGACTGGTTCTTCCCCTATTACCGCGACCGCGCCCTCTGCCTCGCCCTCGGCAACACTGTCGAAGAGCAGCTCCTTCAGGCGGTCGGAGCCGGCAGCGACCCCGCCAGCGGCGGTCGCCAGATGCCCTCCCACTGGTCCAGCCGCGTGCTCAACATCGTCTCCCAAAGCTCCTCCACCTCCACTCAGTGCCTCCACGCCATCGGCTGCGCAGAGGCGGGCCGCTACTTCTCCCGCCACCCCGAAGCTGCCGAAAAACACGAGGGCGACTACCGCGCCTACAAGGACGTCACCTTCCACGGCGACGAGGTCGTGTATGTCTCCGTCGGCGAAGGCTCCACCAGCCAGGGCGAGTTCTGGGAATCCCTCTCCATCGCCTCCAACCTCAAGCTGCCCGTCGTATTCGCCGTCGAGGACAACGGCTACGCCATCTCCGTCCCCGTCGAGGTCAACACCCCCGGCGGCAACATCTCAAAAATCGTCTCCGGCTTCCCCAACTTCTACTTTGCCGAGGTCGACGGAACCGACCCCATCGCCTCCTACAACGCCTTCAGCGAGGCCGTCGCCCACTGCCGCGCCGGCAACGGACCCGCCTTCGTTCACGGCCACGTCATCCGTCCCTACTCGCACTCCCTCTCCGACGATGACCGCGCCTACCGTCCAGAAAGCGAGCGCCAGGCCGACTCCCTCCGCGACCCCATCGCCAAAATGCAGATGTTCCTCCTCCGCGAGGGCATCCTCGACGACGAAGGCATCAACAAAATCGAGCGCGAGGTCGACGAGGAAGTCCGCATCGCCGCAGAGCGCGCCGTCCGCGCAGCACTGCCCGCCACCGACGTTCCCAGCATCCTCCGCCACCAGTACTCCGGGAACTACGACCCCACCCGCGACAGCCTCGCCACCGAGCCGGAATCTGACCCAGCCTCGCCCGAGCGCACCATGGCCGACCTCATCAACGCCTGCCTCAAAGATGAAATGCGCCGTGACCCCCGCATCGTCGTCTTCGGCGAAGACGTAGCCGACTGCTCCCGCGAGGAATACATTCAGGAGCACTCCATCAAGGGCAAGGGCGGCGTCTTCAAGCTCACCTCCGGCCTCCAGACCGAGTTCGGCTCCGACCGCGTCTTCAACTCGCCCCTCGCCGAAGCCTCCATCGCAGGACGCGCCGTCGGCATGGGCGTCCGCGGCCTCAAGCCCGTCGCCGAAATCCAGTTCTTCGACTACATCTGGCCCGCCATGCACCAGCTCCGCAACGAGCTCCCCGCCATGCGCTGGCGCTCCAACGGAAGCTTCTCCAGCCCCGCCGTCATCCGCGTCGCCATCGGCGGCTACCTCACCGGCGGCAGCATGTACCACTCCCAGTGCGGAGAAAGCATCTTCACCCACACCCCCGGCATGCGCGTCGTCTTCCCCTCCAACGCGCTCGACGCCAACGGCCTGCTCCGCACCGCCCTGCGCTGCGACGACCCTGTCATGTTCCTCGAACACAAGCGCCTCTACCGTGAAACCTACGGTCGCGCCCGCTATCCCGGACCCGACTACATGATCCCCTTCGGCAAGGCAAAAACCGTCCGCCCGGGCGCCGACCTCACCATCGTCACTTACGGTGCCACCGTGCCCCGCGCCCTCCAGGCCGCGCAAAAGGCCCAGCGCGAGCTCGAAATCGAAACCGAAGTCATCGACCTCCGCACCCTCAACCCCTACGACTGGGAAGCCATCGCCACCTCCGTCCGCAAAACCAGCCGCGTCATCGTCCTGCATGAGGACACTCTAAGCTGGGGCTACGGTGCAGAAATCGCCGCCCGCATCGCAGACGAGCTCTTCGACGACCTCGACGCACCCGTCCGCCGCATAGCCGCGCTGGACACCTTCGTCGCCTACCAGCCCATCGTCGAAGACGTCATCCTGCCCCAACCCGAACACATCTTCCAGGCCATCGCCAACCTCATGAAGTACTGACCACACCCAACAAACAAAATGGGGAACCGCAAAGGTTCCCCATTTCCACGACCGCTCAGGACGAGCTCGGGTGAGCGGATTCAAGGTCCACGTGCAACATTTTCGGTTTTTGGAAGATAGTTGCCCGTGGGTGGGAAAGAAAGCTCCTGAACCACGCAGGCTGTCATTCAGAGCGAAGCGAAAGCCTGCCCCGAGCGCAGCCGAGGGGGCTCTGCAGTTCCAACCGCCACCCCCCGCCAGAAACTCCGCCAGGCTCAAAAAGCTGGAAGTGTCATTCAGAGCGAAGCGAAGAATCCCGAGAATACCTCAACCGGAATTGCTCTCAAAAGTTTCTCCCAGAACTCCTCACTCTCCAGCGCGGTAGCGCTGGACCCACACCAACCCACAGCTCGCGCCTGGACCTGCAATCCCCGTGCCCGATGCTTTCACCTTCCACAGGTGGAAAAGAAAATGTGGGACTACAATCGGCGCAAAGCGCCAACCCATCAAGCCCCGGCAAACGCCACCCCCACCACCGTAATATCATCCTCCTGCCCAAAGGTGCTGGCAGCTCGGGCAATCTCACCCGCAGCCTGCGAAGAAATCGAACGCGCCCGCTCAAATCCAAACAACTCCTTCGCCTCGTTCTGCGCCTCCACCACCCCATCCGTGATAAACGTCAGCCGATCCCCAGCCTGCAACTGCAACGTCTGCACCCCATACTCCGCCTCCGCGGTCAGCCCCAGAGGCAAAGCACCCTCCAACTCCAGCTCCTCGCCATTTCGATACGGTTGCAAATGCCCCGCATTCGCAATCCGCATCCTCCCATCCGGAGCAATCTCCGCCACCACACACGTCGCAAAATGCCCGCCTGACCGGCCCACCATCCGCCGGTTCATCACCGCCAGCATCTCCTGCGAATCAAAACTATGTTCCGCCTGATTCCGAATCGTACCCACCAGCACCGCCACCAGCATCGCCGCGCTCACGCCCTTGCCGGAAACATCCCCAACCACCACCAGCAGACTCCCATCCGCCCGCGCCACCGTCTGGAAGAAATCCCCACCCACCTGCTGCGCCGGATGATACTCGGTCTCCACCCTGAAATGCCGCGAGTCCACCGCCTCCGGCACCAGCACCCGCTGCTGCAACTGCTGCGCCTGCTCCAGATCCCGATGGATTGACTCCCGCTCCCGCGACGCCTTTACCTGCGTCTTCATAAACCGCCGCAAAGAGAGCAAGGCGATCACCGTGATCATCAGAAAGTAAGCGACACCAGCTACCGTGATTCCAAAGCCAAACGGGAAAACCTCATATGGGATGTGGAAAGTTACCAGCAGGTAGGGATCCGCGATGCTGAACAAGTCCAGGGCAATCGGAATGGCCGACAGAAGCGCCTCCACCCGATCGCGGCGAAAACCCTCTACGAGGATCACGATCATCAGTAAATTGACTCCCATGTCCAGTCCAATCGATAGGTCATTGCACCCGGGCAGAGCAGCCTTCGGCACAATCTGCCATGCAAGATAGGGCGTCGCGGCCAGGATACCCGCCAGCGTCGACGCCGCGGCCAGCCCCCATGCGGCGCGCGGAATCCATCGCTTCTCCTTCAACCCGAACCAGTGCCACCAGAACATCGGCCAAAGCGGCAGCACAATCGCAAACAGCAGCCTGAAAGAGCCCACGCTCACGACCGTCGTCAGATAGGCCAGATCCACTGTCAGGATTTTTATGAGGCTCCAAACCAGCGCCAGGAAAAGCCACATCCACATGCGATCCCGCCGGTTGTACAGCCACGCCCAGAGCGCCAGCGGCGCCGTCAGCAAAGAGAGAAACAGCATCGCCAGGTGACCAAACTGCCCCCGAAGCAGTGTGTTCCAGGCCGAAGCCTGCATCAGTTGCACCGTTGAGGCCAGTCCCAGTGCGGGGGGATCGTGCATGCCGCCCGTGTCCGGAGCATTCAATACGGTGGCAGGCGACATGTAAAACCGCACCGCCAGCGTCAGAATCCCGTCCGGCCCGGCCTTCGGCAGCGCAAAAGCCGTCGGCTTGCTGAAATACAGCGCCGCATGGCGGAAGGAGAAGCCCCCGAACTGACCTACATACCTCCCATTGGCATAGAGCTGGAAAGCGTCCTCATAATCCGACGGCATCTTCAACCACAGCTTCTCGCCCGGATGCTTCACCCAAACACGCAGGCGGTACCACGCATAACCAGTCAGACCGGGATAGCCCCGCGCCGTCCAGCCCGGAATATAGCCTGAGGTGCCTAAGAAGGGATCCTCTGTCTCCGCTTTCGGCACCAGGTCCATCGCCGCCCAGCCCGCATCGCCATACCCCGGCTGCGCCCACAAAGGCGATCCGTCCACCCACGGCGAATCCCCCGGATGGAACTTCCATCCCCGCTCCAGCGCCACCACCGAGTCGCCCAGCGTAATCACCTGCACATCCGGCGGAACAGACCGCGTGACATTCGCCGTCGATTGAAAAGCATTCCTCGATACAGGCAACGCATACGCAGAAAACCACACAGAACTGACTGCAAGCACCAAAAGCACCAGCTTTTTCATGACCGCAAGACTAACACCGCCAAATTTACGCAGCCAGCGTGGATTCGCGCGCGAAACAAGCAGATTGAATGCCAAAAGCAAAACAGCCTCTCCCATTCGGGAGAGGCTGTCTCGTCATCAGGAACTTTGCGAAAAATTACCCTGCAGCGCAAACCTACTGCGCCGCCGCAACCTCCGGCTCCACCGGCTTCGGCATCGCCAGCGGAATCTCTTCCACAATATCGATCCCCGACCGCCGCAGCAGTTGCGCAATCGTCGCAGCGTTCAGCCGCGTCGCGTCGTATTCCACACGAACCGTCTTCGCTGACTCGTCAAACACAATCTTCCTTACGCCATACACCTGCCGCATCGCGCCCACGCCGGCCATCGCCGCCTCGGTCGGATGCATCTCGTACCGGTAAAGCACTTCAAGCTGCGTCATACTCCCATCATATCAGCGCCTTGCGCCCGGTAGCGCAACCATCGCCTACTCTCCCGCCTTCCGCTCCAGCCCATAAAGATGATGCAGCGGCCCATGCCCCCGCCCCACCAGGTATGCCGCCTCCATCGCCTCCCGCACATACCGCTTCGCCTCCGTCACAGCCTCTGCCGGCCCATCCCCCATCACCAGCCGGCAAAGCAGCGCCGAAGAAAAACTGCACCCCGTCCCATGCGTCGCCGTCGTCTCCACCCGCCTGCCCGCAAACCAAAGCTCCTCGCCCTCCGCCGTCCGCAAAAAATCATCCGGAGGCTCCAGATGCCCGCCCGTCACCACCACATGCAACTCAGCATTCCCCAAAGCTCCAACCCTGTCCGCCAGCCGCCACGCACCCTCCAGCACCGCCTCCCGGCCCTCCATCACCACCCCCGTCAGCACGCGCAGCTCCGCCAGGTTGGGCGTCACCCAGCCCACCTGCGGCAACAGCTCCGCCCGCAAAGCCTCCACCCCATCGGACGTCAGCAGATCCCGTCCCGAGCTCGACCGCACCACCGGGTCCAGCACCACGCGCTCGCGCGCCACGCCCGCCGTCCGCAGAAACTCCGCCACCACCCCCACATTCGCCCGCGTCCCCAGCATCCCGATCTTCACCCCGGCCACGGTCACATCCTCCGCCAGGCACGCCAGCGTCTCCCCCAGCAACCCGGCCTCCACCGGCTCCATCCACCGCACCCCCTGCGTCGACTGCACCGTCAACGCCGTAATCGCCGCCACACCATAAAGCCGATGCGCCGCAAACACCTTCAAATCCGCCGTCACTCCCGCTCCCGACGAAGGATCAAACCCCGCCACCGTCAGCACCACCGGCCTCGCGCCCTGCATCACCGCTCCCTCCTCGTTCATGGCTTCCGGCTCACCCGCGCCAGTTCCACCTCCCCGCTCTCTTCCACCGGACGAACCACAAACCGCTGGCCCAGCCTTTCCGCCGTCGTCTTCAACAGAATCACATCCACCGCCGGATAAGTCTTCACCGCCGACTCCAGCCCGCTCAGGTCATCCGGCAACTGCTGCCAGACCACCTCCCGCCTGCTGTAAAAAAGCGCCGTCGGAACATCCAGCACAGACTCCGGACCGCTCTCGCCCACCACTATCAGCGGACCCGCATCCCCATGCGCCCTCACGGCCAGCGCCAGCTGCCGCTCCGCATTCGCAGTCGGAAGCCCCGGCCAGACGGACCGCTTCCAGCAGGCCCCTCCAATAAACACCACCACCGCCAGTCCCACCGCATAACTCACCGCCCGCCACCGCCGGTTCCACATCTCCAGCAGCCTGCCCACCTCCATCGCCAACGCCGGATACATCGGTACGATGTACCACCGCAGCTTCGTCTCCACCACCGTGTACAGCCCCAGCGTCACGCCCATCAGCAGCCACGGCAGCAAAAACTCCCCGTCCCGCTTCCATACCCGGCGCGCCAGCGCCCATACCCCCAGCAGGCACCACGGAGCCGCCCCCGCCCAAAGCACCGGAAAGTAGTACAGCAAACCGCCGCTGTTACCCTGCAGCGGACGGCTCGTCCGCGCCAGAATCTGGTACCCCAGGTAATCCTGCACATACCCCCATCCATAATGGACCACCATCCACAGATGCCAGGGCACCGCAATCACCGCCAGCACCAGCACACCCAGCCAGAACTCCCGCAGCGTCAACAGCCGCTTCCGCCCCTGCAGCAGCCAGTCCACCCCAATCGCCATCGGAGCCACAAACTCCGCCGGACCCTTCGCCAGCACGCCCAGCCCCAGCCCCGCGCACAGCAGCCAGAACCACCGCCCATCCCCCTCCCGCATCCGCACATACCCATAAACCGTCAGATAAATGCAGAAGCACAGCAGCGCATCCGTCGTCCCTTCCCGAGACCAGTGGTAAAAGTACCGGGTCGAAAGCAGAACCAGCGCCGCAAACCACGCCGCCCCCCGCCCGGCCATCCGCCGCACAATCCCATACACCAGCAGCAGCGTCCCCACCCCGGCCAGCGCCGAAGGCAGCCGCGCAGCAAACTCCCCGATCCCGAACAACCGGAACGTCACCATCTGCGACCAGTACAGCAGCGGCGGCTTCTCAAAAAACGGATGAAAGTTCCAGTAAGGCGTCAGCCAGTGGTGCCCGGCCAGCATCTCCCGCGTCACCTCGGCGTAAATCGCAGAATCCCAGTCCGGCAACGCTCCCTTGCCCAGCTCAAACAGGTAAAGCGCAAGCCCCGTAACCGCCAGGACCGCCGGTTGCAGCCATTCCGCCCGGCGATTCCCGGATTCTTTCCCGCTCTCCATGCTCCGCCCCGTCACGCTTGTATCCATCATCCCCCCGCCGGAAAACCGGCAACCCCAGCTTACACCCATAAAATCAATTACTTAGGAAAAACAACCACGCGCTGGCCCCGCATTCACCGACGCCTCACCCATTTTCAACCAACTCCGCCCCAACAGGAAATCCCACTCCCCAGGTCTCTCCACTCGCGCCCTCACTCCACCCTCCATCAGCCGGCAGCGCCACGCCTCCCCCTGGCGTCCACCCGCGCCAGCAACGCTTTACCCCGCACTGCTCAATATGTAACCAAAACACTTACATACTATGTAACCTGCATAGTTACAATTAAAATTCTTCGTTAATTTGCTAAACCCATGGTGCAGTTTGACTTAATTGCATTTTCCGGGGTACCATCATCCCTATGGAGGAGTATGTTTCTTATCGATAAAAGACTCAAATTCGGCAAGCGAAGACACTTGCACCCCATCGGAGCCGCCATCATCCTCACCATAGGTCTGACGGGCGTAAAAGCATCCACCGCAACCCTCAACCCAACCCTTGAGGCAGCAGCAATCAAAGCCGCCGCACAAAATAAAAAGGATGGGCATGACTGGCAACAGATCGGCATAGCCTCCTGGTACGGTTCAAAGTTCCAGGGCAGGGAAACAGCCAGCGGCCAGACATTCAACATGCGCGACCTTACCTGCGCTCACCGGACGCTCCCTCTCGGATCGCTCGTGCGCGTCACCAACCTGCAGAACCATAAATCTGTCGTACTGCGCGTAAATGACCGTGGACCGGTCCCCACAACCCGCGTCATCGACCTCTCCTATGCGGCTGCAGCGCAACTAGGGATGCGCAACAAGGGTCTCGCCCGCGTTCGCGTCAGCCTGATCCAGAACGGCGCGGAAGTCGCCAAAGTTTCCTACCCTCCGAATCCCCAGGGATAATCCAAAATCGGTGGTAGCACTATCGGCGGAACGGTGTATTCACCCGTTCCGCCTTTATCATTTGGGTGTGACCACTCCCACCTCAGTCCACCCGCGCCTGTCCCCTCAAGACCGCCTCATCGTCGCCCTCGACTTCCCCACCGCCGCCCAGGCTCTCGCCCTCACCGATCGCCTCGGCCCCGCCATCCGCTGGGTCAAGGTCGGCCTCGAACTCTTCATCGCAGAAGGCCCCCGGATCGTCTCCACCCTCGCCGCCCGCGGCCTCAACGTCTTCCTCGACCTCAAGCTCCACGACATCCCCAACACCGTCGCCGGAGCCGTCCGCACCGCGTCCTTCTCCGGTGCCGGCCTCCTCACCCTCCACGCCAGCGGAGGACCCGCCATGCTCCGGGCCGCCGCCGACGCCGCTGACCGCATGCCCCATCCCCCGCAGCTCCTCGCCGTCACCGTTCTCACCAGCATGGACACACCCCAGCTCCACGCCATCGGCGTCTCCGACCCGCCCGCCGCCCAGGTCGCTCGCCTCGCCTCCATGGCCTGGACCTCCGGCATCCATGGCTTCGTCTGCAGTTCCGAAGAAGTCACCTCCACCCGCGCCGCCTTCCCCGATGCCACCCTCGTCATCCCCGGCATCCGCCCCGCCGGAGCCGCCATCGGTGACCAGAAGCGTGTCGCAACACCCGCTTCCGCCATCGCCGCCGGAGCCAGCTTCCTCGTCGTCGGCCGGCCCATCACCCAGGCGTCCGATCCAGCCGCCGCCACCGCCGCCATTCTTGAAGAAATCGCCGCCGCCACCGGATAACCCGCCTCAACCCCTCCAGAAACAGAAAATGCCCGGCCAAAGCCGGGCATTTTCTTCCCATTACGTCTCTTTACGCTTAGAGCTTCTCGAAAAACTCGCAGACCGAGCAGGAAATGTACACCCCGCCCGGAATTCCGCGCTCGCGATCCTTCACGCGCTTCACAATCCGGGTCGGCTTCGAGCACTTCGGGCAATCCGTGCTCTTCGTCGTGTCCATCACTTTCTTACGGTCTGCAGTTTTGGCAATCTTGGCCATGACAAATCTCTCCTCACAGAAACTGGGCGCAACCTCTGTCGGGCCTCGCCCTTTGGGCAGCCTCTCAACAGCCTGGATTCTTCTGGATTTCGCCTGATAATGAGCAGGGTTCGCCCGGGAAGAACGACAGTTTCGCTTCCGTTAGTCTACACGATTCAGACCGCATAACACAGGTCCGGCTCCTGACCCGCTCCCATCAAAATTCCGTCTCACGGCTCGTGCGTCTCCGGCAGAACCTGCCCCTCTACCGGCTTCTCATTCGCGCCATGCTCCGCCGCACGCGGCTCCGCCGGACCGGACTCCACCGGCTTCTCCGCAACCGCTTCGTCGCGCTCGCCCCGAACCGGCGCCCACGTATTCCCGGCGCCCTCCGCCGGCGGCATCGTCGCCGGGGTCACCGTGCTCGGAATCCCGCCAATCTGCACCAGCACAGGAGCCGCCGGAGCTGCCGGAGCCTGCGGCCCCATCGCCGCCTCATGCTGACGCCGCGAAATCGCATCAATGTCCACCGGAATCCCGCCCGGCACAATCTCCGGAATCGCCCAGCGATACTTCAGGCTCCGCGTCGCCATCATCATCACCACCAGCAGCGCCAGCAGCACTACAATCGCAACCGCCCCGCCCTCCGGACCATATCCGCCACCCGTCAGCCACAACGGCCCATAGGCATATGTCTTGATCACCGGAGAAAACTCCGTCAACCCGCTGATCGGCAGCCCAAACAAAACTCCCATCGCCGCATTCCACGCAAAATGGAAACCGATCGGCACCCACAACGCCCGCGTCCGCAGGTACGCCAGCGCCAGCAACCATCCCGCCAGCACCGTCGTCAGTGTGCTCGCCGCACTCGCATCCGGATTCCCCATATGCAGTATCCCGAAGCCTAGCGCTGCCAGCACCGTCGCCGTCACCGGCCCCGTCGCGTCAATCAGCCGCTGAAAAGGATACCCGCGAAACGCCACTTCCTCGGCCACCGCCGCCACAGCCAGAATCGCTATGTCCAGGAACAGCATCCCCACATGCGACCAGCTCCAGTAAAAGTACAGGTAGAGTCCGCCGCTCAGCGCAATCGGCAGCACGCAAGCCACCATGCCGCCCCAGCCCATCGCCGCGCCCAGCGCAAGCTCGCCCTTCCACCCTTCGCGACGCACCAGGCCCATCGCCCGTACAGGATGCTTCTGCCCTTCGCTCGTGTAGCCCAGCGCGGCATAACCCACAATCAGCAAAAACAGCAGGAAAACCCGATACCACAGCTCTTCCCACGCGCCGCTCGCCAGCCCGGTCGCCGCGCTCGCCGCCAGCCGCTCGGCCAGCAGAAAGTACAGCACCGAAATTACAACCCAGCCCAGCGCCCGCAGGCGCTCAAATGTGCTCACACGTATCTCCGCAGCGGCAGCTTTCCGGTCACATCAACCGGCAGTGTAAAACTGGGCAATATTCCGGAACTTCTCATACCGCCGCCGAACCAGCTCATCCACCGGAAGCGCCTTCAGTTCATTCAAATGTAGATGCAGCCTCTCGGCCAGCAGCCGGGCTGCGCCATCCGGATCGCTGTGCGCGCCGCCCTCCGGTTCAGGAACCACATCATCCAGACACTTCAACTCTTTCACGCCATCGGCCGTCGCCTTCAGCGCCGCGGCCGCCTCCGCCCGTTTCGAAGCGTCGCGCCACATGATCGAAGCGCATGCCTCCGGCGAAATCACCGAGTAGATCGCCTTTTCCAGCATCAGCACCCGGTCCGCAACCGCCAGCGCCAGCGCCCCGCCCGAGCCGCCTTCGCCCGTAATCGTCGCAATAATCGGAACCCGCAGCCGCGACATCTCCCGCAAATTCCGAGCAATCGCCTCGGCCTGTCCCCGTTCTTCGGCGCCCAGCCCCGGATTTGCTCCCATCAAATCAATCAGCGTCACCACCGGACGCCCAAACTTCTCCGCCAGCTTCATCGCCCGCAGCGCCTTACGGTAACCCTCCGGATCGGGCATCCCGAACTTCCGCTGCACCTTCTCCTTCGTCGAACGGCCCTTGAGGTTCGCAATCACCATCACCTCTTCGCCGTCCAGCCGCGCCATCGCGCAAAACATCGCCGGATCGTCCCCAAACGCCCGATCCCCATGAATCTGGCTCACATCCGTGAACATCCGCTCGATAAACCCCAGCGGATCGGGCCGATGCGGATGCCGCGCCAGCTCCGTCTTCACCCACGCTTCGGGCACCGTCTCTTGCGCTACGGGATTTCCTGCTGTCTGATCGCTCATAACTCCTCGATTGTAAAGGACTAGGCTCTGACCATGCTGCTGCCGCTGCCGCTACCGCATCACATCGCCCTAATCCAGCGCCTGCACCATGCCCCGGCCCAGCAGAGCCTCGGCCCGCTCCACAAATCCACGGTCTGCCGCCACGGAAAACCCCTGCGACGGCTCCAGCACCACGCAAAACTCGCCTTTCTTCTCCAGGTTCAGCATCAGCCGCCCCGGCCCCGGCGCGCCCGCAATCAACGCCTTCAGCTCTTCCAGCCCCGCTTCACTCATCCGCTCCAGCGGAACCTTGATGCGCACGCTACCCGGCAACTTCACCTTCACATCGTCCAGCGGCTGAATCGAAGACAACGCCAGCTTCGGCGCCGCGTCCTCCTCGGCGCGCAACTGACCCCTCGCCACCACCGGAGCCTCAATCTTCAGTGCGTCCGCCAGCCGCTCATAATCCCTAGGAAAGCAGATTAAATCAATCTTTCCCGTCGCATCCTCCAGCGCCGCCTGCGCATACAACTCGCCAGATCGCTTTGACTTTGCCACCTTCAGCCCGGTAATCATCCCCGCAACCGAAACTTCATTCTCCGTCCCCTGCCCGCGCCGCCCGCTCGAAGGAGCCGGCTTCGTCTCCAGCGCCGTCGCCACGTCCATCACGCTGGGCAGGTTCCGCAGCTTATCCGCATACCGGTCCAGAGGATGCCCCGAAACAAAGAACCCCAGAACCTCCTTCTCCGACTGCAAACGCAAACTCTCTTCCCAGTCCGGCACATTCGGCAGATCATCGGCCCTCGCCACCACCTCCGGCTGCGCATCAAAAATCCCAAACAGCCCCGCCTGCCCCGCCGCCTCATCCCGCTGCGCCTTCTGCGCCCGCTCCATCGCCTTGTCCACCGATGCCATCAGCGCGCTGCGCGTCCCAAACGAATCCAGCGCCCCGGCCTTGATCAGCGACTCAATCACCCGCTTGTTCATCAATCGCAGGTCAATCTTCTCGCAGAACTCCCAGAAGTTCGCAAAATTCCGACCCTCCTTCGCCAACTCCGCCCGCGCCGCCAGAATCGAGTCAATCGCGTTCCGCCCCACATTCTTGATCGCCGTCAGCCCAAACCGAATCGACCTCCCATGCGGCGTAAAGTCCGCATCGCTGAACAGCACATCCGGCGGCTCCACCGGAATCCCGAGCTCCTTGCACTCCTGGATGTACTTCACCACGTTTTCCGGCTTCGAAATTTCCGACGTCAACAGCGCCGCCATAAACTCCACCGGATAATGCGTCTTCAAATAGGCCGTCTGGTACGCCAGCAGCGCATACGCCGCCGAGTGCGACTTGTTAAACCCATACCCCGCAAACTGCTCCATCAGGTCGAAGATCTTCTCAGCCTTGTCCTGCGGAAATCCCTTCTCCTCCGCGCCGGACATAAACCGCGTCCGCTGCTTCGCCATGTCCTCGGGATTTTTCTTGCCCATCGCGCGCCGCAGCAGATCCGCCTCGCCCAGCGAGTATCCGGCCAGCGCATTCGCAATCTGCATCACCTGCTCCTGGTACACGATGACGCCCAGCGTCTCCTTCAGAATCGTCTCCAGAGGCGGCAGCTCATACTCCACCTTCCTGCGGCCCCACTTCCGCTCGATAAAATCGTCAATCATCCCGCCCTGGATCGGCCCCGGACGATACAGCGCATTCAGCGCCGTCAAATCCTCCACGCACGTCGGCTTGTACCGCCGCAGCACGTCCCGCATCCCGCCAGACTCGAACTGGAACACCCCCGAAGTCAGCGCCCGGTGAAACACCTGCTCATACGTCGTCTGGTCATCCAGCGGAATCGTCGCCATCTCGAGCGACTCGCCCCGGTTCTTCTGGATCATCTTCAGGCAGTCATCAATCACCGTCAGCGTCGTCAGCCCAAGAAAGTCCATCTTCAGCAGCCCCATCTTCTCGATGGCCTTCATGTCATACGCCGTGACGATTTCATCGTTCTTGCTCTTGCTCAATGGAACCAGGTCCGTAAGCGGCCTCGGCGCAATCACCACGCCCGCCGCATGCACGCCCGCCCCGCGCACCAGCCCCTCCAGCTTCTTCGCCGTATCCACCAGCTCACGAATCTGCGGGTTCGTGTCGTACGCCTCCTGCAGTTGCGGCGAATCCGTCAGCGCCTGGTCAATCGTCACTCCTACCGTCGCCGGAATCATCTTCGCAATCCGGTCCACTTCCCCATAAGGCATGTCCAGCGCGCGCCCCACGTCCTTGATCGCCGCCTTCGCCGCCATCGTGTTGAACGTGATAATCTGCGCCACCTGCTCCCGCCCATACTTCTTCGTGACGTACTCAATCACCTCGCCGCGGCGGTTCATGCAAAAGTCGATATCGATGTCCGGCATCGACACGCGCTCCGGATTCAAAAAACGCTCGAACAGCAGCACGTTCTGCAGCGGGTCGATATTCGTAATCTCCATCACGTAGCCCACCAGCGAACCCGCCGCCGAACCACGACCCGGCCCCACCGGAATCTCGTGCTCCTTCGCGTAACGGATGAAATCCCACACAATCAGGAAGTACCCCGAGAACTTCATCTGCTTGATGATGTCGATCTCGCGCTCCAGCCGCGCCTCGTAATCGCTGATCTGGCTCCGCAGCAATCCCCGGTCCTGCAAGTGCCGAATGTCCGTATCCAGCCGCTTCCGAAAGCCCTTCCGGCAAACCTCCTCAAAGTAGCTGTCGATCGTATGCCCCTCGGGCACCGCAAACTCAGGAAACGGATTCTCCACCTTGCTCAGCTTCAGCGAGCACCGCTCCGCAAACTCCATCGTGCGGCTCACCACCTCCGGTGCATGGCTGAACAACTTCTCCATCTCCGCCGCCGACTTCACATAAAACTGGTCCGAATCAAACTTGAACCGCTTCGGATCGTTGATCGAACCCAATGTCTGCACGCACAGCAGCACGTCATGCGCATGATGATCGTCCTCGCACAAATAGTGGCTGTCATTGGTCGCCACCAGCGGAATCCCAAGCTCCTTCTCCAGCTTGAACATGTCCGCATGAATCTTCTTCTCCAGCTCCAGCCCCTGGTCCTGAATCTCCAGGAAGAAATTCCCCTTCCCGAAAATGTCCTGGTACTGCCCCGCCGTCGCCTTCGCGCCCTCGTAATTCCCGTCCATCAGGTTCTGGCAAAACTCGCCCGCCAGGCACCCTGAAAAACCAATCAGACCCTCCGCATGCTCGGCCAGGTACTTCTTGCTCACGCGCGGCTTGCGATAAAACCCATGCAGCGAAGCCTCCGAGGTCAGCCGAACCAGATTCCGGTAACCCTCCTCGTTCTCCGCCAGCACCAGCAGGTGGTTGTAGTCATCCCCCTGCGGATCAGCCCGGTGATCCTCCTTCTGGCAGATGTACAGCTCGCAACCCAATATCGGCTTGATCCCGCGCTTCTTCGCCGCCTCAAAAAAGTGCACCGCGCCGTAAATGTTCCCATGGTCGGTAATCGCAACAGACGTCTGCCCGATATCGGCCACACGGTTCACCAGTTTTTCAACGTCGCAGGCCCCATCCAGAAGGGAGTAATCAGTATGTAGATGCAGGTGGGTAAACTCAGCCATAGCTCTATATTCTAGGCCCGCCCGCAGCTACCCACTCCCACCCAGACCACCCCAACCATGTTGAAAACCCGGTCCAAATCCTTCCATCCGTGAACAAACCGGGGTGCCCCATTCATGCTCGCCCTTCGCGCATGAGTGGGGTCCGAACGACCCAGGTGGAAAGAAACCGGGGTGCCCCATCGCCTGCCCTGAGCGAGCTGAAAGCGAGTCGAATGGGTCCACGAAGGGGACGTGGAAACCGGCGCAAAGCGCCAACCCAACCTACTCCGGCCCAAAATCTCCACAGTAGGAAAATAAATCCGATACCGAGCCCCATCCCGAGTCAGCAACGCCAGCCCCTCAATCGCCGCATGCGCCCCAATATAAAAATCCGGCAGCGGAGTCACCCGCTGCCCACCCCGCCGCCGATCCTGCACAAAACACTTTCCCGCCAGAAAACCCGCCTCCCACGGCAAAGCCTCCCGCTCATAAAAATCCGCAGGCAAAGCCGCATCCAGCGACTCAATCGTGCGAAAGCCAATCGAAACCTCGGTATACACAATCGGATTCACAATCAGCGCCGTCCGCTCCGCACACTCCGCCAGCGCCCGAGCCGACCACTCCCCCCACTTCGGGTCCTCCATCGCAATATCCAGCAGAACATTGCTGTCCACCAGCACCCCCCGGCGCCGCCGCAACCGCGCTCCCAGCTTCTCCAGCGCAGCCGTCATTTGCCGTTCTTATCCGCCGTCGACATGCGGGTATCCGCCGCCCCTCGCAGCGCTCCCAGCACCCTCTGTCCCCGCAAGCCCGTCCCCTCTGTCCGTTTCGCCTTCCGAATTCGCGCGTGATCCCCGCTCACCTCAAACTCCACTTCGGTATGCGGCAGCAAACCCAGTGCATTCCGTATCTCCTGCAGAATCGTCACCTGCCCCTTGCTCGTAATCTGCATTGGTATTACTCCTACCAGTAAGAAAACTACCGGACCAGCACACCAGCAACATCCCCCCCACCCATCACCATCGTTTTCCCCCACCCCAACTCTCTTCAGCCAGACTTCACTCTCATCTGGTACAACTTCAGATAATGTTTTTTCCTGCCGAACCATCTCCGTAAAAGCCGCCCGCTTCCATCACGCCCAGCCGGCCAATCCCAGCCACCCCCACGGAGAAAAACCCACGGCATGAACCGTCCCCTCATCAACTGGCCAGACATCAAGTGGCCCGACGCGCACATCAAAGACACCCTCACCTTTCTCCGCGCCATCACCTCTGACCCCTCCCAGGTCGGCGCCATCGCACCCTCCGGCCCCGCCCTCGCCCGCCTCATCACCAGCGAAATCGGCAGCCACTCCGGCCCCATCATCGAACTCGGCCCCGGAACCGGCGTCTTCACCCAGGCCCTCCTCGACCAGGGCGTCCGCGAGCGCGACCTCACCCTCGTCGAAACCTGCCCCCAATTTGCCCGCCTCCTTCGCGAGCGCTTCCCCGCCGCCAGCGTCCTCGAAATGGACGCGCGCCACCTCCACCGCCGCAACCTCTTCCCGCAAAACTCCATCGGCGCCGTCGTCAGCGGCCTGCCGCTCCTCAATCTCTCCCCGCCCCGCGTACTGGCCCTCCTCCGCGGAGCGTTCCGGTGCATGCAGCCCGGCGGAGCCTTCTACCAGTTCACCTACGGTCCGCTCTGCCCAGTCCCCAGACCCTGCCTCGAACGCCTCGGCCTCCAGTCCACCTGCCTGGGACGAGCCCTCGTCAACATCCCACCCGCCTCCGTCTACCGCATCACCCAGTCCGCATAACCCGGTACCCAGGGCAAAGCCCCCGGCAGAGGTAACGAACCCTCTGGGATTGCCCATGTGCACGCCCGCGACAATCTGGATGCCCCGTTCAAGCTCTGCCTGGGCGGGATCGATACCCCGCCGACACCGCATCCCTTTCACCATCCCCGTCATCCAACCACCCATGAGCTCAACCACAACTCTCTCTCACCGCCACCTCGGGCCACTCACCGTCTCCGAACTCGGCCTCGGCTGCATGGGCATGTCCGAGTTCTACGGAGCAGCCGACGACGCCGAATCCATCCAGGTCATCCACCACGCCCTCGACTCAGGCGTCAACTTCCTCGACACCGCAGACATGTACGGCACCGGACGCAACGAGCAGCTCGTCGGCCGCGCCATCCGCGACCGCCGCGACCACGTCGTCCTCGCCACCAAGTTCGGCAACATGCGCGGACCCAACGGCGAATTCCTCGGCGTCAACGGACGCCCCGAATACGTCCGCCAGGCATGCGACTTGAGCCTCCAGCGCCTCGGCGTTGAACACATCGACCTCTATTACCAGCACCGCGTCGACCCCAACACTCCCATTGAAGAAACCATCGGAGCCATGGCCGAGCTCGTCGCCGCCGGCAAAGTTCGTTATCTCGGAATGTCCGAGGCCGCTCCCGCCACCCTCCGGCGCGCCGCCAAAGTCCACCCCATCGCCGCACTCCAAACCGAATACTCCCTCTGGTCCCGCGACCCCGAAGACGAAATCCTCGACACCTGCCGCGACCTCGGCATCGGCTTCGTCGCCTACTCGCCCCTCGGCCGCGGATTCCTCACCGGACGCTTCCAATCCCCCGCAGACATTCCCGAAGACGACTGGCGCAGCCGCCACCCCCGCTTCCAGGGCGAAAACTTCACCCGCAACCGCCAGCTCGCCGAAACCATAAAAACCATCGCAAGCGAACTCAGCTGCACCCCCGCGCAGCTCGCCCTCGCATGGGTCCTCGCCCAGGGCAACGACGTCGTACCCATCCCCGGCACCAAGCACCTCAATTACCTCGAAGAAAATCTCGGAGCCGCCACCCTCAACCTCACTCCCGAAACCCTCAACCGAATCAACGAAGCCTTACCACCCAACGCCACCGCCGGAACCCGCTACCACGAACAAGGCATGAAAGCTGTCAACCTCTAACCCCTCAAACTCCAAAAACACCACGCCGGTGGCCCACTCAAGCTTGCTTGAGTGGGAGACAGAATAAACGAAGCGACAGGCGGCCCAGGCAAGCTTGCTTGAATGGAGGTTAGAAAAAACGGGGGTACCTGTATTTCCAGCGGGATCCCTGTCTTTCCACCGGGATCATGGCGCTGCTGATTCTCTCGCCGCCCGGAGAGGTGTCTGTATGAATGGAGGACTATCGTTACGATGCAGCCCGATTCAATACCGTGCAGCGATTATTCCTGCGATGAAGTCAGGACAAATCCTTCAGGCTGCGCCTTTTCCGCCTTTACTGCGGCACGTGCAAAAAAATCTGATAGTACGATTCATTCCGCTTCACCTGCGACGTTCCCCCACACACTCACCTCGGCACAATTGTTCGCCCCACCGAGATCCACCAAGAACCCGCACCACCCCAACGTCCCCCGCGCTGATTATCGGGCCAGGTACTACGGGTCTACGACGGGCAGGTTCTTAGTACTACAGTTGTAACTGAGTAGCGAAGCGAAAAGTGTTTTGTTTTCGGTAGTGGAAGAACCGGGCGAGGAATT
>JBMFWD010000026.1:0-43969 GCA_049965615.1 Acidobacteriaceae bacterium
GCTGCTCAACTGGTTCCGAGCCAAAGGGGAGCTATCAAGCGGAGCGGTCGAAGGACTCAATAACAAAATTCGTGTGACAACCAGACGATCCTACGGATTTCGTACCTTCAAAGCGATGGGAATGGCCCTCTATCACACACTTGGAAGACTGCCTGAACCGGAAACTACCTACAGATTCTGCTGAGGAGGCCTCTTTTGCTCCACAAACCCTCCAAAGCAAAGTGCCGGGAATTCCCCCCAAAATTGATATCCTGAACTTAAGGGGAACAAAAAGGGCGCGCTGTCAGCGCGCCTTTTCCCATGCATCCAGCAGTTAAAACCCTAACCAATCCAACAAAATCAACAACTTCCCCACAAAAACAACCGGGGTCGAGAACGCTCTTTTTTTGGTACGGACCGGGCAGACGCCTTAAAAATCAACGGACAACTGGGGACTGACAACTGACCCAGCAAAAAAGGCCCGCGAATCATCCGGTCTGCGGGCCTCTCCTGTCCTTCAGAAACTCAGCTCAAGCGATCACCTTCACCAGCGAGCGGTCGATCATCTCCTTCGGCACGTAACCCACAATCTGGTCCACGACCTTCCCGCCCTTGAACACCAGCAGCGCCGGAATGCCGCGAATCCCGAACCGCATTGCTACTGCGGTATTACGATCCACATCCACCTTGGCCACCTTCACCTTGCCCGCGTACTCGCCGGCCACCTGGTCTACTGTCGGCGCCAGCGCCTTGCAAGGACCACACCATGCAGCCCAGAAGTCCACCAGCACCGGCAATTCCGACTGCAGCACTTCCTGATCAAAGCTCGCGTCCGTCACTTCTACAATCCCAGCTCCCGCCATAATTCTCCTTCTTCAACCTGCGATGCAAAAAACATTCCTACAAAAGCAGTTTATCTGATCTATGAGATGAAGTTGACCCAACAAAGGTCGCAGCGCCGGGCATCACCCAAATGCCCCCCAAAACTTAAAGCGCCCGGGCTCCGACTAGCGGAGCCTCAGGCGCTAGAGCAGCCCTCCCCCAGAACTGCCCACGGTCTGAAAATAGCCGGAGCGTTAGTGCGTGTAAAGAACTCATTGGTCATGGAGGATTTGTTACCACAGTGGCATCCCGTTTCCAGTCGCCTGCAGCCCCTTCGCATCCAGCGCCGAAACCATCACCAGAGTCTCCCCCAGCTCGGCCCTCGCTGCTGTCAATGCAACAGCTTGCGCCCGAATCGCCTCTGCCGCCTCGCTCCGGCAAAGCACCAGCACAGACGGCCCGGCCCCACTCAGCGCCACGCCCATCACCCCTGCCTCGCCGCGCAGCTTCCGCAGCGCGGGCAACAGCGGACAAACCTCCGCACGGTAAGGCTCGTGCAGCCAGTCATGCATCCCGGCCCGCACCAGCGACTCGTCCCCCCGCGCAAACCCCGCCGTCAGCAAAGCCACGCACTGCACCGTGCTCACCGCGTCCCGCCGTGCATACTGCTCCGGCAGCACCGCCCGAGACTCGGACGTAGCCAGCGGCCGCGCAGGAATCGCCAGCACCGCGCTCCAGCCCTCCGGCGGCGTCATCCTCACCGCTACCGCTGGACCGCCCTCACCGGCGCCATCCTTCGCCCCGCTCACCACAAACCCGCCCAACACGCACGCCGCCGCGTTGTCAGGATGTCCCTCCAGCCGCGCGACCTCTTCAAAAATCCGCTCCCGGCTCCAGCCCAGCTCGCCAAAATGCACCGCCAGCGTCACGCCGGCCACCCTCGCCGCCGCAGAAGACCCGCAACCCATCCCCAGAGGAATCTCGTTCCGGAGCTGCAAGTGCAGCGGCATCACAGCCACCCCGGCCCGCTCCAGCACCTCCCGGTACACCGCCAGGATCAGGTTGTTCTCGAGCGCCCCGCAAACCTCCGCGTTCCAACCCGAAGCCTCAATGCCAAACTCCTCTGCCTCCTGAGCGTCCACATGCAGATGCATACCCAGCGCCACAGCCGCCGTATCAAAACCCGGCCCCACATTGGCAGACGTTGCAGGCGCTGCCACTCCCAGCCATCGCTTGCTCACGCCTGCTCCTTCTCAAGCAGCCGCAGCACCGCCCCGGCATCGGCGTCCATCGGCATCGCATTCCGCCGCGAAGCCGCAATCGTCTCCGCCAGCCCGCCAACTTCCTCCGGCTTCAACAGATCGCCGCGGTGGTAGGCAATCGTGTAATCGGCGTCCTTCAGCGTATGCCCGGTCAGCAGCAGCACCACGCGCTCCTCGCGCTTCACATGCCCGGACGCCATCAGCTTCTCCAGCCCCGCCAGCGTCACCGCCGAGGCAGGCTCGCAGCCAATGCCTTCCTGCCCAATCCGCGCCTTCGCCAGCGCAATCTCCGCCTCGGAAACCTGCTCCACCCGGCCATCCGTCTGCCGCAGCACCGCCAGAGCCTTCCGCCACGAAGCCGGATTCCCGATGCGGATCGCCGTCGCCCGCGTCTGTGCCTCTACCGGCTCCATCCGCTCGCCGCCAAACTCATGCACCGCCTTGAACAGAGGATTCGCACCCGCCGCCTGGATCACCGAAAGCTTCGGCACCCGCGCAATCAGCCCCAGCGTCTGCATCTCCATAAAGCCCTTGCCCAGTGCGGACACGTTCGCCAGGTTGCCCCCCGGCACAATCACATGCTCAGGAACATCCCAGTTCATCGCCTCGGCAATCTCCACCGCCGGCGTCTTCTGCCCCTCCACCCGATAAGGATTCACCGAGTTCAGCAGGTACACCGGGGCCCGCCGCACCACCTCGGCCAGCACCGCCACGCAGCCATCAAAATCCGTCTGCAACTGCAGCGTCACCGCGCCGTAGTCCATCGCCTGCGCCAGCTTGCCCCAGGCAATCTTGCCCTCCGGAACCAGCACCAGGCAACGCATCCCCGCCCGGGCCGCGTAAGCCGCCATCGCCGCCGAAGTATTCCCCGTCGAAGCGCAAGCCACCCACTGAAACCCCCGCGACTTCGCCACGCTCAACGCAGCCGTCATCCCCGCGTCCTTGAACGACGACGTTGGGTTCATCCCCTGATGCTTCGCAAACAGCTCCGGCAATCCCAGCCGCGCACCGTTCCGCGGCAGCCGGTACAGCGGAGTATTCCCCTCGCGCAGCGTCACCACGTTCGCATCGTCCACAATCGGCAGCAGTTCGCGAAACCGCCACACGCCGCTCTGGTCAATCTCCGCCAGTGAGCGGCGGCGTTCCTTCCACAGCCACTTCAGCGCCACCGGATTCGGACGCTTCGCCTCTTCCCACTCCGGATAAACGACCTCAAAAAGCTCCCCGCAATCCGGACAGCGAAAATCCCCGCCAATCTCGGCAGGCTCAATGCCGCGACCGCAGCCGGTGCAGCGCAGGTGATGAATCATCTCAACTGGTTGTTCCATAGGATTGAAACTTCAGGCTATCATCCGGACTCCACCCCGGCTCTCTGGAAATTCGTTAGAAATTCGTCGCCCATATCGTCTAAATTCGTAGATATGGTCGCCGTCCTGTCACCTCGCGAAGCAGCTCTCCGCCTCGGCATCTCCTACCCCACCATGAAGCAGTGGATCTACCGAGGCAAAATCAAGTCCGTCAAAACCCCGGGCGGTCACTACCGCATCCCGGAAGCCGAACTCGACGGGCTCCTCCACAAGGCCAAGCGCCCGGACACTCCAAAGCGCCAGATGATGCGCAACGTCAGCGGCCGCAATCAACTCGTAGGCCGCGTTGTCGAACTCAAATTCGATGGCCTGCTCTGCCAGGTCAAGCTCTCCATCGGCGGCCAGGTCATCAATTCCATCATCACCGCCGAAGCCGCCAGAGAAATGCAGCTCAAGGTCGGGGAAACCGTCGCCGCTCTCATCAAATCCACCGAGGTCATGGTGCTGCGTGTCTGAAAAACTTCGTCGTCTGCTCTTCTTCGCCGTCATCACCACACTCTTCTTCACCCTCCGCTGCCCCGCGCAGGTTCACCTGCCCCATAAGCCTCTGCGCCTCGCCGCCGCTGCCGACCTCCAGCCCGTTCTGCCGCCTATCCTCCATCAGTTCCAGCAGCAGACCGGCATCACCGTGCTCGCCTCCTACCACTCCTCCGCCACGCTGGCCATGCAGATCCTCAACCAGGCTCCCTTCGATCTCTTCATGGCCGCTGACATGTCCTACCCCCAGTACGTCATCGACCGAGGATGCGGCTCCTCTGCCACGCCCATTGCCTACGCGCGCGGCACGCTCGTCCTCTGGACGCGTAACAACTCCGGCATCTCCAGCCTCTCGCTCGACGCGCTGCGCAGCCCCTCCATCCGCACCATCGCCATCGCCAATCCCAAACACGCCCCCTATGGACGCGCAGCGCAGCAGACCCTCATCCACGCCGGCCTCATGCCCGCAGTCAAATCCCGTCTCGTCATCGCGGAAGACATCGCTCAGGCCGCCCAGTACACCGAGTCCGGCAACGCCCAGGTCGGATTCATCTCGCTCACCTCCGCACTCACCCCGCGCCTCAGTAAGAGTGGCCACTACTTCCGCATTCCGCAACAGGACTACGCCCCGCTCATCCAGGGCGCAGTCGTCATCAAAGGCGCCAAAAACGCCGCCGCCGCGCACCGCTTCCTGCAATTCCTCAACACTCCCAAAATCCGCGCCGAGCTGGCAGCAGCCGGGCTGGAACCGCCAAAATAATGCCGCATCACTGGATTGACCTCACCGCGCTCTGGCTCACCGTGCGCCTCGCTGCGGTAACCACGCTCATCCTGCTCGTCCTCGGCACACTCATCTCTGCCTGGATCGTCTTCACCCGCTCCCGCCTGCGCCCCGTCGTCGAAGCCGTCTGCGCCCTGCCATTACTCCTGCCACCCACCGTTCTCGGCTTCTACCTCCTCGTCCTGCTCGGCCCGCAAACCGCCCCCGGCCGCCTGCTCACCCACATCGTCGGTCACCCGCTCGCCTTCACCTTCTGGGGACTCGTCATCGGCTCCGTCATCTACAGCCTGCCATTCGCCGTGCAGCCACTGGCCGCCGGCTTTCAGTCGGTCGATCCAGCCCTCCGCGAGCAGGCCGTCCTCCTCGGCGCCGGACGCATCCGTATCCTCCGAGAACTCCTCCTGCCCCTCTCCAAACGATCTGTGCTCACCGCCGTTACACTCGTCTTCGCCCACACCGTCGGCGAATTCGGCGTCGTCCTCATGGTCGGCGGAGACATCCCCGGAGCCACCCGCACCCTCTCCATCGCCATATACGACCAGGTCCAGGACTTCTCCTACGCGCAGGCCAATCACACCGCGCTCTTTCTGCTCATCGTCGCCGCCCTCGCCCTCATCGCCGCCTACTGGCGCGCGCCCCACCGGGAGCTCACTCATGTCTAACCCGCTCCCATCAACACCTCTTCTCGAAGCCTCCATCACCCACCGCTACCCCCCGTTCTCCCTCGACGTCGACTTCCGCATCACCGCCGACCCCGCAACCCCTCAGCCCGCAACTTCATGGACCATCCTCTTCGGACCCTCCGCCGCCGGCAAAAGCACTCTCCTGCGCATCCTCGCCGGACTCATCACCCCGCAGCAGGGCCGCATCATCCTCAACGGACAACCCCTCCTCGACACCAGCAGCCGCAACACCATCCCGCCCGGACGCCGCAGCATCGGCTTCGTCCCCCAGCGCGCCGCGCTCTTCCCACACCGCACCGTGGCAGAGAACATCGCCTTCGGCCTGCGACACCTCGCACCCGCCGAACGCAATCATCGCATCGATGAAATGCTCACTCTCGTCGACGCACAACCCCTGCGCAGCCGTAAACCCGATCGACTCTCCGGCGGAGAATCCCAGCGCATCGCCATAGCCCGCGCTCTCGCGCCCCGCCCCCGCCTGCTCCTTCTCGATGAACCCCTCGCAGCCCTCGACGCCGCCGCCAAGCCCCAAATCATCGACAGCCTGCGCCGCAGCGGCATCCCCATCCTCTACGTCTCCCACGACCTCTCGGAAATCTGGCAGCTCCCCGCCCAGACCCTCCTCATCGAAGCCGGACGCATCACCGCCCACGGCCCGCTCCAGCACGTGCTCGCGCCCCACCGCGAAAAGCTCCTCACACAGTTACACTCCTCCCCTGAAAAAGAAATCCCCGCATCCGCGTCACGCGAATACGGGGATTCAGGCAACTGAAACAGTTACTTTTCCGCCGGCATTCCCATCCCATGATGCCCGGTCACATCCGCATGGCTCCACTGGGTCTGCAAAAACTCATACCGCTGCCGCCGGAAACTCGGCTTCGCCTCTGAGGTCGCATTCAGATGCATCACCTGCCACTGGTTCCCGGAATCCCATTGCGGCCACTGCGGCAAACCCTTGCCATTGGGATTGCCGGTCCTGGCAAAGTTCGTCCAGTAATCCATCATCTCGCCAGACAGCTTGTAGTCTTCCGGCCGCCATTTCGCGCCCAGCCTTGAATCCAGATTCCCAAACACATACTCAATGTCATCGGAGTGGAAAGCTCCCATAGCCGCCGGATGATGAGGGTCTCCCGGAGAAGGCAGCGCAAAATAGTAGCGATACACCGGCTCGCCGCTCGTCTTCACCTGCGCATTCTGCCACGCCCACGTGCTGTACGCGATAAACGCGTCGCCAGAGTAGTCCTCCATGGCACGCAGCGCCTGCGCATCGTTATCTGCCTTGTAAGCGCTCAAAAACACATCAGCCTTGCTGCCGAATTCATTCTTCGCGAACGCCTGCATCGAGGCCAAAGTCGGCAGCGGCTTCTTGAAGACCACCTGCGCCGTGCCCTCGTCTCGATTGCTGCCACCCAGCACCGGCACATGCGCCTGCTCACCCTGCGCGTAAATCGCGGCCGGGCTCTCCGGCAGAAAATACCCATCCACATCCGGCCAGAAATACCCCGGGCCATACGCCGGATTCATCTCCGCCTTCTGCAACTCCTCTGCCGGAATCGCCCGCAGCTTCGCAATGTCATCCGTCCCAAAAGCCCGCAACGCAAACGCATCGCTCGCCTGCTCGGCGTCCTTCAGTGGCGGGTAGGCAAGATTCCCAAACGCTCCACCGCTCTCGCCAATCGCCCGCACAAACAACCCCTTCGATCCCGGCGCAGCAATCTGCGAACTCACGGAAATCGATCCAGCCGACTCGCCAAAAATCGTCACATCGTTCGGATTCCCGCCAAACTTCGCAATGTTGTCATGCACCCAGCGAATCGCAGCCTGCTGGTCCATCAGCCCATAATTGCCCGCCGCATGGTGCGGCGACTCCGCCGCCAGCCCCGACCCGGCAAAGTATCCAAAAATCCCCAGCCGATAATTCATCGAGACCACAATCACGCCCTTGTGCGCCAGGTGCGTCCCATCCTGTCTCGGCTCAGACGTCGTCCCGGCCAAAAAGCCGCCGCCGTAAATCCACACCATCACCGGCAGCTTCTGCCCCGGCTTCACCTTCGGAGCCCAAACGTTCAACGTCAGGCAGTTCTCGCTCGTTCCCGGATCACGAAACCGCATGTCTTTGTAAATGTATGGCTGCATGCAGCGATACCCAAACGCCGTCGCATTCAGCACTCCACTCCAGTCCTTTGCCGGAACCGGCGGCCTCCATCGCAAATCCCCCACCGGCGGCTGTGCATAAGGAATCCCCAGAAACGTTCGCACCGCGTGGTCCTTGCTCCACTTGCCGCGAAGCATCCCCTGATGCACACGCACCATCGGCGCACTCTGCGCCTGCGCCGCGGGCATGCTCGCGCCCGCAACCAACACCATCACCACCATCCAAAGCCAATTCCATCCGCTGCGCTTCACTGGTAGACAAAGCCTCCGTTGATTATTTCCATCCCTGCTCGACCGCCAGCAGATCCTGCATCGTCTCCCGCCGGCGAATCACACGTGCCCGCTTCCCGCTTACCATCACTTCCGCAGGACGCGGCCTGGAGTTGTAATTCGAGCTCAGTGAAACACCATAGGCTCCCGCATCCAGAATTGCCAGGAGGTCGCCCTCCCGCACACCCTCCAGCTCGCGATCCCGCGCAAAAAAATCACCCGTCTCGCACACCGGACCCACCACATCCGCCACCATCTTCTTCGCGCCCCGCCGCGGCGTCACCGGCACAATCTCGTGGTGCGCCTGGTAGAGCGCCGGACGAATCAAATCATTCATCCCGGCATCCACAATCACAAAATTCTTTTCGCCATTCTTCTTCCGGTACAGCACCCGCGTCACCAGCGCTCCTGCCTGCGCCACCACAAACCGCCCCGGCTCCACAAGCAACGTAATCTCAGGAACCTTGCTCGCCGCCTGCAGCAACTGCTGCGCGTACCGCTTCATCTGCGCCGCAGGATCAAACTCCGTCACCGCGCCATAATCGATCCCAAGCCCGCCGCCCAGGTCCATGTGCGTAATCGCGTGCCCATCCTTGCGCAACTGCGCAATCAGCGCCACCACGCGCTCCGCCGCCGCGCCAAACGGCTCCGCCGCACGAATCTGCGAGCCAATGTGTACGCTCACACCACGCGCCTCCAGCCATTTGTGCTCCTTCACCTTGCGATACACCTTGCGCGCCCGCGCAATATCAATCCCGAACTTGTGCTCCCGCAGCCCCGTTGAAATATACGGGTGCGTCTCCGCAAACACGTCCGGATTCACACGCATCGATACCGCCGCCCGCTTGCGCAGCTTCGCCGCCCGCTCGGCCAGCAGTTCCAGCTCGCCTTCACTCTCTACATGGAACGACAGAATGCCGGCCCGCAGCGCCAGGTCCATCTCCGGAGCCGTCTTGCCCACGCCGGAAAACACCACGCGCCCCGCGGCCTGCTGGTTCACCGTCAGCACACGCTCCAGCTCCCCGCCGGAGACAATGTCAAATCCCGCGCCCCGCTTGTCCAAAAGCGCCAAAATCGCCAGCGCAGAATTCGCCTTCACCGCATAGCAAATCAAATGCGGAACAGCAGCAAACGCCCGCTCATAAAGATCAAACCGTTCCTGAATGTGCGTCGCGGAATAAACATAAAGCGGCGTGCCATATTTTTTGGCCAGCGCATCCAGCGCCAGTCCATCCACATGCAAAACACCACTACGAGTCGGATAACCAAAAGGACGAACCTGGGACAGAGCAAACCTCACTTGACGTTGCAGAATGCTCCCAGAATATCGCGAGACAGTTAGCCCACGAACCTCACCCCGTCTGCAATCTGCCGGCGAACCGTCAAGCCCAGCTTCTCCCAGTCCGCATTCTTGCGTCCCGGCACCGTAGGTGAAGCCGTCATCACAAACAGCGTAGAACCCACCCTCACCACCGTATCCGGCTTCAACGGCGCGCCCGCTATCTCTTCCCAATGCGCCCGCGCCGCCAGCCCATGCATCAGCACCACCTTCGGTGGACGCCCGCTCAGCATCATCTTGCGCCGAATCGCCCAGACCCTCTGCTTCAGATACTCCTCGTGATCCGCCTCCGCAGCGAAGCTCTTCGCCGGAATCCCCGACAAATCCACCACACAGGTCTCAGCCTGCTTCGTCTGCCCCCAGCGCGTCCGCTGATAAGCACGCAGCGCCTCGGTATCTGACTCCCGCCCAAGTACCGTCATCAAAAACAGCATCAGCGGCCGCCAGTTCGACTGCAGTCTTGCCTGTTCCTTGTGCCATGTCTGCACGCCAATCGCGCGGTGGTACTCCAGGCAATCCACCAGCTCGCCCTTTTTCAGGCCATTGGCCCACGCGCCCACAATCTTGCTCTCGTCCACCGCTTCGCCAGGAGACTTACCCTGCCTCACCCCGATAAACCAGTAAGGAGCTCCCCAATCGCCAAACCCGTAGAAGTTCGCAGCCATCTCATCGGCCACATCGTCCGGCGCCTTCGTAAGCCCAACCGTCACGCTCTCGGCAGAACGGAAAGCAGGCGAAGGCTGCAGTGCGGGCGCAACATTCTCAGGCGCATCCACGGCGCCATCCAGGCCATTCGTGCCAGCCGACTCAGTCTCAGGCTTCGATTCGAGCAGTTCCCGTAATCGGTCTGCGGAGCGTTGATCCAACTCACGCGCCTGCCGCGCAGACCTGAACTTCCACCAGATCATCGTACCCCGTCGAAAAACTTTCTCAATATCCGACCCACTGTCTCCGGTTGCTCCCAGGGAGCATAGTGCCCCGCGTCGGAAATCTCATGATACTCCGACTCGCCCCCTCCTCCACGAATCGCATCGGCCAGCATGCGCATATCCGCCACCGGAACCCCGCCGTCCTCACCCGCGGCAATCACGCAGCTCGGCACCCGGATCGTCTTCGCCGTCTCCACCGAATCCGGCCGCGCCGCCAGCCCCTGCTGTATCGCCACAAGCGACTCGGGTCGCACCATCTGCATCATCTCGCGCGCCTCGCCCACCTTCTGCGGCCACCGGCTCCGCGTCGTCGCGCCTATCAGCGACGTCAACGCCCCTTCAATAAACTCCCCGCTCCCGCGCTCACGAATCTTCTCAATATTCGCCTGCCGTGTCGCCCGCGCCTGCTCCGTATCCGCCTGCGGCTTGCTCCCGGCAAACGCCATCGCGCGCACCCGCTCCGGGCAGCGCCTCCAAAGCTCGTAAAGCGTGTATCCCCCAATTGAGCAGCCTGCAAACAGCGCCCGCTCCACGCCCGCCGCATCCAGCAGTCGCTCGATATCCGCGCCCAGTTTCTCCACAGTGATCGGCCCTTCACCCGCCTCAGACCGTCCATGCCCGCGCAAATCCGGCATCAGCACACGGTACCGAACCGACAACATCCCCGCCAGCGGCAGCCAGAACCGATGATTCAACGGCGTCGGATGCAGCAGCACCAGCGGCGCGCCGCCTCCCTGCTCTTCATAAAACAGCTCTGCGTCGCCTGACCGGTACTGCATCCGCTATGCCCCTCCTGCCGGTGGATTCCCCCCACTCGCCTGTCCGCCCTGCCCCGTCTGATAAGGATTCGCCGGATAAGGCATTCCCGCCGGGAGCGCCAGCGGCTCCTCCGGCATCACAATCCAAAATACGACATAAGCCACCAGACCCAGCCCGCCTCCAAACACCGTCAGCAGAACCGTAATCACCCGCACCCACGCCACGTCCCACACGTAGGCATTCGCCAGCCCCTGGCAAACGCCCGCCAGCATGCGCCCCTGCCTCGGCCGAACCAGCCTCGCAGGCGCAACATACGCCGGTGGCGGCGCAACATACACAGCTGTCCCGCAAGCCGGACAAAATCTTGCGCTATCACTCAACTCTTTTCCGCAACTGCGGCAGTAAATCGCCATAACATCCTCTTTCCGTTCCGGCTTCTTCGAACCCGCGCCTCACAGCATAAGCCGAAATCACCTTCACCGGAACCCCGTCCGGCACAAATAAATACGATGCCGCACCCTCCACGGTTCCGTTGCTCTTCCACAAGTGCCCTCTACCGCTCAAAACACCTTCACAGCGGCACCATAGGCGCGCAACCGCTCATCCACCGTCAGCAGGGGAATACCCTCGCTCACACATTGCGCCACCAGCATCCGGTCAAACGGGTCGCGATGCAGCCACGGCAACGCCCCGGCCTCAATCGCGTGCAGCCCCGTGATCGCAAGCTCAACATACCCGTGATCCAGCAACCCCCGGCGCAACACCCGCGCGTCTACCCGGAAATCCCTTCGCCCAGGGCTTCCCTTGATCGCAATCTCCCACAATCTCGCCACGCTGAAGAAAAGCTCGTTCGCCTCATCCCGAATCAGCGCCGCCACACCTCGCGGCAGCCGTCGCGAACTCGCAGCCGCACAAAGCAGCAAATGGGTGTCCAGAAGCTATTTCATCGCCGGCCAGAAAACATTCCGGCGATCTCCTTCTCGCCCATCTGGTCAAAATCATCCGGAATCGCAAACGCTCCATTCAGAAATCCCAACCGGCCCCGCTTCTTCTCCGCTTCCACCGCGACCAGCTTCGCCACCGGTCGACCGGCTTTCGCAATCACAATCGACTCCCCCGCCGCTACCCGCTCCAGTAGTCGGGACAGGTGCGTCTTGGCTTCGTGAATATTAATCTGCTCCATATCGCCATTATGGGCTAAGTCTGATCAGCTAAGTCCATACCGTCACCCACGATATGGCCACTCCATATACCGCCGAGCCTTGTCCGCCTCCACCGTATCCGACTTCACCCCAATCACTTCCTGGTACATCTGCTTCGCACGCCCATGGTCCCCGGCCAGGTCAAGCGTCTCGCCCGCCGCCAGCAAACACCGCTGCTTCAGTTCCGGACTTGTCGCAGCCTCATCCGCCCCCGCCTCATACGCCCGCACCGCCTCGGCATAGTGCTTTTGCCCCTTCAAAGCCTCGCCCAGCCCAAACTCCGCCAGCTCCACATGCGCATTCTGGTAATACCCCGGCTTCCTGGCCTCCTCCAGCGTGTGCTGGTAGGCGTAAACCGCCGTCATACCCAGCCCCTTGTCCTTCTCCAGGTTCGCAATCTCCAGGCTGAACAAATAATTATGCGGATACTCCTTCGAGAGCTGCTGGGCCATCGCAATCGCCTCGCCATACTTCGCCTCACGCCGCAAAAACAGCATAATGGCCGTCCGAGCCTCCACAGACGTAATCACCCCACGCGCCCCATCGTCCCGCAGCAGTTGCATCCCCTCCGTCTTCGACCCGTGAATCCCCACAAACCCAATCAGCAGCTTGAACTCCCACGGCAACGCCCCCACCACATAGTCATAAACGCCCACCATCAGCTTGGCGTCCACATAGTTCGGATCCTTCGCCAGCACCGCCGCATCGTTCTTCCGCGCCCGCAGCGCCAGCCGGAACGCCTGCCCATAAGCGCGCTCCGCCATCGCAATATACGTCGCGTCCAGCGCCTCGGCCCAGCCCTTCGCAAACAGGGCGTCCACATCATTTCCATTTTTCTTGAGCCGCGCATTCGCCTCGTCGATCGCCGCCTCCGCCAGCCCCTCTATCTGCTGGCTCACCTTCGCATCGGCCGCCACCGCATGACGCCCCGTCAAAAACCCGTCCGTCGCATAGAAAGTCGTGTCCAGCAGATCCAGCTGGTTCAGCGCCGCAAACACCCTCGTATTCAGCACGTAGTCCGTCGCCAGCGGATCACCCCTATGCTCCGCCCGCACGCGCTCAAACACTTCCAGCGCACACCCATAGTCCATGCTGTGGAAGCACAGAAAACCCTCCTGCACCTGCGCCGTCCGGTTCAGCGCCGCCGTATCCACCCCGGCCGCCAGCGCCCGAGACCCTCCCAGCACACAGAATCCAAGCGCCAGAAAAATTCCCAAAAAGGTATTAAGAAATTTCAATGCCATGCCGATAAGGAAAGTGTAGTCGCTTGGATGCGCAGCTCACACGTTCGCAAAAAAGCGCTACAGCCATACTTGGCAACCTCCCGAGCCCGGAAAAAGGCACTCAAATGCCCAGAGTCCGGGGAGGGATGCACGCCCCGAGACTGGAGAGGGTAGCTCCCGAAGTCCAGAGACAGGCGACAGCCCATAGCCCGGAGAAGGGTTTACGCCCGGAGCCCGGGGAGGGTCCAAACCCAACGCAACACCCCCAAATGCCGGTTCCCAAAAGGAACCGGCTTTTGCCATGCCCATCTTAAGTAATCCCTTTCATCAAAATTATTACTCCCATTTCCCCACTTATAAGGTCAAAATAACTTATGACCCGAAAAGAAGTTCTCGCGCTGCTGGTTCTGCACGCCCGCAACAACGGGTTCCTCTTTCGCCGTTGGTATAAGTCCAAAATGCATACTCCATGGCAGGACTTTGAAACTTCCATAGATACCATCTCTCGCGACCACCGCTACTACGCCCTGCTCTTCTCCCACGACTTCGCCCAGTGCTTTTGGAAACACGGCTCCCAGATCACCTTCGTCGTCCCCACCGTCGAATACAAACGTCCCAGCAAGAACGGCAAAATCATCACCGTCCGCCGCAAAGCCTTCACCCGCCGCACCACCAAGCCCGATGCCTGGATCTACCACCTCCGCGAAATGGCCGCCTCCGAAGATCCCCTGCGCTACATCCGCCGCTTCCTCGTCACCCGCGAAGAAATCGAGTTCTGGAACAAGCCCGCGGCACGCGGCGCAGGCAATGTTACTCAGCCCTCAACCCCCGGCCAGAACATCCAGTTGGCTGCCGCCGCCGAAGACCCCGACCCCACCGACCCCAACATATAGCCCCGATATTTAACCCGGAAGTCTGATCCAGACATCTGACCCCAATCCCCCGGTCCGCTCATCTCTCCCGAGCATTCTCCGCCAGCGCATCCCCGCCGGCATCCCCACTCCCCGAACTCTCAGCCTTGGCCACATACGCTGAAGCCGCTTCCCGCAGATCGCTGCCCGCCTGCGCCAGCGTAATGTCGTGCGGCACAGGCGTAAATCCCCACCGCGTCTCTTTCTCCTGCTTGCTCACGTCGCTGAACAGCAGAATCCGCCCATGCACATCCACCGCGACCAAATCCGTCTTCCAGTGCGCCGCGCTCACCTGCGTCCGGTGAATCCGGAACGTACCGCCCGGCTCCACGTACCCCAGCAGCCCAAACCCAAAGTTGATCCTCTGCGCAATCCGTCCGTCCATCGAAATCATGCGCTTCAGCCGCTGGTTCACCACAATCTGCCCTGTCAGCCCGCTCAAAATCCGGTCCATGTACCCACTCGACACAAACTTCGGATTCGGCGCAAATTCGAGCACCACGCGGTCCCCGGTCCTCGCGCCCACAAAGTGATACACATACGCCTTCGGAAGCAGGACCATCACCTTCCCCAGCCTTGCCTCATCCGCCTCGTGCGCCTGCTCCACCTTCGCCAGCTTTTCAGGACTGTGCAGCAATCCCTCCAGCCGCGCACTCTCTTCCGTCATCTGTGCGCCCGCAAGCGGCTTCCCGCCCCGGGCCAGCACCCGGTACACCGGACCCTCCGGCGTCTCAATCTGCTCCCTCAACACATTCTTGCGGCGCGTCACCAGGTGACTGCGATACTCCCAGAAGCTGTCTCGCTCCCGATCATGCAGCTCGTTGTAAATCACGTCCTTCATCAACCGCTGCGCGCTCTCCGGACGCGCCGCCACGCCCGTCTGCGCCTGCACGCGCTGGCCCTGCTTGCCGGCCGGAAACGTTTGCCCAAATGCGCCGGCATCCATCAAAAATGCCAGCAGAATTACCGCCGTGGCCACACGCATGCATCGCTCCTCGCACTTCAAACTACGCCCACGTTCGCACCCTTACATTACGGTCATCTGAAGACTCTCTGAAAATTCCGTCATAATCCCGCCGGACGCAAACGGTACACTGGTTCCGTATGCTCGACGAAACCACCTTTCGAAACCACGCAGACCAGGCCCTCGAAGCCCTCAAAAAGACCCTCCTCAAAGCCGAAGAAGAAGGCGACTTCGAAGTTGAAGAACAGAATGGCGTCCTCAACGTCTTTTTTGAAGACTCCGGCGCCAAATTCGTCATCACGCCCAACACCCCCGTCCGCCAAATATGGATCTCCGCCCTCGCCACCAGCTTCAAGCTCGACTGGTCAGAGGAATCCGGCCAGTTCGTCCTCTCCAAGGACGGAACTCCGCTCATCCCTCTCGTCGAACGCCTCATCCATCAGCAGATAGCCGGCGAATAACCTGGGGCCGCTTCACCAACCGCCAGACTCGTGACCAAACCCACCTCATCGCCGCGCGCCACCCTCTCCGTGGCAATGATCGCCTTCAACGAAGAGGCCAATCTGCCCCGTACCCTCGAAAGCGTCCGCTGGGCCGATGAAATCATCGTCGTCGACTCCGGCTCCCGCGACCGCACCGTCGCCATTGCCGAGTCCTTCGGAGCCAAAGTCCACGTCCACCAGCCCTTCGCCGGCCACGGCGAACAGAAAAACATCGCCCTCGACCACTGCTCCTCCGACTGGATCTTCCTCCTCGACGCCGACGAGGTCGTCACTCCCGAACTGGCCCACAGCATCCAGCAGGTTCTCGCCCTCGGCGACGCCGCCCCCTACCGCGCCTATTGGATCCCCCGCCTCAATCTCATCTTCGGTCGCTGGATCCGCCACGGCGGCTTCTATCCCGACCGCAAGCTCCGTCTCTTCCGTCGCGGCGCGGCCCGCCTCAGCGAAGGCGTCGGCCCCCACAGCACACCGCAGTTCGAAGGCAAGCGCGGCACCCTCCGTGGAGACATGCTCCACTACGCCTACCCCTCCATGCACCTCTACCTCGAGCACATGGACCGCTACAGCACCGAAGTAGGCAAGCTGATCGCCGCCAAAGGCAAAGTCAGCCGCTCCCCCGTCGCATTCTTCTGGAACATCGTCCTCAACCCCGTCGCCACCTTCACCTACAACTATTTCTTCCGCCTCGGCTTCCTCGACGGACGCGAAGGCCTCCTCCTGCACCTCTACCACTCCGTCTACGTAAGCTGGAAATACGCCAAAGCCTGGGAAGACGCAAAAAAGTAGCCTCTCCTATCTCGGCTTGGTTACACTCCTAATCAAATTCAGAAGCAGGAACAAGGATTCCCTATGGACTATGCTCGCGGCCTCCTCTTCGCCTTGCTGTGCACGGTTTGCGTTTCTCAGCCATCCTTCGCACAAAAAACTCAGCCATTACCCGCCGCCGAAAAGCCCACCACTGCCCAGCCCGCCAAAGCAAATCTAAAACCGTCCGACTGGAAGCGCTTGATCCAGTCGCAGAAATGCCGGCAGGCAAGAGCGCTCTGCACGCCGTACGTGCACGCGCCCAAGACAGCGGACAAACTAGCTGCCCAGGAATGCCTTGCAAACGTAGCGCTATGCGGTGCCGACGCTGTCAATATGGAACGGGGCAAGAACGGTTCCTCATATCTCATGTCCTCATTCATTCCTGCAGCCGTCGACGAATCGTTAGCGCACATTAACACTGCCATCAAGCTCGCGCCGCGAGATATCCAGGTTTACGAGGGAAAACTGCAAATTTTAGAGATGGCAGGGCGTTACAAAGACATGGCTCAAACCCTTGATCAGAGCTGCATGATATTCAACAGCAAGAACGACCTCGAAACGTGGCTCAACTTCCCGGTTGAGTTAGCACAGAAGGGAGACCCACAGGCTGCTATTGCGTTGAACAAAGTGCTCTACAAACACTACCCGCATTCTTCAGATGTAGTCGGCAACATGGGCGTGTTCAGTCTTTATGCAGGCAAGCCCGCAGACGCAATTCCTTATTTCTCGAAAGCGGTCAAGCTCGCACCGAACGATCCCATCAATACATGGGACCTCGCCAGAGCCTACGACTTCACAAATCAGAAACAACTCGCAAATCACTGGTATCAGAAGGGCCTTGCACTCCAAAAGGGCAAGCCCACATACAAGGCGAGTTCTTGCATCTACGGCCATTTCGTTGGGAAAAAACTCGAGGACAAGACCCGCGCCTGCCAAATCGAAACGACCAACTGTGCCGCGAAAGACCGCACAGATTGCCCCAAACCAGTTAAGTCCACGACGTCAAAGAAAAACTGAGTTCAGTCTCTCCGGCACGTCTCACACCTTCTCCGGCCACGAGTGCCGCGGATACCGCCGCATCAGCTCCCGCCGCACCTGCGGATAAAGCCGTTCCCAGAACCCCGCCAGGTCCGTAGTCATCTGCACCGGCCTGTGGTTCGGAGCCAGCAGATGCACCACCACCGGCGTCCGCTCGCGCCCAATCCGCGGCGTCTCCCGCATCCCGAAAAAATCCTGCAACCGCGAAGCAATCCACGGCGGCTTCCCCCGCTCATAATGCACCTTCGTCTGCCGCCCGCCAGCCAGCGTAATCGCCACCGGAGCCAGTTCCCGCAGCCGCCCGCCCGCAATACTCCGCTCCAGCGCCGCCAGCATTTGCTCTGCCTCCGACCTTAACTCCGCAAAGCTCACCAGCCCCACGCACATCTCTCGCAGCGCACTCTCCACATCTGGCGCGTCCCCACCCGCAAACTCAGCGCGCGCCAGCAATTGTTCCAGCGCAGCCGCATCCACAAATCGCTCCACACCCGCCTGCACCGCCTCATGCGCCAGCATCGCCGCCGCCAGCTCCGCATCCGGCTTCGCCCCACGCGACTCCTCAATCACCAGCTCGTCATACAGCAACCGGCTCACCGCCTCCACGCGCCCGGCCTTTGCATTCCATTCCACTGCCACGCTCTCGCGCACCCGGTCAGGAAATAAATCAATCAGCCATTCCGGCTCCACCCGCGCCGTCATTCGTATCAGTGGCAGTGGCTTATCTTTGCGATCCTCCGCGTCCACCGCCACCATGAACTCATACCCCGGCGCTTCGCCCGTTAATTCTGCCGAACCGCCCGTCGAAAGCAGCACCTGTTTCCCCGCGCGCAGCCGCGCCACCCGGTCCGGAAATCCCGCCAGCACCGCCTGCAGCAGCGCCTCCTCATCGCGTCCCTTCTGTTTGGGATGCTTCACAATCCGCCGCAACTGCTCCACATGCCGCTGCACTCCCGGCTCGCGCCCGGCGCGCACCGCATCCAGAGCATGCAGCAAATCCGGCTCCGCCAACGCCACACCAGAACCCAGCATCGCCGCCACCACGCAGCCATCCTCGCCCACGCCGCGCTCCACTGCCTCCACTACCACCCGAGCCAGCCGAGGCGGAAGCGGCATTCGTATCAGTCGCTGTGCCAATTCTCCCGTCGCGCCAAGCCGGTCCAGCAACCGCTCGGCAGCCTCCACCGCCGGCTCCGGCGGACCCACCATCCAATCCAGCTCCCGCGCATCTTCCACACCCATCGCCCGCAGCGCCAGGCACAACTGCGACAAATCGCTCCGCACCATCTCCGGCGCGTCAAACTCCGCCCGCAGCGCAAAATCCTCCGCCGGATAAAGCCGCACCACGCGCCCCGGCCCGGTCCGCCCCGCGCGCCCGGCTCTCTGCTTCGCCGACGCCTGGCTCACCCGCGCCACATCCAGCGTCGGCAGCCCCGTCCACGGCGACCACGTCGCTACCCGCGCCAGCCCGCTGTCAATCACAGCCGACACGCCATCCACCGTGATCGAGCTCTCCGCCACATTCGTCGCCAGAATCAACTTCCGCTTCTCCGCTGGCATCACCGCCCGGTCCTGCTCCTCCGGCGGCAAGCTCCCATGCAGCGGAAGCACCAGCATCTCCGCCCGCCTCGCCACCGCCTCGCACTCCCGCATCGCCCGCCGAATCTCCGCCGCGCCCGGCAAAAACACGAGCACATCCCCTGTCCAGCCCTCCGCCAGCAGCGTCTCTACCGCCTTCCGCACCTGCTTCTCCAGCGGCTCTGGAGAGTAAGGCGTATTTGTAACCGTCAGAGGATACAATCGCCCCTCCGACCGTACCACCGCGCACCCGCCCAGAAAATCCGCCACCGGACGCGCATCCAGCGTCGCCGACATCACCACCAGCTTCAGCCTCGACCGTCGCTTCTGCAGCCGCTTCAGCAGTGCCAGCGCCAAATCCGTATCCAGATGCCGCTCATGGAACTCATCCAGCACCACCGCATCCACGCCCTTCAACGCCGGATCCGAAATCAGCCGCCGCGTCAGCACGCCTTCGGTTACAAAGCGCAGCCGCGTCCGCGGCCCCGTCACGTCTTCAAATCGAACCTGGTACCCAACGCGCTCGCCAACCCGCTCACCCATCTCCTCGGCCACGCGCCGCGCCGCCATGCGCGCGGCAATCCGCCTGGGCTCCAGCACCACCACCTCGCCGTCAACAGCACCCAGCAGCGCCGGCGGCACGCGAGTCGTCTTCCCCGCGCCCGGAGCAGCCTCCAGCACCACGCTGGACGCTTCCTTCAACTTGTCCAGAAGCTCCGGCAGAATCGCATCCACCGGCAAAGATATCTTGCGTTGCACCATGTCTCAATCTAAAACACGGTCACCACACCACGTCAGTCAGACTAAGGCTCAAAGAGGGGGGAGGAGCATCACTCTCCAGGCTGCGCAGTCAGGCTAATCAGCCCACAGTGATCGTGTGACCAGGCATCGTATCACCAGCATGCGCTCCCGGAGGTGGACAACCGTTGCCGGCGCCGCGCGACGTGTAGCCGATCACAACCTGTCCAGAAGTCTGCGCAATCGCAGGAGAACCGTTGCTCGGCCAGACCGTTCCCGGGGCCTGGTCTCCAACAGGCAACGGATTGTTCGGAAACGCACTGGACCAGTTGTCGCTGGTCAGGCAAAACTTTCGATGTTCACAAAACACCAGGAACAAACCGTCCCCTGAGTTCATCGTGATGCTCTGGTCGAAACCAATCGTAACAACGTACGTATTCGCCATAAATCACTTCCCCTTTTCGTCAGTTAGTTGCAAATGATAACTCACTTACCCCGCAAGGCCGCTTGCACCTTCGAATCCTCCATATATTTACTCAACCCAAACGAAACAGGCGATTCCAGTTGAGTCTTAGAAAGCCCCTTATGGATTGCAGCGACGATATACTGCACCGCATGCTTGCGGTCACCCAGGGTATCGTAAGCGCTCGCGATCGTACCCAGATTCTGAGGATCGTTAGGAGCCAATACCACCGCCGTCTGGATTTGCGATAACGCCTTCTGCTTCATCCCCAAAGACGCATAAAGCACCGCCAACTCACCATTTGCGAAAACGCCCTGGGGCTGGCGCTTAACGTCCGCTTCCAGCAAAGGTAATTCATGCTGCATGGCATCCCGCGCCTCTGCCGTCTTGCCCATGCCTTGGTACGCGGCGACCAGATCCTGCCACACCAGGTAATCGTGAGCATTCATCTTCAGGCCTTCCCGGATCAACTCCACGGCCTTCTCGTACTGCCCATCCTGCTCATACGCATACCCAAGGTTGACCAATTCCGCAAAGGTCGGATGAATCGCAATCGCTTTCTGCAGTAACGCTTCTGCTTTCGGTAAGTCCTTCTTCACTCCGGGATCGATATAGGCCGCCGCCAGGTTCGATAACACCTGCGAATTATCCGGCGTCACTTGCAAAGCCTGCTCGTAGGCCGCAATGGCCTTCTTGTATTTACCCTGCCACTCATAAAACGCGCCCAGGGCGTTAAAGCCGGTCCAGTCATCCGGCCTCATATAAGCCGCCTTGATGTAGGTCTTCTCCGCTTCGTCGGTGCGCCCTGACAATTCGTAAGACTTAGCCAATCCCTGCAATGCGGTGGGGTTCCGCGGATCCTGCTGCAACGCCTGCTGAAACTCGGAGATCGCCAGTTGCACGCTTCCCGTTTCGTTGTGGACCTGTCCCAGCGTCACATATGCAGTCGGCAACGAAGGATTCAACTGCAGCGACCTCGTGCAAGCCTGTTCCGCGGCATGAAGCAATTGAGGATTACGCTCAAGGTTGTACTTCAGCCGGTAGGCCGCGCCCAGCTCCGCATAACCCAGCGCAAAGTTCGGATCATTCGCCACCGTCTGCTTCAGGTCGCTGATCGCCTTGTCCAGGTTACCCGGCTTGTCCCACCGCTCCAGGTAGCCCCGAGCCGTAAGGTACGCCTGGTACGCCAACGGGTCTCCTGATGCAGCTGAAGACACCGCCGCCGACTTCGCCATCTCCACATGCATCAGGTCCGCCAGCCGCGTCACCGCCTGCGTCTCCAGGGTCGCAAGGTCCCCATTGTCATCGCTCAGCGTTGCAGAACCCAGCTCCCGCATCCCCTTCGCGTCAATCAGTTCCACCTGCAACTGCGTATTCTTCCCGTTCTGCTCCACCGAACCCTGCACCACCAGTGTCGCGCCCAGCTTCTGCTGCGCTGTCTGCGGGTCCGTTACATCCAGCCGCCGCACCTCGCTTGCCGGCACCACCCACAACGACTGATTCTCGCTCCCCAGATTCGCCAGCCGGTCCGTCAGCGAATCCATCAAACCGTCAGACATGGCCTTCGCGTCCGCGCCGCTTCCATTCGTCTGCAGCGGAAGCACCGCGATATGCTTCACCTCCGGCGCTCGCGTCAGCCAGCCTCCCACCGCATCCCGCAGCGAAGGCACCACCGTCACCACCAGCGTCGCCACCAGCACCATCGCCACCAGCAACGCGCTCAGTGTCCACACCCACACCGGCAGCCGCTTCACACGCTGCTCCGATCGCATCATCGACGAAGAGGCCAGCTCCCGCAGCTTTCGCAATTGCGCGCTTTCGTGCCGGCTTCGCGTCGTCGTGCTTCCAATCGTCTTTTGCGTGCTCGCATCCGTCTCCGGAAGCGTGGCCAGCAGCTCTTCCAATGCCGCAATAAACTCCGCGCAAGATCGATAACGCTCTTCCGGATCCTTCGCCAGCGCACGATACAAAACCTTCTGCGCATTGAGATCCAGATGATCCAGGTTCACCGGGGCATCATTCAAAATCGCGTACAGAATCCCGCCCAGCGTGTCTCTCTGGAACGGATTCACCCCCGTCAGCATCTCCGCCAAAACCACGCCCAGCGCCCAGATGTCCGTCCGCGCATCCACAATCTTGCCCAGCGCCTGCTCTGGAGACATGTACGCCACCGTACCCGTCGTACCCGTCTTCGACGCCGTCTGCGACGTCATCACGTACGCCAGCCCAAAATCCACAATCTTGGGCAACCCGGACCACGTCATCATCACGTTCGAGGGCTTGATGTCCCGATGCACAATCCCCTGCGCATGAGCCGCGCTCAGTCCCTCGGCAAGCTGAATCACAATCTTCACCGTCTCGCGCGGTGAAACCATCTCACGGCGAATCTTCTCCGCCAGCGAATCCCCCTCGTAAAACGCCATCACCAGGAAGATTTGCCCGTCGTCGGTCTCCACAATCCCGTGAATCACCCCGATATTCGGATGATCCAGACCCGACGCAATCCGAGCCTCCCGCAAAAATCTTTCCTTGTCCTTGGGGTGGACCGTCAGGTCCGGCGGAAGCATCTTCAGCGCCACCGTCCGCTCCAGCTTCAGGTCAAGCGCCTTCAGCACAACGCCCATACCACCGGAGCCGGCTACCCCAAGCACCCGGTAGTTTCCGGCAATGATGTCCCCTGTCGTAAATCTCTGTATCGATTCAGGCATGGCTGTCCGGCGAGTATTGCTGAGTTGCGATGATGTTACGCCAAACCCCTTAGCCGGAAAAGGATATGTTCTCCCATCCCATCAACACGCAAAGCGAACCCTCCAGATGCCGTTACGCCTTCGTGTTTCCATAACCTTTGCCTGGGCAGAACATTCCAAAAATTGTAGATTCTTGCCCTCCCACCCTGTCTACGCACTAGCCACATCCATCCGCACCCCTCGCAAGTCCCTGTAAATACTTGCCGTCAAATCGTTATACTCAAGAAAGTTCTCGTACCGGAAATGGAAGCAGTTCTGGCAGTTAACGTGCATACATGTAGTTGAAGGCCGCTCTCCCTGCATCCACGCGAGCGCCTGGGTTCCGCGATGGAGAAGTCTCTGCAAACCCGCGTTTCAGTTGTCCTGCTGGCGGCACTCACGCTGGCTGCGGTCTTTTTCGCGGTTTTTAACTTCATCCAGGAAAGCCAGACCCAGTTTCCCACCGATGGCATCATCTGGATGGAAGGCCAAAGCGGTCTCGTCGCCCAGTACGTCGCCAAAGACAGCCCCGGCCAGCTCGCCGGCATCCGCAAGGGCGACGTCCTCATCTCCGTCAACGGCGTTCGCACCCACAGCATCGCTCCGCTCTCCGAGGAAATGGCCCGCACCAAGGTCTACGGAACCATCCATTACACCCTGGTCCGCCACGGCATCCGCCTCGTCGATGTCCCCGTCATCCTCACACAGCAGGATCAGAGCATCAACCAGGTGCTGCGCATCATCGCGCTCATCTACCTTGCCATCGGCTTCTATGTCCTCTTCCGCCGCTGGACAGCCCCCCATTCGCTCCACTTCTACATCTTCTGCCTGGTCTCGTTCATCTTTTACGCCTTCCACTACACAGGCACCTTCGATCTCACCGACCAGATCGTCTACTGGAGCTACATCGCCGCAAGCGCCATCCAGCCTGCGCTCTTCCTCCACTTCGGCATCGTCTTTCCTGAGGATCGCCCGCGCCGCCGCCGCACCGTCATCGCGCTCGTCTATCTGCCGGCTGTCCTCCTCATCGGCCTGCAGGTAGCCGCCCAGCAGCTCTGGGCAGCCACTGAGATCCTCAAGCACCACCTCGACCAGATCGCCCTCGGCTACCTGGCCATCTACTACGTCATTACGGCCGTTGTTCTCTACACCCACTACAGGCTCAGCCGCGTGCCCCTGCGCCGCCAGCAGCTCAAGTGGCTCACCCGCGGCACCATCATCGCGATTGTCCCCTTCATCGCCCTCTACGTTATTCCCTTCCTCTCCAATGTGCCCGTCACCGGACTCATCATGAAGCTGGCGGGCATCTCACTCGTCTTCCTCCCGCTCACCTTCAGCTGGGCCATCGTCCGCTACCGCCTCATGGACACCGACCTCATCTTCAAGCGCGGTGTCACCTATACCCTCGCCACCGCCCTGCTGGTCGGCCTTTACTTCGGCGTCGTAGCCGTCGCGGCTGAAACCGCGCACCGCACCCTTCCCAGCTTCGGCGGATGGGGACTCATCGCCGTCGTCATCCTCACCTCCCAGCTCTTTGATCCACTCAAGCGCGGCATCCAGCGCCGTGTCGACAAGATCTTTGACCGCCACCGCTACGACTACCGCACCACCCTCATTGAATTTGGACGCGGCCTCAATACCCAGACCGACCTCGACGCGCTCATGAACGCCATCGTCGACCGGCTGCCCAGCACCCTCCTCGTCGAGCGCGTCGCCATCTTCCTCTCCGACAAGCCCGGCCACTACGAGCTCTCCAAGGCCCATGGATTCCCACCCGGATTCTCGCTGCTCGGCAAGTCTCTCGACCTCGGCTTCCTCGACTTCGACCAGCCCGACGCAGGCTCCCACATCTTCTTTGAGAACACCCAGGCCGCGCTCCACCTCACCGACCCCGAGCAGCGCACCGTCGGCCTCCTCGACCTCAACTACTACCTCCCCTGCCGCGTGCAGGACCGCACCATCGCCGTCATCGGCCTCGGCAAAACCACCGGCGGCGACTTCCTCTCCAGTGAAGACATGGAGCTGCTCGAGTCCCTCGCCAGCTACATCGGCATCGCCCTGCAGAACGCCCGCCTCTACTCCAGCCTCGAACAAAAAATCACCGAGTTCGAACGCCTCAAGGAATTCAACGAAAACATCGTCGAATCCATCAACGTCGGCATCCTCGCCGTCGACCTCGAAGACCGTATCGAAAGCTGGAACACCCAGATGGAAGTCCTCTTCGCACTCCCGCGCGTAGAGGCCCTGCGACGCGCCGTCTCCCAGGTCTTCCCCGAACCCCTCTATCGCGAATACCTCGCCGTCAAGGACCAGCCCGGCGTCCACCACTTCTACAAATTCCGCCTCCAGACAGCCGCGGGCGAAAACCGCACCGTCAACCTCGCCATCGCACCGCTCGTCTCCCGCGACTTCGAAACCGTCGGCCGTATCCTCATCATCGAGGACATCACCGACCGCACCCAGTTGGAATCCCAGCTCTCTCAGGCGGAAAAGCTCTCCTCCATCGGTCTGCTCGCCGCCGGCGTCGCCCACGAGGTCAACACCCCGCTTGCCGTTATCTCCAACTACACGCAAATGCTCTCCAAGCAGGTTCGCGACGACGCGCGCCTTTCTCCGCTCCTCGACAAAATCACCCAGCAGACCTTCCGCGCCTCTGAAATTGTCAACGGACTCCTCAACTTCTCGCGCACCGGCAGTTCCGAGTTCCGCGAAACCAACGTCAACACACTCATTCGCGAGACACTCACCCTCATCGAGCACCAGTTCAAAACCTCGCAGATTGAGCTCGACACCGACCTCGCCCCCGACCTGCCTCCCATCCTCGGCAACGCCGGAAAACTCCAGCAGGTCTTTCTCAATCTCTTCCTCAACGCCAAGGACGCCATGCAAAGCGGCGGCTCGCTCCAGGTAAGAACCCTCGTCAATGGACACGTAACCATTGCCATTACAGATACAGGATCAGGCATCGCGCCCGAACACCTCCAGCGCATCTACGATCCCTTCTTCACCACCAAATCCTCTCCCAAAGAGGGGCAGCGCCGCGGCACTGGCCTCGGCCTCGCCGTCACCTACGGCATCATCCAGGAGCATTCCGGCAAAATTCGCGTCGAAAGTGAAGTCGGTTGCGGAACAACCTTTTACCTCGAATTCCCAGTTCTAAGGAAACCGACTCATGTCTGAAGCTTCCGTCATCGCACCCGACTCCGTATCTGAATCCCCAGGTCAGGTGCAGCATAAGATTCTCGTCATCGACGACGAAGCGGCTCTCCGCGAAAGCATCGAGACCCTGCTCACCCTTGAGGGATACCTCGTCGAAAGCGCTCCCGACGGCGAAGCAGGCCTCGAAAAAATCGACCGCGGCGCCTACGACCTCGTGCTGCTCGACCTCGCTCTGCCCGGCAAAAACGGCATCGAAATACTCGCCATCATCCGCGAAAAGCACCCCGACCTGCCCGTCATCATGATCACCGCCTTCGGCACCGTCGACAACGTCATCGACGCCATCCGCGCAGGCGCGCAAAACTTCATTCAGAAACCCTGGGACAACGAAAAACTACTCGCCGACATCCGCTCCGCCATCGCACGCCACCAGGCCGAAGAAGAGAACATCCAGCTCAAGCGCGCCCTCAAGCAGCGCTACAATTTCTCCAACATCGTCGGCAAAAGCGAACCCATGCTGCGCATCTTCGACCTCGTCGCGCAGGTCGCTCCCAGCCGTTCCACCGTCCTCATTCAAGGCGAAAGCGGCACTGGCAAGGAACTCATCGCCAAGGCCCTCCACGCCAACTCCACCCGCCGCGACAAGCCCTTCGTGCCAGTCAATACCGGTGCCATGCCCACTGACCTGCTCGAGTCCACCCTCTTCGGCCACGTCAAGGGAGCATTCACCTCCGCCATCGCCTCCAAAAAAGGCCTCTTTGAAGTCGCCAACGGCGGCACTCTCTTCCTCGACGAAATCGGCACCATGGGCATGGACACCCAGGCCAAAATCCTCCGCGTCCTCCAGGATCGCCGCTTCATGCAACTTGGTGGCACACAGGAAATCCAGGTCGACGTACGCATCATCGCCGCAACCAATGTCGACCTCCGCCAGGCCGTCCGCGAAGGCAAATTCCGCGAAGACCTCTACTACCGCCTCAACGTCATCTCCGTCGAAATGCCACCCCTCCGCAGCCGCCGCGAAGACGTTCCCCTGCTCGCGACCCACTTCCTCAAACGCTACTCTGAGGAAAACAATTTTCCCCTCCGCTCCCTCACCCAGGATGCTCTCCGCATCCTCGTCGATTACGACTGGCCCGGCAACGTCCGCGAACTCGAAAACGTCATCGAGCGCGGCGTCGTCCTCTCCTCCACACCCACGATTGGACCCGATCTGCTCCCCGGCCACATCTCTGGTCGCAACTACTCCACCAGCCTCCTCGAACACAGCCCCGACGCATCCCTCTTCGAAATCCTCGAAGACATCGAGCGCCGCATCATCATGGCAAAGCTCGAGCGCTGCAACTGGAACCAGACCGAAGCCGCAGAACAGTTCCGCATCCCGCTTTCCACCCTCAATCAGAAGATCAAGCGCCTCAATATCGAGATCCGAAAACGCAATCGTGATTAATTCCGGCTGAAGAAATCACCCGCCGGCAGTCGATTCCCCATCCGCTGCATCTAAAATGCAGAAAACAGGAACTATGCCTATCGCATCGCTCGACACTGCCGCCAAACGTTGGGTATTTTCGGTGCAGGAATATGCCCTGCTCACCGGTCGCGCCCTCGTCAATCTCTTCCGCCGCCCGTTCTACTGGTCTGACATTGTCATGCAGGCAGACCTCATCGGCATCGGCTCTCTGCCCATCGTCATCCTCACCGGCTTCTTCACCGGCGGCGTCCTCGCGCTCAACAGCGCCTCCACGCTCGCCCAGTTTGGCGCTACCGCCGTCACCGGCCAGCTCGTCAGCCTCGCCATGGTCAAGGAACTCGGCCCCGTACTCACCAGCCTCATGGTCTCCGGACGCAACGCCTCCGGCATGGCATCAGAACTCGGCTCCATGGTCGTCACCGAGCAAATCGACGCCATGCGCGCACTCGGCACCGACCCGCTCAAAAAGCTCGTCATGCCCCGCATCATCTCCACCATCGTCATGCTGTTCTTCCTCGCCATCGTCTCCGATGCCGTCGGCATCCTCGGCGGCGCCTTCGTCTCCTCCGTCATGCTCGGTCAGAACAGCTCCCAGTACTTTCACACCGCGTACCAGTCGCTCGTCTTCTCTGACGTGCTCGAAGGCCTCATGAAACCCATCGCCTTCGGCTTCATCATCTCCACCATCGGCTGCTTCTTCGGCATGAACACTCGCGGAGGAACCCAGGGCGTCGGACGCTCCACCACCCAGGCCGTCGTCTACGCTTCCATCATCATCATCGCCACCGACTTCTTCATCACCCAGGTGTTCATTACGGCCTTCGGACGATGACCACTGCCGCCCAGCCTCAGATCACTCACCACGACACTTCCCGCGAGCCGGTCGTCGTCTTCGACCATGTCAGCATCGGCTTTGAAGGCAAACCTGTCCTCGATGACATCTCCTTCCGAGTCCATCGCGGAGAAAACCGCATCATCCTCGGCCCCGCCGGCGTCGGCAAAAGCGTCCTGCTCAAGCTCGCCAACGGACTCCTCAAGCCCGACGCAGGCAGCATCTCCCTCTTCGGCAAAAACATCGGCCAGATGAAGCAGCGCGATCTCTTCACCCTTCGCGCCAGCGTCGGCACCGTCTTTCAGGAAGGCGCGCTCTTTGACTCCCTCACCGTCCGCGACAACGTAGGCTACCGCCTCGCAGAAGAACACGTCCCCGAAGAGGAAATCGAGCGCCGCGTCACAGAAGCTCTCCGCTTCGTCGAGCTTGAGCATACCCTCGACAAATTCCCCTCCGAGCTCTCCGGCGGCATGCGCCGCCGCGTCGCCATCGCACGCGCCATCGTCACCAATCCCGACCTGCTCCTCTACGACTCACCCACCGGAGGCCTCGACCCCATCACCTCCACCACCATCGTCGAGCTGGTCCTCAAGCAGCGTGACGCCTACCACACCACATCCCTGCTGGTAACCCACCGCCTCCAGGACGCATTCATGCTCGCCACCCACCGCTACTCCCACGAGTGCAAGTGCATCGAGCCCCTGCCCAAAGGCGAAACCGAACCCAACACCACCTTCCTCGTCCTCCACGAAGGCAAAATCGTCTTTGACGGCAACACCCACGACCTCGTCCACTCCGAAGACCCCTTCATCCGCGAATACCTCCAGTGAGCTCATCCGCCCGCAACCCGGTGACCATCGACGCATCCCCCGCCAGTTTGAGCACTCTCACACCCACCACCGTAATGTCATCCTCCTGGCCGTGTTCCATCGCGGCTCTGGCGATACTCTCCGGCTCCAGACCAGCCAGTCCCTCCACGCGCTCAAAACCAAGCAGCTCGCCGCTCGCATTCTGCGCCTCAACTACACCATCCGTCATAAACGTCAGGTAATCCTCCGCTTCCAGCTGCACGCTCGCCGCTTCGTACTCCACACCCGCAACCAGCCCCAGCGGAAGCGATCCCGGCAACTCCATCTCCACGCCATTCCGGTAGGGCTGCAAGTGCCCCGCATTCGCAATCACCATCACTCCGCCCGGCCGCAAATGCGCCACCACGCACGTAGCAAAGTGACTGTTCGCCCGGCCCAGCAACCGCTCGTTCAAAACACGCAATATCTCTACCGGATCGCAGGTCTCCTCAATCTTCGTCCGCGCCGCGCCCACCAGCACAGCCACCAGCATCGCGGCAGCCATTCCCTTGCCGCTCACGTCACCCAACACAATCACCAGCGATCCATCCGGCCTCGGAATCGCCTGGAAGAAATCCCCACCCACCGTGCGCGCCGCATAATATGCCGTCTTGACGGCAAAGAAACTGGACTCGATCGCCTCCGGCACAAGCACCTGCTGCTGCAAAGCACGAGCCTGTTCCAGGTCCTGCTCCATGCTCTGCTTCCTGAGCTGCTCTTCAATCCTCGTACGCAGAAAACGCCGTCCCACCAGCACCGCCAGCACAATCACCAGCAGAAAGCCCGCTGCGTCGCCAAGCCTCAAATTCAATCCTGATGCAAAGAAATGATTCGTATGGATCTTCCACCATGTCCGCAGATTCGTCCCGTAAAAGCCGACTACAGTCAGGACAATCGGCACCATCGCCAAAAGCGCGCCAACCCGGTCCTTGAAGTAGGCTTGGAACAGCGTCACCAACACCAGCGCGCCAAGCGCAAAAGATACGCATACATTCAATTGCGCCCACCGCAAAGACGCTTCAGCCGCGGAATATCCGCCACGATAGCTGGCATCTAACTGCACCATAACGATCGCGCTGCCCACTGCCAGCAGTACACTCGCCAGTCCAGTCCATCGCACCCATCGGCTCAGGCGTTCCCGCCAGATACCAAACCAATCCTGCCAGACCAGAATCCAGAAGAACATGGCGACTGACGGCACAACCAGGGCAGGCGAATTCGCCTGATCCTGCGTCAACCAGAACGAAAACAGTCCCGCCAGCATCACAAACTCCACCATCCCCTCCGAGAGCAGCGCGATGGTCAGCCACAGGTACGTCTTTTCCGAACGGTCGTATATCCAGAAACAGAAAAATCCAGCGGCAGCCAACATCATCAGGAACGAGACAATGGCAGGAATCATCTGGTTCAGAATCAGCTCCTGCCTCTCCTGCTTTAACAACAAAATCACCGCCCTGTGAAAACCAATCACAGGAAGCTCGTGCATGCCTCCCGTGCTGTGCGTCCCGGCATCGACAGCGGATATAGGAGAAAGGTAAAAGCGAATGGCCAACTGAATATTGCCTGCTGCGTCTGGCGCAGGAAGAGGAAAAATCAGTGGACGAGAACGGTAAATCGCCACCCCCCGGGAGGTAAATTTTCCAAAGCTTCCGACCAGCTTCCCGTTGGCAAATAACTGGTAGCCGTCATCCACATGCCCGGGCATTTTGATCCACAAACTTGAACCGTCATGGTTCACATGGATGTGCAGTCGATACCACGCGTACCCTGCCAGTTTCGGATACCCGAGCGCGGACCATCCCGGCAGGTACCCTCCGTACTGATACACCGGATCAATCACTCGACTCGAAGACCGCAGCTCCATCTTCGCCCACCCGCTGTCGTCATACTCCGGGCTCGCCCACAAAAAACGGCCATTCGACTCCGGAGAATCACCCGGCTGAAAACGCCACACCCCATCCAGGCCCGTGTACCAGTTCACGGCAGAAGCACCACCACCAGCCGGAACCGTCACCGTGATCTGCGCCCTCAACGCAGGGCAAAACAGCCCGCAAACCAGCCCTACGCACAGGCCTGGCCAAACGAACCTGTGTTTCCTCATGCGGAGCATGACTAACATGCGCATAGATTCACCGGAACAAGCTGTTTTCATCCGTTTACTTCCCCCGCCCACCGCGCTCTGCTAGCCTATGGAGTCCTGCATTCAGGCATAACGGAGCAAGTACCCTCATGTCGTTTCCCTTCAAAGGCGTTGACTTCCTCTCCTTCGACTCCCTCCTCTCCGAAGACGAGCGCATGGTCCGCGAAACCGCACGCCGCTTTGTCGAAGACAACCTCATCCCCATCATCGAAAAGCACAATCGCGAGAGCACCTTCCCCCGCCAGCTCATCAAGCCCATGGCCGACCTCGGCTTCCTCGGCATCAACCTCCACGGATACGGCTGCGCCGGCATGTCCAACATCGAGTACGGCCTCGTCATGCAGGAGCTCGAACGCGGCGACTCCGGCCTCCGCAGCTTCGCCAGCGTCCAGTCCTCGCTCGTCATGTATCCCATCCACACCTTCGGCACAGAAGAGCAAAAGCAAAAGTGGCTCCCCGCACTCGCAGCCGGCGAAAAACTCGGCTGCTTCGGCCTCACCGAACCCAACTACGGCTCCAATCCCGGCGGCATGCTCACCCGCGCACGCAAAACCGCCGACGGCTACATCCTCAACGGCGAAAAAATGTGGATCACCAACGGCTCCGTAGCCGACATCGCCATTATCTGGGCCAAACTCGAAGACGAAGACAACAAGGTCCGCGGCTTCCTCGTTGAAACCAACCGCCCCGGCTTCCAGGCCAAAGACGTCCACGGCAAATGGTCCCTCCGCGCCTCCGTTACCTCCGGCCTCTCATTGCAGGACGTCCATATCCCCGCCGAAAATCTCCTGCCCGGCACCGGTGGCCTCAAGTCCCCGCTCATGTGCCTCAACCAGGCCCGCTACGGCATCGCATGGGGTGCCATCGGCGCCGCCATGTCCTGCTACGACACCGCGCTCAAATACTCGCTCGAACGCAAACAATTCCGCGACCAGCCCATCGCCTCGCACCAGCTCATTCAGGAAAAACTCTCCTGGATGATCACTGAAATCAGCAAGGCCCAGCTCCTCGTCCACCACATCGGCAAGCTCAAGGACGCAGGCAAAGTCAGCTTCGAGCACATATCCATGGCCAAGCGCAACAACGTCTGGATGGCTCTGGAATGTGCCCGCATGGCCCGCGACATCCTCGGCGGAAACGGCATCACCGACGACTACCCCATCATGCGCCACATGATGAACCTCGAATCCGTCAAAACCTACGAAGGCACCCAGGACATCCACACCCTCATCATCGGCAGCAGCATCACCGGCATCCCCGCCTTCTAAACGCGGCGGTCACTTGCACATAGCGGTCGCCACCCGGCGGCCGTTCCTTTTTCAAGCGCCGGAAAGCCTACTTGTCCATCCCAACCACATCCCCCGCCTTGAACATCCGCCCCGCCTGCAACCGAAACTCCAGTCGCTCTCCCCGGCGCACGTGATATACCAGCGCCGGACGAAAACAAGCCACGCACTTCCCACCCCGCGCTCGAACGCTGGGATACACCACCCCATTCGCCCCCTCAGCCATCAACTCCGCCGCCAGCAACTGCGACGCCGCATAACACTCCGGCACAGGCTCCGCCGCAAGATACTCCCTGTACCTACCCCGCGCTGTCAGGTCGTAAAACTCCGCCTCAAAATCCGCAAGATAGTCGTCGTACGTCGCAACCTCTTCCTCCGGCCAATCCACATCTTCCAGTTGCCGCAGCCTGTGCGCCGCCACCTCGGCCACCGCCGTCGTCCTCTCCACGCCCGCATACCACGCGCCCCGCTCACCGCTGTTAAATCGTCCCCCATACGGCGCAGGATGCAAAAACGCTGCATTCACGATCCGCGCATACGGCACGTCGTAGAGCAGCTCAAACACGCTCACCCCATGCACCAGACCCTGTTGTCCCAGCAGGCGCTCATTCGTTGCGCCATCCAATTCCACCAGCAAGTCAATATCTTCATCCCGCCCCGCCGCGCGCGCCAGCACCGTTCCCTCTTCGCTCCACTTCGACGGAATCAGCCGATGCGTATCCGCAAATTGAAACTCCCGAGCCGGCGGCTTCACATACCACCGCGATACGAATCCAGCAGCCGCCGCACCTGGCTCATCCCCGGAATCCCCATCCGCACCATGTACCCCAGCGGCGTTCCTCCGCCAAACATCGCGTTCTTGTTCGGCAGCATCACCCACGCATCCGCCAGCTTCCGGCTGTAAAGAATATTCAGCGCCTTGAAGATCCCCACAAGATACGAGATCCGCGTCAGCCGATCCTGGTCCAGCACCCGCTTCAGCCCCGGCTTCTCCGCGTCCTTCTTCAGCGCATAAAACGAAGCCGCCGAAATTCCGCCCAGCAACTCCCGCGCATCCTGGTCGCGAATCCCCCAAGCTTTCACAATCCTGAAGAACGCCCGCAGCGCCGCCGGAGACAACCGCTTTCGTACCGCCGCATCGGCAAGATTCGCCGCTACGTCAAAGGAGTAACCCGCAATCTGAGGAACCGGCACACTCGCTGCCATGTTCACCTCCAGTTCCAGCTTTATCTAATTATAAACTTTATTGAATTCATAATCAGAGTTTCGCTCGTATCCTCCGCCGCCTTCCATTCACCTCTGGCGCCTCCCGAAACAAACCAAATTCCGGACAGAAAAAACCGAACCAGGGCTCGTGAGTCTCTGGCAGCTTCTCCATACACTGGCTGTCAGAGACTAACTGACCACACACAAGTGCTTCAGGTGTCTCAACAGGAGACGATGGAATGTTATTTGAGAACAGGCAGGGATATCGCACGACAAGCAGATCGTTCGGGCAAACGCCCTCGGACCCCAAAAGCGCCGGCAAACCTGCACCGGCGCAGGAATCTTTCCCTGCCTCCGCGTTCAAGCGTGCGCAAAGAGTACTCATTTTCGCGCTGATGGCAACCATCCCCTTCCAATCCCATGCCTCACTCGCATCGGCTCACCCCTTGTCCATCAACGTTTACAACCCCGGTACGGCCTCGGTGTTTCCTGTGTCATCGGAAATCATTACCGGGCCGCGCGATGCCATCCTGATCGATGCACAATTCCAGACCAACGACGCGCATCATCTCGTTGACATCATCCGCGCGACGCACAAGCACCTCCAGGCGATCTATATCAGTCACAGCGATCCGGACTATTATTTTGGCCTTGGCGTACTCCACCGTGCCTTTCCCGACGCAAAAATCCTCGCAACGCCGGAAACCGTCGCAGCCATCCGCGTATTGAAGGATCGGAAACTCAAATATTGGGGTCCAATTCTGGGTAAGTACGCTCCCAGATCGCTCATCGTCCCAGAGGCTCTACATGCAGATCGCCTCATGCTGGACGGACATCGCATACTCATCGAGGGGTTGCATGGACCCACGCCTGCGCGCACTTTCGTCTACATTCCCAGCCTGCGCACCGTCCTAGGGGGTGCGGTCGTCTTCAGCGGCACCCATGTATGGATCGCCGATAGCAAAACCGTTCAGGACCGAGCCAATTGGATGATCACGTTGCGCTCAATCCTCGCTCTCAAACCCGTTCGCGTCATTCCGGGCCATTATCTTGGGGCCGCACCCAAAGGAGTCGGCGCAGTGCTGTTCACCCGCGACTATCTCATTCGTTTCGACCAGGAGCGCCAACAGCATCCCAAAACCGCAGCTCTTATCGCTGCCATGGAGGCAGCCTATCCAAAACTGCCGGAACGAACCTGGCTGGAACTGTCGGTCCGAGTTGTCAACGGCGAATATAAGTGGCCCCAATGAACGGACAAGCCAGACCCTTCAAAGCATAATTGCACGACGGTAAGGCAAACAAATCCATCCAGCAACGTGCTGTCAGCCGCCGTCCAATTTTGATCATCCCCAAAAGGGCAAGCCGGACCGGTCCAACCGGTCCGGCTTGCCCCGCTCCAGACATGCTCGGAATACTGTACAGTGAGGTTGCCCTTCGCCCGGACATTTCAGAGCGACCGGCAATCAGTGTTTCACTGGCTCAGTAAGTCCTGGCATGAGAGCGTTTCTCTCCATTCGCTAAAGGTTTGCTTGGCTGGTCCTTTCTCAATCATGGCCACCTATCCCATACTCCCCTTCGTACCGCAGGACGTCAGCGCAATCCCTGTGGAAGTAAAGCCGCTTCACCCCGAGGATTCAGCCCGCAGGCTGTCCCTGCATGGGCATTTATTTTTTGAGATGTTGGTGGTGACCGCTGGATCCGGCGCCATTACGCTCGACGGCATACAACATCAAGCCTCGCCGGGGTGTGTCTTCACCATTCCACCCTTCCTGCCCCACGACGTAAGCAAGCTCGGAAGCTCCAGCGGCTGGGCATTACTCTTCCTCCCTGCTGGTGTCGCCGAAACCTCGCAGGCAACCTCCGGATTGAGCCTCCTCGATAACATTCCACTCGGCATGGCCTTCGACCAATTCAGAAATCTCCAGTCCCCGGATGTACCGCTTCATCTCGAGGACGATTCCCTCGCCAAGGTCGAACAACTGTGCAGGAAAATTCATGCGGAATTGCAAGGCCGCGCGTATGGATATGACTTCGCGGTGCGCGCTGCACTGCAACTCATCCTCGTTGAGGTGGGCCGTGCCGCAGGACCTGTTGGAACCGCCAGTCAAGAGGATGCCCATATCGAACAGCGCGCGCTCATCGCACGCGTGTTCAAAGATATTGATCAGCATTTCAACACTGAGCCTTCACTGGCCCGCGCCGCCCGCCGTCTCGGGCTTAGTGCAGGACACCTCACCACGCGGCTTCGTCGTTTGACAGGACGCACCTACGGCGACTGGGTTGTCGAAAGGAAAATGATGGAAGCACGGCATCGGCTTGCCTATTCCAGTCAAACTCTCGCCGAAATTGCAGACCACATTGGTTATGAGAGCCTCGAAAGCTTCATCCGCCGCTTTCGCGCGCATCACTCAACCACTCCCAGCCGCTGGCGCCAGAAGATACGACAAGAGAGGAACCCTCAAGAGTCCGCATAGCCGCCCCCGGCTTCCGTCAACGGATGCCGAAAACCCAGGCAACCGGCCTAAACCAGCGCCATAGCCCGAATCTCTTCCTTCCGCACCGTCAACCGCTCCACCAGGTCCTCACGCACCTCGTACCCGCGCCCAGGCGTTTGCGGAACCACAATCTCACCCGCCGCGCTCACCTCCACCGCAGGCTCAATAATGTCCTCCGCCCAGTACCGCTTCGAAGCGCTCACATCTCCGGGCAGCGTAAAGTTTTCGAGCGAAGACAACGCAATATTGTGCGACCGTCCTACACCCGTCTCCAGCATTCCGCCGCACCACACCGGAATCCCGCGCTCCTGCGCCACATTATGCACCGCAATCGCCTCGCTGAAGCCGCCCACGCGCCCATTCTTGATGTTGATAATCCGGCACGATTCCATTTCAATCGCCGCCAGCGCATCCCGCCGGTTCCGAATCGACTCATCCAGGCAAATCGGAGTAGACAGCCGCTTCTGCAGCATCGAGTGGAAATAAAAATCGTCCGACCACAACGGCTGCTCAATCATCAGCAGTTCAAACTGGTCGAACGATGCAATGTGATCCGCATCCTTCAAACGGTATGCTGAGTTGGCATCGCAGCTCAGCAGAATATCAGGCCACCGCTTGCGCACGGCCTCAAACACGTGCACATCCCAGCCTGGCTTGCACTTCAGCTTGATCCGCTGATACCCCGCCGCCAGTTCCTTCTCTACCTCCGCCAGTTGCTCCTCCAGCGTCGGCTGTATCCCAATCGAAACCCCGCAGGCAATCGTCTCTCGCACCCCGCCCAGCAAATCCGCCAGCGGAATCCTTTTCATCTGCGCCTCGGCGTCCCACACCGCATTCTCCAGCGCGGCCTTTGCCATGCGGTGTCCGCGCACCTGCTTGAAGATCCCCGGGCACTTCCCTCCATGCTCCGGATCAGCCGCCGCCAGTTCCGGCGCAAGCTCCTGCGTCATCACCATCCACGCCGTGTCCACCGTTTCGTCAGAGAAGTAAGGATGCTCCCCCGCAACGCACTCGCCCCAGCCCGTGTATCCCTCGGCCTTCAGTTCCACCAGCAGAATCCGCCGGTCGGTCGTCGCGCCAAAACTCGTCACAAACGGCTTCACTAACGGCATCCGCAGCTCTCGAAGCGTAATCGAATCGATCTTCATAAAACGTCTTTCATCCTGTCCATTCTGCGAGTTCGTAAATCCCGTTGCCCTGCTCGTCGCGCACAAAGCCCACCACCGCAAGCCCTGCGGCAAACGCGCGCTCAAACTGTTTCCGGTTTTCCTCCTGCACTTCCCGCGCCCGCGCAACCTCGCCTGCAGCCTTCCAGGCACTCATTGCGGCGGGAATCATAATGCGCTCCTTCACTGGGGGCAAAGGCTCAGAATCCCCCCCTATCCGGCTGGCCACCCGCTTCGAATCCAGGTGCCACTCCGCCAACAGGCGATCCGTGGGAAGTCCATTCTGCAGACGCGATGAGGATACACCATAAAAGTCCGCCAAATACCGTCTCGCCACCACCCCCAGCCTGTGGATATTCAGATGCGCATTCTTGCCCTCCAGAGGATCAAACGTCCATTCCATCCGGTCAATTCCGCGCGCCAGCGCTTCCTCCCGCTGCGCCAGCTTCAGCCTCTGCCCCAACCCGGAATCCCGCCACTCCGGCTCCACCGCCAGCATGTGCGAGTGCAGATACGCCGCTGGAACTCTGCTTTCCCCCGCCTTCCGCTCCTTCACGCCCGGCAGAGCCATGGCGAAACCCACCATCCGGCCACCCTCCGGCATAAACGCCCCGATCACCTGCCCGCCAATATGCCGCGCCACAATAAAAGCCCGTCGCGGAATAATGTCATTCCCCTCATATCCCCAGGTCTCGCCCTGCAGCCGCACGCAATCCGCCATCTCCTCCAGCGTCACGCACTCACGCACCTCCACCTGCCGCCCGTTCCGCAGCGTAACCCTCCGCGCTTCCATCCGGATCGCTTCACCCATCCCGGCCAACCTCTTCCGTCGCTCCCCGCCGCTTCGCCTCCGACCACAGCGCCTCCAACTGCTCCAGGCTCAAATCCTCCAGCGGCTCCCCGCTCGTCTCCTCCATCGCCGCAAATCTCCGCCGAAATTTAGCATTCGCATCCCGCAGCGCCATCTCCGGATCCACCTTCAGGTGCCGCGCCAGGTTAACCACCGTAAATAACAGATCCCCAACCTCTTCCGCCACTTTCGCCTGCTCCGGAGCAGCCTCCAGCTCGGCCTCAATCTCCGCCGTCTCTTCCCGAACCTTGCTCAGCAGCCCGCTCACATCGGGCCAGTCAAAACCCACCTTCGCCGCCTTCGATCCCAGCTTCGCAGCCTCCGCCAACGCCGGCATCGAGCGCGGAACAGCATCCAGCAAACCCTCCTCACCGGTGCCCGCCTGCTTCTTCTCGTGCTTCTTGATCTCTTCCCAGTTCCGCAGAACCTGCCCCGAGTCAATTCCCTCGGTCTCCATCCCCCCGGCCCGATTTCCCGCCGCAGCCGCCGCCTCATCCCCAAACACATGAGGATGCCGCCGCACCAGCTTCCGGTTCAGCGTCTCCACTACGTCTGCAATCGAGAAATGCCCAGGCTCATCGGCCATCTGCGCATAGAAAAGAACCTGCAGCAGCAGATCCCCCAGCTCGCCTTTCAGCTCCTCCCAGTCCTCGCGCTCAATCGCGTCGAAAACCTCATACACCTCTTCCAGCGTGTACTTCCGGATCGTCGAAAAGCTCTGCTCCCGGTCCCACGGGCAACCATCAGGTCCCCTCAGCCGCGCCATGATCGCTACAGCCTCGGCAAAGCGCTTACCCGCCTCGTCAGTCGCTCCCATATGCCTCTACTTTAATCCACATCCCGCACCCTCACACGCAGACCAAACCGCGCAACCCTCTATACTTCCCTCTGTGCAGATCTTTCTCTCCGTTTTTGTCTTCGTCATAGGACTCGTCTTCGGCAGCTTCCTCAATGTGCTCATCTCACGCCTGCCCTTCCATGAGTCCATCGTCCGCCCGCGCTCCCGCTGCCCGCACTGCCAGCGCCCCATTCCACCGCTCGAAAACATTCCCGTCCTAAGCTGGATCTTCCTCCGCGCCCGCTGCCGTGGCTGCCGCCAGCCCATCGCCTGGCGCTATCCCGCCATCGAGCTCTCCACCGGCCTGCTCTTCGTGCTCTGCCAGCTCAGCTTCGGCATCACCCGCGTCGGCATCTTCGCCATGATCCTCTGCTTCCTGCTTCTCGGCCTCGCCGCCACCGACGCGGAAACCCTCACCCTCCCCAACACCCTTACCTATCCCGGTATAGCCCTCGGCCTCATCTACACCGCCTCCATACCCCGCGCGCTCGTCAGCTTCCGCATCTCCGACGTCGCCAGTTCCCTTTTCTCCGCCATCGGCTTCGCCCTGCTCATCCTCGGCATCCGCTGGGTCTACCTCAAGCTCCGCCACGTCGAAGGACTCGGCATCGGCGACGCAAAACTCATGGCCATGATCGCCACCTGGATGGGTCCCCTCCTCACCGCCGAAGTCTTCTTCATCGGAGTCTTCGCCGCCGCCCTCTACGGAATCCTCATCCTCATCGCCCAGCGCGGACGCGGCATGCAGACGCAGCTCCCGCTCGGCTCCTTCCTCTGCGGAGCCGCCATCTTCGTCCTCTTTCAAGGCCAGGGAATCTTAAAGTGGTACTTGCAGTTCTTCCGCTAAGTTGCAACAAATCATCGAAGTAACTATCCCCCGGCAAAGCCGGAGGCTTTATGCGATCGGCCCCTCAAAGGGGCCTGAACGCACACTGCGGCAGGCTCGCTTTTGCGTCTTCCGCCCCCAGGCTTCGTAACAAGGGCACGACTTTAGTCGGGCCGTAAGTGCAGCAAAAAAACTGGGGCTTTAGCCTCTGCCAAAGCTGGCGCAATGAGTTCTTCAACAGGCTCTTACGCAAATTGCCCGCCTGAAACTGCCTGCGCCCATTCCCGGAATTGTCAAACTTCTACTGCCTCCCCGGCATTGCCGGGGGTTCTTCATTGGCGAATAGTGCCTTCACCTGCTTCAGGTGATGCAACCCATGCACACGGTGGAAGCGCCGCCACTGCCGCGCCGTCAGCGGACCAAAAATAAAGTGCATGCCCACCGCATTCGGGCCAAACTTCGCCTCACACTCGGTCAGAACCCCATCCATCTCCGCCAGTCCCGCCCGCAACTCCGCCACCAGTTCCTCGCCATTCTTTGCCTCCCAGCCGGCCTTCTCCGGCAGCGTAAACTCCGGCGCCTTCACCCCACGCGGAAAAAATCCCCGCCCAATCACCACCCACTGCAGAAAACGCTGCGTCAGCGTCTCCAGCTCACCCACCGGCTGCCCCGTTTCCAGCCTCCTGCTCAGCAGTTGCCCGGTGGACCGGTACGTCATCACCAGGTGCGCCACAATCTGCTGCGCATCCCACCGCCGCGCATCCCCGCCCGGATGCCGCTGGCAATCCTCCACCGTTCGCCCGTTCAGCTCCGCCTCAAAACCCCTCACCACCGCTTCCAGATCAGCATCCATCGGCCAGCCTCCCACTCGCTGCCGCCAACACTAACTCCTCTGTCCCCACCCGGCAAAGCAAAATCCTCAGCCCCGCCGCTCCACCCTCACCCGCACCGGCCCCTTCGGACGAAGCGTCACCTCCGGAGCCAGCTTCGGCTCCTCCTCCGTCACCGGAACCAGCCGCCAATCCTGCACAATCGCCGCCAGCGCCAGCACGCCTTCCATCCACGCCAGCCCCTCGCCAATGCACTGCCGGTTCCCCGCTCCAAACGGAAAATAAGCCATCCGCAGCCGCCCCGCCTTCGCCGCATCCGTAAATCGCTCCGGATCAAACTGCAACGGCTCCGGGAAAAACCGCGCATCCCGGTGAATCGCAAACTGCGGCGCCACCAGCACAGTCCCTTTCTTAATCCTGATCCCCCGGTACTCGTACTCCTCCGCCGCCGTCCGCGCCGTCACCCACACCGGCGGATAAAGCCGCATCGTCTCCGCAAACACCCGCTCGGCAAACTTCAACTCTCCGTAATCCGCCGCGCTCGGAACCCCTCCGCCCAGCACCCTCCGGCAGTCCTCCGCCAGCGCATCCTGCGCCTCCGGATGCCGCGCCAGCAGCCACAGCGCAAAGCCCATCGCATTCGCACCTGTCTCATGCCCGGCCAGCATCGCCGTCAGGCACTCATCCCGAACCTGCTCGTCGCTCATCCTTCGGTCCTGCTCGGCCACGCCCGCCTCGGCCTCATCATCCACCGCCGCCAGCAGCATGCTCAGCAAATCCCCGCGGTCTCCCGGCTCCGCACGCCGCTCCCGAATCATCCCGTAGATCAATCCGTCCAGCTCCGCCTTCGCCCGCCGAATCCGCGTCATCGCCGGAACCGGCAGCGACAGTATCAGCTCCGGAAAAGGCAGAAACGCCAGCGGCAAAAATCCCATAAACGAATCCACCGCGTCAGAGATCCGGCGCACATCCCGCTCCACATCCAGGTCAAACAGCGTCTTGCCCACAATCCGCAGCGCCAGCAGCAGCATGTCCTCATGCGCGTCGCGAACTTCGCCATGCTTCCACCCCGCCGTCAGCTCGCTGGTAAACCGCGCAATCACATCCCCGTAAGCCGCAATCCGCTGCCTGTGGAACGCCGGCTGCGCCAGCCGCCTCTGCCGCATGTGCAGCGGCTCTTCGCTCGTCAGCAACCCCTCGCCCAGCACCAGCTTCGACCGCTGCATCACAATGTTCCGGTGATGATGCCGCGCATCCCGCACCAGCATTTCCTGCACCAGCTCCGGGTGATTAAACTGAAACAAATCCCGCCCCGGAATCCGCAGGTACACCAGATCCCCGAACTCCCGCGCATTCCGCTCCAGCGTCCGCGCCGCATCCAGCTTGAAAGCCTCGCCGCGCACCAGCGGCCCCCAGAATCCCGGCCCCGCAGGCACACGCCCACCTCTCCGCCAACGAATCTCCGGCGCAACTGCCCTCGTATCCACCATGTCTTCCGAGTCTATCCGCCCACGCCACCCCTCACGCCGCGGCCTTCCATCAAATCAAAACCGCACCACCCACTCCCGCGCTACTGCTTCCCGGCCAGCCGCTTCAGCGCCTTCAGCGCATCCTTTGATTCCCTGCCGTTCGGCTTCACATCCAGATACAGCTTGTAGTTCCGGATCGCCTCATCCCGTTTCCCTAAATGATCCGCCGCCATCGCCAGCCCAATCACCGCATGCAGATCCTGGGGGTCTACCTGCGTCGCTTCCTTAAAGCGCCCGTAAGCGCCCGCCCAGTCTCCGGAACGCAAATAGAAATTTCCAACCTTGTCATCCTTCTTCGCCAGCTCCGGATCAAACGCCGGCTCTGCCTGCCCCGAATCATTCACCACTGGCCCATTCCCCAGCGCATTCACGCCCGGCAGCCGCTGGTCGCTCGAGCTGTAATTCCCCTGCTGCGGAGGCGGCTGGTCTTCCGCCTTCTGCCGCGCATCCTGGGCCGCCCGCGACTGCGCCTCCGGAAACGGATTCGCCTGGGCCGCGCTCGGCTCCGGCGCATTCACTCCGTTCGCCTTCTGCTGCGCGGCCTCCGACTTCCCCATCGGAAACGCATTTTGCGACGCATTCTCCGGCGGCTGCGCATAAGAGCTGTTGCTCTTCACCGCCTTGCACTTTCCATGCGAGCAGGTAATCGAGCCCTTCACCGTCTTCGGCATCGGCGGATCAATATTGCTCGGCGAGCCCGGCGCAAACGGAGCCATCTGCGACGCAGGCGGCAACCCATCCCCGGTGCAGGGATCAAACGGCGCCGGCTTCGCCTGGCTCGTCCCAGCCTGTTTCTGGCCCTGCTTCTGCCCCTGCGGCTTCTGCGTCTGCTGCGCCCCGGCCGCGCCACTCGCCGCCAGCGCAGCCGTCAACATCACTCCCAAAAACCATTGCCTGTTCCGCATACCACTATTAGACGCAAAAACCTTTCCCCGTGCACCTTCCACATCCAGATCTCCCGCTATACTCGCTTCAATCGCCTATGGGCCTCATCATTCGTTCCTCCTCCATCCACGCTGCCGGCTGCTACACCACCACGCCCATTCGCAAGGGCACGCACATCGTCGAGTACACCGGACCGCGCATCTCCAAAGACCTCGCCGACCAGAAATACCAGGACTCGCCCACCACCTACCTCTTCGGTGTAGGCGACGGCGAGCAGGTCATCGACGGACACGGCACCGCCATGTTCATCAACCACTCCTGCGACCCCAACTGCGAAACCGACGAGTTCGATGGCCGCGTCTGGATCTGCGCCATCCGCGACATCGCCCCCGGCGAAGAGCTCACCTACGACTACCACCTCTACGACGGCGACGAAGACGAAGCCCGCTGCAACTGCGGCGCAGCCTCCTGCCGCGGAACCATGTACGCCCCCGACGAAATCAAGCGCCGCCAGCGCCTCGCCCGCAAAGAAGAGCGCAAAAAACACCCCCGCAAACACAAGTAACTATCCTCCGGCAAAGCCGGAGGCTTTATGCGATTGGCCCCTCAAAGGGGCCTGAACGCACACTGCGGCAG
>JBMFWD010000027.1:0-43807 GCA_049965615.1 Acidobacteriaceae bacterium
GGCCAGATGCGCTGGAAGGTCTTCTCGGGCGCGCTGAATGCGAAGACCCTGATCGGCTTCATGAAGCGGCTCGTGCATGGGCGCGAGAAGCGGGTATTTTTGATTCTGGACAACCTACGCGTGCATCACTCCAAGGAAGTGAAGAAATGGCTGAACGAAAATGAGGACAAGATTCAGGTCTTCTATCTGCCGAGTTATTCGCCGGAACTGAACCCGGACGAGTTGCTCAATGCCAACCTGAAGCAGCGTGTGACTAGGGCTGTTCCAGCACGAAATAAAATCGCCCTGACCCGCACGGCCATTGGTGCACTGCGCAGCATCCAGAAACAGCCCGATCGAGTGGAAAACTACTTCGGGCAGAAAGACGTCGCTTATGCCGCCGCGTAGCAATACTTCAGGGCCGGATCAATAATTACTACACGGTAACGGATTCGGACATGGAGCGAGCGTTGAATGTTTTCGTTCGAGTGAACAGCGGAGGAGAGCCACTTTCCCTATCCGATATGCTGATGTCCACGGCTATCGCGAACTGGAAGTCCCGGGATGAGAAAAAGGAAATTCTCGGACTCGTCGACCAAATTCAGACACGAGGTTTCTTTGTCAGTAAGGATTTGATACTAAAAGCCTGCCTATATCTCTACAGCTCAGATATTCGATACAACGTTTTGAACTTTACTGCTGATCAAGTCAGAATATTGTGATTGGGGCACGGTCTTCGAGGGGGCAGTTATGAAATCTCAACACCAACCTTCCGAACTCCTGAAGCCGTCGTCCCAAATCGGCCCCTGAGCTTCGGAATGAACACTGAAGCCATCTGTCCCGGGGTGGTTGGTGTCCAGCCAGCCCAGACCCGTACCGAGCAGCTGAGGTGACGCGGCTTCGCTTTTCAGGCCGAAAATTTTGAATGGCGCTTGGTGAAGCTTGGGGCAATTCGGGATGGGATGCTAAGCTGTTGAGAAAGGTCGGACTAAAACCGGACAGAAGTTCGAGGAATATGTTCATAACCCTATGAATACAAGGGTTTTATAGTACCCATCTAGGTCTGCAAAACCTTTATGCGCCGGTTCGATTCCGGCCCGCGCCTCCAAAAAAAAGCCGTAGTATTTGCCGTCACCGGCCGTAGTTTCCTGGTCGTATTCGCAGTCTCCCATCTTTATTCCATTGATACAGGTGCATGGTTCATCCATCGAGTAGAAGTAGAGGTGTATCCAGAGCGTTTGGGCGGGGGAAAGCCCCGGAAGACGCGGGAAATGAGGCGTTTGAGCGGGTGGGCGGGAAGTTGCCGCTAGTGTGCTCTGCGTCACATGTCACCAAACTGAAAAATGCGAGTATGATTTTTTCCGGACAGCAAAACCAGATTGCGGATGCTGCGCCGGAGTCACTGAAGTGGAAGGGGGAAGATGCCTGAACATCCGTGGCGTACGGTAATCGCGCTCCTGATCGGGGCCGTCGGCTTTGGTATAGCCCCTCTGGCGCTGGCCCGTTTGTGGGCGATGTATTTCTCTCCGAAAAAGCCTGGTCCTGACAAGAATGCGATCTACGAATGCGGCCTTGAGTCGAAGGGGGACGCATGGATTCAGTTTGACCCGGCCTACTATCTTTACGCGATTATCTTTTTGATTTTTGACGTGGAAGCGATTTTTCTGCTGCCGTTCGCAGTTGCCTTTACGGGGCTGAGCATGGGTGCGGCGATTGCGATGCTGGTTTTTCTGCTGTTGCTGGTCGAGGGATTGATCTGGGCCTGGCAGAAGGGGTTGCTGACCTGGGCCTGAGCATGGCGCCTTAATTCCACTGGAAGTGATGTGTATGGAGCAGGAACTGAAGGACTTAAAAGTCGAGCTGCAGAAGCAGGGCATATTCACGACGACGCTGGAAGAGCTTTACAACTGGGGCCGTAAGAATTCAGTATGGCCGCTGACCTTCGGGCTGGCGTGCTGCGCGATTGAGATGATTGCGACGTCGATGGCGCGATATGACATTGCGCGTTTTGGCGCGGAGGTGTTTCGTCCCTCGCCGAGACAGGCGGACCTGATGATTGTAGCCGGGACGGTTACAAAAAAGATGGCACCGCAGGTGGTTCGGCTTTACAACCAGATGCCGGAGCCGAAGTACGTGATTGCGATGGGGGCGTGTGCGATCAGCGGCGGGCCGTTTCGCGATGGTTACAACGTGCTGAAGGGAATCGACCGGTACATTCCGGTGGATGTGCATATTCCCGGCTGCCCGCCGCGCCCGGAGGCGCTGCTGCACGCTTTTATGACGCTGCAGAAGAAGATTGACGCGCAGCAGTTGCGCGGGGCGGGGCGGCCACGGCACTTGCAGGCGGATGCGCCGAGTGAGTTTCCGGTGCCGGGTTTTGGCGCGCACAACCTGGAGCCCATGCATAACGATGAGGTGTTTCCGCCGCAGCCTGAGAGCCCGTTCAAGGTGCTGCCATGAGCGCGCCGGAGTTGGGTTTCGTGGGTGTGGACGTATCGGCCGAGGCAGTGCGGGCGGCGCTGGTTGCGGCGATTCCGGGCTGTGATGTGACGGTTGTGCAGAACGACAGTCCGAGCGGGCAGCACTCTCTGGCGCTGGGGCATGAGCATGCGGTAGAGGCCGCGATGTTTTTGCGCGACAACTCGGAGCTGCGGCTGGATTTTTGTTCGAACGTGACGGGCGTGGACTGGCCGGACCGGGAAGTGACTGAGAAGGTGAAGGTCAAGAAGATGGTCGAGGGCCCGGAGGGCGCGACCGGGCAGGAAGTGGAAGAGACGCGAAAGACTCTGGTGCCGGGCTACCTGGAGGCGGTGTATCACCTGTTCTCGATGGAGAGGAAGCACGGGCCGGTGATTTTGCGGCTGCGGACGCGGGACCGCGCGGAGGGAAATCATGTGCCGTCGTTGACGCCGGTGTGGCGGAGCGCGGAGTTTCAGGAGCGCGAGATTTTCGACCTGTATGGGGTTGTGTTTGATGGGCATCCAGACCTGCGGCGGATTTTGATGTGGGAAGAGTTCGTCGATTATCCGATGCGCAAGGATTACGTTCCGCCGGCGGAGGATGAGCCGGGGATGGATGACGGCTGCCTGCCGGGCGTGGAGCCGGGCGCAGAGCAAGGGGCAGCGGGCGCATGAGCAGAGATTTGATGATGGGCGCGACGGGGATGGCCGGGAGTGGGACTGACGAGCGGCTGGTTCCGACTTACGGAGCGGGGCAGCACCGGCTGAAGGCGGAGGCGGAGCGCGAGTCGCAGATATTAGAAGTGTCGATCGGGCCGCAGCATCCTTCGACGCATGGTGTTTTCCGGATGGATGTGAAGCTGGACGGCGAGCGCGTAGTGCAACTGAAGCCGGTGTTTGGATACCTGCATCGGAACCACGAAAAGATTGCGGAGAATGCGTCGTACCTGGCTGCGATTCCTTACACGGACCGGCTGGATTACCTGTGCTCGATGACAAATAACTGGGGCTACACGCTGGCGGTGGAGAAGCTGGCGGGGATCACGGTTCCGGAGCGGGCGGAGTATATCCGGGTGATCATGGCGGAGCTGACGCGGTTCCAGAACCATGCGGGACTGGTGGGATTTCTGCTGCAGGATATGGGGGCTTCGGGCACTCCGCTGATGTATGCGTTTCGGGAGCGGGAAAAGATTCTGGATCTGTTCGAGGCGGTGAGCGGCGCGCGGATGATGTGCAACTACCTGCGATTTGGCGGGGTGCGCGTGGACTGCACGCCGGAGTGGCTGAAGGAGACGCGGGAGCTGGTGGGGCGGCTGCCGCGCTTTGTGGATGAGTTTGAGCGGCTGCTGCGGGGGAATGAAATCCTGATGGCGCGTACGCAGGGCGTGGGCGTGCTGCCGCGCGAGCTGGCGGTGAATGCGGGCGTGACGGGGCCGATGCTGCGTGCGACGGGCGTGAACTATGACATCCGCAAGGTAGACCGGTATGGAATTTATGACCAGTTCCGATTCAGGGTTCCGCTGGGCGAGCACGGGGATGTGTACGACCGTTACATGATGCGCGTGCTGGAGATGCGGGAGTCGATTGTAATCCTGGAGCAGGCATTGAAGGAGATTCCGGAGGGTCCTATCCAGGACCCGAAGACGAAGCTGCGCGGACTGCGGCCGAAGGCGGGCGAGGCTTACGGGCGGATTGAGTCGCCGAAGGGCGAGCTGGGCTTTTACCTGATCAGCGATGGGACGATGAATCCTTATCGCTACCGGGTGCGTCCGCCTTGCCTGATCAACCTGACGATATTGGAAGACATGTGCCTTGGTCAGAGCGTGGCCGATGTGGTGGTGACGCTAGGCAGCGTGGATATTGTGATGGGCGAGGTGGACCGCTAATGCTGGGCGAAGGCATCGTGAAGGGATTGTTCGAGACGGCCCGGAATTTTCTGGGCAGCTACGTGGACCAGGATCGCCTGGTCACCGTGCAGTATCCCGAGGAGCGGCATCCGCTACCGGAAGCGGCGAGGAATTTCCCGTTTCTGCTGTACGACGGGGACGATCCGGAGGCGGGGCTGCGTTGCGTGTCGTGCCATATCTGCGAGAAGGAATGCCCGCCGCGCTGCATTTACATCGAGAAGAGCACGGACAAGAAGCCGGATTTTGTGGGCAAGCCGCAGTTTTATCCGGTGGTGTTCAACATTGATGTTTCGGTGTGCATGAGCTGCCAGATCTGCGTGGAAGTGTGCCCGTTCGATGCGATCCGGATGGACAAGGAATTTGAGCTGAGCACGGATGACCGCTTTGGCGGGCTGATGTGGACGAAGAAAGAGCTGTCGAAGCCGAACGAGTATTACCAGAAGATTCATCCGGTGGAGGCAGCCGAGACGGATGCGCGGCGCGCCGAGGACGTGGAAAAGGCCAAGGCAAAGGCAGAGGCGGCGGCAGCTGCTGCGGCCGCCAAAGCAGCCGAGGCAGCCAAGGCAGCGGAAGCCGCGAAGACGGGTGACGAGGGCGCCGGGAAGGAGCCGTCGAAGTGATGAACGCGAGCCTTGCGATGGCAGGCGGTCTTGCCGAACGGATTGACCAGATCTTTGTAACATTTGATCACTGGATAGTTACAAATACGCCGGGGCCGCTGCAGTGGCTGGTGCAGATCCTGTTGATCGTGGTGCCGATCCTGGCGGTGTTTCCGGGATTGTTTGCGATGGTGACGGTGCTGGAGCGCAAGGGGCTGGGACGGATTCAGAATCGCTACGGCCCGAACCGCGTAGGGCCTTACGGCCTGCTTCAGCCGATTGCCGATGCGCTGAAGTCGCTGACGAAGGAAGACATTGTGCCACGGACGGCGGACGGAGTGGTGCATTATCTGGCTCCGCTGGTGATTGTGGCGACGGCATTTCTGGCCTACGCGGTGCTGCCGGTGGGACGGAACATGACGGCGGTGCATCTGGACGCGGGGCTGCTGTTTTTCTTTGCGATTGGTTCGGCGACGGAGCTGGCTGTGTTCATGGCGGGGTGGTCGAGCCGGAACAAGTATTCGCTGCTGGGCGCGATGCGCGCGATTGCGCAGATGATCAGCTACGAGGTTCCGCTGATTCTGTCGTCGATTGCGGTGATTATGATTGCCGGGACGCTGGCTCCGGAAAAGATTGTGCTGGCGCAGGCGAGCTACACGGGAATTTTTCCGCACTGGTATGTGTTTACGCCGTGGGGGCTGGCTGGATTTTTGCTGTTTATGACGGCGGCGGCGGCGGAGACGAATCGCTGCCCGTTTGATTTGCCGGAGGGCGAGTCGGAGATTATCGCCGGATATTTTGTGGAGTACTCGGGCTTTAAGTTTGCGCTGTTTTTCCTGGCCGAGTACCTGGAGATATTTGCGGTGAGCGGGCTGGGGATCACGCTGTTCCTGGGCGGATGGTCGGCACCGCTGAGTTTTCTGGCGGTGATTCCTTCGTGGATCTGGTTTTTTGCGAAGCTGATGGTGATGATCTGCGCGTTCATCTGGGTGCGGGGCACGCTGCCGCGCCTGCGGATGGATCAGCTGATGAACTTTGCGTGGAAGTTTATGCTGCCGATGGCGCTGATTGATATGGTGTGCGCGGGAGTGTGGCGGTTTTTGCCGGGCGGAGAACTGTGGGCAGTGCTGCGCTGGTTGATTTGCGCAACGATTGTGGCGGTGCCGTATGTGGCCCTGGCGCACGGATTGCAGTTGGGCAAGAAGGTGGAAAAGAGGGTGTATCGCTACGCGGAGGAAGGGTAACTATGACGGTTGCATTTATTCTGCTTGCCCTGATTACGCTGGCGGCCGCGGTGGCGGCGATGAGCATGCCGCGGCTGATTCACTGCGCGCTGGCCCTGGTGGTGGCGTTTGCCGGGCTGGGCTGCATTTTTCTGGCGCTTGGCGCGGAGTTTGTGGGGCTGGCGCAACTGCTGGTTTATGTGGGCGCGGTGGCGATCCTGATCGTATTTGCGATTCTGCTGACGCGCGGTGGCGATGCTTCGAAGCGGCCGACGGTGGGGCCGGCGATTTCCGGCACGGTGATTGCGCTGGCGGTATTTGCCGTGATTGCGCATGCGGTGCTGACGAGCAGTGTGAGCCGGATGGCGACGACGGCGGTGGCTCCTTCGAACCGCGTGCAGGAGATGGGCGTGGCGCTGCTGCAGCAGTATGTGCTGCCGCTGGAGGTGATTGCGCTGCTGCTGACCGCGGCGTTGATTGGTGCGGTGATACTGGCCCTGCGCGAGAAGCCCGATGCGGAGCAGGAAGGAGCGCGGACGCGATGAATCCCTTATCAGCATGCCTGATTGTGGCGGCGTTTCTATTTTGCGTAGGACTGGCCGGGGCGCTCTCGCGGAGCAGCGCGATCCTGGTGCTGGCCGGCATTGAGTTGATGCTGGGCGCGGCAAATTTGAATTTTATTGCGTTCTGGCGCTACGGCTCGGTGGTCGCGACGTCGCCGTTCCACGCGCTGACGGGGATTATGTTTGTGCTGTTTTCGATTGGCGTGGCGGCGGCTGAGGCGGCGGTGGGTCTGGCGCTGATTCTTGCGATTTATCGCCATGCAAGGACCTCCGATGTAACGGAGATCACGGAGTTGAAGGGATAGCGCATGGCACTCATGTACGAGCGGAGAAGATGCCTTGATTAAAATCCTGTGGCTTATTCCGGCGATTCCTGTGGTGGCCGCCGGATTTATCGCACTGTTGAAGCAGGGCCGGCGCAAGGTTGCGGCGACTGCGGCGATTAGCGCACTTGGCATCTCGCTGATTCTGTCGGTTGCCGCATTTGTGGGGATGTTGAGCAACTCCACGATGCAGGTGGTGAATTTCTGCTGGCTGCAGTTTGGCTCGCAGTGGATATCGCTGGGCTGGCTGCTGGATCCGCTGGCGGCAATCATGCTGGTGATGGTGAGTTTTGTCGGCCTGCTGATATTTATTTACAGCCTGGGCTACATGGCGGAGGACGAGAACTTCACGCGGTTTTACTGCTTCCTTTCGTTGTTTGCCGGCGCGATGCTGGCGGTGGTGATTGCGAACAGTTTGCTGCTGTTGTTCATGGGCTGGGAACTGGTGGGGCTGACTTCGTACTTGCTGATTGGCTTCTGGTATCACAAGCCGGAGGCAGCGGCAGCGGCGAAGAAGGCGTTTATCGTAACGCGCGTGGGCGACCTTGGGTTGCTGCTGGGCATGGTGTGGCTCTACGGGAGCACGGGCACGCTGCTGTTTTACAACCACGGCGCGGGCTGCCTGGAGCAGGGGGCACTGGCCTCGCTGGTAGGGCACACGACGATTGGCGGCATGGCGGTTTCAACTGCGGTGGCGCTGCTGATCTTTCTGGGAGCGATGGGCAAGTCTGGCCAGGTGCCGTTGCATATATGGTTACCGGATGCGATGGAAGGCCCGACGCCGGTGAGCGCGCTGATTCACGCGGCGACGATGGTGGCGGCGGGCGTGTATTTGATTGCGCGGGTTTATCCGCTGATGAGCGCGGCGGCCACGCCGGGAACGATCAGCACGGCGCTGCAGGTGGTGGCGTGGATTGGGGCGATCACCGCGTTTTTTGCCGCTTGCATAGCCGTGGCGCAGGACGACATCAAGCGGATTCTGGCGTACTCGACGGTTTCGCAACTGGGTTACATGATGCTGGGCCTGGGCGTGGGCGGCGTGGCGGTGGGCATGTTTCACCTGATTACGCATGCGTGCTTCAAGGCGCTGCTGTTCCTTGGCGCGGGGTCTGTGATTCACGGCTGCGCGGGCGAGCAGGATATTCGCAAGATGGGCGGACTGCGGAGGTTTATGCCGGTGACGTTTCTTACCTACGCGGCGGGCATGCTGGCGCTGTGCGGGTTTCCGCTGTTTGCGGGGTTCTGGAGCAAGGACGAGATACTGCATGCGGCGCACGGGTGGCCGATTTCACTGGGGCCGTTTTACCTGGGCACGGCGGGCGCTTTGCTGACGGCGTTCTACATGACCCGGCAGGTGTATTACGTGTTCCTGGGCTCGCGGCGCACGGCGGACGAAGCGGTTGGTGCCGCACATGGGCATGCGGCGCATGGGCATGGCGAACCGCATGAAAGCCCGCTGGTGATGACGGTGCCGATGGTTGTGCTGGGATTTCTGGCGGCATTTCTGGGATTGATTGGAATGCCCGCGTGGCCGTGGTTCAGCAATTTTTTGACGGGGCAGGTGACGACGCTGGACTTTGGCCGGTTTGCGGAAGCGGGCTTGCTGCCGCTGATGCTGGTTTCGTCGGTGATGGTTTTCCTGGGGCTTGGGCTGGGATGGTGGTTCTACGGGCGCAAGCCGATTGTGAGCGCAAGCCAGCCGGATGGACTGGAGCAGTTGATGCCGCCGATCTTTGGAGCGCTTCGGCGACGCCTGTATGTGGATGAGCTTTACGGAGTGACAGTGATTCCACTGGCTCGGCTGGGTTCTGTGCTGGCCGATGCCTTTGACCGCTTTGTGCTGGGTGGACTGGCTGTTTTGACGACGCTGCTGGTGAACGGGCTCGGTCATATCGATAACTCGATTGACACGCATGCGGTGAACGGCGGATTTGATCTGGGGTCGCGAGGGCTTGCGACGGGCGGCCGATGGTTTGCCGCGTGGCAGAGCGGGCGGGTGCAGACGTATTTGCGAACGATTGCAATTGCGCTGGTCGTTTTTGCAGTGATGCTGCTGTGGTGGGATAAGGCATGAACGGAATTGGACCACTGACACTGCTGACTGCGTTGCCCATTGCCGGGGCCCTGATTGTGCTTGCGCTGAAGCGTGCGGAGAAGCTGGCGCGCATGATTGCGATGGCGGTGGCTGCCGCCACGCTGGTGGCGACGCTGGCGCTCTGGGCGGGATTCGATTCGGCCGCGGCGGGCATGCAGTTTGTGGAGATGCATGCGTGGGCGCCCTCAGCGGGTTTGACGTACCACGTGGGCGTGGATGGGCTGGGCTTGCTGCTGCTGGTGCTCTCGGCGGTGGTGGTGCTGATGTCGCTGGCGGCATCGTGGAAGAACGCAAAGCATGGGCCCGTGTATTTTGCGCTGGCGCTGCTGCTGGAAGCCGGTCTGTTCGGAACGTTTACGGCGTTGAACTTTCTGCACTGGTTTATTTACTGGGAGCTGACGCTGCTGCCGGCGTTCTTCCTGGTCAGGCTGTGGGGAGGGCCGCAGCGGGCGAAGGCGTCTGTACAGTTCTTCTTCTATACGATGATTGGCAGTATCGCGCTGCTGATTGCCTTCCTGGCGATTTACCTGGCGACGGGGACTTATGATTTTGTGACGCTGGCGCAGATGGCGCAGAATGGCGGACTGGCCGCGGCGCTGCAGCAGAATCTGCACTGGGGCGGATGGAGCGGGCAGCAGATAGGTTTGGTGCTTTTCTGGGCGGCTTTCCTGGGCTTTGCGGTGAAGACGCCGGTGGTGCCTTTCCATGGATGGCTGCCGGCGACCTATGCGGAGGCATCGAGCGAGACGACGATGCTGCTGACGGGTGCGATGTCAAAGATGGGGATTTACGGTTTCCTGCGGATTCTGCTGCCGATTTTCCCCGCGCAGATGCAGGAGATGCTGACGCCGCTACTGTGGCTGGCGGTGGCTTCGATTGTGCTGCCTGCATTTGCGGCGTGGCGGCAGAAGGATTTGAAGCGGACGTTTGCGTACTCTTCGGTGAATCACCTTGGATATTGCGTGCTGGGCGTGGTGGTAGCGGCGCGATTTACGGGGATGGATCTGTCGCTGGGGATGGAGAAGTCCGCGGCGCTGACGGGCGTGCTGCTGCAGATCTTCAGCCATGGGCTGACGGCGGCGGCGCTGTTCTGGTTTGTGGCTCTGCTGGAACGGCGCAGCGGCGGGTTGCGCGGGTTGGAGGATTTTGGCGGCCTGCGCAGGGTTGTGCCGGTGTTCTGCGGGCTGATGGGAATATCGATCTTCGCTTCTCTGGGATTGCCGGGGCTGAATGGGTTCCCGGCGGAGTTTCTGATCTTCAAGGGAGCGTTTCCGCTGGCGGGATGGGCGTCGACGATTGCGCTGCTGGGGCTGCTGCTGACGGCGGTGTTCCTGCTGGGTGTTTTGCAGAAGGTTTTCTTTGGCCCGCTGGGTACGGGGCAATTCGTTACTGAAACAGATACAAGTGCAGAAAAGGGCCGTGAGTCCGCACCTATGGCTGATCTTTCGACGATGGAGCGGTTTGCGATAGCTCCTGCGATTGCGCTGATGTTTGTGCTGGGGCTTTATCCGCAGCTGATAGCGGGCAAGATGGCTGGAACGGTGACGCAATGGACGATGCCTGCGCCTGTTGTGCATTTGATGGAAGCAACGCAGGCGAAGGCTTTGCAGCATGATGCATTGGGCACGACGGTGCGATCGTCGCAGGTGAAAGGGAAGGTGGCGAACTGATGCTTGCGTGGACGATCTACCTTTCTTTTGCCGGGGCCGCGGCTGTTTTGCTGACCCCGAAGGATAAGCCGCAGGTGACGCGGGTGGTGGCGCTGCTGACCGCGCTGATTGGACTGGGGATTGCGATTGCCGGGACGATTGGGTATGCGCCGGGAACGCTGGTGACGGTGACGCAGACGGCGTGGATTCCGACGCTGGGCATTGGATACCACCTGGCGGCGGACGGCATCAGCCTGGTGCTGCTGCTGTTGACGGGGATTGCGGCGACGGCGGGGGTTCTATTCTCGTGGAATATTGACACGCGCGTGCGTGAGTTTTTCGCCTTTTACCTGGTGCTGATTGGCGGCGTGTATGGGGTGTTCCTGAGCTTTGATTTGTTTTTACTGTTCGTGTTTTACGAGATTGCGATTATTCCGAAGTACTTTTTGATTGCGATCTGGGGGTCGGCGCCGAATGGGGATACGAGCAAGCGGACGTATGCGGCGATGAAGCTGGCGTTGTATTCGTTTGCGGGAAGCGCGCTGGTGCTGGGGGGAATCCTTGCGGCGTGGGTTGAGTCCGGCGCGAAGACCTTTGACATGCAGACGCTGGCGAGCTATCCGTTTCCGGTGCATTTTGAGATGTGGGCTTTTCCGCTGGTGTTTGTGGGTTTTGCGGTGCTGGCTGGCATGTGGCCTTTCCATACGTGGGCGCCGACCGGCCATGCAGCTGCTCCGACAGCGGCCTCGATGCTGCTGGCCGGCGTGGTGATGAAGCTGGGCGCCTATGGCTGCCTGAGGGTGGCGATGATGCTGTTTCCGGCGGGGCTGGGCGGGTGGGGATTCCATGTGCTGGGTTTTGGCTCGTGGCGGGCGGTGTTTGCACTGCTGGCGCTGATTGGAATTGTTTACGGTGCGAGCGTGGCGCTGGTGCAGCAGGACTTCAAGTTTGTGATTGGGTACTCAAGCGTGAGCCATATGGGCTTTGTGCTGCTGGGCCTGATGACGCTGAGCCAGATCGGATTGAACGGCGCGGTGCTGCAGATGTTTTCGCACGGCGTGATTGCGGGGCTGCTGTTCGCGGTGGTGGGCCGGATGGTTTACGACCGAACGCATACGCGGGACCTGCGGATACTGAGTACGATGCGGCTGGGAAAGACGCTGCCGTTTGTGGCGGTGGTGTTTACGCTGGCGGCGATGGCCTCGATCGGGATGCCGGGATTCAGCGGATTCATTGCGGAGTTCCAGGTGATTGTGGGCGTATGGCACACGATGCCGTGGATGGTATTCGTGGTGGGATTCGGCATTCTGGTGGGCATTGGATTTACATGGCGCGCGCTGACGAAGGCTTTCTTCAGTGAAGGAGAGCGAAGACTTGCGGCGGGCGCGGCGCAGCATGCTGAATTAACTCCGGTGACGTGGGCGGAGCGATGCGGATCGCTGCTGCTGCTGGCGGCAACGATTACGGTGGGGCTGTATCCGCAGATACTTATGAGGCTGATTGTGCCGAGCTTGAATTCACCGCTGTTTGCAGCCCTGAGGAACGGAGGCTGGCGATGAGCGCGGTGAGCTATTCACAACTGGTGTGGGTGACGCTGCCTGAGATTGCGCTGGTGATTGCGGCGCTGGTGGTGCTGGCGTGCGACGGCACGATGCTGCGCGGGGCCCCGATTGCGCGGCGCAGAGGCGTGGCAGCGGTGATTGCCTGCGTGGGATCAATTGCGGCGATGTTGCTGGTGGGGCGGGGTCCGGAGTCCTTGCACCTGGCGGATGGAATGCTGGTGATGGATGGGCAGACGCGCGTGGTGCAGATGGTCCTGCTGGCGCTGACACTTTTGACAGTGCTGCTGTCGGAGGCGATGCTGACGCCTGCTGCGGCGGGATCGGCTGGAGAGAAGACGGCGTTTACGCGCCACATCGGTGAGTATTTTGCGCTGCTGCTATTTGCAACTGTAGCGGTTCTATTTCTGGTGAGCACGCAGAATTTCCTGCTGATTTTTATTGCTCTGGAGTTTTTGAGCCTGGTGCTTTACATCCTTACGGGGTTTGACAAGGGAAGCCGGATATCGACCGAGGCGGCGCTGAAGTACTTTTTGTTTGGCGGGATCTCGGCGGCGATTCTGCTGTTTGGCATCAGCCTGATTTATGGGCTTTCGGGGTCGATTGAGCTGGGACAGATTGCGCTGGCGGCGATGCGGCCTGATCCTCTGTGGATGATTGTGGTGGTGATGGTGGTAGTGGGCTTTGGGTTCAAGGTGGCGGCTGCGCCGTTTCATCTTTGGGCTCCGGATGCTTACCAGGGAGCGCCGACAATCAGCGCGGGGTTTGTGTCATCAAGTTCGAAGGTGGCAAGCTTCTTCATCTTTGCACAGGTGCTGACAGTGGGCGTGTTTGGCGCGGCGGGCAGCGGCGTGTGGCACGGAAGCGCGCCGGGATGGGCGCTGGTGCTGACCGCGGTGGCTGCTTTCTCGATGGTGATGGGAAACCTAGCGGCGCTGGCGCAGACGAGTTTGCGGCGACTGCTGGCCTACTCGGCGATTGGACATGCTGGATATTTACTGCTGGGAATGATTGCTCATACGCCGCAGAGCATTGCCGCTCTGCTGTATTACGTGTTCACCTACGCGCTGGCTGTGCTGGGCGCGTTTGGCGTGCTGGCGGCGCTGGAGGCGCAGGGGATTGACCGGATTGCGGATGCCGCGGGTTTGAGCCGTCGTGCTCCGTTTCTTGCGGCTTGCATGCTGATCTTCTTCTTGTCGCTGGCGGGGATTCCGCCGCTGGCTGGATTCTTTGGCAAGTTCTGGCTGTTTGGAGCGGCGCTGAACGCGGCTCCGCAGATGGGGTTGTTCTGGCTGGTGATGCTGGCAATTTTGATGAGCGTGGTGGCGCTGTACTACTACCTGAAGGTGCTGAAGCAGGTTTATGTTGCGGATGCGGCGGAGGGAGCGGGCGCGATCCGGAGTGGGCTGGTTACGCGGATTACGCTGGGCGTGATGGCGGTTGCGGTGGTGGTGCTGGGCTGCGATCCGTGGCTGTTGATGCGCTGGATTGTTCGCTAAATCAAGATCGTTGCAAGAGCGCGTCAGTATGGTTTGGCGCTCAGGTGCTTTCCGTCCAGATAGAACGTGGTGAGGCCGTCGAGATCAGTACGGTAGGTGAGGACGTGACTGTTGCCCAGTTCTTCGAGGACGGGGAGGGTGGGATGGCCGTACATGTTTCTGGCGCCGACGGAGATGGCTGCGTAGCGGGGACTGACGGCGGCGAGGAATGCGGGCGTGGTGGAGGTGTGGCTGCCGTGATGGCCGACTTTTAGAAAGTCGGAATGCAGCCCGCCTTCGGCGATCATGTTGCGCTCGCTTTTGGCTTCGGCGTCACCTTCGAGCAATGCCGTTGCGCCTTTGTAGCTAAGCTGCAGGACGAGCGAACTGTTGTTGACATTTTTTGCGGTTGGGATGAAGTCGGCGGTGGGTGCGAGGACTCGCACGTGGACTTTGCCGAAGGAGAACTGATCTCCGGCGACGTGGGAGCTGATTGCGACGTGTTCTTTGCGGGCTTCGCGGAGGAGCGCTTCGTAGGTGTAGGTGGAGTGGTTTCTGCCGATCCAGAGTTGGCGTGGATGGAAGTTGGTGATGACTTCAGCCATTCCGCCGATGTGATCGACGTCAGTATGGGTGACGGCGACAGCGTCGAGACGGCGGATGCCGAGCGACCAGAGGACGGGCGAGACGACGTCTTCTCCCATGTTGAAGCGAGCCTGTGGAGATTGGCCTACAAGCCCACCCGCATCGATGAGGAGGGTTTTGCCGCCGGGAGTGATGACGAGGATGGAGTCGCCCTGGCCGACATCGATGACTGCGATTTCGCAGGCGCGTGAGCTGTGGGTGATGGGCCGTGGCCAGAGCAGCACGGGGACGCTGAGCATGAGGCACAGGACGCCGAGGCGCAGGTGGGGACGGGGCAGGCGCAGGAGCAACATCGCCAGCGCGAGGAGGAACAGGCAGGCCACGAGCTGGGCGAGCAGGGGTTCCGGAACGCGCCAGTTGCCGATGGGGCCGCTGCCGAAGTAGCGAATGAGGCTTGAGACGAGGTGGAGCAGGAAGGCGGTGGCTCCGATGGGGACGACGGCGAGCTTGGGCAGTAGCAGTACGCCGAGCAGGGATGCAATGGCCAGCGGCAGGAGGATGCCGATGAGCGGAACGATGAAGAGGTTGAGCGGGAGTCCGGAGATGGTGATGCGGTGGAAGGAGACTGCCATGGGGAGGGCCATGGCGGCTTCAATGGTAACTGTGACGATTACTAGTTCGAGGAGGCCAAGCGCAATGCGGATGGACCATGGAACGAGAATGGTGGCAGCACGCTTGCCGATGAGGGTTTTGAGTCCGCGAATGATGAGGCGAAGGGTGACGCGGAACTGGGCGAGCTCTGGTGGGAGCGCGGGGTCGAGCTGGATGAGGTAAAGGCGCCGGACGGCGGAAGGATAGGGGCCGAAGGTGCGCTCGAGGATGGGGAGAGCGATGCCGGAGACGGCGAGTACGGCAAGGAGGGTCATCTGAAAGCCAGTATCCATGAGGGCCTGGGGATCGATGATCATGATGACGAGAGCGGCGGCGCCGATGGCGTTGATGCGCTGCTTCTCGCGAAAGACGAGGCGGGCGAGCAGGTAGAGGCAGACCATCCAGAGCGAGCGTTGAACGGGTTGGCCCCATCCGGTGAAGACTGCGTAGCCAAATGAGAGCGCGATGGTGATGGCGGTGGTCCAGTAGCGATTGAGGCGGAGGCGGCGGGTGAGCCAGAAAATGATTCCGGAGAAGATGGCGAGGTGCAGACCGGAGACGACGAGCAGATGGAAGGAGCCGGTGCGCTCAAAGCCTGTGCGAGTGGGGCCGGTGAGGTAGGTGCGGTCGCCGGTGACCATGGCGGTGAGCATGGAGGCGTCGTTGCGGGTGAGGCGGATGGGCGTCGGCAGGGCGAGATTGGCGGGATTCTGCGCGAAGCTCATGAGGCGTTCGCCAGCGGACTGCTGGAGCGAGTGGATACGGCAGAGGGCTGCGCTGCGCCAGTCCATTTGCCGGACAGGGAGGACGCTGAGTTTTGCGGCGGGGCTGCTGGCCTCCATGCCGATGCCCTCGCGGCGGATGTAGGCGGCATCGTTCCAGACGCCGGGGTCGTGGAAGACTTCGGGCATGTGGAGATTGCTTGTCCAGGAGAGTTGCTCGCCGCATTGGACGGTTTGGAAGGGTGCGTGGAGGGGCGCGTAAATGCTGAGGCGGAGGGCGACGGTGGGGGGTAATGTGACGCCGTCTATTTGTAGCTGTGTGAGTTCTATATATTGGCTGTGCTCAAAATCGGAGTGCCGGCGATAGAAGGCTTTGTACTCGGAGAGGCGCACGGAGCCGGCGGAGACGACGGTTCCGAGGATGTGATCCTTGGCGGCGAATTTTCGGCCTGCGCGATCCTGATGGCTGTAGTGTGCGAGCAGGCCGGGGTTTTCCGCCTGTGGCCAGACGGCGAGCTCTGCGCACCATGCGCCTGCGAGGGCGAAGAGGAGAAAAGCGGCAATGAGCGCGAGGGGAAAGGAGACGCGCGAGGCTGCCCATGCGACGAGGGCCATGGCGAGAGCCGCGATGAGCAGCAGGACGGGCTGGCGCCAGAGTGCGGATGCGAAGAGGATTCCGGAGGCGAAACCGGTGGCGGCCAGGAACATGGGTGCGAGCCACATGCCGGGCAAGGGCGGGCGATGGAGCGGCGGGGGAGTGTATTCGGCGTTGGGGTCGGGAGGTAGCACTGGGCCGTTTGCCTTTGGCGGTGGGGCGCACCGTCGAAGGGACGTGACTACCAGGCCAGCGACAGATGCGCGATGGATTCCAGATGAAAGGTCTGCGGAAACAGGTCGATGAGGGCGAGTTTCCGCAGGCGGTAACCGGATTTTAGCAACGCCGCGAGGTCGCGGGAGAGCGTTGCGGGATCGCAGGAAACGTAAGTAACTTGCGGTGCGCGAAGATTTGCGAGCAAGTTGGCTGCTTCTGTGCCCAGGCCGGCGCGGGGAGGGTCGAGGACGATGTAGTCCGGGGTGGCAAAAGAGGAGTCGTTCGCCGCTTCGCGCAGGAACTGGAGGGTGGTTTTGGGTTCGATGGCGTGGCCTGGGAGATTTGTACGCAGATCGGTTACAGAAGCGGGAGCGGCTTCGGCGGCGACGACATGATTGAAGGTGTGCGCGAGCTGGCGGGCGAAGAGGCCGACGCCGGCGAAGAGATCCCATGCGAGGTTGCCGGAGCGGTTCTGACAGACTTCGGCGACCATGCGTTCGAGAAGGAAGTGATTGATTTGGAAGAAGGACCCGGAGCTGACCTGGTAGGGTTCGCCTGCGACGGTGTAGACGAGGTGATCGGCACCGGCGCGCACGGCGAGCGTGGGGAAGCCTTTGCCGCGTGGCAGCGCAAAGGCGGCGCATCCTGCGGCCTGAGGCAGGAGTGGTTGGAGCATGCGCCAGAGTTCGTTGAGTTTGCGCGGGAGGTGGGTGGTCCCCGCGGGGGCGTAGACGCTGATGAGCAGCGCGCCGGTGGAGGGATCGGTGAAGAGCTCGATTTCGCGGACCCACGAGGCGAGCTGCGTTGCGCATTCGCTTTGCAGCAGCATTGCCGCGCGGATGAGCGAGGGCGCGGCGATGGGGCACTCGCGGATGGGAAGAACGGTGTGCGACTGGGCGCGGAGATAGCCGAGGGCGAAGGGCGCGGGCTGGACATGGAGGCGGATGCGATTGCGGTAGCCGAAGGGCGCGGCGGTGATGGGCTCGATGGCGGGAATGTCTGCGATGTGCGCGCGTTGGAGGGATTCGAGGAGGATGGCGATTTTGATGCGGACTTGTTCTTCGCAGGCGGCGTGCTGGTAGTGGCAGCCTCCGCATTGGTTGTAGTGGGAGCAGAAGGGTGGAACGCGATGGGGCGAGGGAGTGAGGATTTGTGTGAGCTGAGCCTGAGCGTAGGCGGGTTTGTTGTGGAGGATGGAGGCTTCGACCGTTTCGCCGGGTAGGGTGAAGGGCACGAAGATGGCTTTGCCTTCGTGGCGGGCGAGGCCGGCTCCGCCATAGATGGATTTTTCGATGGTGAGCTTCATGCCTGACTCATGTAGAAGAGGCTGAGGCGCGGGAGCTTGTGCTTGTCGAAGAGGCGCTTGTGGAGGAACTGGGTTTCAATCTGTCGAATTTGTGCGGCCTGCATGCGGCGGCGGTATGGGGCCAGCTCGCGGGCGCTTTCTTCCTTAAGGGCGAGGAGATCGGCTTCTGGCGTGGTGGCGAGAATGGTGGTCATGAGCTTTTCTTCGAGAACGAGGAGGTTGCGCTCGAGGGCTTCGAGATCCTGGCTGACGGAGGGCGCATCGGCGGCGAGTTCGCGGAGGCGCGTGACGGTGTTGCGTGCGGTTTCTGCGGCGAGGCCGCTTAGCTTTGCGGATTCGAGTGCGTCTGTGCACTGTGTGAGCCATGCGGCGACGCGCTCGTGTTCGAAGCCCTGTTCGGTAGTTTTGTCGGCGGGCCTGGCCATGCCGATGGAGGCCTGCTGGATTTCTTCTGCTGCCTCCATGACGGCCTGGGCGCACCATGCGAGGCCGTTGACGCGGCGAGATGGCTTTTTGCCGGGCCTGGCTTCGTGCTTGTCGAAGGCGGCATCGATGCCACGGAGCACGGCTTCGAGGGGTACGCCGGCGTCGCGCCAGGTTTCAATGAGTGCCCAGTCGAGGGTGGAAAGCAGCAGGAGAGTTCCGCGGCGCTGCTGGAAGCGCTCTTCAATCTCAGTGAAGTAGTTGAAGTAATTGCGCACGAGCTAGCCCTGCTGCGCGGCGCGGGCGCGGTCCTTGCCGGCGCGATGGTTTTCGTAGACGATGCGGAGGCCTTCGAGGGTGAGGAGTTCGTTGACCTCGGTGATGTATTTGGATTCAGCGGCAAGGATACTGGCGAGGCCGCCGGTGGCGACGCATTTGGTGTCAGGACCGAGTTCGGCGATCATGCGCTCGAGGATGGAGTCGACCAGGCCGATGTGGCCCCAGAAGAGGCCGATCTGGAGATTGTCGACGGTGTTGGTGCCGATGATTTTTACGGGCCTGCGGATTTCCACGCGGGGCAGGCGGGCTGCGCGCGCGAAGAGTGCTTCGGCAGAGATGGTGAGGCCGGGGGCGATGGCTCCGCCGAGGAATTCGCCTTTGCGGGAGACGACGTCGAAGTTGGTGGCGGTGCCGAAGTCGACGACGATGGTGGGTCCACCGTAGTGGCGGAAGGCTCCGATGCAGTTGGCGACGCGATCTGCGCCGACCTCGGTGGGATTGTCGGTGAGGATGGGCAGGCCGGTTTTGACTCCGGGGCCGATGAAGAGGGGTTTGGTGGTGAAGTAGCGCTCGCAGAACTGGCGGATGGTCCAGTCGAGGGGCGGGACGACGGAGGCGATGACGACATCGCGGACGGCGGCGAAGGTGACGCCTTCACTGGCGAGGAGGCTGCGGATGAGGATGCCGTACTCGTCGGCGGTTTGGCCGTGGCGAGTTTGAATGCGCCAGGTGGCGCGGAGGTCGGCGGTGGAGCCGTCGTCGCGGAGGTTGTAGATGGCGATGAGGGTGTTGGTGTTATTGACGTTGAGTACGAGCAGCATGAGTGATTTCCTTAGAGATCGCGAACGCCGCCGGAGAGTACGGTGCGAGTGCCGTCTTCGGTGCGGACGCGGAGAAATCCGCGCGTGTCGAGTCCGTCGGTGACCCCGGTGTAGCCTTCGCCTTCGTCGACGCGGACGCGTCTGCCGCGTATCCATGTAGAGATGCCTTCAATGCGGTCAATGATATTCGCCCTGGCGGCGTTGGCGGTGCGGGGATCGGAGAGCGCGGAGGTTTCGCGATGGAGCGCCTGAAGGAGCGTGATGAGGATTTCCTGCCGGGACCAGGGCAGGCCGGTTTCCATGAGCAGGGATGTGGCGATGGAGGATAGCTCGGGGGGAAAGACAGGGTGCAGGACATTGATGCCGATGCCGATGACCAGGTGGCGGATGCGCGTGGCTTCTGCGTGCATTTCCGTGAGGATGCCGCCGAATTTCTTTCTGCCGAGCATGAGGTCGTTGGGCCAGCGGATATCGGCCTTGAGGGTGGTGACCTGCTGGATGGCGTGATGGGCGGCGAGGCCGGTGGCGAGCGAGAACCAGAGAGCGTCGCCGGGAGAGATGCTGGGGCGGAGGAGGACGCTGACATAGACGCCGCAACCAGTGGGGGATTGCCACTGGTGGGAGCTGCGTCCGCGGCCGGCGGTTTGCTCATCGGCGAAGAAGACGCTGCCGTGGGGTGCGCCGTGCTCGGCGGCTTCCATGGCGTAGGAGTTGGTGGAGGGGATGGAGGGAAAAAACTGGAGGTTTCCCGCGAAGGGAGTATCGCGCAGGGCGGTATCGAAGGCCGCGGATTCGAAGATGGAGGCCCAGCTCACGGGGTTAGTAGATCTCCGCAGTGATGCGCATGCTGATGTCTGCAGCGGGCGCGGAATGGGTGAGCGCGCCGACGGAGATGTAGTCGACGCCAGCGAGGGCGTATTTGCGGATGTTTTCGAGGTTGATTCCGCCAGAGGCTTCGATGGGTATTTTCAGGTCGCGACCGCGCACGGTGGCTACGGCCTTTTTGACCTCGGCGGGTGACATGTTGTCGAGGAGCAGGGATTCTGCGCCGCCGTCGAGGGCGAGTTTGAGTTCCTCTGGGTTTCGCACTTCGATGTCGATGGTCTGGCCGGGCTTGCGCCACTTTTGGGCGCTTGCAAGGACTTTCTGGATGCCGCCGCCGAGCGAGATGTGATTGTTCTTGATGAGGATGCCGTCGGAGAGGTCGATGCGGTGATTTTCTCCGCCGCCGCAGCGGACTGCGTACTTATCGAGGACGCGGAGGCCGGGTACGGTTTTGCGGGTGTCGAGCACGCGAGCCCTGGTGCCGTCGATGGCGTCGACGTACTGGCGCGTGATGGTGGCGATGCCGCTCATGCGCTGCATGAGGTTGAGGATGACGCGCTCGCAGGCAAGGATGACGCGGGCGTTGTGGCGGATGACGGCGATGGCCTGGTTGTTACGAACGCGAACGCCGTCGAAGATTTCCGGGTGGCTGATGATTTCGTAACGGCGGTGCTTACGATTATCGAGTTCGGCAAAGATGTCGAGGAAGCGGGGTATGCATCCGAGGCCGGAGAGGACGAGATCCTGGCGGGCGATGATGGTGGCCGATGCGCGGAGGTCCGGGTCGACGGTGAGGTCGGTGGTGACGTCGCGAGTGGCCTTGTCTTCCTTGAGTGCAGCTTCGAGAATGGCGCTGACGCGCTTGCTTTTCCAGTCCATGATGGTTTATCCCAGTTCCTTCGATGCGGCGCGGGCCTTATCGAGCAGTATTTTCAGCTCTTGGGCGCGATTTCGCAATCCTTCGACAACGTGTGCGGGCGCCTTGCTGAGGAATGCCTGGTTGGAGAGTTGTCGATCGGCGTTGGCCTGCTCTTTTTCGTAGCGGGCGATTTCTTTGGCGAGGCGTTCTCGTTCGGCGGCGACATCGATTTCTCTGTCGAAAGCGCTCAAATCAACATCCGCTTCGAATCGAATTCCGCCAGCAATATAGCGATAAGGGTTTCCGGGGAGTCGTTCGTCGGAATATTGAATTTCATCAACGCGCGCTAGCCGCTGAATCATAGCTGCGTTAGCTTCGAATGTTTCCTTCGCGTCTGGAAGGGCATGGACGATGATCCGGACGCGGGCCTTTTCGGGTACTTGAGCTTCCTTGCGGCGAAATCTTACGGCGCTAATCAACTCTTGCAGGTATTTCATCCTCTTGGGAACACCCGCACTGATTTGTGCTCCGTTAAACTTCCTATCTTCTTCTGTATTGCCGTTCGGGTAATTCGCAGAAAGTGCAATTGATTTTGCTGGTGGATTGCCATCGTAGAGGGCATGCCACAACTCTTCGGTCAGAAAGGGCATGAACGGGGAAAGCAGCCGCAGTGCGGCTTCAAAGGTCTGGAGCAGCGTAGTAAGGGCGGCCTTTGTAGCCTGCTTGTCGGCTGCTTCACTGAAGTCAAGGCGGAGCTTGACGATTTCGAGGTACCAATCGCAGAAGCTGCCCCAAAAGAATTGGTAAATTTCGCTTGCAGCTTCGTCGAATCGATATTCCTTAAGTTGTCTGTTTACATTGCGAGCTGCCAAACACAGCTCACGCGCAATCCATCTAGCCTCAATTGGAGATTCGACAGATGGTCTCGGCATGCCTCCAAGTGCTTTGATATCGACCGTAATGCCGGCTTCCTGGGCGCGCTCGACGTTCATGAAGATGAAGCGGGCGGAGTTCCAGATTTTGTTGGCGAAGGCGCGATAGCCTTCGGTGCGGGCTTCGCTGAAGGCGATGTCCGTGCCGGGCGAGGCCATGGCGGCGAGAGTGAAGCGGACGGCGTCGGTGCCGAAGCGCTGGACGATTTCAATGGGGTCAATGACGTTGCCCTTGGTCTTGGACATCTTCTGGCGGTCGGCGTCGCGGACGAGGGCGTGGATGTAGACCTCGCGGAAGGGCACGGCGTCTTTAAGGGTGCGCTTGCTGCCGTCAGGCATGGGGACGTCGAGCATGAAGTGGCAGCCGAGCATGATCATGCGCGCGACCCAGAAGAAGAGAATGTCAAAGCCGGTGACGAGCAGCTGCGTGGGGTAGAAGGTATCGAGGTCTTTGGTGTGGCGCGGCCAGCCGAAGACGGAGCAGGGCAGGAGGCCGGAAGAGAACCAGGTGTCGAGGACGTCGGTTTCCTGCGTGAGCTGGTCGCTGCCGCAGTGGGCGCATTGGGTGGGTGTTTCGCGCGCGACGGTGATTTCGCGGCAGTTGCCGCAGTGCCACGCGGGGATGCGATGGCCCCACCAGAGCTGGCGGGAGATGCACCAGTCGTGGATGTTGCGCATCCACTCGAAGTAGGTTTTGGCGTACTGGTCGGGCGTGAAGCGAATGTAGCCCTGCTCGACGGCAGCGATGGCCTTGTCGGCGAGGGGCTGGATTTTGATGAACCACTGGGTGGAGAGGCGCGGCTCGACGACGGTTTTGCAGCGGTCGCACTTGCCGATGTTGTTGGTGTGCGGCCTGGCGGCGACGAGGAGGTTTTGCGCTTCGAGATCGGCGAGGATGCGCTTGCGCGCCTCGTAGCGGTCAAGGCCGGCGTAGGGGCCGGCTTCCGCGTTCATGTGCGCGGTGTCATCCATGGCGTTGATGGACGGCAGGTTGTGGCGCTGGCCGATGGCGAAGTCGTTGGGGTCGTGCGCGGGCGTGACTTTGACGGCGCCGGTGCCGAACTCGGCGGTGACGTAGGTGTCCGCGACGATGGGGATTTCACGGTTGATGAGCGGCAGGCGGAGGTTTTTGCCGTGAAGGTGCCTGTAGCGCTCGTCGTCGGGATGGACGGCCACGGCGACGTCGCCGACCATGGTTTCCGGACGGGTGGTGGCGATGGTGAGGAACTGGCCGGTTTCGTCCTGGCCATGTTCACCGGCGACGGGATAGCGGATTTCCCAGATGGTGCCCTGCTGCTCTTCGTGGACGACTTCGAGATCGCTGATGGCGGTCTGGCAGCGCGGGCACCAGTTGACGATATATGCGCCACGGTAGATAAGTCCCTGCTCGTGGAGGGTGACGAAGGCTTCGCGGACGGCGATGGAGAGGTTGTCGTCCATGGTGAAGTATTCGCGGGACCAGTCGACGCTGGCGCCGAGGCGGCGCATCTGGTCGAGGATGGCTCCGCCGTAGTGCTGCTTCCATTGCCATACGCGTTCGACGAAGGGTTCGCGGCCGAGCTGCTGGCGGGTGGCGCCTTCGGAGGCTAGCTGGCGCTCGACCATCATCTGGGTGGCGATGCCGGCGTGATCGGTGCCGGGAACCCAGAGGGCTGCGTCGCCGAGCATGCGACGCCAGCGGGTGAGGATGTCCATCTCCGTCTGGTTGAGCATGTGGCCCATGTGGAGGCGTCCGGTGACGTTGGGCGGCGGCAGGAGGATGGTGAAGGCGCGCGCGGGGTCAATGGCTTCCGGAGAAGCGGTCTCGAAGATTTTCTCGCTGACCCAGTACTGGGCCCAGCGGTCCTCAATGGCGGCGGGGTCGTAGGCTTTGGGCAGGGCGCGCTGGGCGTTTTGGGGCATCGATTCAGACATGATTGCGGAAAGTAAAGACTTTGTAACTCTATGGTTAGTATAGCGTTGAGATAGCCAGGCACTTTTATGGAGATAACAAAAGGGTCGCACGAGGCGACCCTTTTGTTTTGAAGCTGTTACAGCCGCTTAGAAGGGGTTGAGCTTCTTGAGGCCCTTGCGGGGCTTGTGGCGGCTGGAAGACTCGTCTTTGCGGTTGAACTTGGCCTTCTTTTTGTGCTTGCCGTTGTTGGTTTGCGCGGCCATGTTCACGGCTCCGGGGTGCTTGACGTCGTTGATCTGCTCGGGCGCCTCGGCTGGCTTTTGTACCGGGGGAAGAGCGGAGGGGTTGTTGGGTCCGACAGCGGCGGCGATGGGCTTGCTGCTGGGACTCTGGATCGGCTTGCCGTTGATATCAGCCGGCTGCGAGGTTGTGCTGGGGCTGGACGTGATTTCGACGGTGGCGGTGTCGCCGGTGGAGTCTGCACTGTCCGAATTACCGGTGGGCACGGTCTCCAGCGTGGTGGTCGGGGTTTCGTCCGTGCTTTCGCCGTTGCCCTGCGCGGGGCTGGCGGTGGGCAGGCTATTGCTGGATGAGGCCGACTCGGTTCCACTGGTTTCCGCAGAGGTGATGGGCTTGCCCTGGAGAGCGGCGAGGAAGACGGCCTTCTGCTGACGGGCTATCGATGGAGCATAGGTCTGCTTTGGATCAGTGAGCGTCGGCTGGCCGACACGCGCGGCCTGAACCGGAGTTGCTCCAGCGCGGGAGAAGAAGTCAAAGGCGCGCGTCTTGAACTTGACGGGGACGAGGCTGGCTTCCAGAGCTTCGCTTTCGGCCAGTTCCTGTGGTGTGGGCGCGGGAATGGGTCGTCCCATGGCGAGTAGGCGATCCTTGGCCTGGTCTGCCTCCGGCGACATGGGGTAGTGGGTGACAGCGCGACTCCATGCGTCGGCGGCGCGTCCATTGTAATAGGCTAGCAGCTCTTTTTTGGCCTTGGCCGGGAGCCGCAGGTTCTGGACCGCGGCTGCCTCATTGGCGTAGTCATCGCCGAGCTGGATGAGGTTTTCACAGCTCTTGCTGAAGAGCGGATAGAGGTCTGCCACGGACTGGAGGCGCGCGATGGAGCCGGCCCAGTCTTCACGCGTGGCGTAAAACTGGCCTATTTCAAACTGGCGTTGGGCGAGGACTTCCTGGACTTCGCGGAGCTTTTGCTTGGCACGGGGAACGAGCGGCGAGTTGGGGAACTGCTCGATCATGGTGCGGTATTCTTTTTCCGCCTTGAGCGCATTGGTGGGGTCGCGGTCGGGGCGCTCCATCTGCTGGAAGGAGATGTCGCCGATCTTCATCTGTGCTTCGGCTGCTTCCGGAGTGTTGGGGAAGAAGGTGATGAAGTCGCGATATTCGGACGCGGCCTGCTGCATGGCGGCCGGGCCGCCTTCGAGGTACCAGGTGTCGCCGATGGCGAGCTTGGCGCGCATGGCGTACTCGGTGTCAGGGTATGCGTTGAGGAGGGTCTGGAGGTCCAGGCGTGCGATGTCATAGCGGCCCTTGCGCATGGCCTTCATGGCCTTGTCAAAGAGCTCGGCATCGGGCTGCTTGGTCTTGAGACCGGCGAGCGGGTTGGAGTTGACGGCCGAGTAGCGCGTCTTATGATACTTTTGCTTTTTTCTCGCCCATGCGTGAGTGGGGGCGCAGAGCGCCATGCCAATGCAAAGGGCGGTAATGCCTGTGACCAACCGTTTCATAACACCTCAAAACTGCACGCCCGTTGCGGGGCGCGACCTTACTGGAACTTAGGCTGCGGGATCGGCTTTGCGGGCCAGATTGAGCAGCGCATGTGCTTCCTTTTCGACGCCGTTGCCATTGAATACGGCTGTGCCGGCTACGAGCATGTCGGCTCCGGCATCGACGACGCCGGCGACGGTGTCGCGATCGACACCACCGTCTACTTCAATCCTAAACGTCAGGTCCATGTTCTGGCGAAGTTCTTTGAGCCGGCGGATTTTTGTGAGGGTGTAGGGGATGAATCGCTGGCCTCCGAATCCGGGGTTGACGCTCATGACGAGGACGTGATGGACCATGGGGAGGACTGGGATGAGGAGGTCTACCGCGGTGGCCGGATTGATGACGACGGCGGGCTCCATGCCGTAGTCGCGGATGAGGTGCAGGGAGCGATGGAGGTGGGGGCAGGCCTCGTAGTGGACGCTCATCCAGTCGACACCGGCGTCGGCGAAGGCGGGGACGAAGTCGTCGGGCTTCTGGACCATCATGTGGCAGTCGAAGGGGAGCGTGGTGTACTTGCGGATGGCCTTGACGAGAGCTGGTCCGAAGGTGAGGTTGGGGACGAAGTGGCCGTCCATGACGTCGATGTGGATGGCGCTGCCGCCGCCGCGTTCGGCGGCCTGGACCTCTTCGCCGAGGCGCGAGAAATCGGCTGCAAGGATGGACGGCAGGAGGTCGATCGGCATGCGGTCAGTGTATCAGGGCGCGGATGGGGTTGATGAGGGGGTAGTCGCGGATTCCGCAGGGGATTGGGCGGCTCGGTAGACGCGTGAGATGGCGCGGAGGGCGGCTTTGGCTGGGATGGTTCCGGCGGGCTGGGCAGAGTCATCCATCTGGGCGAGGATGAGTTCGCCGGAGCGTTTGGCGGCGGGGCGGTAGAACCAGCGGCGGAAGAGGGCGAGATGGTCGGAGGTAAGTCCGGCGGAGGGTCGCTGGAGGCTCTGGCGAAGGGTTTGGAGGGCCTGGTCGAGGCGGGTTTCGAGCTGGTCACGTGTGGCGGTGACGGGGCCTGCTTCGAGGGGGGTGGGCTCGAGCATGGTGGGGTGGGCGAAGAGGGATGAGGAGCCGGACTGCTCGTTGGGGTGGCGCATGCCGTGGGTCGAAAAGGCGACGGGTCCGGCGAGCTGGCCGGATTCGATGAGGAAGAGGGTGACGGTTTCCGGCTGGGCGGAGGGCTGGAGGATGAGGCCGGAGAGCTTCGGGAGGGGGTGGACGGCTTCCGGAAGGGCGGCGATAACTTCTTCTATTTGTGTGATTTTGGCGTGGAGGGCGGCGGCTTGTTCAAAGTCGAGGGCTTCGGAGGCGGCGTCGCGCTCCTTCGTGAGCTGGGTGAGGAGGCTTTGGCCCCGGGTGGCGAGGAAGTCGTGGACGGCGGCGGCCTCCTGGGCGTAGCGCTCGGGGGTGCAGCCCTGGAAGCAGGGGGCGAGGCACTTTTTGAGTTCGGAGTAGATGCAGCCGGGGTGGCTGGGGTCGGGGTGGAGGTCGTCCTGGCAGCGGCGGAGGAGGAAGAGGTTAAGCATGGACTCGAGCCATCGCTCGGCGAGCCAGCGGGAGGGGAATGGGCCGAAGAGGTCGGCGGCGGCGCTGAGGGTGAGTCGGGTGGAGGGGTAGACGCGGGGAAAGTCGTTGCCGGAGGCCATGCGGAGGAAGACGGGCGCGCGGAGGTGGAGCCGCTGGCTGGCGCGGCCGGGTCCGAAGGCGGTGGAGGTGGCGTGATAGAGGGTGAAGAGGGCTTCGAATTCTGAGCCGGTGAGGGTGAATTCGATGCGGCGGATGAGGGCGGCAAGCTGGAGGCGTTTGGTCTGGCCGGGCGCGGGCGAGAGCAGGCGGCGGAGGCGGCGGCGGAGGTTGGGGGTGCGGTTGAGGTAAGGCTCGGAGCGGTCGTCCTCGCTGAAGAGCGCGAAGACGGCGGGTGCGGCGGGGATGCCTGCCCAGTCGGGGTTTTGGGGGTCGAATGGGAGCGCGTGCTCGAGCATCGGGGTTCCTGCTGACAGGTTAGCAAGGTGCCGGCCGGAGAGTTCGGATTTCACCGCAGAGACCGCAAAGAGCGCCAAGGAGTTCTTTTCACCACAGAGGACACAGAGAAGGGCCACGGAGGGCTTGGGGTGATGTTTGCCGGGGCGGAGATTTCCTTGTCCCACCCAAGCGGAGCCTGGATGGGGCACCCTCCTGGTGGTGGTTCAAGCGGGTGGTGCTTCAAAAAAAAGAGCGTTCGAGATACCCCACTTTTTTGTGGGGAAGTTGTTGATTCTATGAGACAGGTTAACCCTCTAGCGATGGGTCCATCCGTGTTGCTTTTGTGGGGAAGTCGTTGATTTTATTGGGAAGGTTGACATTCTAAGGGTTGGTATTGGTGGAGAAGGGTCCTCGTTTCGGGGATTGGGCATGGAAAAGGCGGCTGGTGATGGAGCCGCCTTTTGTGTGTCTCTGCTTTCAGGATAACAATTCAGAGCTGAATTACCGGCAGATTGGCTGTGGAATGCTCTGGCATGACTGCGCGTGCGGGGCTTGTGTTCCCGGCTGATGTTCCGAGCCCATGCATCGCGATACCGTCGCGATGAGTGGGGCACCCGGCGGAATGTGCTCCGAATTCTGACACTTCAGGGACGCGGGGCGTTTTCCGCGTTGGTTGGGATAATGTTCTGGTATGCGGATGCGGTTGCGGGTTTGGATGATGGCGGTGCTGGCGGGGTGTGTGCCGGCGTGGGCGGCCATGCCGGCGGGTGCGGCGGCGGGTGGTGGTTATGCGCGGGATTCGTTTCGGGTGGCGCATATCTACTACTACGGTTATGAGGGGATGGACCTGGCGAAGGTGAAGGCGGCGCTTCCGCTGAAGGTGGGCGACGAGGTGACGCTGGGGAATGGGGAGTGGGACGGGGTTGAGAAGCGGATTCGCGCGGCGGTACTGAAGGTGACGGGGAAGCCTCCTTCGGGCGGGGCCGGGGTTTGCTGCTCGGCAGACGGCGGGGTGGATGTGTTTGTGGGATTGCAGGGGGCGAGCTACCGGGCGGAGACGTGGCGGGCGGCTCCGACGGGGGATGCGCACCTCGGTCGGGAAGGGATGCGGCTGTACGACGAATGGGTGAAGGCGTTTACGAAGGCGGTGGAGAGTGGGGATTCCCAGGAGGACGATTCGAAGGGCTATGCGCTGAGTCACGATGCGGCGGTGCGGGCGATTGAGATGGAGATGCGGGCGTGGGCTGCGAATCGGGAGCCGGAAATGATCGACGTGCTGACGCATGCGAAGGATGCGCGGCAGCGGGCGGCGGCGGCGGAGTTGCTGGGATATGCGGACCGTTCTCGGAACCAGATTCAGGCGCTGATGGATGCTTCAGAAGATGAGAGCGCCGAGGTGCGGAATAATGCGGTGCGGGCGCTGGGGGTGCTGGCCGCGGCGGGACGCGGGGTTCCGATAGAGGTGAATTTGAAGCCGCTGGTGGATCTGCTGTATTCGGGGACGTGGACGGACCGGAACAAGGCGAGCTGGCTGATTGCGAATTTGACGGACGGGCAGCGGGATACGAAGATGCTGGCGCAGTTGCGGAAGACGGCGATGGCTCCGCTGGTGGAGGGTGCGCAGTGGGATGCGGGGCATGCGGATTTTTTTCTGACGATCCTGGGGCGGATTGGGGGGATTCCCGAGAAGAAATTGGAGGGGATGATTGCTGCTGGGGATCGTGGGGGGATTGTTGCGGCGGCGGAAGGGACTGACCGTCCAGGCGGAGGCGCGCCGGGTACACCTTAGCTTTGCGAGGGTGGAGCACGTCAGATAATATCAGCGCTTTGCGCCGACTCCCACGTCCCCTTCGTGGACCCGTTCGGCTCGCTTTCGGCTCGCTCAGGGCAGGCTATGGGGCACCCGTGTTGTTTCCCATCCCGTCGGATTCTTCCCGTTGATGACATACTGCAGATCCCTCCGCTGCGCACCTTTGGCGCTCTGGCCGGGATGACAAGTTCTTTGGGTGATCAGTTATTTTGTCTTGCGGTTAGTTCTTCTTGGCGAGTTGTTTTTTGGTGGCGGCTATTAGTTTTTTGCGCTGGGCGGCGGGTAGGGTTAGGGCTTCGCGGGTGCGTTTGGGGAGTTTGTTTTCGACGAGGGTGCGGGCTTCTTCGAGGAGGGATTTGAGCTGGGGTGTGGGTAGGCTGTCCCATTGCTTGATGGCGACCCAGTGGGCTCGGGCCAGGTAGGGTGCGGGGATGACGCCTTCGGTTTCCAGGAGTTCGGCGAAGCGGTCGGGGGTGGCGGCGAAGGAGAGGACGGCGCGGCCTTCGTGATAGAGGTTGGCGACGGCGAACATTTTTCCTCCGAGGGCTTTGTGACCTACCCAGAAGACGAGGCTTTCGCCCCACTGCATGGTTTCTTCAACGTGGGGCAGGGTGAGGAGATAGCTGCGGAGAAGGTCAGCGTCCATGGTGATCAGGTTAGCTGATTCTGCTGGTGTTCTACCCTGTTCATCGCGATCGAGCCGCGATGAATAGGGTACCGGGCTGCATAGCTTCTATACTCGCCTTGTTAACAGCGGTCGTTCAGCTTCCGTCAATCGCGAATTGAATGTGATTTCCGCTTTGTCCCTCAGCCATTTGCGGGATGGCTGAGGGGATGCGCTTTCCCCTGATACCGATTTGGCGTGATATTCGTGGTACTCGCGAATCGCTCTGAATGTAACAACTCCAACGCATGTCAAGGCTGATAGTCCACAGAGCAAATGATGATTGGTAAGGATATCCATGGTGATTCTCCTTGTTGAGTTTATCTAACTCGTCTTAGCATGCTTATGCCATCGAAGCCAAACTGCTCGCTCACACCCAGCGTAGATTGCAATATAAATAGATATTAAAGTGAAGCGAATCAAAATGGTGTGTGTTACAGATAAGAGCCAATATCCAGTTAGCGCAGCTCCTATGCGGATCATCCAGGCGGTTGTGCGGTTCCATTTCTCGATATGCCTGCCGCTCAACGCTGTGACAGCCAGACTGCCGCAAATCGCCAGGGCGGTTGCCGCAGCCATCGCAAATTGCGATCGGGCGAAAAAGTGGCTATAGATGGCAAACAATAGAGCGAGCAATAGAATGAAGTAACTATCAGCTGGTCCAGGCCATTTCCAGTAGCTTTCTCGTTGACTCATATAGACGATATCCCTCGCGGATTCTTCCCCCTTGAATTATCCGCCGAAGGCGCAAACAGTGCAGGTGCCGATTCCAGCGCTACAGGCTGCAGCGGTGAGAGTGCAGCCGCTTGCAATGCCCACGGCGGCGAGAAGAAAACATGCATCGCATGCCGCAGTGACTAATTCCAGTTGCGCAGTCATATTCGGAGAAAGGCTTGACATTTGCGACGGCGACAATGATGTCTGTTGGGTGGCAAGCGTCTCCGCTTTCGCATGAAGTTCTGCAACCGCATCCATTTCAGTCTGGTAAAGACCAATTGTCTTCACCATAGTCAGGAATTGCTCTCGATCTTGCAAGTTTGGGTTTAAATGAGACCGAATTGCAGATGCATCTACGTTGACACCAGATGTAGCCAGTTTTGCCTGAAAGGCCGAGACCTGATTATCGCTCAGATGAAAATTCAGAAATTGATCCTGGTGGTTGAGGATTTGCTTCTGTAGCGCGGCATTGAGGCCGATTTCCTGATAATGGTCAAACAGGATTTTTAGAGCGGTTGCGGCGTTTTCGAGATCGCTCGCCTTCAGCTGGCCAGCCTGGCTGTGAAGTATAACCAGTTCCGTGGCGCGATCTGCATCATTCACAACGGCTTGGCTGAGTTTAGTTTTCTGGTTTAGAAACTAATCGAAACCATCTGTATCAGCGGATTGCGGTTTGTAGAATTCGCTGCGTTTGCGGCTGTAGAGGAAGTAGATGACGAGTCCGATGGCGAGCCAGATGAAGAAGGAGATCCAGGTGAGGATTTCGAGGCCCATCATGAGCAGGATGCAGAAGACGATGCTGAGGATGGGAAAGACGGGTCCGAGGGGAGTGCGGAAGCCTCGGGGGCGGTTGGGTTCGCGCACGCGGAGGACGATGACGGCGACGGAGACCAGCACGAAGGCGAAGAGGGTGCCGATGTTGGAGAGATTGGCGACGGTTCCAATGTCGAGCAGGCCGGCGGGAATGCCGACGACGAAGCCGGCGATCCAGGTGGCGAGGGCGGGGGTGCGGAAGACGGGGTGGACGTGGCTGAAGGCGTCTGGCAGCAGGCGGTCGCGGGACATGGCGAACCAGACGCGAGCCTGGCCGAGCTGGAAGACGAGGATGGAGGAGATCATGCCAAGCATGGCTCCGATGAGGACGACGAGCTCGACCCAGTGGAGAGAATGGCCGCCGGGGGTGAGTGCGAGGCGGCGCATGGAGTTGACGACGGGCGCGGCATCGCCCATCAGCGACTGCCAGGGCACGACTCCGCTGAGGACGAGGGCGACGCCGCAGTAGAGCACGGTGCATACGGCGAGGGTGGCGAGGATGCCGATGGGCATGTCGCGCTGGGGGTTTTTGCATTCTTCGGCGGCGGTGGAGACGGAGTCAAAGCCGATGTAGGTGAAGAAGATGATGGAGCCGCCGGAGAGGACGCCGGTCCAGCCGGTGGGCATGAAGGGATGCCAGTTGTGGGGCTGGACGAATTCGCCGGCGGCGAAGATGAAGGTGAGGATGGCGACGAGCTTGACGAGGACGAGGATGTTGTTGGTCCGGGCGGACTCGCGGATGCCGCGCACGAGGACCACGGTGAGGAGCATGACGATGAGGAAGGCGGGAATGTTGAAGCCGAAGTGCCAGCCGGGCTGGTAGAGGACGTTACCGGAGAAGTCGGTGAGGCCGGTGGGGAGGTAGGCCGGGGAGATCCATTGGAGGGGCGGGTGGATGCCGAACCACTCGAGGAAGGCCTGTGTGTGCGCGGCGAAGCCCACGCTGACGCTCATGTTGGAGAAGGCATATTCGAGGATGAGATCCCAGCCGATGATCCAGGCGACGAGCTCGCCGAGTGTGGCGTAGGCGTAGGTGTATGCGGAGCCGGCGATGGGGATCATGGAGGCCAGTTCGGCGTAGCAGAGGCCGGTGAAGCCGCAGACGATGGCGACGAGGACGAGCGAGAGAGCGAGCGCGGGACCGGCGCCGGGGCGTCCGTCCATGGCGGTACGGGTGAGGATGTAGTGCAGGAGCGGGGTATTGACGATTTCAGGCGCGGAGAACTTTTGCCCTGCCATGGCGGTGCCGATGACGGTGAAGATGCCGGAACCGACGACGGCGCCGATACCGAGCGAGACGAGGGAGACGGGTCCGAGGGTTTTGCGGAGCCGGCGTTCCGGCTCCTCGGAGTCGGAGATGAGCTTATCGATGGACTTTCTGGCGAAGAGCTGCGACAGGGTGAGACTCCTGAATGGGGCTGAAACATGGAGTCTACAGGTTGAGGAGGGTGGTCGCCAAATGAAATGGGGTCAGGACGTAAAGCGGCCTTTTCCCGGAGAGGAAAAGGCCGCGGTGGAGGTTGAAAGCGGGTTGCCGGAGGCCTGGGCGAGCAGGTTAGCGCTTGCCGAGGTTTTTGCCGAGCTTTTTGATCTTCTTTTTGTTGGAGCCGCGGGGCTCAGTGCGCTTGGCCTTGGGCGCAGCCTTTTTGCGGGCGGTGCGCTTGAGGGCTTTGCGCTCTTCCTTGTTCTCGATGGTTTTGGTGTTTGGCATGATGAAATCCTTCTGAAAAAAATCTTTTGCGGGAGTGGGCGATTGCAGGCATACGAACCGGGCAGGTTGCTCTGGTAGAGAGGAACTGCAGATCCTTCGCTATGTGTGCCGCTCTCGCGGCGCGCTTCGCTCAGGATGACAATTCACACAAACAGCAGGGAATCTGCCGGACACGAGACTGTTTTAGAGGCGCTCTAGCTGGGCGAATTTCTCGACCAGCTTTTTCACTCCGAACTTTGCAAATTGTACCGTAACCTTGGCGTTTTCCCCGTCTCCTTCGCGGCGAAAGACGATGCCTTCGCCGTATTTGGGGTGGCGGACGCGGGTTCCGTTGCGGAGGGTGGTGGCTCCGGTGGGCTCGGGGACGTCGAGTCTGGGGCGTGAGGGTTTGGCCGGTTTGACGGGGCCGGTGACGCGCGGGCCGCCTCGTCCGCCGAAGAACCGGGCGATGTTGTCGAGGGAGCCGGAGCCGCCGGATGGGGCTTTGGCTCGGTTGCGGGCGGGGTAGGGATTGGCGGCGGAGTAGGCGGCGCTCTGGTCCTCGTCCTCGTAGGAGTAGTGGCGCGGGGAGTCGTCGTAGCGGCTGCCACCGGAGCTGTAGTCGGAGCCGCAGGTGGAGTTGCCGGAGATGGAGCCGTTGAGGGTTCCGCCGAGGTCTTCGATGAGGGCGAAGGGGATTTCCTCGAGGAAGCGGGATGGGGTGGACTGCTCGGGCATGTCGTTACCGTAGCGGCGGCGGTAGCGGGCGCGGGTGAGGATGAGGGAGTCCATGGCGCGGGTGAGGCCGACGTAGCAGAGGCGGCGCTCTTCTTCCATCTGGCTGGGATCGGAGAGGGTGCGGGAGTGGGGAAAGAGACCTTCTTCGAGCCCGGCGAGGACGACCATGGGGAATTCGAGGCCCTTGGCGGCGTGGAGGGTCATGAGGGTGACGCGGGCGTCGGCGTTGTACTGGTCGGCATCGCTGACGAGGGCGGCGTGGTCGAGGAATTCGTCGAGGGTTTCGCCGCGCTCCTGGGCGTCCTGGGCGGCGTTGGCGAGTTCCTTCAAGTTTTCAATGCGGGAGAAGGATTCGGGAGTGCCTTCTTCTTCGAGGGCGCGGATGTAGCCGGAGCGGTCGATGAGGAACTTGATGAGTTCGGGGAGGGTGGCGGGGTCGCCGGGTTTGCGGAAGGCTTCGGCGTGGGGTTCGGGCTCGCCATTCGTTGCGGCGGGGGCGGTTTTGGGGGCCGTGTTTTTGGCCGGAGCCTCGCTGGCGAAGGGGTTGAAGGAGACGGGATCGAAGCTGGCGTCGTCTTCGGCGGGGGTGAGGGCGAGAGTGGTCTGGGTGGCTTCGCCGAAGTCAAAGGATGTGTCGGAATCGAACGAGGAGGATTCTTCAACGGGGAAGCTGGTGTCGCCTGCGGCGGCGATGTCGTTGGAGAGCTTGTCTGCGAAGTTGGGCGCGAGCATGGCGCGGGCGTCTTCAATGAGCTGCTGGAAGTCAGAGAGGGCGTGGAGGGCTCGGGCGGAGAGGAGTTTTTCCCGGCGGGCGTGGGAGATGGCGTTCCAGGAGCTGGAGCCGGTTTCGAGAGCGATGCGCTCGATGGTTTCGAGGGTGGTTTTGCCGATGCCGCGGGGAGGGGTGTTGATGCAGCGCTGGAGGGCGATGGAGTCGTTGGGATTTTTGACGAGCTTGAGGTAGCTGAGGAGGTCCTTGATTTCAGCACGTTCGTAGAAGGAGAAGCCGCCGACCATGGAGTAGCTGATGCCGTAGCGGCGCATGGCTTCTTCGACGAGGCGGGACTGGGAGTTGGTGCGGTAGAGGACGGCGGCGCGTGGCTGTTCGTCTGACTCGCCGGCTTTGCGGAGGTATTTGTTGATGGAGTCGGCGATGAAGAGGGCTTCGTTTTCACCGTCGGGGGCCTCGTAGTAGCCGATGAGGGAGCCGCCTTCGCGGGCGGTCCAGAGCTGCTTGCCTTTGCGCTGGGCGTTGCGGGCGACGACGGCTCCGGCGGCTTCGAGGATGACCTGGGTGGAGCGGTAGTTCTGCTCGAGGCGGATGGTTTTGGCGGTGGGGAAGTCTTTCTCGAACTCGAGGATGTTGCGGATGTCGGCTCCGCGCCAGGAGTAGATGCTCTGGTCTTCGTCGCCGACGACGCAGACGTTTTGTTTGGGGCCGGCGAGGAGCTTCATGAGCTCGTACTGGGGGCGGTTGGTGTCCTGGTACTCGTCGATGAGGAGGTACTGGTAGCGGCGGTTGTAGCGCTCGCGGACCTCGGCGGAGGATTTGAGGAGGCGGACGGCTTCGAGGAGCAGGTCGTCGAAGTCGAGGGCGTTGTTGGTACGGAGGTCTTTGCGGTAGGCCTCGAAGATGTGGGCGACGCGCTCGCTGACGGGGTCGGAGGACTGGAGGTAGAACTCCTGGGGGTCGATCATGTGGTTTTTGGCCCAGGAGATTTTGGAGAGGACGGTGCGGGGGGTGAGCTGCTTGGTGTCGAGGTTCATGCGGCGCATGATCTGCCTGACGACGGCCTGCTGCTCGTTTTCGTCGTAGATGTTGAAGGATTTGGTGAGGCCTTGGTTGTCGATGCGAAGGGTTTCAATGTCTCGCCGGAGCGCGCGCACGCAGAAGGAGTGAAAGGTGGCGAGGAGCGGCTTGGCGAGGGTGGCGTGGCCGATGAGGGCGTCGACGCGCTCGGCCATCTCTTTGGCGGCCTTGTTGGTGAAGGTGACAGCGAGGATGGAGTCGGGCGCGACGCCGCGCTCTTGAATGAGGTAGGCGATGCGATGCGTGATGACGCGGGTTTTTCCGGAGCCCGCGCCCGCGAGGATGAGGACGGGGCCGTCGACGTTTTCGACGCCTTCGCGCTGCTGCGGATTGAGCCTGTCGAGTAATTGCTGCAAGGCGGGGTTCCTGTATCTATTTTACCGGCTGAAGCTGGGGCGTGTTGGAAGGCTGGACCGGCGGTGGAAAAGGTAATAGCGTCTTTTGTATGAGCGGAGTTGAGTTATCCCTTGAGGGGAAGGTAGTGCTGGTGACGGGCGGCTCGCGCGGGATTGGGCGGGCCACGGTGGGGCTGTTTCATAAGGCGGGCGCCAAGGTGGCCTTCAATTACCTGCAAGCGAAGGCGCAGGCCGAGGAAGTGGTGGCGCTGTGCGGCGGCGCGGAGCGGTGCCGGGCGTTTCAGCAGGAATTGCTGATGCCGGCCGATGGGCGCAAGCTGGTGGCCGACGTGGTGGCGGTATTTGGGCGGCTGGATGCGCTGGTGGTGAATCACGGGATCTGGCCGCCGCAGGATGTGGAGATTTCTGCGATGGCGGACAAGCAGTGGCACCGGACGATTGCGGTGAACCTGAACAGCGCGTTTGGGCTGGTGCAGGCGGCGGTAAAGCAGATGGAGAAGCAGGGCAGGCCGGCGCATGGAGTGGCGGCGGGGCATGTGGTGCTGGTGAGCTCGACGGCGGGGCAGCGGGGCGAGGCTTTCCATGCGGATTATGCGGCGAGCAAGGGCGCGCTGATCAGCATGACGAAGGGGCTGGGAACGGAGCTGGCTCCGAAGGGGATTTATGTGAACTGCGTGGCTCCGGGCTGGGTGATGACGGAGATGAGCGCTCCGGCGCTGGCGGATGCGCATACGCGGGAGAAAATATTCGGGGCGATTCCGCTGGGAAGGGTGGCGGACCCGATGGAGATTGCGGGGCCGATTGTGTTTTTGTGCACGCCGTATGCGGGATTTATGACGGGCGAGATTGTGAATGTGAACGGCGGCGCGGTGCTGGTGGGGTGAGGGCTTTCGGGATGAAACGACTGTTTGTGCTGGCGTTGATGGTAATTGCAACTGTTTCGGTTGCTTATGCGCAGGCGGACGCGGACGGCGGCACGGGCAAGGGGCGCGCGCTGATGCAGGAGATGGTGCAGGCGCTGGGCGGGCAGAAGTGGCTCGGGATGAAGAACGAGTACAACGAAGGGCGAATTGCGGGGTATTTCCACGGGCGGCCGGACGATACGTTTGAGTTGTTTTTTGACTGGCGGGAGCCGCTGGGGCCGGAGCGCGAGGAGCTGACGAAGAAGCGTAACGTGGTGGAGCTGTACCACGGGGATACCTGCACGGAGGTGGACTATAAGGGCGCGCATCCGCAGGTGAAGAAGATTTGCGAGAGCTACCAGCGGCGGCGGAAGCACAGCATTGAGTATGCGGTGCGGAAGTGGATGAAAGAGCCGGGGACGGTGGTGATGTTCGACGGGCAGAAGCTGGCGGAGGATCACCTGGTGGACCAGGTGACGGTGATGAATGAGGCCGACGACAGCATTACGATTCTGCTGGATGATGATTCGCATTTGCCGCTGGAGTTGCGCTACGAGTGGCGTGACCCGGTGTACCACGACATGGACAAGGACGTGGTGGAGTTTTCGAACTACCACAAGGTGGATGGCATTGAGACGCCTTACACGACGACGTATATTCACAACGGGCAGATGAGGGAGCAGCGGTATTTGTTTTATGCGCGGTATAACGTGACGTTGCCTCCGGATGGGTTCAGTGTGGAGAAGACGGTGCGGCGGATTGCGGGGAAGAGATAGATTTTAGCTTCCAGCTCTTAGCTTCCAGCCTTTAGCCTCTAGCTTTTGGCTTGTGGGGTTTTGGATGGTGCGGGGATGAAGCTGAGGGATTCACCGCAAAGGCCGCAAAGAGCCGAAAGGTGCTGGCCGCACGGGTACTGGTGGCTTCGCCGCAAATTCAATCGGCGGGTCGATTGCCCCACTTAGGTCAATGGCGGGTCTGCATGGGGTGCGTGGCCGCTGGATAAATCCATGGTCGCGCCTTTGGCGCGATTCTCACGTCCCTGCGGGACATGGGGCACCCCGGTTTGTATTTACAGGGTGGGAGGGTCTTCGATGTTGTCGAGGGCGGAGAGGGCCTCTTCGCTGGCGTTCCACTGGCGGAGGATTTTGTAGATGGTGCCGGTGGAGAAGCCGGCGCGGATCAACATTCTCATGACGCGGGCGGATTCCTTGTCATTGGTGGGCTGACGGATGCCTTTGCGCTTGAGGTGCCGGCGGGCGAGGGCTTCTTCGTCGACGTTTTCGTAGGCGGCTTCGAGGGTTTCGGAGATGAGTTCGGATTGGACGCCTTTGATCTGGAGATCCTGGCGGACGCGGCGCTTGCCGAAGCGGGAGTTTTCCTGGCGGAGGCGGGCGTAGTCGGCGGCGAAGGCGCGGTCGTCGAGGTAGCGCTGGGACTGGAGGCGGGCGATGACGGCGGCCATTTTGGTTTCGCCGGGCTCGCCGGGTTCGACGCGGGTGCGCATGAGGCGGCGGAGTTCAGCTACGGTGCGCATGCGGCGGGCGAGTGCTCCTATGGCGTATTCGTAGAGGGCTTGTTCGGTGAGGGGTTCCCGGGGCTTGCGGGATTTGCGGGGGAAGGGCATGGGGTGGTTCTCTGAGGGGGTTATATCAGAGAGGGTGAGTAGCTGTTCGCTTTTAGCTCTGAAACCACATCTCTGCGAGATGTGGGGCACCCGTGCATGGTGGATTTTCCACCCCATTCATGCGCAAAGAGCGCGCATGAATGGGGCATCCGTAGGGTCTTGACCCCTCCTTACGAGTAAAACTGCAGGTCGCTCGGATCCATCCGCTTTGCGGATTCCGGTCAGGATGACAATTCATTGGTGGATGACGCGGTTTGGGGTGGATCAGGTGGCCTGGGGAGGGTTTGGTGTTGTCAGGGCGGAATTGGTTTTGGCGGGGCGAAATGGGGGTGTTGGGTGCATCGGGACGTTTGGGGTGGGTGGCGCGTCTATTCTTTGAGTATGGACGGTGCGGGGATGCGGGCAGATTGGCGTTTGAGATTGGGATTGGCGGTGCTGGGGCTGGTGGCGGTTTGCCCGGCTGCGCCGGGGCAGAGTTCTTCGCGGTTTATGCCTTTGGATTCGGGATTTGGGCCTTTGAATCCGGCTCCTCCGTCGGTTCCGGTGAAGCAGTTGATCTCGGATTTTGTGGCGAAGGAGACGGAGTTTGCCAATGCGCTCGACAACTATACGTGGGTGCGCACGGTGAAGGTGGACGTGCTCAACAGCGATGGGAAGCCGAAGGGCGAGTACTTCGAGAAAGACGCGATTGGACGGAACGCGCAGGGGCGGCATGTGGACCAGGTACTGGAGGCTCCGCCGAGCACGCTGAGCAATGGCGGGGTTTATATGTCTGAGTCGGACTTTCAGGACATTAACCACCGGCTGCCGTTTGTGCTGACTGCGGACCAGATTGGGCAGTACAACGTGACGTACGTGGGCCGGCAGAAGGTGGACCAGGTGGAGACGTACGTGTTTGATGTGGCTCCGAAGAAGATTGAGAAGAAGCACCGGTATTTTGACGGGCGGATATGGGTGGACCAGAAGGACCACCAGATTGTAGTGACGGACGGGAAGAGCGTTCCGGATGATTTGAAGCGCGGGCAGCAGGATTTGTCGCTGCCGTTTATTACGTTTCGGCAGCAGATTGACGGGAAGTACTGGTTTCCGGTGTGGACGCACGGGAACGGCTGGCTGCACTTTGAGGGCGGCAACGGCTACATGGACGAAAACGTCCACATGAACGAGCTGGTGACGTATACGGACTACAAGCGGTTTGGTTCGAGCGTGACGTTGCTGTTTAACGGGAAGAAGCTGAAGACGCCGGACCAGAAGCAGCCGAAGGAGCCCAAGAAACCGCAGTAGTCAGGCCGGGGGGGGCTTTTGGGCGTCCTGAGGATGGCTTTTTTGGGGGGCTGGATGCCTTTGGGGTGCCGGTTTCAGCCGGTGGAGGGCCGCTGGACGCCGTTGGGCTGTGCTGGATTGCGGGGGTGGGGGCGGTCAGGTAGCATCAGAGATGGTTCTATGGGGCTGGCTCTGTGGGGCTGTGCGACGGTCTGGAGTATGGGCCGAAAGATTTTTATCCGCCTGTAGCGGGACGATCTGCCGGCTGTTGTGAGTATCGGCGGGGATTTCGCCGGTAGTGCAGGCGAATTGAAGACGGAGGAAGTTGAGTTTGGCACAGGAAAGATTTTTGTTTACCTCGGAGTCGGTCACGGAAGGCCATCCGGATAAGATTGCCGATCAGATTTCGGATGCGATTCTGGACGCCTGCCTGGACCAGGACCCCTACAGCCGCGTAGCTTGCGAGACGCTGACGGCGACCGGGCTGGTGGTGATTGCCGGCGAGATCACGACGAAGGCGTATGTGGACTTTCAGGCGCTGGTGCGCGGCGTGGTGGCTTCGATTGGCTACGATAATGCGCTGTATGGGTTCGATTCGAATACCTGCGCGGTGATTTCGACGATCAACAAACAGTCCGGCGACATTGCTATGGGCGTGGACACGGGGGGTGCGGGCGACCAGGGCATGATGTTCGGATATGCGTCGAACGAGACGCCGGAGCTGATGCCGACGGCGATTTCGCTGGCGCACAAGCTGACGCGGCGGCTGACGGAAGTTCGCAAGAACGGGAAGCTGGCGTATCTGCGGCCGGACGGCAAGAGCCAGGTGACGGTGGAGTACGACGAGAACTTTAAGCCGCTGCGGATTGACGCGGTGGTGATTTCGACGCAGCATGCCGAGTCAGTAACGACGGAGGATCTGCGGGCGGACATTCTGAAGCACGTGATTCAGGCAGTGTTGCCGGCGGAGTTGCTGGACGAGAACACGAAGTACCACATCAACCCGACGGGGCGGTTTGTGATTGGCGGACCGATGGGTGACTCGGGCCTGACGGGCCGGAAGATTATTGTGGACACCTATGGCGGCATGGGCCGGCATGGCGGCGGGGCCTTCTCGGGCAAGGATTCGACGAAGGTGGACCGCTCGGCGGCTTACATGGCGCGCTACATTGCGAAGAACATTGTGGCGGCTGGACTGGCGGATCGCTGCGAGGTACAGCTGGCCTACGCGATTGGCGTGGCCGAGCCGGTGAGTGTGCTGGTGGATACGTTCGGCACGGGCAAGCTGGGTTCGTCTGACCTGGAGAAGCTGGTGCGGGCGAACTTTGAGCTGAAGCCGAAGGGGATTATCGAGACGCTGCAGCTGCGGCGCCCGATCTTCCAGAAGACGGCTGCTTACGGACACTTTGGGCGCACGGAGCCTGAGTTTACGTGGGAGCAGACGGACAAGGCTGCTGCACTGCGGGAGCAGGCCGCGGCTAAGGTTGCTGTCGCAAAGTAAGAGCTGGAGTAGAGCTGAAAGGCGGGCCTTTGGCCCGTCTTTTGTGCTTTGTGGGATTTGAGCAACCCGGATTCTTTGCACTGCGCACAAACCGCAGGTCCCTCCGCTGCGGCGCTTCGCGCCTTCGGTCGGGATGACAACATTTTTGGAAACGGTGCAGTGCCGAGCTCAGGTTGAAGGGATAACAATATTTTTGGGAGTTGAGAGGGCTGTTAACCGGTTTGCTTAGCTGCCGCCGCAGAGGGAGTTGAGCTGGTTGAGAGGTTCGGGTGGGTGCGGGGGCAGGTAGACGGTCTGATGGTGGGCGAGCAGGACCATGGTGGTGAAGGAGCCTCCGCCGGGGAGGCCGACGGCGGGGTCTTGATGGTAGGCTCGGTTGCGCTCGACTTTGGGGACGGTGGAGAAGCGGAAGCCCTGCTGCTCAAGCATGTGGATGAGGCGGGGGAGCATGAGTGTGGTGAATTCGGTGGCGTGGAGCAGGAGGACGTTGGGGATTTCGTGGCCGAAGGCGACCTGCTGCTCTTCGCGCTCGAGGGGGATGTACTCGGCGGCGTTCTGCATGTAGCTTTTTTCAAGCCAGGCGATGGCGGCGGTGTTGTGCTGGGCTTTGCAGCGGGTGTAGGGGTCGCTCCAGTCGTCGTCGTTGAAGTTGAGGGTGACTTCTTCGATGCGGTAGTGGTGGCGATGGAGCCATTTGCGGACGGCTTCGTGCTTGGCTACGGTGTTGCCTTCTTCGAGGTAGGGGTAGCGAAACCAGTGCCAGTTGGACTTGCCGGCGTACTGGCGGAGGAAGGGCTCGTCCTGGGCGATGTTGGCGTTGAAGGCGGCGGCGGTGACGTCGTCGAGGGCGGGATGAGAGAAGGTGTGGTTGCCGATGTTCATTCCGGCGGCGCGCCAGTCGCGCAGGGCCTGCTGGCAGTCGTTGTCGCCGGGGAGGTCGACGGCGTTGACGTTGCCATAGACGTGCTGGATGTGGGCGGCGCGGAGTTCGTTGGTGAGGGTGGTGAGGATTTTGACGCGGGAGATGCCGGGGCGGAGGTCGCCTGCGGCGGGGAGATCGTCAAAGGAGAGGGCGACGATGGGGTGCTTCTTGAGAGGGCGGAACTTTGTGAGCGGGTGAGGGTTTGCGGGGGTGGTTTGTGGTGCTGCGAGCGCGGCCGGAGCGGAAAGGGCCAAGGCGACGGCGCATACCCAAGGGAAGCGAAATCTGGCGGGCATGAGGGGATTGTTACATGGATTTCGGGGTGGTGGGGAGGGGTAGTTTCACGGTGGCTTTGTCTGTCGTCAGCAAGTGAGCGCTGCTACACTCGGCGGTATGGATCGGATTTGGACACCCTGGCGGTATGCGTATGTGACGCATGCGGATGAGGGCAACCGTAAGGGGGTTGCCGCGGAGCTGGCTTCTTACTTTCATGAGGATCGGCAGTGCGTGTTTTGCAATCTGCTGGGGAGCGTGGATGCGGCGATTGCCGGGGGGATGGCGCGGGAGGATGCCGAGCGGGCCGGTTTGCTGGTGGTTCGGGGCGAGCACAATTATGTGTGTTTGAACCGGTATCCGTACACGTCGGGGCATGTGATGGTGGTTCCGTATGCGCATGAGGCTTCGCTGGCGGCGCTGGCGGCGGAGGCGGCGACGGAGATGATGGCGATGGCGCAGCAGGCCGAGCGCGCGCTGGCGGAGGTTTATCACGCGGATGGTTACAATTTCGGGCTGAACCTGGGACGGTCTGCAGGTGCGGGCGTGCAGGATCATCTGCACATGCATGCGCTGCCGCGATGGACCGGGGATACGAATTTTATGACGGTGGTGGGTGAGACTCGGGTTCTGCCGGAGGATTTGGCAGTGACGTGGGAGCGGGTGCGGAAGGGGTGGGTGCTGGCCGGTTAGCGCGGATGCGGCTTCGCCGCCGGGGTAGATTGTGTTCGCTATGGGCGGAACTGCAGATTTTTCGTTTTGCTCAAGAATGAGAATGTTTTGGGAGTGGGGTGTTTCCGTTCCCATTCATGCGCAAAGGACGCGCATGAATGGGGCACCCGGCGGAACTGCAGATTTTCGTTTTTGCTCAAGAATGAGAATGTTTTGGGGAGTGGGGTGTTTCCGTTCCCACTCATGCGCAAAGGACGCGCATGAATGGGGCACCCGCAGCTCTTGTTGATCCGGAGTTATCCTCTTTCCGGCAGTGGAACGATTGCAAGGTTCTCGAGCGATAGACTGGGAGCGGGTTTAAGCGTACTTGGAGGT
>JBMFWD010000028.1:0-43639 GCA_049965615.1 Acidobacteriaceae bacterium
ATCAGCAGATAAGCCATGAGAGCCAAGCCGCCCAGCGAGAGGAGAATTGCAATCGTTGTACCCATTCGTGACGGTCTGCCATCCATCGGTACACCGCTCCCTAAACGTGCAACCAGCTTCCTGTGGCCCAGCGTCGCGCTGATCTCCACAAAGATACCCATCCCAACCAGAGCCAGCCCTACCCACAGCGATGGCCCGTTCGATCCTCCCGGAGCGATACCGCCGCGGTAATTCATCTGCAACTCACGCACAAACAGCCCAAAGCGTGCCACCACAAATCCAAACCCCATCATGGCCAGCCCGGTTCGCAGCCACGCCAGGTAGGTCCGCTCGGCAGCCAGCAGTGTTCGAGGGTCTACTTCTTGCGGCATCGCATTCCCCTTCATCTTGTACGATCTTGCCACAGCATCCTCCGGGCAAGCATTCGAGCTTCGCTTAACAACAAAAAACGCGGAATCCCTCCGCGCCTTTTCATCTCTGTATCGCTGCTGTTTTGGCCGGAACCCTACCTCCGCATCGCCATCATCGGCTGCAGAGCCTCTTCCGGCTCCGGCCTCACCCGAAAGTCAGCATAAGCCTCGGCAAACAGCACCGTCCCATCCTGCCCCACAACAAACGTCCCGGGAACCGGCAAACGCCAGCTCTCCTCGCCGTTCACAAAAGGAATATTCACCAGGATGCTCCGGTAATAGCTCCGCTGGTACTCCGGAACCGTATAGGCCAGCCCAAACTGCTCCGCCAGCTTGCACCCCTGATCCGTCAGCAGCGCATAAGGCAGCTTATGGTGACCCGCCGTAAAATCGCTCTGCCGCTGCGTCTGCGGAGAAATCCCCACCACCAGACCGCCCCACTCCCGCACCACGGGATAAAGGTCGCGCCATGCCTCCAGCTCCGTCACGCAGTAAGGGCACCATCGCCCCCGGAAAAACGAAATCACGAGCGGACCCAGCGCCAGCAAATCCTCTGATCGAACCATCTTCCCCGACGCATCCGGAAGCGCAAACGCCGGAACCTTCGCCCCCACCGGCAAAATCCGCTCTTCTATCCCCGAGGCAAACAGCTCTTCGACCGCACGATCAATCACCGCCAGCCGCTCCGGCTGCACCAGCGTCCGCGTGTTCTCGGTAATCTGATCGAGCTGGTCCTGAAGATGCGCCATGACCATATTTTCTCAGATCACAGCCCCATTCGTGTGCGCATCATCACATCCCAGACAATTCCGCGCCTCCGCTAGCCAATCACCCACGTCGTCACGCTCTCTGCCGCAGCCACTGCACGGAACCCTCCCATCTTCACCGGCACCGCCGCCGGCTCCGCATGGTTCTCCGTCGCGGAAGTCCGCACCATACGCGCCTTACCGCCCGTCACGCCCTTCAGCGTCACCGGAAAACGCCGCTCCTCCATCCCGCGGTTGATCGCCACCACCACTGTCCGCCCCGTCGCCGCATCGTGATAAGCCGACAGGTCCACATCCGTATCCGGCATCGCTGTCGCCTCCACACGCTGCGCTCCCGGCCGGATAAACTTCGCAAACTGCCCAATCGTATAGAACCGCTTCGCCACCTCAAACGTCCCCGCCCTGGGATCAATCCCTATCAGCGATCCACGCGACTTCTCTGCCATCGAAGCGCCCCACCACCACAGCCAGCCGCTTACCTGGTCCACCGCCAGGTGCGCATGCACCAGTCGTGCCCAGTAAACCCCGTCCGTAATGTTGGTAATGTTCTTCCCGTCCGCGCTCACCTCGGTCTCCCATACCCGCTTGCCCATGCTCAACGCCTGGCGGAACACACCCGTCCGCTTCGCCAGCGGAACATACGGCGTGTAATCGTCCGTATAAGCATGCGCCGCCACAATGTTTAACGCCTTGGCGCAAGTCGGATCATCCAGAATCGTATTGATCGACAAATCCGTCCAGCGCGCATCCTCGTTCACAATAATCTCCGCCCCCACGCCCCTCCGTTCAAAGGTCGGAATCAGCGCCGTCCGCAGAAAAACCGCCAACTGCTCCCCGCTCCAGATGCACGAAGGCCACCGCGCCAGGTAATCCGGCTCATTCGCCGGCGAAACCGCATAAATATCAATCCCAAAGTGCTTCTTGTACCCCAGCACGTACTCTGCCAGATAATCCGCAAACGCCGGGTACATATCCGTCCGCAGTTGCCCGCCACGATTCACCTCATGCGTCGTCTTCATCCACGCCGGCGGAGACCACGCAGTCGAGAAAAACCTCCCGCAGCCGCGCTTCTTCGCCTCGCCCATCAGCCATATCTGGCCCTTGTCGCCCTTCCAGTTCCACGTCCCCTGCTCCGGCTCAATCGACTCGCCCGCCTCCCCACCTGCCTTATGGACCGCTCCCTTCGCCATCCCGCCGTCCTGGATAATGTTCCGCAGAATCGTAAAGCCCATCCCCTTCTTCTCATCAAACATCAGGTCCAGCAGATACTCGCGCTTCTCCTCCGGCATCCGCCACAATCCAAACGACTGCCCAAACGCCTCGCTGAACCCGAACCCGTCCATCTGCTGATGCTTCACCGTCACATCCACCACCGCACCCGGCTGCATCCCCTCGGCCACCATCTTCGGAGCAGCACCCGCAGCTGCCGCCACCGCTGCCCCACGCACAAAATCCCGCCGATTCATCTTCATCCCCAATCTCTCCTCTTGCGTGCGCAAGCCCGGCATGCCGGCCGGACAACCATCCTTAGTAAATCAATTTATCCAGAACGCGCAGACCATTCTTAAACGATTTACCCCACGCCTGTCCACTCCATCCCGAATCCACCCTCCGTCCCGCGCATCTATCCAACAGTCCACGCCGCCATCACAGACAGCCAACGCGGTAAACTTGATACTGAGGATCTCAATGCCGGATACACAACGCAGAAAGACCGTTACGGTCAACATTGGCAAAGTGCGCGTCGGTTCTGACGCTCCCGTCGTCGTCCAGTCCATGACCAACACCGACACCGCCGACGTTCCGTCCACCATCCAGCAGGTCGCCGCGCTCGCCACCGCCGGCTCTGAGCTTGTCCGCGTCACCGTCAACAACGACGCCGCCGCCAAAGCCGTCCCCGCCATCGTGGAAGGCCTCGCCAAGCTAGGCATCGAAGTCCCCATCGTCGGCGACTTCCACTACAACGGCCACCAGCTCCTCAGGAAATACCCTGACTGCGCCCAGGCCCTCGCAAAGTACCGCATCAACCCCGGCAACGTCTCCATCGGCCGCAAAGACGACGACAACTTCCGCACCATGGTCGAGTGCGCCGTCGAAAATGACAAACCCGTCCGCATTGGCGTCAACTGGGGCTCGCTCGATCAGGCACTGCTCACCCGCCTCATGGATGAAAACTCCCGCCTCGCCGATCCGCTGCCCGCCCGCTCCGTCATGCTCGAAGCCATGTGCCGCAGCGCGCTCGACTCCGCCGCCGCCGCGGAAAAATACGGCCTCGGCCACGACAAGATCATCATCAGCGCCAAGGTCTCCGGCGTCCTCGACCTCATCGACGTCTACCGCATGCTGGCCGCCCGCTGCGACTACCCCCTCCACCTCGGCCTTACCGAAGCCGGAATGGGCATGAAAGGCATCGTCGCCTCCACCGCCGGCCTCGCGCCATTACTCCTCGACGGCATCGGAGACACTATCCGCGTCTCCCTCACGCCCAAGCCTGGTGGCGACCGTACAGAGGAAGTCCTCACTGCCCAGCAGATCCTACAGTCCCTCTCCATCCGCAGCTTCACCCCGCAGGTCACCGCCTGCCCCGGCTGCGGCCGCACCACCAGCACCTTCTTCCAGGAGCTCGCCCAGCAAATTCAGGACTACCTCCGCGACTCCATGCCCGTCTGGCGTCAGACCTACCCCGGCGTCGAAGAGCTCAAGCTCGCCGTCATGGGCTGCGTCGTCAACGGCCCCGGCGAATCCAAGCACGCCAACATCGGCATCTCGCTTCCGGGAACCTTCGAGGAACCCAAGGCCCCCGTCTACGTCGATGGCCGCCTCCTCACCACCCTCCGCGGAGACACCATAGTCGCCGACTTCCAGAAGATCCTCGACGACTACGTCCGCACCCGCTACGGCTCCGGCACCACCACACCCGAACAACTCGTCGAAGTCCACTAAGTCAAATCCGAGCCGTGAATCAAAAGCCCCGTTGCAAGCGGGGCTTTGCTCTGCGGCATAAATTTACTGTTGTCATCTCGACCAAAGTTCGTTCCGCGCAAGCGGAGCGAACGCAGTGGAGAGATCTGCGGTTTCTTTCGTCCGTAGAAAGCTCTGGGGGGACAGCTACAATCCGGGTGCCCCATACTTTCTCCTCGCGCTTTTCGAGGAGAAAGTGTGGGACCAAAGCGGCGCACCGCGCCGCCTGGCCCAATTCCCCTACCGCCCCACCCCGCCAGCCTGCGCAAGACTCATCCCATTCACTGAGTCCACATAATTCGCCACACCACGGTAAAGCGACTCGGCAATCCGCTCCCGATAAGCCGGCTCCGTCAAATCATGCGCCGACTGCGGATTCGATAAAAATGAAATCTCCGCCAGAATCGAAGGCATATTCGCGCCGATCAGCACCACAAACGGAGCCTTCTTCACTCCCAGATCCTCAAACCCCGGATTCCCCCGCTCCATCCCGCTGTACAGACTCTGCTCCACATCCTGCGCAAATATCCGCGACTCGTTCAGCTTGTCGTTCAGCGCAATCTTCTTCACCAGGTCACTCAGTTGATGAATCGACTGCTTGGACACAGCATTTTCCCGCGCCGCCAGCTCCAGCGCATCTGCTGAATTCGTAAAACTCAGGTAGTAAGTCGCCACGCCTCGAATCGCAGTATCAGGGTTCGAATTCACGTGAATCGAAATAAACAAATCCGCTCGATCCTTGTTCGCGATCGCCGTCCGCGTCTCCAGCGGTACAAACGTGTCCGTGTCGCGCGTGTAGAAAACCTCCGCGCCCAGCTTCTGCTGCAGCAGCCGCCCCAGCCGCAGCGCCACATCCAGCGTCACCGTCTTCTCTTCGAGGCCATTTGCGCCAATCGTCCCCGAATCATGCCCGCCATGCCCCGCGTCAATCACAATCCGGTGAATCTTCAACCCCAGCGCCCGTACCATCGTCGGTGCATTCGGCTCCAGCGTCGGAACCGCCGCCGGATGCCCCACCACCGCCGGCGTCATGCTCTTCAGCGGAGCAGGCAGAGCCTGCCTCCTGGTCACAGCTCGCATAGCCGGTCTCGTACCCGGAACCCGCGCCTCCACCGGCCCCATCGTCGGCGCCGGCGTCGCCTTCACCTCACGCGAGGTCTCCCTCGCCGCCGCCAGTTCACTCCCCCTGCTGTGGTTTGTAACTGTATGAGTTTCTTTTTTTGCAACCTCCCGAGCCCGCCCCCGCACATCCACAATCAGTCGCGGCGGCGTCGGCAGATAAAACGCCGAATAATCACTCACCGGGCTAACATCCAGCACCACCCGCGTCACATCCTGCGTCAGTTGCGTTGCGCGGATGCCCCGCAAAAATCCATCGTGCACCGCCTCCGTCGACCGCGCCATCAACTCCGGTGAAAGCCGCGCCCCGTATAAATCAAAAAAAATCCTGTCCGGATCGGTCGTCCGCGCCGCCTCGTACTGCACTTCCTTCTGCAGCCGAATCACCACCCGCGTCGAATCCGCCGTCGACCAGTGCTGCACCCCCATCACCAGCGGAAGTCCCGCGCTCGCCAAAACCGGCGAAGCATTCCGTTGCATCGTCTGAGGCTCTCGACGCTGCGGCACCCGCCGCTCAGACTCCTGCGCTCGCCGAACCGTTACCGTCCGGGTCATCGCCGGAGCAGGCACTGGTTCAACCGTCGCGGCGGTGGTTACAGGCTTCGGCACAAATCGCTTCGGCGGCACCGCCCGTATCTCCTTCTTCGAGACCGCAGCCGTCTCCCGCCGCGCTTCCGCCGGGTGCTCCTTCCGGCGAATCGCCGCAAGCTCGTACCGCGCCTCCACCCCCATCGAACTGTGCGGGTACAAACGCAAAAACAACTCGAACGTCCGCTTCGCCCGGCTCAAATCTCCCAGGTCCAGTTCGTAAATGTCCCCCTCGTTCAGCAGAGCCGAGTAGGCATATTCACTCCCCGGATACTGGCGCCGTAAAACCTCGTACTGCCCAATCGCCTTCCGCAGCAGCTCCGGACTATGAAACACCCGGCCTTCTTCCGCATACAGATCTGCCGTCGCAGCCATCGCAGCTATGGCATAAGGCGAGTTCGGATCGATCCCGTAAACGCTGCGGTAGGCATCCATCACGCGGCGGTAGTCCTGCTGCGTGCGCGCCGTCGTCAGCTTGCCGTCCAGTGACGCATGCATCCGCTGCGCGCGCTGGTACTGCTGCCCGCTATAGCTCTCCGCCGCGCCATAAGGTACAGCACAGAGCAGCAATGCGGCCAGGCAAACGCGCCTGGATAGAGCGGAGAAATACATACGCGTACAAGCGGCCATCACAATTATAGAAAGCCATACGCTCATCCAGCCCCCGGGGAACCAACCATCACAACTCCCCCGTGTAAGCGATTCGAATCAAATCGGGAATTGCCGCTACCCCAGCAGCCCCTTCACCACCTCAGCCACGCTCTTCAGCGCAGCATCCAGTTGCGAGGCATTCTTCCCGCCGGCCTCCGCCATGTCCGGCCGTCCACCGCCGCTGCCTCCCACCATCCTGGCCACCTGCGCCACAATCTTCCCGGCCTGCACCTTGCTCGTAAGGTCCTTGGTCACGCCCACAATCAGCGCCACCTTGCCCTCGTCCTGCGCCGACCCCAGCACCACCACTCCCGAACCCAGCTTCGTCCGCAGATTATCCACCAGCGTCCGCATCTGTCCGCGATCCACTCCGTCCACGCGCTGCGCCAGCACCTTCACGCCGTTCACTTCCACGGCCTCGTCCGCCGCGCCCGCAACCGCCTTCGCGGCAGACTTCATCCGCATCTCATCCAGCTCGCGCCGCAGCTTCTTCATCTCTTCTTCCTGCGCCGCAAGCCGCTGCTTCAGCGCATCCGCCGGAGACAACTCCCCGCTAGGCGCCAACTGCGCCGCTACCTGCGCCACTGCATAATCTCGACGAAACTCCCGCAGCGCCCCCAGCCCTGTCACCGCCTCCACACGCCGGACCCCGGACGAAACACTCCCCTCGCTCACCAGCTTCACCACGCCAATCTCGCCCGTCGCTCCAGTGTGCGTGCCGCCGCAAAGCTCCGTCGAAAAATCCCCAATCTTCACCACCCGCACGCGCTCGCCATACTTCTCCCCGAACAGCGCCATCGCATGATACTCATTCACCGCCACATCAATCGGAACATCCTCCAGCGTCTCCACCTTCGTGTTCCGCAACACTTCCTTGTTGACGATGTCCTCAATGTCCTGCAATTCCTCATCGGCAATCTGCGTAAAGTGCGAGAAGTCAAACCGCAGCCGCCCCGGCTCCACCAGCGAACCCGCCTGCTTCACATGCGTCCCCAGCACCTCCCGCAGCGCCGCATGCAGCAGATGCGTACCCGTATGATTCCGCCGCGTTGCCGCGCGAAAATCCGTATCCACCACCGTGTCCACCTTGTCGCCCACCACCAGCGTCTGCCGCAGCACCGCCTTATGAGCAAACACGCCCTGCACCGGCTTCACACAGCCGCCCACATCGGCCACCACCGAGTTATGGTCATCGGAATACAACCACCCATGATCGCCAATCTGCCCGCCCGAATCCGCATAGAAGCTCGTCGCGTTCAGCACCACTTCCACCGCGTCACCAGGACCAGCCGTCTTCACGCCCTGCCCATCCTTCACAATGGCCAGTACCTCGGCCCCGTCCACGCGCAGCTTCCCGTAGCCCTCAAACTCCGTCTTCGGCAACTCGCGAAACACCGGGCTGGCCGACTGTTTCGCGCCACCCTTCCACGAAGCCCGAGCACGAGCCTGCTCCTCCGCCCGAGCCTCTTCAAATCCCGTCAGATCAAACGCAATGCCCGCATCCCGAGCCGCATCCATCATGAAGTCCAGCGGCAATCCATACGTCTCGTAAAGATGAAACGCAGCCTTCCCTGAAATCGCGCCTTCGCCCAATACGGCCTGCAGTTGCCGATCCCCAATCTCCAGCACCCGAGCAAACTGCCGCTCCTCGGCCTCCACCACCTTCGCCACACGCTCGGCGCTCTCCTTCAACTCCGGATAAGCCACCTGCATCTCATCCCGCACCGCATAAACCATCCGTCCCATAAACGGCTGCTCCTGCCCCAGCAATCGCCCATGCCGAATCCCGCGCCGCAGAATCTTCCGCAGCACATACCCGCGCCCCTCATTCGCCGGCAGCACTCCGTCGCCAATCAGAAACGTCGCACACCGGGCATGGTCCGCAATAATCCTTAGCGAAGCATTCCCCAGGTCATTCTTCACGCCCGTCAACTCCGCCGCCTTCGCAATCAGCGGAGTAAACAAGTCCGTCTCAAAATTACTGATCTTCCCCTGCATCACAGCGGCCAGCCGCTCCAGCCCCGCGCCCGTGTCAATCGAGGGCTTCGGCAGCAGCGCCAGCTCGCCATTCGCCGAGCGATCAAACTGCATGAAGACCAGGTTCCAGATCTCCACATACCGCGCATCATCCTGGCCAAAAGGCCTGTCCACGCCCGGCGTCTCCGCAGCCTCTATCCCCATGTCGTAAAAAATCTCCGAGCATGGCCCGCAAGGCCCTGTGTCGCCCATCTGCCAGAAGTTGTCCTTCGCGCCAAACTCAAAAATCCGCTCCGCCGGAACGCCCTGCCCCCGCCACAGCTCGTACGCCTCCTCATCCCGAGGAACGCCGTTCTCGCCCTGGAAGATCGTCACGTATAACTTGTCCATCGGCAACCCAAACCACTCCGGCGACGTCACCAGCTCCCACGCATAAGCAATCGCATCGCGCTTGAAGTAGTCGCCAAAGCTGAAGTTCCCCAGCATCTCAAAAAACGTGTGGTGCCGCCGCGTAAATCCCACGTTCTCCAGATCGTTGTGCTTGCCGCCCGCACGCACGCACTTCTGCGAGCTCGTCGCCCGTACGTAATCCCGCTGCTCCAGCCCCAGAAACACGTCCTTGAACTGGTTCATCCCAGCATTGGTAAACAGCAGCGTAGGGTCGTTCGCCGGAACCAGCGACGAGGAATGGACACGACGGTGTCCCTTGCTCTCAAAAAAGCGCAGAAACGTCTCACGAATGTCGGAACCAGAGCGGAAAGCCATACCTCAAGTGTAATCAACACAGCGGCCTGCGGCGCACCGGAACCCATATCCGGCCCTCCAGCCGCTCCACCGCATCCTCCGCCCGCCGCAGTCCGGCAAACTCCGCCCGATGCTCCCACATCCCCAGCCCCGCAAGCAGAGCGTCAAACGCATCTTCCGAGCCCGTCGCAGCACCCATCACCTCCTGCGTCAGCCACGCCCCGTACGCGCCCTGCCGCAGCTTCTCCAGTTCCCTCCGCCGCGCACGCTCATCCGACTTCGTCACATCCCCCGTAAACACCCGCGGATAAATCTCCACCACCACCGGCAGTTCCCCCGCCTCAAACGGCCACACGCAAAATCCCGCCCGCCGCAAATCCCGCAGCACCGGAATCCCCCGCAGCGACCCCGTACCCACAGCACCAGCTCCCCCAATCTGCAGCGGAGACTTCGGCCGATTCTTCACTATCCCCTCTATCCCCGCAACATCCGTCCGCCGAAATCCCAACTCCGCTCTCAACTCCACAGGCCGCTTCACCCCCGGCCGTCCCCACAGCCACTGGTTCCCGCCACGCAACCACCCCTCACCCTCCGCCGCCACCCGCTCCCAGAACTCCTCCACCGTCCCGCTCCCGCACTTCTCCCGCACAAACCACGCCGGATAAGAAAACAAAAAATCCAGCCCCACCACCATCCCGGGCGTTTTCTCCGCCTCGCGCGCCAGCCACTTCGCCACCTCCTCACGCGTCCGCCCACTCTCCAGAGTCAACGCGCCCTTACCACCCTCCAGCCACACATCCGCAACCCAAATATGCTTCCGCTGCCCGCTCTCCGCTCGCGCGCCAGACCAGTCCACCGCCACCACGCGCTCTACCTTCATCCGCATGGCCGGAGTGTACCGTCCCGCTCCTGTCGGAGTATCGTGTTATCCCAGAATCTCTTTCGCATCACGCAAACACTCTTCGCGCAAACCCTCAGGAGCCGTCCGTATGAAACGTTTCACCCCCCTCGCCGCCGTGCTCACCCTCGCGCTCGCCACCCTCCCTTCGGCCCGCGCCCAGCAGCCCGCGCGACCCCCCATCACCGGCATCTCCCACATCTCCTTCTACACATCCCATCCCGATCAGTCGCAGCACTTTTACGTTCACGACCTTGGCCTGAAAAAAATGCCCGACCCCATCAACCCCACCGGCATTCGCTACTACATCGACTCCGACCAATTCGTCGAAATCCTGCCCCTGCCCGCCAACCAGGGCGTCAACCGCCTGGCCCAGATCGGCTTCCTCACCACCAATGCACGCCAGCTCCGCAGCTACCTTCAGTCGCGCGGCGTACACGTCCCCAACCACGTCTCCCGCGCATCCGACGGCAGCTACTGGTTCAACGTCACTGACCCCGAAGGCAACCAGGTCCAGTTCCTGCAACCCCCGCCCCACGGTGTCTCCATGGCCGGAGCTCACCCCATCGGCCGCCACATGATCCACTTCGGCATGCTCGTCCACTCCCGCGCCAAAGAGGACACCTTCTACCGCGACATCCTCGGCTTCCGCCCCTACTGGTATGGAGGCATGAAAGACGGCAAAGTCGACTGGGTCTCCCAGCAGGTCCCCAACGGCCACGACTGGCTTGAATACATGCTCACCTCCGGACCCTCCGGCAGCGGCATCCCCGCCCGCATCTCTCAGCAGCAGCTCGGCGTCCTCGACCACTTCTCCATCGGCATCGTCAACATGGAAAACGCCGTCACCACGCTCAGCCGCGAAGGCCGCCTCAAGGGCAACCGCTACAACGGACCCCAAATCGGCCGCGACGGCAAATGGCAGTTCAACCTCTACGCCCCCGATGATGCCCGCGTAGAAATGATGGAATACACCCCCGTCGAAAAGCCCTGCTGCTCGCCCTTCACCGCAGCCAACCCCACTCCGCCCAATTCGAAACCGTCACGGTAACAGATCCGCCGGCACGCAAAAAAGCCGCCAAAGTTCCATTTTTGGCGGCCTTCCCGTTGCCTCTGTCATTCCCTACTTCCCAAAAACCTCTTCAATTGCGGCAACCGCCGTCTCCACGCCATGGTCGGCCTCAATCTGCTGCGCAATCTCGGCCGCCCGCCGCGCATACTCCGGCTTCTCCAGCAGCGCCTTCAGCGGTCGCAGTGCCGTCTTCGCGTTGTACTGCGGACGCCCAATCACCTCCGCCACGCCAAGCCGTTTCACCCGTCGCGCATTGTCCGGCTGGTCATGGCTGTACGGCATCACCAGCATGGGCTTGCCCGCGCGCAGCGTCTGCGCCGTCGTCCCCACGCCGCCCTGGTGCACCACCACGCTCGCATGCGGCAATATCTTCGAGTAAGGCGCATAGTCCGCCACAAAAATGCTCTCCGGCAGCTTCCGCTTTGGATGATTCCCCGGCTCATGCCCCACCAGCAGCACCGCGCGCTGGCCCAGTTCCTCGGCTACCCTCGCGCTCTCTTCGTAAAAATTCCCCGCGTCCAGCACCGCCGCCGAACCCAGCGTAAACACAATCGGCGCGGGCCCCGCTTCCAGAAACGCCTTCAGCTCCGGACCCAGGTCCTGCACTTCCCCGTCCCCGTCGTAAAACACAAATCCCGTCGTCCGCGTCTGCTTCGGCCAGTCTTTCTGCTTCTCACCCAGCACTTTGGAAAACAGCGCCAGAACCAGCCGCTTCGAGTGTTTCGCGTCAAAAATAGGATCGTCCCCCCGAGCCAGCCCCAGCTCCTTCCGCAGCGCATACACCGGCTCCGGCCACTTTCGCGTCACAAACCGAGCAAACCGCGCCACCACTTGTCCCGTTCCCGGAACCACCGCCTGCACCTTCGCCAGCAGCGGATAAGGCGGCAGCACCGGCGGGTCGTACGCCGAGAAAAACGAAAACGGAGCCAGCACGTAACTCGCCCACGGAATCCCCGTCTTCTCCGCCACAATCGGAGCCGCGTAAGCCAGCTCGCCCGCCACCAGCAAATCCGCTCCGCCCTTCGCCGTCACCGCCACCAGCAAATCCTCATAGCTCTCCCGAATCGAAGGAAACAAAAACTCCCGCAGTCCCCGTTCCGTGCCGTGCTTGATGTCGTAAATCATCGCCACCAGCACCTTGTCATGCGGATCCTGATCCGGCCGCACCGGCGCAAACTCAATCCCCAGCGGCTCAATCTTCCCCCGAAACATCTCCGGAACAGCCAGCACCGGCACATGCCCGCGACGCTTCAACTCCAGCGACAATCCAATCAGCGGATGCACATCCCCAAACGTCCCGAATGTCGTCAATACAATCCGCATGACTTAAAAGCTTGCCTCGAACAAGTGAAATCTCCGCTCCAGTTCCCACTCTTCCTGCGCCTTCTGGCTATGCTCCACCAGCTCCGCGCAAGCGCCTTTGGGATTCGCGTTGCCAAGCTGCCCTCGGCACGCCGCCACTGGAGTCGTCAACCGCTCCGGCGTGTACCGCACCCACAAGCTCTTGCCCGGCAAAAACGCATGCGCAATCGAGGTCCGCGCCAGCAGCTTCATATCCTCATACGTCAGCGCGTACGTCTCCGCTGCGCGCACATACTCATGCGTCAAATCAATCCGCTCCACACCCTCATCATCGGTCGAAAGCGCCACCGGAACCCCATAGTCCCGGTACAGCATGAACGGATGATCCTTCCCCTTCACGCCCAGAATATCCGCGTTGCTCGAAAGGTTGATCTCCACCATCACATGCTTCCGCGCCATCTCGCGCAACAGTTGTCGCGGATGATTCTCGTAGGCAATATCCACGCCGTGCCCAATCCGCTCCGCGCCCGCAATCTCCACCGCCTGCCGAATGTGGAATCGCAAATCCTTCGGCGGCACCAGCCCCATCGTCAGCTCGCCCGCATGCAGCGTCACATGCACGCTCGGATAAAACTTCCGCAGCGCATGGATCATCTCCATGTGCATCGTGTAGTCCTTCAGCGAGTAGTACCCATCCTCCGGCTGCACCAGGTTGATCCCCACCACATCCGGGTCCGTCGACGCCACCTCAAAGCCCAGCAGTATCTGCGCAAACACATCCGCCGGCTTCATATCCCGCAGCACCTGGTATAGGAACCGAACTTTTACCCCACAAGCCGCCGTCGCCTTCGCCGTCCCGCAATGCTCCAGTTCGCGCTTCTGCGCCAGCATCGTCGAAAACATATCCCTTATCGCCGGAACTTCCTTCCCCAACCCCGCCGCCAGCAGCTTCTGTCGGTACTCGCCATAATTCGAATCGAACCCGACCTGCTCGGCCAGCTTCGCCGCATCCGCGAACTTCGGCGTCACCATCAGTTCCAGGTACTGCTCGTTCTCGTCCGCGGCCTGCGTTGCCACGTCGTTCACCCACTCGCCCTGGTGGCTCGTCTTCAGCCCGCTGAACCGACCAAACGTATCAAAAAACCAGTCATGCCCAGAGTCGCCCGTCACCGGCACAAACGTCCGCATCGAAAACGAATCCACCAGCTCGTTATAAAGGTGCTCATTCTCCGGCAGCGTCGACGCCGCTACATCCCCCTTCGGGCAATCCGGCGCATGATGCTCTGGATCAAACCGCAGCCCCGCCACATTCACGCAAAGCCCGTCCTCCGCCGCATCCTTCAAAAACGTCTCGGCATACACCGCACCGGACAAATGCATGTGCAGGTCCGCGCCCTTCGGCATCCGCCGCAAAAACATCTCCAGCGCCGGCTGTCCTTCGTGCTGCGCCGCTGCAAATGCCCGCGCCGTCCGCGCCTCCGCGGCGTTCTGCTGCGCCTGCGCCAACGGAACCACCACCAGCCCGCACGCCACACCCACCAGCGCCATCCATTTCACGTGTGCCAACACGTTTCCCTGTCTCATTCAGACCATCGCTCCTGCAATTGGTTCGTGGCATAAGTTTAGTCGCTTCACCCACAAAACCCTGCCGCTCAACTCCTCGCACGACGCAATTTTCACAATTCCACCGCCCCCAACAACGCCCCATCCGGTCTGCTATACTATGTCAGGTGTCGCGGTTGTTTTGGAGTTGAGCCCACCGGCTCCCCCACCCCAGCCACACCACCGCGCTGATCCCCACATCAGCCCCTTGGAACCCCCAAGGCCAGGTAGCTCAGTGGTAGAGCGCGGCCCTGAAAAGGCCGGCGTCGGCGGTTCGATCCCGTCCCTGGCCACCACTTCAAATTTTCGCTTCGACCCAACCGCCGCGCTCAAGCATTGCGCGCAAGCGCAATCATAAAGACCGCGGCCCTCCGCAAAAGGCCGGCGTCGCCAACTCGATCTCGTCCCTGGCCACCACTCATATTCAGTAACTATCCTCCGGCAAAGCCGGAGGCTTTATGCGATTGGCCCCTCAAAGGGGCCTGAACGCACACTGCGGCAGGCTCGCTTTTGCGTCGCCCGCCGCGGGCTTCGTAACAAGGGCACGACTTTAGTCGGGCCGTAAGTGCAGCAAAACAACTGGGGCTTTAGCCCCCGCTAAAGCTGGCGCAATGAATTTTGCAATAGGTTCTTACGCAAATTGCCCGCCTGAAAGAGCCTGCGCCCATTCCCGGAATTGTCAAACTTCTGCTGCCTCTCCGGCATAGCCGGGGGTTCTCAATTGGGAAATAGTTGCCCGTGGGCGCAAACGAAAACGCCCAAACCCCGAAAGCTGTCATTCAGAGCGAAGCGAAGAATCCCGGGAATGCCTCGTCTGAAATTGCACTCAAAAGTTTCTCCCGAAACCCCCCGCTCTCCAGCGCAACAGCGCCGGACCCACACCACCAACCCTGTTGCACTTGGAACTTGAATCCGAAGTGCCCCATACTTTCTCCTCCTGCCTTTAGAGGAGAAAGTATGGGTCCGTAGCAGCGCAAAGCGCCGCGCCCCTCAAACCCAGCCAGCATCAATCACATAACTCTGGTTCGTAATCGCCGCGCTGTCATCCGCCGCCAGAAACAAAACCAGCCGCGCAACCTCCTTCGGCTCTATCATCCGCTTCAGCGCCTGGTTCGCCAGCACATGCGTCTCATATTCCTCTGTCAGCCATAGCCGCTTCTGCCGCTCCGTCAGCACAGCGCCCGGCATCACTGCGTTCACGCGGATATTATCTCCGCCCACCTCGTGCGCCAGCGTTCTCGTCATCCCCACCACCGCGGCCTTCGCAGTCACGTAAACAGCCTGCCGCGTTGAAGGAATCACCCACCCAATCGAACTCATGTTGATAATCGAACCCCGCCCAGCTCGCTGCATCACCGGAATCACCGCCTGTGCCGCAAAAAACTGGTGCCGCAAATTCACCGCCATCGTCTGGTCCCAGAGCTCCGGCGTCACCGCCAGTACATCCTGTCGCGTGTCGTTTCCGGCATTGTTCACCAGCACATCCACCGTCCCAAACCGCTCCACCACGCTGCTCACCGCACCCTGCAGCGCCGCCACATCCGTCAAGTCGCAATGGAAATACACAGGCTCATGCCGCTCCGCCCCCAACCGCGAAACCAGCCCGCCGGCAGCCTCATCCTGAATATCAAGAAAGCAAACCACCGCTCCCTGGCGCGCAAACTCCTCCACCATCGCCTCGCCAATCCCGCTCGCCCCGCCAGTCACCATCACCACGCGGTCCTGCAAACTCGGATACGTCGCAAACAACGCTCTGCTCTCCATCAAACCCTCCAGGCGCAATCCGCCAACTCGACTTCCATCCCCCGCTCACCCCATACTCTATAGCTGTACATGGCCCCCATCCTCCACGAATCCACGCCCCAGCTCGAACTCATCGCCGACTACGCCTGCGACACCGGCGAAAACCCACTCTGGCACCCCGTCGAAAAACGCCTCTACTGGACAGACATTCCCACCGGCCGCCTCTTCCGCTACGACCCCGCCGCCCATCATCATGAGCAGGTCTACCATGACCGCCCCGTTGGCGGATTCACCTTCCAGGCCGACGGTGGCCTGCTCCTCTTCCGTGACTGCGGCAACATCACACTCTGGCGCAACGGCCAGCTCACCACACTCGTCCGCGAAATCCCCGAAGAACGCGAATCCCGCTTCAACGACGTCATCGCCGACCCCTCCGGCCGCGTCTTCTGCGGAACAATGTCCAGCCCCCACTCCAAAGGCCGCCTCTACCGCCTCGACCTCGATGGAACCCTCACTCCCATCCTCGACTCCATCGGATGCTCCAACGGAATGGGCTTCAGCCTCGACCTCAAGACCTTCTATTACACCGACTCCTTCGCCCGCCAGGTCTACTGCTTCGACTACCACCCCGAAACCGGCGTCATCGACAACCAGCGCATCTTCGCCACCATCCCCGAGTCCTTCGGCCTCCCCGACGGCCTCGCCATCGACGAAAAAGATCGCGTCTGGTCCGCCCTCTGGGACGGCTACGCCCTCATCCGCTACAACCAAAACGGCAACATCGTCGAGCGCCTCCGCTTTCCCGTCCGCAAAGTTTCCAGCCTCACCTTTGCGGGCGACGACTGCAAAGACATCTACGTCACCACCGCCGGAGGACCCACCAGATCCGAGGACGGCCCACTCGCCGGCGCGCTCTTCCGCCTCCGCCTCAATCTCGCCGGACGCCCCGAATTCTTCTCCCGCATCGCCGTACCCGCCGGCCACACATAAACTTCTCCACTGCAATCACTTATCGCCTCGTGCATGGTCCTGCGCCCTCGGCCCGGTGCCGCCAGAATCACACCCCCACCCCTGAATAATCGTTTTACTCCACCATCCCGGCATCAAAAAAACCTGCACTCCCCATTTTTCTGTATAGTGAATCGATTGACTAAGGCTTCCCGCGCTCTTCCGGAAAACCTTGTCACTCAAAAATCAGGGGCCGAGGATCACCCCCTTGCCGCAAGAAGCGCAAAGGAAAACTCCCTCGCCCCAACGGTCATCCGGACAAGAGGTTAGGAAGAAAAATGCAGATCCACACCCCGGCTCGAAAAAATCATTTCTGGCAAACACTGGCGGTCCTCGCCGCAATCGGTTCGCTCGCTGCCCCCATCGCACTCGCGCAAGCCGCTCCCAAAGCGCCCAAAAAGAACTGGCCCTGGATGAACACCAGTCTCTCCCCCATGCAGCGCGCCAACCTCGTCCTCAAGCAGATGACCCTCGACGAGAAAATCGACCTCCTCCACGGCAACGGCATGCCCAATGCCGGCTTCTGGAAGATGCCCCTCACCTACCTCGCCAACGGCGGCGCAGGCGCGGTCGTCGGCGTCCCCCGTCTCGGCATTCCTCCTATCGTCATGGATGACGACGCATACGGCGTCCGCAACAGCGGCATCAACGGTCGCTACTCTACCGCCATGCCCTCCGACCTCGCACTCGCCTCCAGCTGGGATACAAAAATCGCCTGCCGGTATGGTGAAATCCTCGGCTCCGAACTCCGCGACCAGGGCTACAACATGACCCTTGGCGGAGGAGTCAACCTCGATCGCGATCCCCGCGACGGGCGCACCTTCGAGTTCGCCGGCGAAGACCCGCTCCTCGCCGGTACCATGGTCGGCCACATGATGAAGTGCGAACAGGCACAGCACGTCATCGGCGACATCAAGCACTACGCCATGAACGACCAGGAAACCGGCCGCAACTTCGTCAACGCCATCATCTCCAAACGCGGCATGCAGGAGAGTGACCTCCTCGCCTTCCACATCGCCATCAGCATCGCCCATCCCGGCGCAGTCATGTGCTCCTACAACCGCGTCAACGGCGACTTCTCCTGCCAGAACCCCTACCTCCTGCGCGACACCCTCAAAAACGCATGGCATTTCAAAGGCTTCGTCCTGTCTGACTGGGGAGGCACCCACAGCACCGTCCGCGCCATCAAGGCCGGCCTTGATCAGGAACAGCCCATGGACATCTACTTCGGCCCCAAACTCAAGCAGGCCGTACTCGCAGGCAAAGTCTCCATGGCTGAAATCAACGACAGCGCGCGCCGCGTTCTCTACTCCGAGTTCGCTGACGGCCTCGTCGATCACCCCATCCAGAAGATGGTCCCAGACGTCCGCAAGGGCTTCCGCGTCGCCGAGCGCGTCGAAGAGCACTCCATCGTACTGCTCAAAAATCAGGACAACATCCTGCCCCTCGACCCCGCGCGCATCCATACCATCGCCATCATCGGCGGCCATGCCGACGTCGGCATGATCTCCGGCGGCGGCTCCGCCCAGGTCGACCCTCCCGGCGGAAACGTCATCGCGCCTCCGGGCCATCGCGCCACTTACTGGCAGGCTCACATCTGGTTCCCCACCTCGCCATTGAAGGCCCTGCGCCACGTCATGCCCAACACAAAGATCACCTACAACTCCGGTGACGACCTCGCCTCCGCCGAAGCCCTCGCCAAGAGCTCCGACGTTGCCATCGTCTTCGCCCACCAGTGGGAATCCGAAGGCATGGACCTCCCCAATCTCTCGCTCCCCGGCAATCAGAACCAGCTCATCGAGAGCATCGCCGCCGCCAACCCCCGCACCATCGTCGTGCTCGAAACCGGCACCGCCGTCACCATGCCCTGGCTCGACAAGGTCCAGGGCGTCGTCGAAGCATGGTTCGCCGGCAGCAGCGGACACAAGGCCCTCGCCAACGTCCTCATCGGCAAGGTCAACCCATCCGCCAGGCTCGCCATGACCTTCCCGCTCAGCGAAAACGAGTTGCCCCGCAAGCAGATTCCTCCGCTTCCGGCCTCCGTCAAAAAAGCCGGTATGGCTGCCGTCATGGGCAAGCTCCACCAACTGCCCAACTACTCCGTCAACTACTTTGAGGGCGCAAAAGTCGGCTACAAGTGGTATGAGGCAGAACACAAACCCGTCCTCTTCCCATTCGGCTTTGGACTCTCCTACACCACCTATAGCTACTCCAACCTCACCGTGGCGGCGGACGACAATCACCCAAATGTAACGTTCACAGTTACAAATACAGGTCAACGCGCCGGAACCGAGATCGCCGAAGTCTATGCCTCGCTTCCCAGCGCCTCCGGCGAAAACTATCGCCGCCTCGTCGGCTGGAGCCGCGTCAAGCTTGATCCCGGCCAATCCAAAACCGTCACCGTAACCGTCAGCCCGCAGATGCTCTCCATCTACGACACCGCAAAGAGCGATTGGCAGCTTCTCCCCGGCGAATATCACATCTACGCCGGACCATCCTCCGCCGCGACCCCGCTCGAAGGCTCGATTCACCTCAACTGATTTCCTCTCCCCTCCCACTCGGCCTTGGACCTCACGGTCCAGGGCCTTTTTTGCGCCATCCCTTTCACAACATGCACACCAGCCGCATCCAACTCATTGTCGCCGTAATTTCTCATCTGATACGCTGGCCTTAGTGATGCAAAGGATGCGCCCAAAACGGATCGCCTCTTCCACGCTCCCATCGTGGAAACAGCGCATCCTCGCATGCCTCATGCTCCTGCTCTCCCTCTTCCTGGTCTTCGATCCCCTCTGGGAGTGCCACGATCACCTCGATAACCTCCGCCACTTCGGTCCGCACGGCGCTCTCATGATCGTCCTCATCGTCGCCTGCGCGGGCATTCTCCTGCTCAAATCCAAAAATGCGCTCGGCCTGCTCCTCCTTCGCATAGTGGCCGCGCTCCTGCAACCGATGGCCCTCGCGCAAACCCTCACGCGCGCCATTCCCACCCTCGCCTTCGCAACACTCCCTCCACCCCTCCGCATCTAGTCTTCGCAACCTCTGCACCCTGAGGCGCGCGCGCCCCGGCATGGCCACGTTTCGCCACGTCCGGCCATCGCGCCCCATCGTCATTCCCCCCTCGCAGTCAGGTTTCGAATCATGACAATCGCAAAGCCATCGTCGCAGCGCCTTTTGCTGGCCTTTATCCTCGCCGTCGCAGGCTCAGCCTCCGCTCAGTCTCCTCAAACCATCACCGCCGCCGGCGTTTCCGTCACGCCTCACCTCCGCGCCTACGCGCAGGTCCAGCCCATCGCCACCCTCCCCATCAACGCCCCTCAGGCTGGCATCCTCACCAACCTCCGCGTCGTCCCCGGAACCCGCGTCCGCGCCGGTCAAATCCTCGCCACTCTCACCGGCCCCTCCATGCAAAATCTCCTCCGCCAGGATCGCGCCAACCTCCGCAGCGCCCGCGCGCAGCTCAGCGCCGCGCACAAATCCCTCGCCATTCAGCAGCAGCAGTTGCGCGCTCACCTCAGCACCCGCCAGGCCGTGCAGCAGGCAGCCAGCGCCGTCGCCAAAGCCCAGGCCACTCTCGATAACGCCCAGTCCCAACTCTCCGCCCTCCGCCGCATGGCCACCATCGTCGCGCCCTCCGCTGGAACCGTCCTCGCTCTCAGCAGCTCCAGCGGCGAACTCCTCTCCGCCAACCAGCCCATCCTCACCCTCCAGCCATCCCACGCGCTCTGGCTCCGCGCCACTTACTATGGCACAGACCTCACGGCTATCCATCCCGGACTCACCGGCGCCTTCCATCCCGCAAGCGGCGGCCCAACCATCCCCGTCCGTGTCCGCGCCGTCTCCGGCGTCATCAACCCCGACGGCGGCGAATCCGTCTTCCTCGCGCCCCTCCAAAACGCACCGCATTGGCTCGCCGGAACCTTCGGCTCCCTCGCACTCAACCTGCCCGCGCAAACAATGATCGCCGTTCCCACCCGCGCTCTCATTCTCGACCACGGCAAGTGGTGGGTCATGATCCACACCCCGCGCGGCGACCATCCCCGGCAAGTCACGCCCGGCCCCGCGCATGGCTTCAACACCTATCTCACCAGCGGCCTCGCACCCGGAGCCAGGGTCATCGTCAGCAACGCATATCTCCTCTTTCACAACAGCATCGCCGATCACTTCCAGATTCCCGATTAGTCACCATGGCAGATACAAATCAAATGCGCCGCCTCATCACCCAGCCGCTCTTCTGGACCATCGTCTATGGCGCGCTCATCGCCTATGGCGCCTATGCCCTCTGGCGAATCCCCGTCGAAGTCCTTCCCACCTTCAACTTTCCCCAGGTCAGCGTCGTCACCCACCTGCCGGGCGCCACCTCCACTGAGTTGGAAACAGAAATCACGCGCCCCATCGAAGCCCAGCTCCTCGCGCTCCCCAACCTCGTCACCGTCCGCTCCAGCATGGGTAGCGGCACCGTGGAAACCGACGCCCGCTTCCGCCAGGGTACCGACCCCCAACTCGACCTCATGGCCGTCAACAGCGCCATCGACCGCGCGCGCGGACAGATGCCACCCTCCCTCCAGCCCGACGCGCAAATCATGGGCAACAACATCAACGAGGTCGCAGACTACAGCCTCCAAATCCCCGCCAGCGTCTCACCCACCCTAGTCGAACGGCAACTCCGCGCCACCGCCATCCCCGAACTCCGCGCCCTCCACGGCATCTACCGCGTTCAGGTCTACGGCACCGGCCAGGAATCCCTCTGGGTCCAGCCCAACCTCGCCGCCATGCGCCGTTACGGCGTCCCCATCACCGCCATCGTCACCGCGCTCCGCCAGCAGGTCGTTCTTGGCCCCGCTGGCTACCTCACGCAGGGCCATCAGGACACATTCATCGAGCTTCGCAGTCTCCCCACCCACATCCGCAACATCGCCAACATCGCCGTCGCCACTCCGCAAGGCCCCATCCCGCTTTCGAGCGTCGCGCGCGTCGTCCGCGCGCCCATCCCCACGCTCAACCGCGCCATCCTCGACGGTATCCCCTCCATCGGACTCATCGTTTTCAAGCAACCCAACGCCTCCACCATCCCTGTCACGCGGTCCGTGCAAAAAACGCTCGACCACACCCTCACCCAACTCCCTCCCGGCGTTCGCTGGATCAACATCTACAACCAGGGCCACCTCGTTCACCTCATCGGTTCTGACCTCGGACGCAACCTCCTCATCGGCGGCATCCTTGCCGTCGTCGTGCTCCTCTGGGCCCTCGGCGCCGGCCGCGGCATCTGGATCCTCGCCCTCACCATCCCGCTCTCGCTCCTCCTCGCCATCGCCGGGCTATACGCCACCGGAAACTCGCTCAACCTCCTCACCCTCGGCGCGCTCACCATCGCCGTCGGAATCCTCTGCGATGACGGCATCATCGTCCTCGAAAGCATCTATCACCGCTGGGAACATGGCGATAAACACTGGGACGGCATCAAACAAGGCCTCAAAGACATCATCGGCCCCGACGTCACAGGAACCCTCACCACCGTCTCTGTCTTCCTGCCGCTGCTCTTCGTCGGAGGACTCGCCGGGCTCTTCTTTATCCCCTTCGCGCTCGCCATCACCTTCGCCCTGCTCGCTTCGCTCTTCCTGTCCATTACTCTCATCCCGCTCGCCCTCGGCTTCCTCCGCGCAAAAGCCCGCACCAGGCCCACAGCCGCCGCCCGCGCCCTCAACTGGCTGCGCCGTCACAACGAGCGCCTCTTCCACTTCGTCGCCCGCCGCCCCCGCGCCAGCCTCGCCGCCTGCACCGTGCTGCTGCTGCTCAGCCTCGCCGGACTCATCCTCGTCCCCGTCAACTTCCTTCCGTTGCCCAACGAAGGCGTGCTCCTCATCAGCTTCTCCCTCCCGCCCGGTTCGTCCATGCTGGAAACAGAAAAAGCCGTCCTCTCCATCACCCATCGCATGCAGGCTGACCCCGCCGTACAGCACGTCTTCGCCCGCATCGGTTCCCCAGCCAACGGCATTTACACCGAGCCTGCCTACGCCGGAGAAATCCAGGTCACGCTCAAACCACACGTCAACGTCGACAGCCTCGACACCACCGCCAATCGCCTCATCAAGGAAGCACGTACCCCCGCCGTCCAGCTCTCCGTCGACACGCCCACCATCGAGCGCCTCGGCGAAAGCCTCAGCGGCCTCCCCCAGCCCTTCGTCATCAACGTATACGGAACCAGCATCCGCACCATGCGCCATCTCACCGCGCAAATCACCAGGCGCCTGCGCCACATTCCCGCCCTGTCGAGCGTATTCAACAACGACGGCTACACCGTCACGGAAGTCCAGATCACCCCCAACCCCACCGCCCTCGCTGCACAACACATCACATCCGCACAGCTTTACGCGCAGCTCGCGCCCCTGCTCAACGGCCAGATTGTCGCACAAATTCCGCAGGGTAATGTCTCTCTTGCTTTGTATCTCCGCCTCGCCAACGCCGACCATCAATCCATTACGTCACTCTCACAGTTACCTATCCGCACCACCGGATGGACGCCCCTCGGCCAGCTCGCCAACATCAGCCTCGTCACCACCCCCAATCAAATCCGCCACATTGACGGCGCACGCGCTCTCGAGATTCTCGCCACCCCCACCGGACCCCTCGGCAGCACCATCGCTTCCGCCCGCAAGGCCCTCACTGGCCTGCGCCTGCCACCCGGCTACCGCGTCGCCTTTGGCGGCCTCTACCCGCAACTTGAAAGTGCCGCCATCGGTCTTCTCGCCGCCGCTATCGCCGCATTCCTGCTCATGCTCGCCATCATGATCCTCCAGTTCGACGGGCTCCTCGTTCCCGGACTACTCCTCATCCAGATTCCTCTCGCCTTCACCGGCGGAGCCATCGCGCTGCTCCTCACCGGCGTCGGTCTCAACGCCATCGGACTGGTAGCCGTCCTCACCCTCGTCGGAATTTGTCTCAATCACGGTATCGTATTGCTCTACCGTATCCAGAGTAATGAAGCCTCCGGCCTGCCACCCGGCGAAGCTGTCAGCGAAGCCGTACACGTTCGCTTCCGCCCTATCGCCCTTACCACACTCACCGCTGTCCTCGGCATGCTGCCCACCGCGCTCGGCTGGGGCAAAGGCGCCGCGCCGGAGCAAGGCCTCGCCGCCGTCGTCCTCGGCGGCATCCTCTGGAGCGCAGTGCTCAGCACCAACCTGCTTCCCGCACTCTACCTCCACGCCCGCCGCAAGCAGCTCGCAAAGCAGGCCCACGCATGAAGCAACCCATCCTCACCACCGTCGTCTCTCTTGCCTGCATCGCGCTAGCCGGTTGCGCATCCTATCACCCGCAACCATTGCCCTCCGTGCCCAATCTCACCCGCACGCCATCCCTCACCGTGCCAGCCGCGCAATTTCAACTGCCGCACCTCGCGCCCCATCCCATCCCCACAAACGGCCTCGACCAAACCACCATCGTCACCCTCGCCGTCTATAACGATCCCGTACTCAAAGCCGCGCGACTTCAGGACGGTATCGCCCGCGCGCAAATGCTCCAGGCTGGCCTCCTGCCAGACCCCGTCTTCACCGCCGGCTTCGCCACCTCCGCTCGCGACTACGGCGGTGCGCTCGGCCTCGCCGAAGATCTCCAGTCCCTCATCACCCGCGGAGCCGCCAAAGCCGCCGCATCCAAAGCCGAGCAGCAGGTTCACCTCAACATCCTCTGGCAGGAGTGGCAGGTCGCCGCCCAGGCCAGCCAGCTCTTCCTTCAGGCCCGCAGCAATCAGGTGTTACAACACGTAATTCGGCAGCGCGTCCATCTCCTCAATCGGCAATACCAGTCCGACCGCACCGCCATGCAACGCGGCGATCAGACATCCACCATCGTCTCCTCGGATCTCTCCCAGCTCCTCACCGCGCAGGACCAGCTTCGCAACCTCCAAACCACCTCCAGCGCCACCTGGCATCAGCTCGACCAACTGCTCGCGCTTCAGCCCGGCACCCGACTCCACCTCATCGGCCCAGCCGCACAACACGCCATCACCGCCACACAATACCGCGCCGCCATCGCCGCGCTCGCCGATCGCCGTGCCGACCTGCTCGCCCTCCGGGCCGGCTACCAGAGCCGGCAGCAAGCACTCCGCGAATCCATCCTCGCCCAGTTCCCCAACATCACCGCCGGCGTCCGCCTCTCCCGCGATCCCGTCGAAGGCGTCAACTCCTTCGGCCCCCGAATCTCTCTCACCCTGCCCATCTTCAATCGCAACCGCGGACAGATCGCCATCCAGCGTGCCACTCGCGCCTACCTGCGCCAAACCTACCAGGCCCATCTCGACACAGCCGTCAACCAGGCCCACCAGCTCTGGCAGGCCAATCAAATCCTCGCCGCACAACTGCGCAATCTCCGCGCGCAACTCCCGCAACTCCGCAGACAGGCCGACGCCGCACGACGCAGTGTTGAGCAAGACCAGCTCGACTCCGCCGCCTACACATCCCTCCAGTCCATCTACCTCACCAAACTGGCAGAATCCATCCAGCTCAGCGCCTCCCTCAACGCCTCTCGCGCCGCACTCCGTATCCTTCTCGGATTGCCACTTGATCTTCCGCCCCAAATCTGATTCGCTGAAGGGTTCGAGCACTACAGCGATTTCAGGACAACTGTCCCCGAAGCAATAGCCTTTGAGTCGATGCGACCAACAAGGAGCAGCGGCCCTGGAGGATCTCAAAATGGGCATAGCAATCCTGAAATCGCTCTCAAGGAGTCTCCAGCCGATGAGCGTCACCCCAGCCCCCGCAGCAACACCCCGCAAGGTCTCTCTCTCCGGCTTCAATCTCATCAACTCGCCCCGTCTCAACAAGGGCACTGCATTTACCGACCACGAACGCGACATCTTCTCCCTCCACGGCCTGCTCCCGCCCCACATCGGCACGCTTCAAGAGCAGGTCCATCGCCGCACCCTCGCACTCGACGACCAGGCCACGTCCTTCAACAAATACTCCTTCCTCCGCGACCTCCAGGACCTCAACGAAACCCTCTTCTACGCGCTCCTGCTCAGCGATCTCGAAAAGATGCTGCCCCTCGTCTACACCCCCACCGTAGGCGAAGCCTGCCAGCGCTTCAGCGAGGTCTTCCGCAAGCCCCGCGGCCTTTACCTCAGCTATCCCAACCAGCACCGCATCGAGCAAATCCTCAGCCATCCCCGCTACGACGACATCCGTTGCATCGTCGTCAGCGACGGCGAACGCATCCTCGGCCTCGGCGATCAGGGCGCCGGAGGCATGGGCATCCCCATCGGCAAAATGGCCCTCTACACAGCCCTCGGCGGCATCCATCCCGAGCACTGCCTTCCCATCTTCCTCGACGTAGGCACAGACAATCAGGATCGCCTCGACAGTCCCATCTACATCGGCTGGTGCCACCGCCGCATCCGCGGTGCCGAGTACGACGCCTTCATCGATACCTTCGTCCAGGCCGTCAAAAAACGCTGGCCCCACGTCCTCCTCCAGTGGGAAGACTTCGCCGGAGCCAACGCCGCGCGCCTCCTCGCCCGCTATCGCAATCAGCTCTGCACCTTCAACGACGACATTCAGGGCACCGCCGCCATCGCCGCCGCCACCCTCGTCTCTGCCATCCGGCGTGCAGGCTCGTCGCTCCCCAACCAGACCATCGCCATCTTCGGCTTCGGCAGCGCAGGCCTCGGCATCGCATCGCTCCTCGCTCAGTTCATGCAGGACGCAGGACTCTCCGCCGAAGAAGCCCGCGCGCGCATCTACCCCATCGACATCGACGGCCTCATCGTCGACGACCGCCCCAACCTCGACCCCGCGCAACAACCCTTCGCCCACCCCGCGCAGCAAATCCAATCCTGGCGTCACTCCGGCGACGCCATCACCCTCCACGACGTCGTCCGCAACGCACACCCCACCGTCCTCATCGGCGTCTCCGGTCAGCCCGGCGCATTCACGCAGGAAATCATCCGCGACATGGCCGCACACACCGACCGCCCCATCATCTTCCCGCTCTCCAATCCCACGTCACGCAGCGAAGCCACGCCCCACGACCTCATCCACTGGACCGAAGGCCGCGCCCTCATCGGCACCGGCAGCCCATTCCCTCCCGTCCACTACGCCGGCAAGACCTTCCGCATCGCGCAAACCAACAATGCTTTCATCTTTCCCGGACTCGCCCTCGGCATCATCGCCTCACGCGCCCGCTACGTCACCGACTCCATGATCAAAGCCGCCGCCACCGAACTCATCCGCCACCTCCCCACCCGTCACGATCCCAACGCCTGCATGCTCCCGCCCATCTCGCAGGCCCGCGAACTCAGCCGCTACATCGCAACAGCCGTCGGCAAACAGGCCATCAACGAAGGCCTCGCCCAAATCCCCGACGAGCCAACCCTCCTCGCAGAAATCGAAGCCAACTTCTGGCTCCCCGCCTACGAACCCTACGAACGCGCGTAGGTCCCCACTCCCGTTCGCACTTTCCCATCGTCGTCTTCGCTCTGTATCCTGAACGGTCGATTTTGCCAAAGCCCCATTCACACTCACGGCATCATCCAACCCGTTCAGGCACACCGATGACCCAATCGCTCCGCACATTCCGCTCACGGATCTGCACCATCGCGCTCGCCCTCGCCGCATGCACAGCAGCAGCAGCGCAGCCCGTATCCCGAACCCAATCCCCCCAGCCCATCAACACCTACATCCGCAACACATGGCACACCCTCACCCGCTCCATGAGCGACTGCAACTCCCTCATCGACCCCAAGCTCCACACCACACCCGTCCTCTATCTCCCCCACGACCTGCCCATGCCCGCCGACGTAGCCGCCATGCAGCATCGCTGCAAAGTCCGCGTCCTGCGCCTGCCCGATACCATCACTCACTTCGGACAGATCAACCCCGCCCAGATCAAAACACCCGGCCTGCTCTACCTCCCGCATCCGTACGTAGTCCCCGGCGGCCGCTTCAATGAAATGTATGGCTGGGACAGCTACTTCATCATCCGGGGCCTGCTAGCCGACCACCGCGTCACCCTCGCCCGGGGCATCGTCGACAACTTCTTCTTTGAGATTCAGCACTACGGCGGCATCCTCAACGCCAACCGCACCTACTACTTCACCCGCTCGCAGCCGCCATTTCTTTCCTCCATGATCCGCGCCGTCTACAACGCCCAGGTCGCAGAAGGCCATCAGCAGCAGGCCCTCGCCTGGCTCGCCCGCGCCTATCCCTGCGCGCAGCGCGACCACTCCATCTGGCTACTCCCCGTCCATCGCGCCGGAAACACCGGCCTCGCGCGCTATTACGACCTCGGCCAGGGTCCTGTCCCCGAAATGGCCGACGATAGCACCTACTATCCCGACGTCATCCGCTGGCTCCTTGACCACCCCAAAACCGGCATCGACGCCCACCCTAACTACCTCATCCACGCCGGCCTCCATCCCTCCGCTAAAGAGCGCGCACGCCTCGCCCAACTCAGTTGCAACCCCGCGCGCTCCCGTGTCTGCGCCCGTGCCCACGTCCGCGGATACTGGCTCACCCGCTCCTTCTACAAAGGCGATCGCGCCATGCGCGAGTCCGGCTTCGACACCACCTTCCGCTTCGGCCCCTTCGGCGGATCAACCCAGCACTACGCCCCAGTAGGCCTCAACGCACTCCTCTACAAATACGAGAGCGACCTCGCATGGATGGCCACCACCCTCCATAAACCCGCCGAAGCAAAGCACTGGCAGCAGCAAGCCGCAACCCGCCGCGCCGCCATCAATCGCTATCTCTGGAACCCCCAAAAGAAGATGTACTACGACTACAACTTCAAAACCCACCAGCAGTCCGGCTACCTCTTCCTCACCGCCTTCTACCCGCTCTGGGTCCACGCCGCCGACCCAGCCCAGCAGCAAGGCGTCCTCGCCCACATCCCCGACTTCGACCACCCCGGCGGCCTCGCCGTCAGCGCCACCCGCTCCGGCGTGCAGTGGGACCTCCCCTACGGATGGGCCCCCACCACCTTCCTCGCCGTCCAGGGCATGCTCGCCGCCGGTGACCACACCGATGCCACCCGCATCGCCAACCAGTTCAACTCCACCGTCCGCCACGTTTACCGCCAAACCGGCGATATCTACGAAAAATACGATGTCGTAAACGCCACAAAACACTTCCACGTCACCGCCGGATACCACCAGAACGTCATCGGATTCGGCTGGACCAACGCCGTCTATCTCCAGTTCGAACCGCTCCTCCACCAACCCACTCCATGAAACAAGACAAAGCTGAGCGAAGCGAAGGTTCCGCAGTTTGCACGTTGGACAAGCAAAAAGCCGGGTGCCCCACCCTCGCGAAGCCAGGGTGGGGCATTCCGCAGCATCCACCACAATCGGGGTGCCCCGTCCAGGCTCTGCCTGGGCGGGACCAGAAAAGATTCGAAGCCCCCAAACCCGCCAGTAACCGACGATAGTCCCCAACTTCACTGCATCCATGTGAAATTGCATCTTCCCCGTTGCAGTCTAGCCTCTCTGCTCGTATACTTCTGGCCATACGGGAGCCGGTCGCTCCAGTCCGGCTTGCCGCGCGAGGTGAGTCTTCCGCAGCGTGCAGCATGCGCCTCTGGTGGAACATCCGCCATCCGGAACATCGGCTTGGCGCGCCATCTCTCGCGTGCTCCGAAGTACCCCCACACAAGCCCTCAACGCCGTCGCCTCCGTCCTGCTTCCGTCCCCATGCCGCCTCTGCGGCGTACAGCTGGCTGAACTCTCTGCCGCGCCCATCTGCTCCTCCTGCTGGAACCATCTCCATCCCCAGTCCGGCCCACTCTGCCCCCGCTGCGGAGAAAATCTGGGCGCCGAATCCATCACCCCGGGCTCCCTCTGCCGCATCTGTCGCCTCGCCGAACCGCCCTTCACCCTCGCCGTAGCCTACGGCCTCTATCAGGACCACCTCCGCGCTCTCATCCAGCTCCTCAAGTACGACCGCATCGAGCCAATCGCCGCTTCCCTCGGCAAGCTCCTCGCCGCCCGCGTGCTCGCCATTCCCGATCTGCCCTCGTCGCTGCTCGTCGTGCCCGTTCCGCTCCATCGCAGCCGCCGGCGCACCCGCGGATTCAACCAGTCCGAACTTCTCGCCGCCGCGCTCGCTCGCAGCCTCCGCAGCAGTCGCCCGCAGATAAGGCTCCAGCTCGCCCCGGGGGCCCTCAGCCGTACCCGGGCTACGGAAAGCCAGGCCGGACTCACTCCCAGGCAGCGCCGCGATAACCTTCGTGGCGCGTTTCTCGTTTCCGGCAAATCAGCGCAAAACCAGATAAAAGACCACCACATTCTCCTCGTCGACGACATCTACACCACCGGCGCCACCGCCCGAGCCTGCAGCAAGGCACTCCTCCGCGCCGGCGCGGCCTCCGTTCACGTCGCCACCCTCGCCCGCGCCCAGCGCTACGAGGCGCCGAACGCTCCCATTTCTTCCGCACTATCAACCGCCGTCACAGCTCCGCCCTCACAGGCCGAACTGCCCATGCACGAAGACGTAGCTTTCTGGGGATCAACCACCACGCTTAACCATCAGGGGGATTGAATGTCGCTCGGGAAAACCACCGCCCACGCTCGCAAGCAAAAGTCGCTCGCCCAGTGTCACGTCAAGACGCATGCCATGGCTCAGGCCCTGCCCGCGGCAGAATTTCGCACTCCCGCATCGCACCACGCCATGCAGACGCCCGTCCTCGTGCTCAACGCCTCCTATGAGCCCATCAACATCTGCGGAGCACGCCGCGCGCTCGTCCTCGTCCTCAAAGGCGTCGCCAAGGCAGAGGAAGAACACGACGCCATGCTCCACGCCGCCCGCGTCCTCATGCCGCTGCCCTCCGTCATCCGTCTCCTCGAATACCGCCGCATCCCCCACCAGACGCGCGCCCTCTCGCGCAAAAACATACTCCTCCGCGACCGCAACACCTGCCAGTACTGCGGCATCGTCCTCACCGCAGGCGAGCTCACCCTCGATCACGTCATCCCGCGCTCCCGCGGCGGCCTCTCCACCTGGGAAAACCTCGTCGCCTGCTGCCACCCCTGCAATCGCCGCAAGGGCAACCAGCTCCTCCACGAGCTCACTGACATGAAGCTCCTCCGCGAGCCGCGCCCCTTCTCGCTCCACACCAGCCGCCACATCATGCGCATGATCGGCCACTCCGACCAGAAGTGGCGCAAATATCTTTACTACTGAGCGGCAAGATTCCGTCCGCCGGGTGCCCCATTCATGCGCGCCTTTTGCGCATGAGTGGGGTCGGAACACCCCCTCTGAAAGTCATTTCAACCCGCAGTCCAAAAGGCGCAATGGAGAAATCTGCGTTTACCTCCCTCAACCCTTATCATTCCCAAAACAAAAAATGGGGACTGCCATCGCCAGCCCCAAATTGCCTGTGTAAAAGAGAGAGACCTCAAGAGGGGAAGTCAGGAAGCCACTCTGGGGGAGAGAGCTACCGGATCGTTCCGTTCAACCCATTCGGGAAGAACGCGCCGCCCGTACCCGCCGCGCCGCCGCCATAAACAACAGCCAGCACCTGCGCCGTAGTTCTTGCATAGGTCTGCGCATGCACGTCCGGAGCGTCCACGATCGTCGCCGCATTGTTCGTCACGCTTACGCCAATGTCGTCGTTGTTGGTTCCATCCAGCTTCGCCCGCGTCATCGCAATCGCCTGCGAGGCCGACTGCGCCGAGCTCCCCGCCTGGAAAATCCGCGTCCGGATCCCAGCCGCGTGGTACGCCTCCACATTGTGGATACCCACCGCCTTATCCAGGTAAGTCTTGCTGGAAATCAACCCCGCCGCGCCTTGGTAAGCCGTCACGCCCACATCCTCAAAGATGAAAGCGCCCAGCAGAAAATTTGTCTCATTCGCAAACGGGTCAAAGCTCGTTCCCAGCCCTGCGGCCACCGCCAGCGCATTGAAGCTGTTCATCAGGTCGATGTTCGGCATCGCAATCGCAGACGTTCCGAGATTCGACTGCAGAAACTTCACATGGTTCTGCTCGTCCAGCGCAATCTCCAGCGCAAAGTCCTGCGTCGACGTATCCGTAAACGTCACCATCGGGTTCGACTTCACCGTCACCGAGCCGCCCGCCTGCCCGTTGCCGCCCTTGATCGATATCGACGTAGCCGCATCCAGCGTCATCCCTGTCGTCGCCAGCGTGTAGTACTGCGCCTCCAGAAACTCCAGGTTCAATGCAAAGTTCAGGATGTCCGCATCCGTCACCGTCGCAGCAAAGGCCGCCCGACTCGTCAGCGCCAGCCCCGCCAGCGCCGCGCCGCCCAGCATCATCGCCCTGCGCCGCGAACTGCGTCTCTCTTCCATCTCCTGTAACAGCTCTTTCGTCTCGTTGCTTTCCATATTCCTTCTCCTTCATGCGTGCCGTTGCAGCACGCGGTCAGATTTCCCAACGCAAGGAATCCGAACTCCCTCCGAATCCCGCCGGATCGCAAACCAGCAATCTAGGAACTCGTGACCGTGATATTTCCGTTCAATCCATTCGGGAAAAATCCGCCTTTGCTGATCATTCCCGGATTCGCGTTCAGATAAACAATGTGCAGCACCTCGCTCGTCGTCCGGTCATACGAAATCGAATCCGAATCCGCATTCACAATCGTCTTCGAGGTCAACGTCGTCTCCCCGCCGCCGCTGGCAGCCGCCCGCAGCGCCTGGATCTTCACCGCATCCGCCAGCACCGTGCCGCCAATCTGCGCAATCAGCGTCCGGATCTCGCCCGCGTGGTAAGCCTCCGTGCCCAGGATGCCCGCGGCCGCCGCAAGCACCGACGCGCTCGAAATCAGCGTCACAGCCCCGTGATACGCCGTCACGCCCACATCCTCAAACACAAACGCGCCCAGCAAAAAGTTGTCCTCGCTCGCAAACGGGTCAAACGAAGAACCGATCCCCGCCGCCTGCGCCGCCGCATTAAACGCATTCGTAAAATCAATGTTCGGCATGCTCACCGCCGACGAACCCAGTGCACTCCGCAGCAGTTGCACATGCGCCTGCTCGTCCGCCGCAATCTCGTTCGCGTAGTACTGAATCGCCGGCGTCGTAAACGTCACCGCCGAGCCGCCCGTCACCGTGCCCGCATTCGAACCCGTATCCGTGGCCGACAAACCCGTGCCCGTCGCCGCTCGCAGATAAAATTCCGCTTCCAGATACTCCAGGTTCAGCGCGAAATTCAGAATGTCCGTATCCGTCACCGCGGAAGAACCACTACCGCTACCGCTGCCGCTTCCAGATCCCGACATCGAGCTGGTCATGTTACTGCTGCAGCCCGCTATTCCCAGCGCCGCCGCCGCTCCTGCGCTCGCACCTATTCCAGCCAGAAATCCCCGGCGCGATACGCTCCTTCTTTCAAGCAGTTCATCGAGCTTCTTAACAATCCACCTCCATTCATACGTAGCCATGGCGCTGCCGCCATGTTTACGCCCTGAGTACGCCGCCCCTCCTGAGGCCGGATTGCAAAAAAACTCTATTGCCCGCATTTTCTATATTTTCTCGTTTTTCAGTGTTATCAAACTTTTTACCTTTTTCGCTCGACCTATCATTCCCGATCTCCCACTTTTTGCTCTCCTTGAGGACAACCACAAACCCTGCCCACCGCATCCCCTCCCCTTTCCCGTCCCAATAACAGATACTGTTTTCAAAGCGCGACGCCACCATGAAAACTCGCCTCCCAATCGCCGCCACTTTGCTCGTCCTCATCACCTGCGCCACGGCGCTCGCGCAATCCCCCGCCACCACAGCCGTCACCGCCCAGCTCAAACCCTCCGTGCACGGCCACGTCGTCGTCCCCGTCCTCGTACACGACAAAAAAGGCAACCTCATCCCCAACCTCACCGCCGCCGACTTCACCCTCACCGACAACACCCATCCCCAGACCATCCAGTTCTTTGCACCAGACACTTCTCTCCCGCTCACCCTCGGCATCGTCGCGCAAACCGGTCCCGGAATGGGCGCGCAACTCCCCGCCATCCACCGCACCAGCGAGCAGTTCCTCACTCAGCTCATGTCCGCCGCGGGCTCCCGCGTAAAGGCCTTCGTCATCCAGTTCAACCTCGATGTAGACCTCCTCGAAGACCCATCCCCCTCCACCGCCAAACTCCACCAGGCCCTCACCCAGCTCGGCGTCCCGCAGTTCGCCGCGGACACCAACGGCGCCTACACCGCCACCGGCTTCTCCCAGCGCAAGCGCAAGCACCGCCCCAGCGGAGCAGCGCTCTACGACGCTATCGACCTCGCATCCTCGCAGGTCCTCAACACCCAGTCCGGACGCAAAGCCCTCATCGTCTTCTCCGATGGTGTCGATCGCGGCAGTAAATCCACTCTCAATGCCGCCATCAACGCCGCGCAAACCGCCGGCGTCGCCGTCTACGCCATCTACTTCAAAGGCGAAGCCCCTCCCGAAAAATTCCTCCACAACCCCACCCCGCACAGCGGTCCCGGCTATCCCGGCACCTACCCCGGCGGATACCCAGGCAGCTATCCCGGCGGCGGCTACCCCGGCTCAACCCAGCCCGCGCCACCCCAGCCCAGCCGCCGCGTCGATGGCAAAAGAATCCTCGCCCAAATCTGCTCCAGCACCGGCGGAGAAATGTTTGACTCCCGCCGCGCCGGCCTCAAAACCCTCCTCGCCCAAATCGCCGACCAGATGAACAACGCCTACATCCTCGCCTACACCCGCACCGCCTCCACGGACTCAGGCTTCCACCACATCGTCCTCAAACCCAAACAAAAAGATCAGTACGTCCAGATCACCAAAGGCTACTGGCTCCCACAAAACTAGCTCCCCGCGCAGCCCATTAGAAAGACCACGCAATCCCCATGCAACGCATCTCTGCAGTCCTTGTCGCATTCTTCTCCCTCTGCCTGTTGCTGTCCGCTCCCATCGCGCGCGCCTCCATCTTCGCGCCGCTGGAAGGCGTCATCCACGATCCTCAGCACCGCCCCATCTCTGGCGCGCACGTCACCCTCCACACTGCGCACTCCGCGCTCTCCTTCAGCCAGACCACCGGCCCTGACGGCACCTTCCACTTCAACAGCGTCCCTGCGGGCGTCTATATTGTCACTGTAACGGCTACATATTTTGCCGCGCAAAAGCACATACTCACCATCACTGCCAACAGCCGTCCCATCTTGCATTTCGCCCTCGCCATCGCAACCGTCACCCAGACCACCCGGGTCAGCGCGCAGCCCTCCACTCTGCAACCCGACTCCATGACCCCCACCACCCTCGTCTCCCGCGAGCAAATAGCGCAAACGCCAGGCGCGTCCCTCACCAACTCCCTCGCCATGGTCACCGACTACACTCCCGGCGCATACATGGTGCATGACATGCTCCACGTCCGCGGCGGTCATCAGCTCGGCTGGCTCATCGACGGCGTGGAAATCCCCAATACCAACATCGCCGGCAACATCGGCCCCGCCATCGATCCCCGAGACATCGACTACCTCGACGTCGAGCGCGGCAGCTACCAGGCCAGCCTCGGCGACCGCACCTACGGCATCTTTGACATCGTTCCCCGCAACGGATTTGAACGCAATCGCGGCGGAGAACTGGACCTCAGCGCAGGCTCCTACGCCCAGACCGACGATCAGCTCAGCTTCGGCAGCCATTCCGAACGCTTCGCCTGGTACCTCAGCGCAAATGGTAACCGCAGCAGTTACGGACTCATGCCGCCTGTCCCCCATCCGTATCACGACGCGGAAAACGGCTATGGCGGATTCACTTCACTCATCTACAATGCCACCCCGAACGATCAGCTACGTCTGGTCTCCCAGCTCCGCACCGACCACTATCAAATCCCATACGACCCCGACCCGAACGACTACGAAAACCAGATCTTCCCCACCAGCCGGCTCCGCGACACCGAGCAGGAAACCGACGCCCTCACCGCCTTCACCTGGACTCACAATTTCAACTCCACCACCGTCCTCAACCTTTCGCCCTTCTACCACTTCAATCGCGCCCGCTACACGCCCGGCCCCAACGATGCTCCCGCCGCAACTTCCTCCACTCAAACCGGCGCCTACACTGGCCTCCAGGCATCTGTAACTAAAACTGTTGCGAACCACTCCATCAAGGCCGGCCTGTACAGCTACGTTCAGCATGAGAACGACTTCTTCGGCTCCACCTTCTCTAATGGATTCCCCTCCATCGCTCAGCAAAGCACCATCACCGGCGGCGTCGCCGAGTTCTACGTTCAGGACGCCTGGCACCCCAACCGTTTCATCACCCTCTTCGCTGGCCTCCGCGACTCCTATTTCTCCGCCGCGATTACAGAAAACTATCTCTTCCCCCGCATAGGCCTCGCAGTTGAAGTCCCCTACCTCCACTGGATCCTCCGCGGCTTCTACGGCCGCTTCTACCAGCCCCCGCCGCTCACCAGCGTCTCCGGCCCGCTTCTCGCCTACGCGCAATCCAACAACACCAGCTTCGTCCCCCTCCATGGCGAGCGCGACGAAGAGCACCAGTTCGGCCTCACCATCCCCATCCACGGCTGGGCACTCTCGGCAGACACCTTTGAGACACGCGCCAACAGCTTCCTCGACCACAGCAACATCGGCGAGTCCAGCATCTTCATCCCCGTCACCGTCGACGGCGCACTCATCCAGGCTTGGGAACTCACCCTCCGCTCACCTCGCCTCTGGAAGTACGGCGCATTTCATCTCGCCTACTCCAACCAGCTCGCCCAGCAGCGCGGAGCCATCACCGGAGGCCTCATCTGCTACCCGCCCAACTCCGCCGCCTGCGCACCCGCTCCCGGCTACTCACCCCTAGACCACGACCAGCGCAACACCCTCAACACCGGCTTCAACGCGCACCTCCCCGCGCACGCCTACGCCTCCATCAACGTCTATTACGGTTCTGGATTCTCCAACGGCGTCCAGACCGCCCAATACCCCGGCGACTACCTCCCGCAGAACACCACCATCGATCTCGCCGCCGGAAAATCCCTCGGCCGCCACTACCAGCTCACTCTCACCGCACTCAATATCACCAACCACCGCGTCCTGCTCGACAACAGCCTCACCTTCGGCGGATTCCACTACAACGCACCCCGCCAAATCTACGCCCAGCTCCGCTACCGCTTCCACTTCTAAGAAGCAGCCCTGCCAATCCGCTCGCAACACTTTTCCAAAGACAGGACACGAAGCGCACACAACGCGCCTTTGCTCTTTCCCCGTGACCGCAGCACCATTTTCACCCCCTCAAAACCACCGCCTGCGAGCCAGCTCAAGACTCCCTCTGCTATGCTCTACTGCTATCGAAGCACTACGCACGAGCCACAATCTTTACGCTGGCATGGAGACTTCTCATGAAAAAGCAATTCGCCCTCGCAATGGCTCTCGCCTTTGCAGCCTTCACCACATCCGCCTTCGCCGCCCTCAAGCCCGGAGATAAGGCTCCCATGTTCTCCGCCCCCGCCTCGCTCGACGGCCACGCCTTCCACTTCTCGCTTGAACAGGCCCTCAAGAAAGGCCCCGTCGTCGTCTACTTCTACCCCTCCGCCTTCACCGGTGGATGCGACCTCGAAGCCCACACCTTCGCCACCGAAAAGAGCAAGTTCACCGCCGCCGGAGCCACCATCATCGGCGTCTCTCAGGACAGCATGGGCAGGCTCAAGCAATTCTCCGCCGACCCCAAATTCTGTGCAGGGCAGTTCCCCGTCGCCTCCAATCCCAGCGCCAGCATCGGCAAAGAATACGGCGTCACCGTCTACCCCATGATGAAAGGCGCCAAAGACGTCCGCGGCGTAGCCATCGACCACGGCTTCTTCGCCCGCACCACCTTCGTCATCAATAAGGAAGGGAAAATCGTCGCCGAATTCTCCTCCCAGGCCGACCACCTCACCCCACCCGAGCACGTCCAGCGAGCATTGGCCATAGTCCGCAAACTCGACCACAAATAATCCGCCAGGTGCCCCATTCATGCGCAGCCTCTGCGCATGAGTGGGGTCCAGAATATCTACCTTACTTAAAAATATTGTCATCCCAAGCGTGGCGCCACCATGCCTCGCCGAGAAGCGGAATCAATTCAACACCCGACCCACCAACCTCAGGTCCGCAACACCAGCACGCTCGCAATCGGATCAGGCTGTGTCCCCGGCAGCATCACCGTCAACCCATTCCCATCCTGCGAAAACTTCAGCGCAGTCCGTCCCGGATCAGCCAGCATGTAAGCCCCCTGCACCTTCGCATCCAACGCAGGCAGCTTCAAACTCGCGCCCGGCCAGTCCAGAATGCTCACGTAAACCTTGTCTCCCTTGGCCGTCGCCCGCCAGTCCCACTCCGGAACCCACACCGGCTTCCCATTCTTTCCCGTCTGCGTAGCGCTGTAAGCGCCATGCTCCTTTGAGAACGGCCCCACGTGCGTCCCGTAAATCGCCTCGCCATTCACCGCCAGCCAGCGTCCCATCGCCAGCATGCGGCCCTGCTCCTGTTCCGGAATCACCCCGCTCGCCGTCGGCCCTACGTTCAGCAGATAGTTCCCGCCCTTGCTCGCAATATCAATCAGGTTCCAAAGCAGCGTCTCTACAGACTTGAAGTTCGTATCGTCCCGCTTGTATCCCCACGTGTCGTTAATCGTCATGCAGGTCTCCCAGTCCACTCCAGGAAATCCCTGCGGCGGAATATGCTGCTCCGGAGTCTTGTAATCCCCCTGGTAGCCGCCGCCCAGCCGATTATTCCAAAGCACGTTCGGATGCTGATTCATCACCCGCACAATCTCGCTCGCCAGTTGCGGCGTCATCTCCTTCGTCGGCGTATCAAACCATATCTCCGCCGGAGCATCCGCAAACTCATAATTCGTCAACAGCTCTCGAATCTGCGGAATCGCCTTGTCGTGAATGTATTTCGCAAAGCTTCCGCTCTGCGCCGCATCCCAGTGGCCACCAATCGCCGCCGCTCCCGGATAAGTCCAGTCCTGATCCTGCGAGTAATAAAACCCAAACCGGATCCCCTCCTCGTGGCACGCAATCGCCAGCTCCCGCAGCGGATCGCGATGAAACGGCGTCGCATCCACAATGTTGAACCGGTTCGCCCGCGAGCGGAACATCGCAAACCCATCGTGATGCTTCGCCGTAATCACCATGTATTTCACTCCCGAAGCCTTCGCCATCGAAACCCACTCATGCGCGTCAAACTCCTTCGGATCAAACGTCGCCGCCAGCTTCTTGTACTCGGCCACAGGAATCTTCGCCCGGTTCATGATCCACTCGCCCAGCCCCGCAATCTCCTTCCCCTGCCAGAATCCGGCCAGCTCCGCATAAAGCCCCCAGTGGATAAACATCCCGAACCGCGCTTCCTCCCACCATGCCGTCCGTTCCGCCCGCTGTGCCGCACTCATTCGGTCGCGAGCAGGCACCACCAGTTGCCCCGCCCCCGCCGCACTCAGCCCCTGTCCGGCCCACACACTGGCAGGCATCGCAGCCAGCCCCGTCAACGCCCCAAGCCCCAGGCAAAACCCTCTACGATCCATACGCTTCATCTAACTCCTCCGTGATGCAAACCCATTGAAAATCCTCACCTGCCACCACGTCAAAGTCGAACAAAATCAATACTCGCCCGGTGCCCCACTCATCCATCCCAGTTACTTTCGGGTGCCCCATTCATCGCGGCAGTTGCGCGATGAGTGGGGTTGAACCAAGAACTTTCCCCGCAACAAACCTGCCGGGAATTCACCCCCAAATTGCTAAACTGGAAATAGGGACAGAAAAAGGCAACCGACAAACGGCTGCTCTTTACATGCACAAACAAAAAATCAGTCCCCACAACCCCTCATGGATTCCAAAGGGCTTACAAGACCAACATCTTCATAACCCATTTCCTGTCAATCACTTCCAGCAAGTTAACCAGAGGAAACAAAACCCGGCCCTTCCCACTTTGGAACCGTGCGAACGGCGTTAGAAGGTCAACCTGTCCCATAGAATCAACAACATCCCCACAAAAACAAGGCGGGTAATGCGTCGCTGGAGGGATAACCTGCCCCATAAAATCAACAACTTCCCCACAAAAAAGAGGGGGGCGTAAATCTCTTTTTTTTGGGGGGGGGATAGGGACGAACCCCGCCGATCCCCGCCACCTAGAACTGAAAACTGACAACTGGGGACTGACAACTCCCACAAACGGCCAGCCCCCGGGGAGGCCATGTTAGAGGGTTAACCTGTCCCATAGAATCAATAATTTCCCCACAAAAAGAGGGGAGCCCTCAGAGCATTTTTTAAGAAGACCCACCGCAGGCTCGCCGCACAAACTCCACCAGCTCCGCACTCACAAACTCCGGCCGCCTCACCGCAAACTTGGGCTTGCCCTCCAGCAGCCACTCCGCAACACCCTCCCACCGCAACTCCGCCCCCGCACCCGTCACCACCAGCGCATCCGCCCGGTCCAGAAACAGCCGCGCCGAATCCTTGAAGTCCGCCGTCCCTCCATCCATCACCGACAAATACAAATCCGGACGCAAAAACCGCATCACGCTGTTCGACTCAATGATCGCGTTCTCCGCCGCCTCCAGCTCCCGCCGGATGCGCGGCATCGCTTCGCCCAGCATCCCCACCCGCGTACGCACCCAGAGGCACCGCGCCGCACCCGCCGCCACAAATCGAGAAGTATCCGTCCCCGCAGCCCCGTCCCGCTCCACCGTCACCGCCAGCGAGTGGTCCGCGGTCTCGCAATCGCAGGGCTTCCCGTCCGCCGAACAGAACCCATGCCCATACTGCGTAATCTTCATCGCCGTCCAACGCATCTCCGGCATCGCCGCAATCAGCCCCGCCACCACAGACGTCTTCCCTACATCCCGCGAGTGCCCGCCCACCACCACCACAGCCACGGCTAATTCCCGTCCCCGCTGCCGCGACGAGCCAGCTTCGCCAAAGTCGCCAGCTCCTTCAAATAGGTCCGCAATGGCTTCGCCGGAGTTCCCCAGAACACCGTCCCCGCCCCCCGCAAATGCTTGTGCGGCAATATCCCCGCACCTGACCCAACAATCACACCCTCCCCAATCGAAGCATGATCCCCCATACCCACCTGGCCGCCCACCACCGCGCCCGCGCCCACTCTGCTCGAGCCGGAAATCCCCGTCAGCGCCGCAATCACCACATTCGGCCCCACGCTCACGTTATGTCCCAGATGTACCAGGTTGTCGATCTTCACTCCCCGCGCAATCCGCGTCTCCTCCAGCGCACCCCGGTCAATCGTCGTATTCGCCCCAATCTCCACATCGTCCTCAATCACCAACCGGCCCTGCTGCGGAAACTGCACATACTCCCCCGTCTTCCCATCCCGTACATACCCAAACCCATCGCCGCCCAGCACCGCGCCCGCATGCACCACCACGCGGTCGCCCAGTTCCGTCCCCGCATACACCACCACCCGCGGATAAATCCTGCACCCCGCGCCCACCTTAACCCCATCGCCAATCACCGCCCCGGCCTCAATCCGCGTACCCGCGCCAATCACCGCGCCCGAGCCAATCACCGCATACGGACCAATCGAAACCCCATCCCCCAGCACTGCCGTCTCGCTCACCGCCGCACACGCATCCACGCCCGTCACCTCGGCCACTGGCCGCAGCAGCCGCGCCGCCCGCGCAAACGCCAGCTTCGGATGCCCAGCCACCAGCATCGCCTTCCTGCCGCACCCCGCATCCACCATCCCCGGACGCACCACCACCGCCGCAGCATCTGACTCCAGCCCCGCCGCCAGCGCCGCCTCATCCTCGGCAAACACCAGCTCCGCCGCCGTCGCCAGCCGCGCGCTGCTCACGCCGCTCACCTCGGGGTCCGCATGACCACCCAGTTCGCAGCTCTCGCCGAGTGCCTTCGCCAGTTCCGTCAGCCTCATCGTCCCTCTCTACTTCCGCGTATAAATCGGCCCCTCGCCCGCTGGCCGCGTCTTCCATCGCCGGTGAACCCAAAGCCACTGGTCAGGATACCGCCGCACCCACGCCTCAATCACCGCCGTAAACCGCGCCGTATTCGTCACTGCATCCTCATCGTCCGAACCATCCGCCTTCACCTCTATCTCCGGACCAAAGTGCAGCACATACTTCCGCTCCGCCTCTTCCCACAGCAAAAAACCCGGCAGCACCGCCGCGCCTGTCTTGCGCGCCACCCGAGCCAGCCCCGAGGCCGTACAAGCCTCCCGCCCGAAATACGGCACAAACACCCCTTGCGGCGGAGTCATATTCGTATCCATCAGGATCCCCACCGTCTCACCCTTCCGCATCGAACTGATCAGCCCCCGCGCAAAGTCATCCTTGTGCAGCACCCGGTTCCCATGCAAACACCGGATCGCATTCACCAGCCCATCCACCCGCGCATTATCCAGACGGCGAATCACCATCGCCATCGGATACCCCATCAGCGAGTGCCAGAAGCTCGACAACTCCCAGGCCCCCAGATGCCCCGTCACAATCAACACCCCGCGCCCGCGCTCCCGCGCCGTCAGGTAATGCTCCAGCCCCTCATAACGAACAAACGCCGCCGAAGACTCCCGCGTGTACTTCCGCATCTGGCAAAACTCCGCCAACTGCCACCCCAGGTTCCGGTAAAGCCTCCGCAGCACTCCCTCGCGCCGGGCCTCCGCCCACTCCGGAAAAGCCAGTTCCAGGTTCCGCATCCCCACCTGCCGCAGTCTGGGAATCGCCACCCACGCCACCGCGCCCAGCGCCGCACCCACGGCACGCGCCACTCCGCGCGGCAGCACTCCAAGAGCGTGCACCAGCAACCACACCGCGCCGAACTCCAGCCTTTTTCGCATCACTTCCTGTTTCCCGCAAACTCAGCCCAGTGTAAATCCTCGTAAAATCCCCTCCTCTGCCGACCCCATACCGCAGCCGCGCAAAAAAGGGCGGTTCCCAAAGGAACCGCCCCCATTGCAGCATATGCTCTCGTTCGCTCAGTGCTGTACGCTCTCCCTGAAATAACGGGCTACCGTCTCCAGGAACGGTCGCGCCTCTGCCGGAGGTAGCACTTCCCCCTTCAGAATCGCGCTCATTGACTGATGGCCGGGGTAAAACGCCTCCGTCGCATTCCTATCCTGAGCCACAACCGCGCCGTTCAGGTCGATGCCGGCAAACAGGCCCTTGCTGCGCGACCAGGTCAGCAGTTCCGACTGCATCTTCCAGTTCGTCGCCATCTGCGCATTGCGTCCTACAGGTCCCGCCGCCGCCGAAGCGCCCACGCCTATCTTGAACTTACTGTGCAGCAGATCCTGGAAACCCTTCTGGTTCACTGCAACCAGCACCAGGTCCGTGCTCTGGCCGCCAATCTGCAGACCCCACGATCCACCCGTTACCTGAATAAACACCGGCGCGCTCCAGCCGTGCCCGGTGCGGCATGTCACCACGCCTACCCCACGTTCGCCTCCAAAAATAAATGCTGCCTTAATCAGATTCGGAACCACGCCCACGCACGTTGCATTCTCCGTAATCTCCTGCGGAATTGCCTTGTCCGGGACCGACTCAATCTCCTGGATCACTGTCTTGGCCGCGTCCAGCCTCGCCCGCAAATTCTCACGGCTGGGTGCCGCCATCGCTGGAAGTGCACAAGCCGCAACGCAAAGGAGAGCTACTATTTTCTTCGTCATTATGATTTCTCCAATTCTCAGTTCACGATACAAACCACGGATACCATCTTCAAAATCTGCCGTGGCACAAACCTTTAATCGATACGGGATTGCGATACTGCCACCTGCCCTTCGGCTGGCTGGCAAACCCGGCCACCCGGGTGTTGCCTTCTTTGCAACCCGAATTACTTGAGATAGATGCCAATTTCAGCTCTAAGGTTGAAAATCAGAAACCCATACCGTGGAAATCGCA
>JBMFWD010000029.1:0-40380 GCA_049965615.1 Acidobacteriaceae bacterium
GCTTCCTCTCCTCCATGGAAGGCTCCCTTGGCATCGGAGCCAACCTCAACAAGTGGACGCCTGAAGACTTCATTCCACGGCGGCCGCATCTCCGCCGTCAGCGGCGTCAACGGCCAGCCCGGCGTGTACTACATGGGCACGCCGCAAGGCGGCATCTGGAAGACCACCAGCGCCGGCGTCACATGGTTCCCCATCACCGATCAAATCCACAGCTTTGACAGTATCGGCGCCATCCAGGTCGCCCCCTCCGATCCCAGCATCATCTACGCCGGAACCGGTGACCCCATCCGCGGCAGCCTCGGCAACGGCATCTGGAAGTCCACCGACGCCGGCAAAACCTGGCAGCACATCGGCCTTGAAGACACCGTCATGATCGACCGAATCCTCGTCGATCCTCACAATCCCAATCTCGTCCTCGTCTCCGCGCTCGGTGACGACCATCACTCCGGCGGCGGCGTCTACCGCTCCACCGACGGCGGCAAAACCTGGACCAACGTCCTCAAGCCCAAAGGCTACAAAGGCACCCGCGACCTCGAATACGCCTATGACGATCCCACCGTCATGCTCGCCGCCACCCAGGGCAACGGCGGCTTCGGCTTCGGCGTGCCCATGGGCAAAAAGAAAAAACTCAAGCCCGAGCTCTTCAAGTCCACCAACGAAGGCAAAACCTGGAAGCAGATCCAGATTCCGCCCTTTCCCGGCCGCATTGCCGTCGCCATCGCCATGCATACTCACGGCAAGCGCATGTATATCGTCGGCAACGCCATCGAAAAAGGCTCAGGCCTCTTCCGTTCCGACGACGGCGGCCTCACCTGGAAACACATGGCCGGCGAAGACACCCGCATCCAGAACGGCCAGGGCGCCTACAGCTCCGGCGTCTGGGTCGACTCCCAAAATCCAGACATCGTCTACACCGCCGCAACCGCTCTCTATCGCTCCACCGACGGCGGAGCAACCTTCCACGCCTTCAAAGGCGCGCCCGGCGGCGAAGACTACCACGAAATGTGGATCGACCCCAACAACGGCAAGCGCATGATCATCGGCGCAGACCAGGGCGCCAGCGTCACCCTCGACAACGGTAAAACCTGGAGCCTCTGGTACACCCAGCCTATCGCGCAGATCTACCACGTCTCCACTGACGATGCCTATCCCTATCACATCATCGGCGCACAGCAGGATACCGGCGCCGTCATGATCGACAGCAGCAGCAAATGGGGTCAGGTCGACATTACCGACTGGAGCCCCGTCCCATCCTCCGAATTCGGTTACATCACCCCCGATCCGCTCCACTCCAACATTCTTTACGCCGTCGGCTACGGCCCCGGCGGCGGCGGCGACGGCCTCATCAAAATCAACATGGCCACCGGCCAGTGGGAGAACGTCGCCCCCGACTTCGGCGTCAACCAGCACAAGTACCACCCCGCCCGCGAAGTCCCCAGAAAATTCGATACCGCCTTTGACCCCAGCGCCCTCTACGTCGCCTATCAGTGCCTGCTCGTCTCGCACAACGGCGCACACTCATGGACGCCCATCAGCCCCGACCTCACCACCGTCAAGGACCATCCCCAGGTAGCCTGCGGAGCAGCGCCTCCCGCTCCCAAACCCGAACCCAAAACAGCAGCAAAGAAGAACGCACTTCCCAGGCACCCGCCCGCCATCGTCGATTTCTCCATCTCCAAAGTGGAGCCCGGCATCATCTGGACCGTAAGCACCAATGGGCAAATCTACAAAACCATGGACCACGGCGAATCGTGGACCAACCTCACCAACATTCCAGACGTGCCGCCCAACACCAACTTCAACGCCATCGTCGCCGGCGACAACGTCGGCACCGCATTCGTCTCCGCCCGCATCGGCGGCCAGAGATTCCAAAAGGTGCCGAAAACCGAAGACGCCGACGTGCCCCTCATCTGGCGCACCACCGACGGCGGCGCAACCTGGACAAAAATCGTCACCGGCCTGCCCGCCGACCAGCGCACCGGCAGTTGGGTCAACACTGTCCGCGTCGATCCCAAACAGCCCGGCCTGCTCTTCGCCGCTACTGAAACCACTGTCTACGTCAGCTTCGACAACGGCAATCACTGGCAGTCCCTCCGCCAGAATCTGCCCAGCACCTCCATCCGCGACATCGACGTCCACACCGCAAACCATCAGAACGATCTCGTCATCGCCACCTATGGCCGCGGCTTCTGGGTGCTCGATGACTTCACGCCACTGCGCCACATCGCAGCCAACGCGCAGAAGATCAGCGCCTCGCCCGTCTACTTCTACAAGCCCGAGGATGCCATCCGATCCCGCGAAAACAGCAACTGGGATCAGCCCTTCTCCGTCGAGGTGCCCCACGCCCCAAATCCGCCCTACGGCGCAGTCCTCGACTACTACCTCAGCCAGAAACCCACAGGCCCCATCCAGATCCAGATCTTTGACGCAGACGGAAACCTGGTCCGCACCATGACCAGCACCCTGCCCAGGCCCTACGAGGGACAATGGTTCCCACGCTACTGGCTGGCCTCGCCGCAGTCACGCGCCCTCAGCACCAACGTCGGCATGAACCGCGTCAGCTGGGACCTCCGCTATGACAACCCGCCCGCCCTCGACCACGACATGGAAAACCAGATGAACACCGTCGCGGGAAAAACCAGTCCCGGACCGCACGGTCCGCAGGTCATCCCCGGCGTTTATACCGTCAAGCTCACGGTGGACGGCAAAACCTACACCCGCCACGTCACCGTCATCAACGATCCCCGCGTCGGCCAAAGCCCCTCGCTCATGGCCGAGCTGCGCAGCCAGAACAATCTCACCATGCTCGCCTATCAGGGCATGCGCCATAGCTACCAGGGCCACGCTGAAGTCCAGGCCATCCAGGACCAGCTCGAAAAGCTGATGAAGCAGAAGCTCCCGTCCGATGTAGCCGCGCAGGCAAAATCGCTCAACGCCACCCTCAAGCAATTCATCGGCGTCAAGCTCTCACCCCGCGCCCGTTACCTGCAGCGTCTCCAGGGCGGGCCCAAACCCCGCGCGCTGCAATCCTTCCTCGACCTCAACAATGACGACAACACCCTCGTCAGCATGATGCAGGTCGGCCTCGACATGGCGCCCACTCCCACGCAGATCGCCACATGGAAGAGCGACTGCTACCGCTACAACCACACCCTGGCCGCATGGACGAAAGCCCAGGCGCAGATCACGGACTTCAACAGCCTGCTGGCCAAAAACAATCTGCAAAAGCTCACCGTCAGCCCCATCACGCTGACTGCGGAAACCTGCACCTTCACCCCGCAGTAACCAGAACAACCAACCGCAACCCGCTACCCGTCTTGAGGAACTCGCCCCAACGGCGCTTCCTCAAGACGGGTGTCGCGCTTTAGTACCCGATCACCTCGCCATCCCGCCGCATCTCGGAAGCGCCCCGGAAATCATGATCCTTCGCGTGATTCTGGATCGCCGCATAGCCGCCAAAGCTGCCGATCGAATGCGTGAGAATCTTCACCTTGTAACCCCGCTCGCGCAGGGCCGAGGCAATCACCGGAGAGCGAGTCGCCCAGTGCAACCCCGCATAATGGTCTCCGCGGCTGATCCCGCTCATCCTCTTCACGGACTGAGCGCGTGCCAGGCTTTGCGTGGAAAGCAGTGAGACGGCAAGCGCCACGCCAGCGGCAGGGGTAAGACGTTTCAGGATCATGGCAGCCACTATAGCCCTAAGGCAAACAGAATGGTGCGTCTGTTTGCCTCAAAAAACGCACAGAGCAGCCATCACCCCTCCAACTCATTTTCCATACGAGTACAGGGTGACCCGTTCGATGGACTCACCATTGGGCGGAAATTGCCAGTGCGACCCCTGATCGTCCTCATCCCCGTTCAGCCTGCGGCCCGGAATCCACTGCCCCTTCTCGTATTTCCCTGTGAACACCGACGCAATGCCGACCTGCGGATTGCTTTCCGGCCGTTGCGTAAACCGGACCATGAAACCCTCACCAGCCCCAAGGAATTCGTCCTTTCCCAGCGCCATGATCAGCCCAAAGCCACTCTTCGCGTGCATCCCGAAGAGGCTGTCAAGACTCACATGCAGCGTGTACCCGTTCATGGTGAAGTCAACCGTCGGATGGTCGCCATCCAGCACAAAACCGCGAATATCTCCCGCGCTCTGGTGCGCCAGTACGAGCGGTTCAATCTGCCCAAGAATGTGATAACTCTCCGCCAACGGACCGGTCTTGCTCGCCTCCGAGTCGATTCCAAACGGCGAAAAGCTGATCGCTGCTTCCTGGCCAAATGCGTAGAACACGTTAGCCGCGCCCGCAGCGCCGCCCCGCGTCTCCGCCAGAAACAACGGATTCCCGTTGCGACGATAGCGACGCGACCAGCCAATGAAATCCGATGCATAAAGGTCCGGTGCATAGATATCGATATGTGACCCCGCAGCCTTCCACACATCCATCACACGCGGCTCCGGGCAGCCGCTTGGATACTGCCCGGGCGGCGTCGTCTCCCCCTCCAGCCATACATTCGCATACATCGGAATGTCGTATGCGGCCTTGCCCGCGGCTGTCACGGCCTCGATGTAACGCGCGTAATGCCAGGCCATAAAAATTTCATCGGCACGCTGCGAATTCCCAAACACTTCCGTCCAGGTTCCAGAGGTCTTGTCGCCATGGGCATCCCACAGCTCACGCAGGGAATCATCCAGCGTCGCGCGGTGCGCCTTCAAATACTCAGTAAGCTTTGCGGGCACTTCACCATCAAACGCAGCATCGGCCGCAGGCGAGTGATCGCGCGAGTCACCCAGCACGCCCACTTCATTTTCAACCTGCATCATCAAAACTGTGTGCTCGCTGCCGTCAACCTTCTTGATGTGACTCATCAGCGTCGAAAAGGCGTGCGCATCCGCCTGCTCGGTAGCTTCGCCCAGCGGGCTCAGGATCTCCACTTCGCGGCCAAATTCCATCACCCGCGGAAAGCGCCTGGTATCCTCTTTCACCCACACCGGCGCGTAGCTCGACATGCCGTTTTTCCATGAGGCAAGCCAGAGAAAAACAATGTGTTCATGAGCCTCTCGTGCCTGCTCGATCAGGCCATCGACAAGGGAAAAGTCGAAATGGCCCTCCGTGGGTTCAATCTGCTCCCAGCTCAACGGCGTAAAGACAGTGTTCAAACCCATCGCATGAAGCTCCGGCCAGATTGGCTTCATATACGCCAGGCTCGACGAGGAGGAATTATGCACCTCTCCACCAAGAATCAGATACGGCTTGCCGTTGACGATAAGCTGGGTGGCAGCGCCGCGCTTTTCAAGATGCGGCGCGCTCGTCTGCTGCGCCTGCGCGGTCTTGAATAGGATCGCAATCAGAAGCAGCAACAAAATTGGCAGCGCGTAAACACGGTTCCTCATGACGGTAGGGAGTCTAGCACAGCAACAACCCGCTTTTCGCCAGTCTGCGTTTCCGCTTATCCCGCCACCAACCCCTGAGCCACCGTCACATAAAGCTCAATCGCCTCCGCCAGCTCCCTCTTCGCCAGCTTCTCATCCGGCGTGTGCGCCACGTGGATCGATCCCGGCCCCAGCAGCACCGGCTCGCCCCACGCCGTCAGCCATGGAACATCCGTTGTAAACGCAGCCACCATCGTCGGCAAACCCTCCACCGTGCGCAGTTCCTTGAACGGAATCTCCAGCGTAAAGTCCACCTCCGCATCCGCGCCCGCGGCCTTCGTCAGCGCCTCGCGCGTTCCCTTCGCATCGCCCACCAGCCGCACCAGCACCTGTGCCTCGGCCTTGTCCGCAATCACATTCGGCGCGCGACCGCCTTCCACCACGCCAATGTTCAGCGTGCTCGGCCCCACCTTGGGATTCACCGGCAGATCCACATCCAGCATCCGGTCCAGCGCCCGCACCAGCTTGTGCGTCGCGCTGTCGCCCAGCTCCGGATACGCCGAGTGCGCCATCTTTCCCGCCGCCTTCACCACCGCGCGCAGTGCGCCCTTGGACGCCACCGCCACGCGATTATCCGTAGGCTCGCCGTTAATCAGATACTTGCTCCCCTTCGGCTGCAGATTCGCCGCCTTCGCGCCTGCCGAATCGCGCTCCTCGCCCACCACAAACAGCACCCCGACCGGAACCCCCAGCGCCCGCAGCCGCTCCGCAGCCGCAATCTGCGCCGCAATAATGCCCTTCGCATCGCATGCCCCGCGCCCGTAAATATACTCTTCGTCCTCGCTCGACCGGATATACGGCGGAACCGTATCCATATGCGTCGAAAACACCACTACCGGAGCCGCCTCCTGCGCCGCGCCATACACATTGAATCGCTCGCACATGCTCTTGCTCTCCGGCGGCTGCGCAACCGGCATCCGCTCCACTCCAAATCCACGCTCCGCCAGGTAGCCCGCCAGAAACTCGCCCACCGCGCCTTCGTTGTATGTGATGGACTCAATATCAATCAGTTGCCGTGTCAGTCGTATCGATTCCGTGCTCATAGCCTCTCAGCATACCTGACCGCATCGCGTAATATTTAGAAAATGCCTTCCACGCCTTCCAGTGAATCTATGTCGATTCGCACGGTAGACACACTCCGCGGCTCCGCAGGCCGTCTTGAAGCCCTGCTTAACGCCGGACTTCACGACGCTCCCTACGCCGCACTCGTCTGCCATCCCCACCCCCTCGGCGGCGGCACCATGCACAACAAGGTCGTCTACCACGCCGCCAAAGCCTTCCAGACCGTCGGGCTGCCCGTCCTCCGCTTCAACTTTCGCGGCACCGGACTCAGCGAAGGCACACACGACCACGGACACGGCGAGCAGGACGACGTCCGCGCCGCTCTCGACTGGCTCCACAACGAATTCCACAAGCCCATCCTCTTCGCCGGCTTCTCCTTCGGCTCCGCCGTCGGACTCCGCGTCTGCTGCGGCGACCCGCGCGTCCCCGGCCTCATCGGCCTTGGACTGCCCGTCCACGCCGAAGGCCGCGACTACCACTTCGACTTCCTCTCCTTCTGCGCCCAGCCCAAGCTCTTCCTCAGCGGAACCCGCGATCAATATGCTCCCGTTGAAAAACTCGAAAAAGTCCTGGCCCAGGCCGCCCAACCCTCCAAAATCGTCTGGATTCCCGAAGCCGATCACTTTTTCGCTGGTAAACTCGATACCGTTCGCCAGGCCATCCTCGCATGGCTCCATACTCACTTTGGACTCGAAGCCCGACCATGATCGAAAACGTGCTCGAACAGCTCCATCAGCAAGCCACCTCCATCTTCGAGCACGCGCTCGAAGCCTGCGACATTGACCGCGCCTTCACCCGCCACATGCGCCTCGAAGGCCACGTCCTCACCCACAACCTCTTCTCCGGCGAAGAACCCCGCACCCTCGACTTCCACAACTACAAGCGCGTCTTCGTCATCGCCTTCGGCAAGGCCTCGGCTTCCATGCTCAGCGCACTCATGCGCCGCATTCCTCCCGGAACCGACGTGCGCGGCGTCTGCTCCTGCCCCGAGCGCCCCGCCAACCGCCACCGCCACTTCGATTACTTCTCCGGCGGCCACCCGCTCCCCAACAAGGACTCCTTCGCCGCCGGCCGCGAGGCCCTCGACCTCCTTCGCAAGGCCAAAAAAGATACCCTCGTCATCTTCCTCATCAGCGGCGGCGGCTCCGCCATGCTTGAAGTCCCCATCGAGCCCAGCCTCTCCCTCGAAGACACTACCGCCTTCCACGAAACCCTGGTCGCCAGCGGCGCCACCATCACCGAGGTCAACATCGTCCGCAAGTTCTACTCCGCCATCAAGGCCGGACGCCTCGCCCTCGCCGCCCCCGAATCCGACAAGCTCTCCCTCGTCATCGCAGACGTGCCCATGCGCGAGCGCGAAGCCGTCGCATCAGGCCCCACGCTGCCCAGCCACACCACGCTCGCCGAGTGCGATGAACTCCTCACCCGCTTCCACCTTCTCGAACAGTTCCCGGCCAGCGTCCGCCACTACTTTGAGAAACTGCACGAAGGCAAATACCCGCTGCCGCCCGACCCCGCCGACCCCGCCTTCCACAACTCGCAATTTGAAATTCTGCTCTCCAACTACGACTTCGTCAGCGCCGCAGAATCCTTCGCACAGTCCCTCGGCTACACCACAATCGTCGACAACAGCTGCGACGACTGGGAATACCGAAAGGCCGGCCGCTACCTCCTCGAGCGCTTCCACACCCTCCGCCAGGAGTACCCGCGTCTCTGCCTCATATCCTCGGGCGAGCTCACCGTCCAACTCCCCTCCGATCACGGCTGCGGAGGCCGCAACCAGCAATTCGCCCTCAACTGCGCCTTCGATCTGGCGCACTATCCCAACCAGCCGCTGCTCGCCTTCAGCGCCGGCTCCGACGGCATTGACGGCAATAGCCCCGCAGCCGGAGCCGCCGTCGATACCACGACCATCGCCCGCGCGCAGCACCACGGCTTCGATCCCGAATTCCATCTCAGCGCCTACGACGCCTGCCCGCTCTTTACCGCCATCGGAGACACCATCATCACCGGCTCCACCGGCAACAACCTTCGCGACCTGCGACTCTTCCTTTCAGTCGAGTCAAAGCCATAAGGCCTCAGCCCCGAATCACGTTAAACAGCGAATTCGTTCCCAGCGCCGAAAACACCTGCATCAGCGCCGACTGCTGCGTCTCCGAGTTCTTCAGCTGCGTCGCCACCTCGGCCAGGTCCGCCTGCATCAACGTCGTCTGCGTGAACTGTAACTGTGTCGATTGCGTTTGCGCAAAGCCGCCCGTCGCCGTCAGCCGCGTCAGTGAATTGTCCAGCGCCACCCGCTTCTGGCTCACGTTGCTCAGCGCCGTGCTCAGCTGGTTGATGTCGTTCTGCGCCGCCGAAATGTTATTGGAGCTGTAATCGGCAATCAGCTGGTTCAGCGCTCCCAGCGCACTCGCCCCGCCCGCCGTAAAAATCTGGTCTCCCGGCACATTCAGCGCAATCGCCTGCCCGTCCGGCGTCGTTACGGAATTCACCGCCGCATCCCCGTGGTACGTCACCGTAGCCGGCGAACTCGTCGTGTTAATCGAAAACGGCGCCGCATTCACGCTCCCGGAAAACAGGTACTGCCCCAGGTAGCTGGTATTCGCCAGCGAAAGCACCTCGTCACGAATCCCCGTCAGTTGCGTCGCAATCGCCTGCTCGTTTGAGGCGTTCAACGTGCCGTTGTTGCCCTCCGTCGCCAGGCTCAGCGCCTGCGTCAGTTGCGACACCACGCTGCCCAGCGTCGAATCGGTCACCTGCAGCATCCCCTGAGCAGAAGAGGCCGTCTGCTGGTACTGGTCCGCCGCGCTGATCGCCGTACTCAACAGCACGTTCTGCCCCACCGCCGCCGGGTTGTCGCTCAACTGCTGCACCGCATTGCCCGAAGAAATCTCCTCGGTCAACTGCTGCTGCACCGCCGTCGTCTGGTCCAGCGCTCCCACCACGTTATTCAAATACTGCGGATTTACGCGCATGCTTCTGCTCCCTGGCCATTACTTGTCTCGTAACCGTTCAAGTTCCTAGGCGTAGGTCGTCCCAACGCCCAGATTCAACGCCGCCAGCTCCACGTTGCTGATAATCGTGAATACCTTCGACGCCGCCTGGTAGGCCTGCTCCAGCGTCTGCATCGACGCCGCCTCCTCATTCAGGCTCACCCCGGAGATCGCTCCCACCTGGTTGGTCAACTGCGTCACCGAAGCCTGCTGCGCCGCATTCTGCGAATGCACCTCGGAGACCAGCGAGCCCAGCGAAGTCACAAAATCCGAATAGTAATTCCCCGGCGTCACGCCCCCCGCAATCGACTGGCTCGCAATTCCCGCCATCGCCTGCGCATTGCTGCCGTTCTGCGAGCCATCGCCCGCCGCAGCCGCCGCAATCAGTGAAGGATTGGTCATCACCACGGAAATCTGCGCCGCCGCACCCGCGGAAATCGCCGGCAGGGAAAAAATCGCCCCGCCCGGATTGCCATTGGCATCGGTACCCGCCGCATTCTGCGCGTTGATCGCCGAGCCCAGGCTGTAGGCCAGCGTATCGAGCGAGCTCTGCATCTGCGGAATATCCTGGTCCCGCACCGTCAGCAATCCGCCCAGCTGTCCGCCGCCGCTCATCAGGCCGCTGGTAATGTCATTGCCGTTCGCATCAAAAAAGTGCGTCATGCCACTCACGCTGCCCGTGCTCAGCGCAAAACTCTGGCTCCCGCTCACCAGCAGCGCGCCTGAGGTGGTCGTCAGCGTCAGCCCGTTGTTCTCGGTCTGGATCTGGTTCACGCCGATCAGCGCTCCCAGCTTCGCAATATCCGTCGCCCGCGCATCCTGCAGCGATCCCGCGTCCCCGCTCGTCCCCAGGCTCCCAATCTGCGCATTCAGCTGCGCAATGTTCGCCGTCAGCCCGTTGATGCTGTCCAGCAGGCTCCCGCTCTGCTGGTTCAAGGTCAGTTGCTCAGAGGTCAACTGCTGCGAAGCCGAGTTGAAATCCGTCGCCAGGTTGCCCGCCGACGACAGCACCTGCTGCCGCAGCGCCGTATCCGAAGGCCCGGCTTCGAGCGCCGACATCGCATTGAAGAAGCTCGCCATATCCTGCGAAATGCCCACCGTGCCGCCCGTCGTACTCGCATTCGACCCCGCCGAGGTGGCGCTCGAAAAAATGCTCTGTACCTGGTTCAGCGCCGTCAGCCGCGCCGCCGAAGCGCTCTCGGCCTGCGTCTGCTGGTCCAGGCTCTGCTGCAGCACCGGGTTCCGCTGCGAAACTCCGCCCGTCATCGTCACCCCGTCACCGTAAATCGCCGAGCCAATCACCACCGAGTCCGCCGTCTGAAAATTCGGCACCTCGCGCGTGTAGCCCGTCGTGTTCGCGTTGGCCACGTTGTTAGCCACCACATTCAGCGCCGCCTGGTCGGCTTCGAGCGCTCCCGTCGCAATGTTGAATCCGGTATTGATCGATCCCATTTACGGCTCCCCTTGTTTCGGCTATCCCTGCTTCTGCTTCACGGTTTTCAGAATGTCCCTGCCACTACACCCGCCACTGCCCGCGCATCACACGCAGATTGCGCGCCGTCGCGGCCAGCAGCATCTCCAGCCTCGCCAGCGAATCCCGCGTCTGCGCCGACTCCGGCAAAGCCGCCAACGGCCGCTCCTGCAGCATTTCCAGCAGCAACTCCAGGCGAATCAGCGCCTGCGGACGCCCCGTCACCAGCGCCTCCCAGGCTGCATCCACCAGCGCGTCCACCGGCACGCCACCGCTGCGCGCGCGAGGCTCTCCCGTGCGTGACGCGCAGTCACACTCCAGACTTTTCCCTATGTCTTTTGATATCTCAGCGTGGTCCGTCGACCCCGCCCCACCCTGCCCGACTACGCCTGTTTCTGCAGAATCGACAGGATGATCTTGTCCGCCACCTTGCCCGCGTCCACGTGGTAGGTCCCGGCCGCCAGCGCCTGCTGCACACCCGTCACCTTGTCCATGCGCACGTCGCTCACATTCGCCATGTGACTGGCCAGCTTCGCGCCCGCGCTCAGCGTCGCCGTATCGGCCCCGCCTGCCGGCGCCGTCGAACCGCTCTCCGGCTTGCCCGAGTCCGCGGAATTTACCTCCGGACTCATCTGCGCCCGGTTCACCGCATTCACGCCGTTCGACCCAGAAAGTGTTTCGTCGATCTTCATCCTGACTCTCCTCGTTACCTATATCGGCGGAACGCGTAAGGACTTCAATGAGAGTTCTCTCATCTTGTTGGAATTCTCTCACGGCAGCCTCCTGACTGTAGACCAAGAAGACAAATCGCGCTCCCCACCCAGCGGCCGAACCTCGGCGCCGCCGCCCTCCAATCCCGCTTTGCCCGCGCCACTTCCGCCCACAATCCCGGCGGAAGCTCCCACATCCTGCGTCTTGCCGGTCCCGCTGGTAGTGGTCCCGGCCGATTTGACCCCATCCGCCCTGGCCTCGACCTCCACCTCCGAGATCATCTTCGTCGCAATCCCAAGCCCGCCGGCGTCCGAGATGGCCCGGGCCAGCGACTGCTCGCCCAGGCTGCTCCAGCTGCCGGCTCCCGCGTCGCCGCCCATCAGCCCGCTGCCGTCCCCGCCGCTGCTGCCGGAAAACAGCGGGTCCCGCTCCATCGGCTTCAGCAACTCCTGCATCAGGCTGGCCTCAAACTCGTGCGCCGCCGGCGCCAGCCTGGGGTCCACCCCGCCCTTGTCCTGTGCAACGCCGGCCAGCGCCGCCGTCCTTCCATAAGCCACCGGAACCACTACTGCACCTCCAGATCCGCTTCAAGCGCCTGCGCCTGTTTCATCGCCTGCAGAATCGAAATAATGTCCCGCGCCGTCGCCCCAATCTGCTGCAAATCCTGCACCAGATCCTGCACCGTCGCGCCCTGCTCCAGCACAATCCGGTCGGCCACCTTGTCCTCTGCGCTGATGCTGGTCTGCCGCACCACCTTGGTCTGCCCGCTGCTGAAGGGGCCGGGCTGCGAAACCTCGTAGCGGCTGCGCACCGTAATCGAAAGCCCGCCGTGCAGAATCGTCACCGGCTGCAGCCTCACATTACCGCCAATCACCACCGTTCCCGTTCGCTCGTTCACCACCACAATCGCCCGCGGATACACCTGCACCTCCACGGCCTGCACCCGCGCCAGCAGCGAGGCAATATCCTCGCCCGGCTGGGTCTTCAGCTCCACCCTCCGGCTGTCGATCGCCGTCGCAATCGGTCGGCCCATCTTCTGGTTGATCGCATCGGCCATCCGCTCCGCCGTCCGGAAATCCGCATTGTCCAGCAGCAGCGTCAACGGCTTCAGATCGGCCAGATTCACCTGCACGCTGCGCTCCACCATCGCTCCGTTCGGCACCAGCCCGGTCGTCGGGTCATTCAGCGTCTTCGAGTTTCCATTTGCCGAAACCGAATACCCGCCCAGCACCAGCGGCCCCTGCGCCTCTGCATAAATCTGCCCATCGGGCCCATAGAGCGGACTCATCAACAGCAACCCGCCTTCAAGGCTCCGCGCATCCCCGGCCGAGGAGACTGTCACGTCGATCTTCGTCCCCGGCTCGGCAAACGGCGGCAAGGTCGCCGCCAGAAACACCGCCGCCATGTTCCGCACCTGCAAGGTCGAAGCCAGCGAATTGCCCGCCAGGTTCACCCCCATCCGGTGCAGCGTCGAAAGCAGCGACTGCACCGGGAAGACCGTCTGCGAGCTGTCGCCCGTCCCGTGCAGTCCCACCACGATTCCGTAGCCAATCAACTGGTTGTCACGAATTCCCTCCACCGACGAGACGTCCTTCACCCGCGCCAGCCTGGCCTGCGCGGAGGCCGCCGCCGTCGCCGCCACGGTTCCCGACTCCGAAGCCGCAACCGAAACGGGCGGCGGAGTTAAAGCCGAAGCCTGCCCCGCCGCCTGACCCTGCGCCGGATACGGAACCCGGCCCTGAACCTGCCGTTGTACCTGCCTTTGTACCGGACTTTGTACCTGACCTGTCGCGGCCAGCGACGTTCCTGTTGCCGCCATCCACCATGCCAGCAGCAGCGCCAGGCTCCTCGCCCACGGTGCCGGCCACTGCGCCCATCGTTTGTTCATGCCCAACTTCTCCATTCCTTCCACCGCAAAGCCGCCCTTAGAAAACAAGAATCCGTTCCAGCCAGCGCACCACCGGGTTCTGCCGGTAGGTCGCGTCATTCACAATTCCCTTGCCGGTCACCTCAATCTCCAGGTCGGAGATATTCGTCGACAGCACCTGGTTCTGCGCGTTGATATCCTCGGGCCGGATCAGCCCGCGCAGCTTGATCAGCTGCGTCTGCTGGCTGAAGGTCAACTGCCGCACCGCCTGGATCACCATCATCCCGTTGGGCAGAATCGCCTCCACCTCGCCGCCAAAGACCGTGCTCAAACTCGAATCGGTCACGCTCTGGCCCTGCGCGCTCAAACTCGACCCCGAGCTCTGGTTCACCAGGTTGTTCAGCGCGTTGCTCGCCGCCAGTTTCCCCAGCAGCGAGGCCACCTGCGAGTTCGCCGAAGAGCTGCGCGAATCCTTTACCGTCCCATCCGTCGACGCCGCCAGGCTCTCCGAAACCACCACCGAGATCGGATCATGCACATGCATCGCCCGCACATCGGTATAGATCCGCGTCAGCCGGCCCTCGTCCGACCAGATCGAACCCGGGGTCCGCGTCTCCAGGCGGGCCTCCGCAGTCACCTGCTGAATGTATTGGTCCAGAGCCATATCCGGCGGCGTCTCCCTGGGTTGCTTCTTGTGCTTGTGCCCCCAGGCCTGCGCCGCAGGCGCGCCTGCAACCAGCACCAGCAAAACCCACCACCCCATGCCACGCCAGATTCTTTTCATCGCCCGCTCCATCGCGCCACGGTTTCCATTACGGCCAGCCCGGGAGCCACCAGCCGCGCCTCCACCAGCACGCGATTGATCAGCCGCACGCCCACCGTCTGTCCCACGCGCCCCGGCGCCACCGTCCGGCCTTCGAGCTGCATCGAAGTCACGCCTCCCGCCGAGGTCACCACCACCTTACTGCCTGCAGAAACCCGCTCCGGCAGCGCCTTCCACTGCGAAGCCGGCTCCAGGTGCGCGGGCCAGGCCGGATGCTCGCAACTGGCCACCACCGCCCAGCTTCGCCCCAGCGTCTTGTCTCTCATCGTCCCCACGCGCCGCCACCCATCCCGGCATCCCGCCTCGGCTGCGGCGGTTTTTCTTCCTCCGGAACTAGCCGCCCAGGCGCATCCGGGCAGCAGCCAGAGTCCCATCACGGCCACCAGCACAGCCGGCCCAAATCGAAAGAATCCGTGTTGCCACACCTGTTTCATCGCGATCCCGATTACTGCGCCATGTTGTTCACTTCGCTGTACATCTGGTCGGCAGCCTTGATCACCTTGGAGTTGCTCTCATAGGCCCTCTGCGCCAGCACCATCTGCACAAAAGCGCCCACCACGTCCACGTTCGAGCTTTCGAGATATCCCTGCTGCAGCGTACCCAATCCCTCCTGCCCGCCGGGATTGCCCAGCACCGCGTTGCCCGAGGAGAGCGTGGCCACGTAGTCATTCGAACCCGTGCTTTCTAGCCCTCCCGGATTCGCAAAGGTCGCCAGCTGAATCTGTCCCAGCTGCTGCGGATTCGTCTGCCCGGGCAGCGTCGCATTCACCACGCCGTACTGGGTGATCGTCACCGCCGTCGCGTTGGGCGGCACGGTAATATTCGGGATCAGGATGTTCCCCTGCGGATCGACGATCTGCCCCTGGTTATTGAGAAAGAAATTTCCCGCCCGGGTGTAGGCGATGGTCCCGTCCGGCTTCTGCACCTGGAAGAACCCCTGCCCCTGGATGGCCAGATCCAGCGGATTGTTGGTCTGCTTCAGATCGCCCTGCGTCTGGATGATCTCGGTTGCCGCCGACTTCGTCCCCAGGCCGATCTGCAGCCCTGCCGAAACCGCCTGCTGGCTCTGCGCCGCGCCCGGCGTCACCAGGTTCTGGTAAATCATGTCCTGGAACTGCAGTTGCCGCTCGCGAAAGCCCACCGTCGAGGTGTTCGCCAGATTGTTGGCAATCGTGTCGAGGTTCATCTGCTGCGCGCTCATGCCGCTGGCTGCCGTGTACAGTGCTCGAATCATCCCTCAAATCTCCTTTGCTGCTTTCCGGCTTTACCGTGCCTGCGCCGGGTCCGGCCCTATGCCTTCGGCAACTCTTCGGTCGCCGACCTGTTGAAGTCGTTGTAGAAAATCGAAAGCGCCTTCTGCATCATCTGCGCCTGCCGCTCGGCAAAGATCAGCTGCATCGTGCCGTGAATCACATCCTGGTTCGAGCCTTCGAGCGCTCCCTGCCGAATCGTGAAGCCCGTGCCCGCCGTCGGCTTCGCCTTGCCCACCGGCATGTATCGGCCCACGCCCTCGGCGGTCAGTTCATTGGGCTTCGCAAAATCAAAGATCCCGATCTGTCCCACCACGGCCCCGTCCACGGAAACCGTTCCATCCGTCCCGATCACCGGCTTGCCGGCCGGCAGCACAATCGGCTTGTTCTTCGGGTTCAAGACCGGCATGCCGTCGGAGGTCACCAGATCGCCGTTCGTCGCCCGCATCAGCTGCCCATCGCGTGTGTAGCGCACGCCGTTTGCCGTCTGGATGGCAAAGAATCCCTGCCCCTGGATGGCCAGGTCGAGCGGATTGCCCGTCTGCTGAATCGGACCCTGTCCCAGGTCGAGCATCGTCCCGCCCAGCACGCCGTAGTTATTGATTACCCCGTTCAGCTGCGAGTCATTGGCATTCGGCCCCACGATCGCATTGCGAAAGTAATCCCGTTGCGCGCGAAACCCCGCCGTGCCCGCATTCGCAAGATTGCCGGCCACCGAATCGAGCGCCTGGCTCTGCGCCACCAGTCCTGTCAGCGCCGCGTAGTATCCACTTTCCAATCTCCACCTCCTGCTTCTGCTTTTCCATCCCTGCACCCGCCGGGCCAAAGTCCGGTCCCGCATCTTGGAGAAATCTCACCCGCCGAAGCTTGCCTCCACCGCCAGCAGATCCTCCACGCCGGCCGCGTCGCGGTCCAGCGTCTTCCACATCCGCAGCCAGTAATACTCGCGCACCCGCACCAGCATTGCATCGAGCGGCTGAAACTGCTCCAGCCGCCGCGTCAGCGCCCGGGCCAGCACATTGCGGTTGGCCACTTCGATCAGCCGCAGCTTCGGATACTTCGACTCGACCAGGGTCTCTCTCACCCTGCGAAATTCATTCGCCGCCATCACCCCGGCCTCCACCGGAGCGCCGTGCATCCGTTCGAGCGCCAGGCTCAGGCAATGATCCAGCGCGTCTTCATAGGCCACCAGGATGCGCCCCGAAGCCGTCCGCCGCAGGGGAGCCGCTCCGCAGGCATCCACCAGCAGCCGCGGCATCAGTTGCGCGGCGCGCGACGGGTCCAGTCTCTCGGCCGAGTAGAGCGGGCAGTTCCATTGCAGGCTCAGCCCGCGCGCCAGCTCCAGCTCGTTCAGGCTCGCCTGCTCAATCAGCCACCTTCCAATCCGTTTCGGCGGACCGCCGCCGGCAGCGGCCTCGCGCTGCGCATCGAGCGCCCGGCGCAGCTGCTCCTGCGTAATCACGCCTCGCGAGTACAGCATCAGCCCCAGCGGAACCCGGTGCCGGTGCGCCGCCGCACCTGTCTCCACGCCTTCTTCCGATTCCCGCGTCAGCGCCGCGCGCACCATCTCCTCCAGGCAAATGGGACTGCACGCCCAGAAGCCCTCGAATCGCGGCGTCTGCCGCCGGCGCCACAGCCGCAGCCAGCCGGTCCGGCAGCGCTCGTTGCCGCACACCGGCAGCAGGCTGTGCGGGCTCGCGCCCCGCTCCTGTCCCGGCTCGCCGGACGGCGTGAATCCCCGCTCGAAGCCCTGTCCTTCGAACCCCGTTGCTCCTGCGTCATTTCCCGCTTCCCATCGCTTTCTTAAAACAGGCATCGCACACTCTCCAGGCACTTCCTCGGCTCGGCGACCTCGGTCACCCGCAGCCCGAAATTCCCATTCACCAGCACCACTTCGCCGCGCGCCACAATCTTGTCGCCCACCACCAGGTCCACCGGATCGGTGATCGTCCGGTCCAGCTCCAGCACATCTCCCGGACCGGTCGCCAGCAACTCGCGCAGCGCCAGCTCCCGCGAGCCAAAGCGCAGCGAAACATCCACCTCGATATCCAGCAGCAGGTCCAGCTTGGCATTCCCGCTCCCGTCGCCCGGCAGCGGCGGCAGCCCCGCAGCCGCGGACTCGCTGCCCGGAATCGTGCGGATCTCCGGCACCATCGCCAGGTGCACGGCCATCTCGCCGGCCCGCAGCACATACGGCGCCAGCGGAAGCCCGCGCGGCCGCTCCACCAGCGCAATCGCCACCGGATGAGCGGGAAGCAGCATCCCCTCCACGGTCTCCCGCACCCACTTCTCCCAGCGTTTCCCAGCCGCCCCGTCTGGAATGCCTTCCGCAGCGCTCTCGCCCATCAGCTGCGCCAGTTCGGCCCACGCGCCCACCAGCGTGCAGCGCCCGTTCCACTCGCCCTCCCAGCGCATCTCCACCGCCAGCGCTTCTGCCTGCGCGGGCAGTTCATCGCAGGACTCCCAGCTCACCTCGACGCCGAGCTTCTGCATCACGGCATCGGGAAATGCCTCGCCCCAGACCGCCAGAAAATTCCTCATGCCTCCGTCCTTTCCGCGAGCGCCAGCATCTGCGCCGCCCGGTGTTCTCCAGTCCGTACCGGCGAAGCCGTGAAGACGGGCAGGCCGCAGACCTGCAACCTCGGCCTCACGCTGGCCGCCAGCGGCAGCGGCAGGATCTCGCCCGGCTCCAGTCTCTCGACCGCTGCCAGGCTCACGCGCGCCTTCGGCAGCTGCAGCGCCGCGCCGATCGACACGCTCATCAACCGCGCCCGCATCCGTTCGGCCGAGTCCTGCGAGTGACGGCTCTGCCGCTTCCACTCACCAGTCAACCGGCGCAGAATCGTATTCGAAACCACCGCCGGGAAGGCAAAGTTCAACAGGCCGCTGGTATGCGGCAGCCGGATTTCAAAGCTCAGGCAAAGCGTCCGCTCGGTGACCGGCATCAGCCGCGCCAGTTGCGTCTGCATCTGCCGCGACTCAAAGTGAAAGCTCAGCCCCACCGTCTGCCAGGCCGCGCTCAACTCCCGGCAGATGATCTCCACCACATGCGCGACGATCGTCTCCTCGATGGCCGTCAACTCGCGCACCTCGCCGGCCAGCCCGGACCCTCCCAGCAGCGAGTCGATCATCGAAGGAATCGGCCCCAGCTCCATCTGCAGCACGGAGAGAGCTCCCAGCGGCTCCAGCCGCACCGAGCCGACGAACACCAGCTCCGGCACCCGCAGCATGAACTCGTTGTAGGGAATCTGCTCAGCAGAGACCAGTTGTACCTTGCACCCCGAGCGCAGCCACGCGCTCAGGTTGTGCGTCAGGTTGCGCGCAAAGAGGTCATTCAGCAGGCTGATCGCCTTCAGTTGCTCGCCGCTGATCTGCCCGGCCCGCGAATAGTTGTACGGCTGCACCCGCGTGGACGGATCGAGCTGCCCGGCCATGCTGCGCGCGCGCGCATTGCCCATCAGGGCGTCAATCTCTTCCTGATCGAGAATCTTGTCCATCGCCTCTCCTTATCTGCCGGCCGCCGCGCGAGCCCACCCTTGGCTGCGGAGCTGCCACCAGCCTCCAAAAGCTTCAATGACTCCCCGTCCGGATCGAGGCCGGGCTCTTCCCCTTGCCGCCCTGGGTGCCCCGCACCGGCGCGCGCCCCTTCGACTGCGGCGCGCCCAGCATCGAGCGCAGGTGCAGCACCGCCGAGGAGTGCATCTGCGAAACGCGCGACTCCACCACGCCCAGCGTCAGGCCGATCTCCTTCATGGTCATCTCCTCGTAGTAGTAGAGGGTCATCACCAGCCGCTCCCGCTCCGGCAGCGCCTCGATGGCGTGAATCAGCCGCTCGCGCAGCTCGCCCTTCAGGCAGCGGAAGAGCGGATCATCCTCCGGATTCGCCGGCACAAAGGCCAGCTCTTCTTCTCCCGACTCCTCGGATCGCTCGGCATGCAGCGTCCCGATCTCGAGGCCCTTCAGCTCGCCCAGCAGCTGCTGGTATTCGCCCAGCGAAAGCCCCATCTCCTTGGCCACCTCGGCCTCCTGCGGCGCGCGTCCCACCCTTGCCGTCACGGCCCGCATCGCCTCTTCCACGGCGCGGCCCTTGCGGCGCAGGTCCCGCGGTCCCCAGTCCAGCGTCCGCAGGCTGTCCAGAATGGCGCCCCGGATGCGAAACTGCGCATAGCTGCGAAACTGCACCTTCTTCTCCGGATCGAATTTCCGCATCGCGTCCAGCAGTCCCAGCATCCCGGCGCTCACCAGGTCGTCCAGTTCCACGTGGTGCGGCAGCCGCTCATGAATGCGCCGCGCCAGGTAGCGCACCATCGGCAGATGCTCCATCAACTGCTCCTCCTGCTCGACGGTCAGCGGCGCACAACCTGCGTTCCCGCCGGGCTCTCCACCTTCCTCAAACTCCGCCACCTCGTCCAGAAACTCATGCTTTTCCTTCATTGCCGCCTCACTCGTCGTGGTCCCAGTCATCGCCTGCTGCTACCCCATTCCCGGCTTCGCCCGCATCAACCCTTCAGCATGCCCACCGAGCGTACCCGCACCTCCGGGCCAATCTCACCCGGCGAAAGCACCGTGATTCTCGGGAAGACCGCCTCCAGCCAGCGCCGCAGGTAATATCTCGCCGGACTCTGACACAACAGCACAGGAAGGGCCGAACCGCTCTGTGCCTGCGTGAGCTTTTTCAAAGAATCCGCAATGCGGCTGTAAACCTGCGCGCTGGCCGGGGTCCGGCGATCCACCAGCGCTTCGCTCGGCGCCTCGCTCTGCGTCGCGGCAATCAGTGCTTCTTCCAGCTGCGGCTCCAGCACCATCACCGGCAGCGTTCCATCCGGCTCGATCAACCGCTGCGTCAACCGCCGCCCCATCGCCCGCCGCACCGCCTCCACCAGGAAGGCCAGCCCGCGTCCCTGCCCGGCCACATCCACCAGCGTCTCCAGGATCGTGCCCATCTCCCGGATCGGCACCTGCTCGCGCAACAGTTGTTGCAACACCTTTTGCACCTCGCCCAGCGACATCACCTTCGGCACCAGCTCTTCGACCAGCTTCGGGTGGCTCTCATTCAGCGTGTCCAGCAGTCGCTTGGTCTCGGCTCTGGAAATCAACTCATGCGCATGCGTGCGAATCAGCTCGGCCAGGTGTGTGCTGATCGCCGTCGCCGGGTCCACCACCGAGTAGCCGGCAGCCAGCGCCGCCTCTTCCAGCTCCGGGCGAATCCACCGCGCCAGCGCTCCAAAGGCCGGCTCCCGCACCTCGCGGCCCTCCAGCGGACGCGGCTTCGCCTCATTGCTCACCGCCAGCAGCAGGTTCGCCTCCGTCTGCCAGCGCCCGATCTCCAGCCCCCGCAGCAGTACCACATACTCGCGCGGCTTCAGCCGCAGATTGTCCGAAATATGCACCGGAGGAATCAGAAAGCCCAGTTCCCCGGCCAGATGACGCCGGATCGTCCGCACCCGTGAGAGCATCCTCCCGCCCTGCGCCTCATCCACCAGCGGAATCAGCTGGAAGCCGATCTCCAGGCTCAGCTCATCGGTCTTCAGCAGCGCCGCCAGGTTCTCGCCCTGCGGCTTGCCGTCGGCCTGTGCAGCCTCTCCAACTTCGGTCCCCTCCGCGCTCTCTTTACCGATGCTCCGCCCCATGACCGCCAGCGCCACCGCCGGCACCAGGAAGGCCAGCTTCGGCAGCCCCGGCACCAGGCACAGCGTGCCCAGCACGCCGCTCGCGATATACAACGTCGTCCCCCTGCGAAACAGCTGCGCGCCCAGCTCCGTCTCCAGAGCTCCTCCTGAGGAGGCCCGCGTCAGCACAATGCCTCCGGCCACGGACACCAGCAGCGACGGAATCATCGTCACCAGCCCATCGCCCACCGTCAGAATCGTGTAGGTCTTCACCGCCTCGCTCAGCGGAATCCCCTGCTGCAGCGTTCCAATCAGCAGCCCGGCAATAATATTGATCGTCGTGATCAAAATCGTCGCCAGCGAATCCCTCTGGTTGAACCGCGCCGCGCCGTCCATCGCGCCGTAAAACTCCGCCTCCTGCGCAATCTCCTGCCGCCGCTTCCGGGCCTGCGCCTCGTTGATCAGCCCGGCATTCATATCGGCGTCAATCGCCATCTGCTTGCCCGGCAGGGCATCGAGCGTAAAACGCGCCGTCACCTCGGCGGTGCGCACTGCGCCGTGGCTCACCACCAGAAATTGAATCGCAATCAGCGCCAGGAACAGCACAAAACCCACCACGTAATTGCCGCCCACCACAAACTGCCCGAAGGCCTCAATCACCTTGCCCGCCGCCGCCGTGCCCGTGCTGCCGTGCAGCAGAATCCTCCGGCTCGAAGCAATGTTCAGGCTGAGCCGAAACAGCGTCAGCAACAGCAGCAGCGTCGGAAACACCGAAAAGTCCACCGCCCGCCGCACCTGCACCGCCGACAGAAACACCACCACCGAGGTCGCCATCGAAATCCCCAGCAGAATGTCCAGCAGCACCGCCGGAATCGGCACCAGCATCACAAACACCACGCTGATTGCCCCCACCGGCAGCGCCAGGCTCTTGGCCGTCTTCACCCATCCTGTGCCGCCCGCAACCGGAGCGCTCGTCACCACCGCTGTACTCATCGCCTCTCCTCATGCGCCGAACCCGGTCCGGCTCCGTTCCCTGTTCTTCCGCCGAATCCCGGCAGCGAGACCACCGGCTCAGCCGAGCCCTGTCCCGAACCCCGTCCCGAACCCCGTCCCGCGGCAGCCCGCTCGGCATCCCGTGCCTGTTCCCGTCTTTGGGCCCGCATCTTCTCCTCCACCTCGCGCCGGTAAATCCACGCCAGAATCCCCGCCACCGCCGCATACAGCGCAAAAGGAATCGACTGGCCCACCTCCACCTGCTTGTAAAGCGCACGCGCCAGCGGGGGATTCTCCACAATCGGCACCCCCGCCCACCGTGCCTCGTCCTTGATCGCGGCCGCCAGCAGATCGCGCCCCTTGGCCAGCACCTTCGGCGCCTCCATCCGCTCCAGGCTGAACTCGAGCGCCACGGCATAATGCGTCGGATTGGTGATCACCACCGAGGCGCGGCTTACGTCCGCCTTCAGCGCCCGCCGCCGCATCTGCCGCCGCAGCCCGGCAATCCTCCGCTTCACCTCCGGGCTGCCCTCGGTCTGCTTGTACTCCTCCCGCACTTCCTGCTTCGACATCTTCAGCCGCTGCTCCCAGCTCCGCCACTCCACCACGTAGTCCATCCCCGACCACAGGAAGAAGATCATTCCCGCGTCGAGCATCAGCCCATACATCGTCGTGAACAGGTCCGGCAGCCGCTCCAGGCTGAAGACCGGAATCGCCGTCTGCGCCCGCATCTTCGCGTACACAAACCAGGCCAGCGCCGCCACCGGCAGCGCCGACTTCGCCATCCGGGAGATTCCCCGAATCGAAAAGACGTTCTTGATATTCGTCACCGGATTCAACCGTTCAAACTTCGGCGTCAGCGCCTCGCCCGACACGTTCAGTCCCCGGCTTTGCGCCACACCCATCAGCGCTGCGCCGCCCAGGCTCGCTCCAAAGATCCACACCAGCGGCAACAGCATCGCCACAATGACGGCGCGCAGCGCCAGCAGCTTCGTATCCATCTGCCCGTCCATCCACGCGGCAGGCTGGCCCAGCGCCAGCATCTTCTCCACCCCGGCGCCCCACACCTGGGCCCAGTGCGGCCCTGCCCAGCCCAGCGCCAGCGTTCCGGCCAGCAGTCCCGCCGCCGAGGTCAAATCCTGGCTGTGCGGAATATCTCCCCGCTCCCGCGCCTTCCGTTTCCTCTGCGGAGAGGCTTTTTCTGTGCGGTCGTCGCTCATGCACCTGCCGCCTTCTGCTGCAACAGCGCCGCGGCCGCATGCAGCAACCCGTCAAAGCGGGCCTCAATGAACATCGGCCAAAGCGCCAGCGAGCCGATCAGCACCAAAAAGCCCAGCAGCGTCTTCACCGGCACCGTCAGTTGCAGCACCGGCAGTTGCGGAGAAAGCCTCGCCGCCAGCCCCGCCGCAAAGTCCACCATCATCGTCGCCACCATCACCGGAGCGGCCAGCTGCAGCGCGGCCAGAAACAGCCCGCCGCCCATCATCACCAGCGCCATCGCGGTCTTGGCCGAAAGAAAGAACCCTCCCACCGGAACCACCACAAACGTCCGCAGCAGCGCCGCAATCATCGTCCGGTCCAGCCCCGAGGCAATCACCACCAGCGACCCAAAAATCCCGAACATCTGCCCCAGCAGCGCCGTCTGCACCGTCGAGTTCGGATCCAGCAGGTTCACCAGCGAAAAGCTGAAGGAGAACCCCAGCAGCTCCCCGGCAAAACTCAGCATCTCGGTCAAAAACCGCAGGCAAATCCCGAACACCAGCCCCACGCCCAGCTCGCCCATCAGCTCCGGAGCGCCCAGCGCCGCATGCGCCGCCGGCAGCCCGGCCACGGCCGGAGCCATGCACGCCGCCACCGCCAGCGTAAACAGCGCCTTCACCCGCGCCGGAATCGCATCGGAGGAGAACACCGGCGCAAACACCATCAGCCCGCTCACGCGCACCAGCACCAGCACCAGTGCCGAAAGGTACGTCGCCCACGCCAATGGCAACCCGTTCGGCATCGCTAGCGCGCTCCGATATAGGGTTGAAAGTTCGAAAACAGTTCCAGCGTGTAGCTCACCAGATGGTGCAGCATCCACTCGGTGCCCAGCAGCAGCGCCACGGTCGTCACCAGCAGCCGCGGCACCGTCGCAATCGTCTGGTCCTGGATCGAGGTCAGCGTCTGCGCCACGCTAATCGCAAAACTCACCACGGCCACCAGCAACAGCACCGGCCCGCTCAACAGCAATGCCTCGATCAGCAGCTTGCGCATCAGATCGGCCACCATGTCTGGTCCCATTTCGTTCCCCCGTGCGCGGATCCTTCCGTGCCAAAGCAGCAAGCGTTCAAAAACTCTTCAGCAGCGAACTGGCCAGCAGATGCCAGCCGTCCACCATCACGAACAACAGAATCTTCAGCGGGGTCGAGATCACCACCGGCGGCAGTTGATACATGCCAATCGCCGTCGTGATCGCCGCCACCACCATGTCCACCACCATGAAAGGCAGAAAAAGAATCGCTCCAATCTCAAAGCCCGCCTTCAGCTCCGAGAGCATGTAGGCCGGAATCACCACCGAGAGCGGCAGTTGGTCGCGCGTCGCCGGCCGCTTCACCTCCGCCGCCGAGGCAAACAGCTCCAGGTCCTTCTCCCGCGCGTAGCGCAGCATAAAAAGCTTCGGCGGAACCGTCGCCCGCTCCAGCGCCTGCATCCCGGTAATCTGCCCGGCCCGGTACGGCTCCACCGCCTGCTGGTCCACCTTCACCAGCACCGGCTGCATCAGGAACCAGGTCATCATCAGGCCCAGCCCCAGCAGCACCTGGTTGCTCGGCGCCGTCTGCGTTCCCAGCGCCTGCCGCAAAAAGTGGAAGACCACCAGCAGCCGCACCATCGGCGTAATCGAAATCAAAATCGCGGGCAGCAGCGTAATCAGCGTCAGCGTGATCACAATCGTCCAGGGAATCGAATGCCCCCCGCCCAGATTCAAGTCCAGACCCGGCAAAGGCCGACCGGCCAGCAACAGAAAAGCACTCATCGCACACCCTCCGCCCCGGCCCTGCGCTCGGCTCTGCCCACGGTTCTGCGCACGGCTCTCCGCGCCGCAGTTCCCTCTTCCGTCGCATCCGTCGCACCCTTCGCCGCCCGCCGCTTTCCCGCGGCACGAGTCCCGCTCCATTCCCGACGCGTGTTGTCACGCGCATTTTCGCTCTCGGCCGCCGGCACCTCCGGCAGCGCCATCCACTGCAGGGAGCCTTCCGCGGCGCTCGCCAGCAGCATCCGCTGCTCCCCGCAGCGAATCACGTACAAGTGCTGCTTCGGCCCCAGCGCCAGCCGCTCTTCCACGGCCAGCATCCGGCCTCCCGGGCGCCGTCCCGTCAGCGTGCGGCCCAGCAACGCGCTTATTCCCGCGCCCAGCCCGGCGCTCTTACCGGCGCTGCGCGACAATGGCCTTGCCGCCGCCTGCCGCCTGCGTTGTCGCGCCCATGCCTGGCCCATGCTTCCGAAGACGCGGCGCAACACCATCGCCGCACGCTCCACCAGCAAGGGCCGCTGGCCGCTTAGCCGCGTGGGCGCCTGCAGTGCGGGTGCCGTGCTCATGCCAGCCTCGTCACGCGCACCGCGAGCTTCTGGTCAATCACTTCAAACTCGGTCCACACCAGTTGCACGCCGCCGCAACCGGCCGGAATGTCCTCATCCGCAGGCCACTCCGTCTCGTAAACCTTGCCCTTTTCGAGCGCCAGGATGTCCTTCACCCGCAGGTGGCGCATCGGCAGCCGCACCTCAAACAAAAGAGGAGCATCGACGATCCGCGCCTCGACCTCTTCGGCTAAAGAAGGGCCGTCCACTGCGGGCACAGGATCGAGCTCACTCTGCGCCTGCGTTGGAGGAGCCATCAGCGCCGGATGCGGCGCGCTTTCCTGCATGTTGGGAGTACTTTGAGTCGCCATACGCAGAGGCAATCTGCAGAAGAGGGACCGAAGTAGGGAAAGAAAGATTAGAAGGGATTAAGAATTGAGCATTTTCGGCAGAAGTTTCCACAAAATCTGCCGACACCCTCCGCGCCTGGCGCGCAAGAGGCCGCGAGCGCAGCCGGGAGCGGATCGTCTCCGCCCCGCCCGCCGCGCTCGCGAATCTACCTAGTGGATGGTGTTGATCGCGTCCTGCGTCACCTGGTCGAAGGTTGTCACTGCCTTCGAACTGGCTTCGTACGCCCGCTCGGCCACGATCAGGTTTGAAAACTCGTTCGAGATATTCACGTTCGAGCCTTCGAGCGCCGCATCCTGCACCGTCCCCAGCCCGCCGGCTCCGGCCAGGCCCACGCTCGCCGCACCGGAGGCCAGCGTCGTCTCGTACAGGTTTCCCGCGTCCAGCTTCAAGCCCTGCTGGTTGGTGATATTGGCCAGCGCCAGCTGGCCCACCGCCGCCGTCCGCCCGTTGCTGAACTTCGCCGAGATCACTCCGTTCGAATCAATGTTGAAGCCGGCATACTCGCCGCTCGCATAGCCGTCCTGGGTCGTTGCTGAAACCGCCGAGGTCGTATCCACCTGCGTCACCGTCGAGGTGCCGTTCGCGCCGTAAAGGTTCCAGTTCAGCGTCAGGTTGTTGGCTCCGTCGCTCAAGCCGGTAAATGAAATGCCCGCCACATTCGCCGCCGGAGCAATCAGGTTCCCGCTGCCGTCAAACTGCAGCGTTCCGGTCAGGTTCGTGCCGCCGGTGGCCGCGCCGGCCGGCAGCGCCAGCGAGTAGTTCCAGGTATTCGCCGCCGTCTTGGTAAAGGTCGCCGTCACCGTCTGCGGCTGGCCCAGCGAGTCATACACTGTCAGCTGCGCGGGAAAGGTCGAGCCTACCGCCGCCGACGAATTCAGGTTCGCCGTCAGGCCAAAGTTCTGCGTGGCCGCCGGCTGCTCCACCTGTCCTACCGGAATCTGCACCGGCGTCAGCGACGCATTTGTATTCACTACGCCATTCACCGCCGGATAGCCCATGATGGCCTGCCCGCCCTGCGTGGTCAGCGCCCCGGTCGAAGACAGCGCAAAGCTGCCATCGCGCGTGTATGCCGTGGTGCCATCCGAGTTCTGCACCACGAAAAATCCATTCCCGTTCAGGGCCACGTCGCCGTTGTTGCCCGTCTCGGAGATGCTCCCCTGGCTGAAGTCCGTGTTGGTCGCCGCCACCTGCACACCGGCGCCCACCTGCAGCGGATCCCCGCTCCCGGCGCTGCCAATCTGCTGGTAAAACAGATCGCTGAAGCTCGTGCTCTGGCTCTTGAAAGCCGTGGTGCTCATATTCGACAGGTTGTTGGCAATCGTATCGAGCGCCGTCGACGATGCCTCCAGTCCTGTCAGCGGAATCGAAAATGATGACATACTTCCTCCTCATATCCTGCGGTTGTGGTCTTTCCCCTGCCCGTCGCGGAACCGCCCATCCAGGGCGGCCCTCATTCTTGGAAATTTCTCATCCCTGATCTCTGTCCGTCAGCGCTTCGTTCACAGCGCCGAAGCCACCCTCCTTGCGCTCGCCGCCATCGTCTGCTGCATCGTAGGAGCCGAGGCCGGCTGCCCGCGCAACGCCGCGGCAAAATTCGTCATCGCCTGCACGGGAGACCTGTCCAATCCTGAAGCCGCCACCTGCGCCGCAGCCTGCTTCGCGCTCGCAACCGGCGCCGTCGTGCTCGCAGCCGAAGAATCCGCCGCGGCAGCCACCGGCGCCACCGCGCCGCTTGCACTCAGGCTGCTTCCGCTGCTGCTGCTTCCCAGCGAACCCACCTCCTGGTTGATCGAAATCAACTGCTGCAGGCTGTTCACCTGCACCAGCTGATCGATGTAGGCATTCGGGTCCGTATTCGATGTCGGATCCTGGTTCTGCATCTCGGCCACCAGCAGCGTCAGAAAATCATTTGCCGTCACCGTCGCCGTCGGCGACCCGCTCGTGCCGGTCGTACTCGAACCCGCAGTTCCCGCGCCCGCAGCCGTGGCATTCGCCTGCGCACCGGTTGTCATCGCTGTCGCCGCATTGGCCTGGGCCGCTGCGGGCGTATTCAAAATCTGCATCGTTCCTCCATGTCGTTGTCTTTGCCCTGTCCTCTATCCTGTGGTCGTCGGTCCCCGCCATCGGGTCGCTGCTCAGGCATGGAGATCCACAGTACCCATCGCGCCGCCATCCATCTCGTCGGCCCTCCGCGCCGAAGCGGCTGCCGCATCCACACTACCCGCATCCCATCCAGCCCTACCCACCGGTCCAGCCCCGCCCACCAGCCCGGCTAAGGCCACGACTTCCTTCGAACCCGCGGCACCTACGCTGCCCACACGGCCCGCCTGCGCCCGTGCGCGTTGCGAGCCGGAACCGCCCTGCCGCTGCCGGCCGCCAAACTCCCGGGGCCCCGCATCTCCGCCCAGCAGGCTCTGCTGCTGCACCACCGTCACGCGCGACACATCCACGCGCTGGTCCTGCAGAAACGCCGTCAGCGCGGGCAAATGCCCGCTCAGTTGCGCATGCGTCACCGCTGAACTCGTCGCCAGGCTCGCAGCCACCTGCGCGCCCGCGCCCTGCGCGCGCACCTGAAAATTCCCCAATCCCGGATCGCTCACCGCCACGCTCATCTTCTGCGGCGAGGCATACACCAGCGTCGCCCGCTGCGGCTCATCCATCCGCGCGTAGGGATTCGCCACGCCCATTCCTCCTGCGCTTCCTGCCGCATGCTGCACGCCCCCGTGAGAACCCACGGCAGCGCCGGGCCCGGCTCCGGCACTCATGCTCAGCCCGTTTGCAAATCCATTGCCAGCCGCATTGCTGGAACCACTTCCCGACACCATTCCCGCATGCGCCTGCAGCAGCGTCGCCGTAAACCCAACTCCCGATGCGCCACTCCCGCTTCCATTCCCGTTCCCGCCGCCCGCACTCTTCGCGTCATCGTGCGCGCGAGAAACCGTCAGCCCCGCGCCGCCCGCTGCGTTGCTGCTCTGCGCAGAAATCGCGTTCCCATCACCCGCATCCGGACTGACACCCAAACCCGAACCCGCACTCGCTCCCAATCCTGTATCGGCATTCACAGCCGTCTGCGCGCTACTCACCACAGACCCAGCGCCGCCGGCCGCCGCAACCAGATTTCCCTGCCCGCGACTCTCTCGATGCGCCTGCCCGGCAGTTGCATCCGGCACAGGCTTGCCCGCGTTCGCGCTCCCTGCCGCGGCCCCAGCCGCCCGCATCCCCGCTCCGGCAGCCGCCGCGGCTTTCAACGCAACGCCTCCCGCCGCCCACGCCGTCGATTGGCCATCACGGGCCGTCTTCGCAACGGCAGCCGTTCCCGCCGTCGCCGCAGCCGGACTCACGACCACAGCAGACGCCGCTGCAGCCAGCAGTCCTGCGCCGTTCACCAGCGGTCCCGGAGGCGCCGCCTGGCCGGTTGCTTCCACCTTCTTGCCCTCCGTTTTCTTACCAGCCGCACCAGCGGCCTCTCCGCTCGCGCCCTTCGCTGGCCCGGCTGCCCCTCCAGACGCATCGGCCCCAGAAGAAGAGCTTCCCGAAGACACGCTTCCCGAAGACAAGCTCGCAGCAGGCACAGCCCCGCCCGCATTCGTACTTATATTGGTTACATTTTCTCCAGCAATTGCCGCCATCTGCTGCCCAGCCGCCTGCACGTCGCCAGCCGGCGCCTCCACCGTCCCGGCCGCCGCGGGTGTTCCGCTCTGCGCCTGCGCGCCCGGCAATTCCGCCGACACCGCCCCTGCGCCGCTTTTCGAATTTGTCAACGTGTCGGATACGTTCTGAGCGTTCGCCTGCGCATCGCCGCCAGCCCCGGCCGCCGCGTTCCCTTGAGCGCCTTTGCCGTCACCCCCCACCGGCGCCGGTGCGCTCTGTCGGCCGCCCACGCCCGTGCCCGACGCCTGCGACAGCGCATGCGCCATCACCGCGCCAAATCCCGCTCCGGCAGCATCGCCCGGCGCAACTCCACTTTGCGGGCCCACGCTCGAAGCTCGACCCGCCGCAACGGCGTTTCCCGGCCCCACCTGCACTGCTGGCATCATTGTCCAACCTCTCGTTGTCACTTGTTGCAGTTCGGGGGCCAAAGAAATGCGGCAAATCCGCGCTCAGATTGGAGAAATCTCACACCGCATCCGCTTGTCTGCCATGCGCACGGCGCGCTCCCCGCTTCATCCCAAACCAGTCGTCGATCTCTCTCTGCTCGCGCCGTTCCCGCTCCACGCGCTCGACTGCCGCGCGCTCCCGCACCACGATCTCGGCCTGCATCCGGCCACGCCGCTCCTCCAGGTACTTCCGTTCCGCCGCTTCCACCCGCTCCCCGGACTGCCGCGCGGCCTGCGCCCATTGTTGTCCCTGGTGCTCGCTTTCGTCGCTGTCGGCCAGCAGACGCTGCCACACTCCCTGCGTCGCATCCGCACCTTCCCCGGCCAGCACCGCGCGCGCATCGCCGCGCAGCGCCAGCGAGCTCTCCCGCGCCGCATCCCGCCGCCGCTCCATCTCCGCCTGTTCCAGTCGGCGCGCCGTAAACTCGGCCCGGCTCATCTCCTCCATCAGCCGCCGCACCCGCAGCAGCCGCTCCAGTTGCCGGCTCATGAGCGCATCGCTGCGGCCACGCGCCCCAGGCTCTCGACCGCCGCGCGAAAGCTCACGTTCTCCTCCGCATCCTGCGCCAGCAGCCCGCGCACCGCATCCCGCGTCCGCAGAGCGCAGTCCAGCTCCGGATCAGAACCCGCCTTGTACGCCCCAATCCGCACCAGGTCCTCGGACTTCGCATATGCCGCGAGCATCCTCCGCACCGTCGAGGCCGCCTGCCGATGCTCCGCCGTCGCCACCGCCGGCATCAGCCGGCTGATCGAATCCAGCACCTCAATCGGCGGATACCACCCCTGCGCCGCCAGCGTCCGCGACAGCACCACGTGCCCATCCAGGTACGAACGCACCGCGTCCACCAGCGTGTCCTGCTGGTCGTCGCCCTCCATCAGCACCGTGTAAAACGCCGTGATGCTGCCCTCGCGGAAACGTCCCGCCCGCTCCACCAGCCTCGCCAGCCGCGTAAATACGGAAGGCGTGTACCCCTTCGCCGTCGGCGGCTCACCCGCCGCCAGCCCCACCTCGCGCGCCGCCATCGCAAATCGCGTCAGCGAATCCAGCACCAGCAGCACGTGCTTGCCCTCCGCGGCAAAGTACTCGGCAATCGAGGTCGCGCTCAGCGCCGCCCGCATCCGCAAGAGCGGCGTCTGGTCCGAGGTCGAAACCACCACCACCGCGCGCTTCCGCCCCTCCGGCCCTAAGCTGTCTTCCAGAAACTCGCCCACCTCGCGACCGCGCTCGCCCACCAGTCCCACCACAATCACATCCGCGTCGCTGTTGCGCGTCATCATGCCGATCAGCGTGCTCTTGCCCACGCCCGATCCGCCAAAAATTCCCACCCGCTGCCCGCGGCCCACCGTCAGCATCGCGTCAATCGCGCGAATCCCCGAGCCCAGCGGCTCGTGAATCCTCGCCCGGTCCATCGGGTGCGGCACATCGCGCTCCAGCGGCAGCGTTGCCGTGGCCCGCAGCGAACCGCCGCGGTCCAGCGGCCGCCCCAGCGCATTCAGCACGCGCCCAATCAGCGCATGCCCCACGTCGATGGAAGGCCGCACACCCAGCCCGGCCACCGTATCCCCATACCGAATCCCGTCGCTCGACTCCACCGGCATCGTGATCAGGTTCGCCCCGCGAAAGCCAATCGCCTCGGCCAGATGCGGCACCCCGTCCCCGTCCACAATCTCGCAGCACTCGCCCACCGAGCACTGCGGCCCCACCGACTCCACCGTCTGCCCCACGGCCTCCACCACGCGCCCTTCCCACCGCCATGGCATCCGCGAGCGCAGCCGGTTCGCGTAACTGCTCAGCACCTCCACGGCTTAAAGCCCCACCCTGGCCGCATCCCGACCGCTGGCCGGCGCGCGATGCGAGAGCAGATCGAAGAACCCGCGCTCCACCTCTTTCAACTGTGCCTTCACACCCAGATCCACGCGCCCGGCCTCGGTCGTCAGCACGCACTCTCCATCCTTCATCTCGCTGTCGGCCACCACCTTCGGCATCACCGGCAGGTTCGGCATCAGCCGCAGCGTCTCGCTCCACATCTCGTGTGCCGAGGCGGGGACCCGCAACTCTACAGTCGTCGACGCCTGCAGTTGGCCCAGCGCCACCCGCACCGCGCCGGCCAGCAGCAGCGGGTCCACATGCGCCTCGCGCTGCAGTATCCGCGCCGCAATCGCCAGCGACAGCTCCACCACCTCGCGCTCCACGCGCGCAAAATAACTTTCCCGTGCCTGCCGAAACTCTTCGACCGCCCGGCTCCACTGCCCGGCACACTGGGCCAGCATCTCCATGCGCCTTCCTTCGACCTCGGCGCGTCCCTGCGCCAGCGCCTCCTGCCGTACCGCCTCGCAACGCGCCTTCCATTCGGCTTCCTTTGCCTCCAGTTGCGCGGCCCACTCCTGCCCGGCCACCCACTCCGCGGCAGGCGCTTCGGCCTCCGCCGCATCCTCTCCGCCCGCCGAAGGATAACGCAGCGGCTCCACCACCGCTCCCTTCCCCACGTGGCGCCGCTCGATCTCCCGGCTCAACTGCTCCCAGCCGAGCGGCTCCCCGCTCCTCGCATTCCCGCTCACATGCTCCTGCTTTCCCTGCAATCCCATCGTGTCCAGCTCCATCCCAGTCCGCCTCGCCCAAATGTCCATTGACTCCACAGCCCCGTCGACGGCGGTAACCGGCCCGCACTAAACCACCAGGTCGTCTCCGGCTTCCACCTTCAAAATCACCTTGCCATCGGCCTCCAGCTTGCGAGCCAGCTGCAGAATCTCGTGCTGCGCCGCCGACACCTCGCGCGCCCGCACCGGGCCCATCACTTCCATGTCTTCCTTCATCATCTCGACCGCGCGCGAAGACATCGCCCGGAAGATATGCGCCTTCAAATCCTCCTTGGCTCCGCGCAGCGCCAGGGCCAGCTGCTTTTTGTCCACCTCGGCCACAATCTCGCGCATGCTTGCCGGCGGCACCGTCACCAGGTCTTCAAAGGTGAACATCAGGTTCCGCACCCCCAGCGCCATCTCCGGATCATCCTCCTCAATCTGCTCCAGGATCACCTTCGACTGGTCGCCCGGCACGCGGTTCAGCAGGTCCGCCACCGCCTTGAAGCCCGAATACGACTTCCGGCTGTTGCCTCCCACATGCTCGGCCTGCCGATGCAGAATCAATGCAATCTTCTGCGCCAGCTCGGGGGAGAACTCCCGCATTGCCGCCAGCCTCCGCACCGCAGCCACCCGCCGGGGCTGATCCAGGTTGCCCAGAACCTGCGAGGCCCGCCGCGGATCGAGGTGCGCCAGCACCAGCGCCACCGTCTGCGGATGCTCTCCCTCCAGAAATTTTCCCAACTGCGCCGGGTCCACCTTTTCCAGCATCGCCAGGTTGCCGTGGCTGGCCTCCTGCGCGCTCTTCACCAGCGACATCAGGTCCTCGGCCCGCTGTTTGCCAAAGGCGTCCACCAGCAATTTACGCGCGTAGTCCATGCCGCCGTGCATCATGTACTGCTGCGTCGCAATCATCTCGTGAAACTCTTCCACCACCGAGGCGGAGAGCTCCGGAGAAATCCCCTTCAGCTCCGTAATCTCTTCGGTCACCCTCTGCACATCGGCTTCCGGCAGCTGCAGCAGCAGCTTCCGCGCCAGCTCATCGCCCACTGCCACCAGGAAGATCGCCGCCTTGCGGATCCCCGGAATCTTCCGCTTCGGCGGCGCGGAGCCATCCACGCCCGCCGCCGGAGTCAATGTTTTCTCTGCTGTCTTGGACTCGCTCATTCGCTATGGATCCAGCTCTGGAGCAGCCGCGCCGCCTGCCCCGGTTCCTGATTCACGCTCTCCGCCACACGCTCAAAGACCGCCTGCGCGTGCGCCTTCTGCTGTTCCAGCCGCGGCGTCTCCGCCACGCCTTCGGCCGTCTTGTCGCCAATCACCGCCTGCACCCGCACTCCCGCCGGAGCGCCCGCGGCCAGCTGCTTCACCATCGGACGCAGCACCAGCAGCGCCAGCAGCAGCAGTCCCAGTACCATCCCCGCCGGCTGCCACACCGGCGAGGCCAGACGCAGCCACTGCTCGCCGCGCTCCATCCAGGAAACCTTCGCCGCGCCGGCCGACTGGTCAAAGGGAATCTCCTCCACCGTCACCACGTCGCCGCGCTGCGCGTCGTAACCCACCGCGGCCTGCGCCAGTTGCGTCAGCCGCTGCATCTGCTGGGCCGAGCGCGGCTGCCACACCCGCTTGCCGCCCTTCATCACGTAGGGCTCATTCAGCAGCACGGCCACCGTCAGCCGCTTGATCTGCCCGGGGCCCTGCGCCACGTGCCGGATCTGCTTCGAAACTCCATACGTGCTGCTCTCTTCCTTGCTCTGCTGCTGCCCGGTCGTCTGAGGAGGAAACAGCGGCTTCTTCGGATTCGCCGCGCCCGTCGCATTCGGCGCATTGCTCGTCGTTCCCGGAATCCCGGCCGGCACCGGCTGCGAGCCGCTGATCTGCTCGCTCCGCTCGAGGCTCAGCGTCGCCGTCTGGTTCGGGTTATACGTCTCATCGGTCTCCGTCGAACTCGCCGTGTCATAGGACACATTCACGCTGGCGCGCACATTGCCTACCCCCGCCACCGGCTCCAGCGTCGCAATCAGCTGGTTGCTCAACGCCTGCTCCCGCTCGGCCTGGGTCGCATCCGCGCCCCGCGCTCCAAAAAGGTCTTCCCCGCTGGCCGAAACCAGCACCACGTTCTCCGGCTTCAGTCCATCCACCGCAGCCGCCACCAGGTTCCGGATCGACCGTGCCTCCTCGCGCGAAATCGTCCGGCTGCGCAGCGTCAGCACCACCGAGGCCTTGGCCGGACGCTGCTCGCTGGTGAAAAGCGAGTCGTGCGGCATCACCAGGTTCACCTTCGACGCCCGCACATCCTGGATCGTGTCGATCGTCTGCTCCAGCTCCCCTTCGAGCGCCCGCAGGTAATTCACCCGCTCATCGAAGTCCGAGCCCACCCAGTTCGGCTTGTCGAAGATCGCAAATCCCATCTTCCCGCTCGCCGGACCGCCACCGGCGGTCGCCACCAGCCGCGCCTTGTCCAGGTCCCCGACCGGCACCAGCAGCTTTGTGCCATCCGGCGACACGTTGTAGGGAATCCCGGCCGCCGACAACTGCTGCGACATCGTCCGCGCGTCCGAGGCGTCCAACCCTCCGTACAGCGTCCGCCAATCGGTGCGCGTGCCATACCAGATCAGCCCGGCCACCACCGCCACGGCCACTGCCGCCAGCAGACCCAGCCGCTTCTGCTGCGCGGGCGGCATCTGCCGCACCCGCTCCACAAGATTCGAGAAGGCCGCGCGCGCCTGCACGTCGAGGGACTTCGCCAATGGTTTCGTCTCCGGCATCGTATTCCTGTCGGTTGCCCCATCTGCTCACGCAGGGGTTAGAACTGCAGATTCATCACCTGCTGGTACGCCGCCACGGCTTTGTTGCGCACCGCCAGCGCCAGCTCAAAGGCCTGCTCGGACTTCGCCGTAGCGATCATCGCCTGGTGAATATCCACGCCCGTGCCCTCGATCAGCCCCGTCGTCATCCGGGCCGCCTGCTGATTCAGCGCGTTCATGCTCTGCACCGCCCCGGTCACCAGTCCCGCAAAGGGAGTGCCCGGCGCCGAGCCCGCGCCATGGGGGCCCTGGCCGCTGTATACGCTTCCGGCAGCCTCCTTCCCGCCCCACCCCGGCGCATTGGCCGAAAATCCGTTCCCGGCTCCACTTCCGTTGACCGCCTGCGCAATCGCCGCAATGGACTGCATCTGTTCGCCTCTCTTTTCTGTCTCGCTGGTTCAGGAAACTGTTACGGTTACAATTTCCGCTCTCGTTTGCTCGTCCGCCCCTCAGGGCTTCAGAATGTCGATCGAATCGCTGATCATGCTCTTGGTCGCCTGCACCGCCGAGGTGTTCAACCCGTAGCTGCGCGTCGCGCTCATCAAATCCACCATCTCGGTAATCGGATTGATATCCGGATAGCTCACATACCCTTGCTTGTCCGCATCCGGATTGTTCGGGTCATACCGCTTCAGAACCGCGTTCTTTTCTGTCACCACCGCGGCTACCCGGACGCCGCCCACCTGGGGCTCGGCCATGCCGCCGCCCATCGCAACATTCATCGCATTCATCCCGTTCATGGCGTCCATCCCATCGGAGGTCGCATCCGGCAGCGCCCCGAAGTTCCCCTCCGCCATGCTGCCCTGCGCCTGTGGCTGGTTCATCATCTGCGCCGCAAAGCTGTTTCCGTCCGGAGCGTCGGAGGCAAAGACCACCTCCTGCCGCAGGTAGGGTCCGCCGGTGGCCGTCCGCGTCGTATTCGCGTTGGCCATGTTGGCCGCCACCACCTCGGCGCGAATCCGCTCCGCCTCCAGCGCCGACCCGCTCACATTCATCAGTCCAAACAGGTTCATCCCTTCCCTCCCTCACGCCTCTCGGTCCGTCAGCCCGCCGCATGAATCGCGTCGCTGATCTCCGTGAACTGCTGCTTCAGCAGCTGCTCGCCCACCTCAAACTGCAGTTGCGCCTCAGACATCTTCAAGCCCTCACGATCCACCGAAACATCGTTGCCATCGGGCCGCTCCAGCAGCCCGCCCACCCGGTGTATCTCCACCGCATCGGAGACCGGCAGCAGCGGCGCCGCTGACAACGCCGCATCCCCGCCATCGAGCTTCGCCGCCAGTCGGCTCCGCCCGGCCGCGCGCTGCTCGTCAATCCGCTCCACCGAGCGCCGCATCGCGTCCGCAAAATCAAATCCCACCGTCCGATAGCCCGGCGTATCCACGTTCGCCATGTTCTGCGCCGTCACCTTCTGCTCCAGCACCGACAAGTCCAGGTACCGCTCCAGCGCCTGCTCCATCGAACTCATGATCTGCATCCGTCGCCTCCGTCTAACACGTTCCGCCTGACACTTTCAGAACTGCACTCCCGCGCCCGAAACCCGCCGCTAAAGATTGGAAAACTCTTAAAATGTTTCGCCAAACTCAATCTCCGCATCCCCGATCACCGGCTCGTCTCCAGCCAAAATCGCCGCCCGCTCCAGCACGTGCTGCAACTCCCGCACATTCCCCGGCCAGGCATGTGCTTCCAGTTTCGCCATCGCCTCCGGAGCCAGTCTCCGCGCCGGCCCCTGCTCGCCCATCCGCGCCATCAGCCGCTCCACCAGCAGCGGCAGGTCGGCGGGCCGCTCGGCCAGCGCAGGCGTACGGATCAAGAACACCGCCAGCCGGTAATAAAGGTCGGCGCGAAAGCTCCCCGCTCGCACCATCTCGCCCAGCGACCGATGCGTCGCGGCCACAATCCGCACATCCACTTTGACCGAATCGTTGTCGCCAATCCGCTGCAGCTCGCCCGTCTCCAGAAAGCGCAGCAGCTTGGCCTGCAGCGCCAGAGGCATCTCGCCAATCTCGTCCAGAAACAGCGTCCCGCCGTCGGCGGCTTCAATCCTGCCCACGCGCCCCTGCACCGCGCCCGTAAAGGCGCCGCGCGTATGCCCGAACAGCTCGGCTTCGAGCAGCGTCTCGGGAATCGCCGCGCAGTTCAGCGCCACCAGCCGCCGCTGCGACCTTCCGCTCAGCCGGTGAATCGCCCGCGCCACCAGCTCCTTGCCCGAGCCCGTCGGTCCCTGCACCAGCACCGTCGCGCCTTTGGGGGCCACCAGCCGGATCCTCCGGCTCACCTCCAGCATCTCCGCGCTGTCGCCAATCAGCTCCGGCAACCGCACCGCACCCGCTGCCTCACCCGCCGGCCCGGTCAGTGCTGACCCACTCTGTCCGCCGCGCACCTGCCAGTTGCCCGTCTGCGGGACATACACCTCCTCGCGCACCACCGCCGGACGCGTTTCCGGGCTCCGCTCGGCCATCTCCTCGGCTCCATTCCAGATCGCCCCGTCGGCTTCCTGCCCGCGCCGCAGCGCAAACAGTATCTCGTTCCGCCTCGGGCTCCGCACCTGCGTCCCGCCCTGCGAAGGATCATCCACCGCAATCAGATCCGTCCCCGGATACAGCGCCGCAAACTCGGCCACGAACTCTCCCATCTCCAGGTCCGGCAGCCAGGTATCCACAATCATCACCTCCGCCGGACGAGCCTCCAGGTGCGCCAGCGCCTCGGCGCCGCCACCGGCCTCCATCACCTCCCAGCGCAGTCCCCGCAGAGCCTCCCGCACCCGCGTCCGGAAGGAAAAGTCCGCGCTCGCCAGCACCGCCGTCCTCGGTTGTACCTGCCGCATCCCGCTCACCGCTGTTGCCATGTCCGTGCCCCCTTCCGTTCCGCTTGCCCTTCTCCTGCGACCTTCGAATCCTGCTTGATTTCCCCGCGAATCAACTTGTCAAACCACGCTCCCCACTCTTCGGTTTCCGTGGCCTTCCGCTCCGTCTTTTCCGCCATCGCCGTCTCCCTCCCCGAATCCTGTCCGCAGCATCTGCCGCCATCTCTCGCGCATCGAGACTAAATTGCCTGCGCCAAAGCCTCCCGCCGCGGGCCCGTCATCCCAATCGCATACCCCAGCCCGCGCACCGTCTGGATCAGCGGCTCCGGGCCATCCTCGCCCAGCTTCTTTCGCAGGTAGTTCACATACACGTCCACAATGTTGGTTCCGTTCTCGCCCGGCTCCTTCCACACCTCGGCCAGCAGGCTCGCCCGCGACACCGGCTGTCCACGATGCAGCATCAGGCACTCCAGCAGCGCATACTCGGTCCGCGTCAGCGGGACTTGCACGCCGCTCCGCATCACCTTGTGCTCCACCCGGTTCAGCTCCACCTCGCCATGCCGCAGCAACAGGTTCGCGGCCTTGCCCCGCCGCCGCAGCAGCGCCCGGCAACGCGCTTTCAGCTCCGCCAGCGAAAACGGCTTGCCCATGCAATCATCCGCGCCCAGGTCCAGGCACTCCACCCGCGTCCCCACCTCGTGCCGTGCGCTCAGCACCAGCGCCGGAGTCTCCTGGCTGCGCTCCCGCAAAAACCGCAGCACCTCGGTCCCATCCCGCTTCGGCAGGCTCAGGTCCATCACCACCAGGTCCGGCAGCATCGTCTCCAGCGCCGCCATCGCCTCCTCGCCGTCCGCCGCAAGGCTCACGCGATACCCCTCCGCCGTCAACCCCCGCTCCAGAAACCGCCGCAACGCCCCATCGTCTTCCACCACGAGAACTCTCACCTTCTTCCCTCCACACCGCTACCTTCTCCCAGCCTTCGCCCCTCTTCAAGCTTTCTTGAGTCCTTTCTCACCCACCCCGCCCATTCTGAAACTCCGCCTCACACACCCTTCCCATTTCAGGAAAACCCCGTACGCACCCTTCCCCACCCCGCCGCATCCGCAAAAAGCATCCCCGGTTGCGCCTTTCGATTCCCCGCGAAACATTTTCGCTTTCGATTCCCTTTTTCTTCGCTATACTGCTCTCATGGCCATTACCCGGCGGCAAAAAGAGGTTCTCGACTTCATCTCCGGTTTCGTCCAGCGCAACGGCTATTCCCCCTCCTATGAGGAAATCGCCCGCGGCCTCGAGCTCAAATCACTCGCCACCGTGCACAAGCACGTCACCAACCTGCAGAACAAGGGCCTCATCGCACGCGCCCACAACCGCAGCCGCTCGCTCGACGTTCTGCCCCCGCGCAGCCGCACCCGCACCGCCGACCGCCTGCCCCTCATGGGCCGCATCGCCGCCGGCCTCCCCGTCGAAGCCGTCGAAACGCCGGAAACCATCTCCCTTGGCGACATCATCGGCAACCGCGAAGTCTTCGCCCTCCAGGTCCGCGGCGAATCCATGCGCGACGAGCACATCGTCGACGGCGACTACGTCCTCGTCGAGCGCACCAGCACCGCCCGCCAGGGAGAAATCATCGTCGCCCTCGTCCGCGGAGCCGAAACCACCCTCAAGCGCTTCTACCTCGAGGGCTCCATGGTCCGCCTCCAGCCCTCCAACGCAGAGATGAACCCCATCATCGTCCCCGCCGCCCAGGTAGCCATCCAGGGCCGCGTCCTCGGCGTCCTCCGCAAGTACTGACTCTCCCGCAGCGCGCCCCACTCACCCGCACAAGATGTCGTGTCTCCCTGACCGGTCGTTTCGTCGATAAACGGAAAGGCTCTGTCAAGGCGCAGAGGTCCGTGCGTCTGCATTGGGCAGATCGTGCGAGCCATG
>JBMFWD010000030.1:0-38814 GCA_049965615.1 Acidobacteriaceae bacterium
TCTAAACCCTCACGACCCCGTTGCAGTGTCAGGCATCTGCCCGGTTCAATCTGTCAGGTATGTCCCCGGTCCGTACCCAAAAAAAAGCGTTCATGCCCCCCTACTTTTTTGTGGGGAAGTTGTTGATTCTATGGGAGAGGTTAACCCATTAGCGATGGATTTCCGCCTGTTGCTTTTGCGGGGATGTTGTTGATTTAATTGGGCAGGTTAGCCTTCTAAGGGGGATTTGGTGTGGAAACCTCCCGGTTTGGGGAATTGGACATGGAAAAGGCGGCTCCGGATGGAGCCGCCTTCTTTGTTCTCTCTATTTTCAGGTGCTGGCCGCACGGGCCAACGCGCGCTTTGCGCGCCTTTTTGATCTCTCTATTTCCAGGATAACAATTTTTGGATTAATTCCCGGCACTTTTGGCTTGTTCCCCCACCCTGACTACTTACAAACTGCGGGTTCGCCTCGGCTGCGCCGGAGCATGTTGGAGCCGCAGATTTCTCCGCTGCGTCCGTTCGCCTTGCGGCGAGCGGACTTCGGTCGAAATGACGCGGCTTAGGGTGTGTCTTCTGCAACAAAGCGCGTTTGTTGGAACAAGGGACGGGTGTGGCAAGAGATGGGAGAAACCAGGGATGGGGTTAGCTGAAGCGGGCTTTGCCTACGCCCTGGCGGAAGTCGCTGCCTCGCATTTCGATGGGGACGCACATCTCTGAGAGGCGGGAGCGCATGCGCTCGCCGATGCGGTCGCCAAGGGTTTCTTCGCGGTTGCCTGCGCCGGGGGGCAGGTCTGGGTAGTTGGTAGTGATGATGGTGGTGCGCTTGTCGTTGTAGCGGGTGTTGAGGATGAGGGCGACGGTATCCCAGACCCACTCGGTGGGTTTGGCGGCGCCGAGCTCGTCGAGGACGAGGACTTCGGCGTCGAAGACGGGGCGGAGGATGTCGAGCTCGGTGGTGTTGGACTGGGCGTTGTAGGAGTGCTGGATCTGCTTGAGGAGCTCACGGTAGTCGCAGAAGAGGCCGCGGACGGACTTCTCGCGGATGAGGGCGATAAGCATGCCGACAGCGAGATGGGTTTTGCCGACGCCGATGTTGCCGGTGAGCAGGAGTCCTTTGCCCTCGGTGGTAACGGGATATCCGTCGACGAAGGCGGAGGTGCGGAGGTGGGCCTGGCGGAGGGTGGGGTCGGCGGAGCGGGGCAGCTCGTAGCTTTCGAGGGTGCAGTGCTCGTAGCGTTTGGGGATGTTGGAGCGACGGAGCAGGCGGGCGATGCGCTGGGTGAGCCGGCACTGGCATGGCTCGGCGGCGGCGGAGCCGTCTGGCCGCTGGATGACACGCATGCCCATGCCGTCGCAGATGGGGCAGGTCTGGGTGGGGCGGATTGCGGTGGGAGATAGCTCAGACATTCCGGTTTCAGTATCGCAGGTGTGGGTGCTGGCCGCACGGGGGACTGGCCGTCCGGGCGACCGCGCGCTTTGCGCACCATTTTTGATTGAGGGGTGGTGGAAACCGGGGTGGGGTACACGATTCATCCCCGGGGTCGGCGCTTTGCGCCGATACCCACGTCCCTGCGGGACGTGGGGCACCCACTGAGATCCAATCCGCACGTTGTTCCAACCCCACTCATGCGCGAAAGGCGCGCATGAATGGGGCACCCGGCGTGGGTGTTTGACTAGCTGAGTTCGCGGAGGCGGAGGGCTATTTGCTGGGCTTCGCGGGTTTGCTGGAGGGCTTCCTCGATGCGGCCGGCTCGTTCGGCTTCGGCGATGGCGTTGCGGAGTTCGCGCTGCTGCTGCTGGAGGGCGATGCGGCGGATGGCGAGGACGGTTTCTTCGACTTCGGCGGCGGTGGGTTCCGCGTCGTGGACGGAGACGAAGAGGCTGGCGAGGAGCTGCTTTTTTTGCGGGTCGTCGATGGCGGCGAGCGGGTCGGTGCCGTGGGGGCGGTTGCGGAGGAGGGTGATGATTTCGGTGACGTCTTCGCGGACGCGGGCGAAGTCGGCGGCGTGCTGGGCGAGGGCGTTTTCTGCGGTGACGTGCGCCTCATTGGAGTGGGGCGCGGCGAAGGCCATGAGGAGGATTTGCTCGGCGCGGGTGAGGGGGTAGGCCTGGGCGGTGGAGATGAAGTCGCGGCGTTTGGCGGCGGCCTCTTTGAGTTCGGCGCGGAGGAGGGATGAGTCGATGCCGAGGGCCTGGGCGGCGTCGGTGGCGAACTGGTCGCGGGCGATGCGGTTGGGGACGCGGCGGATGTGGGGCAGGAGGTAGTTGAGGGCTTTGACCTTGGCTTCGGGCGAGCGCGGCGGGAAGAGGGTGCGGGCACGTTCGATGAGGTAGTCCTCGTGACGGCGTGCGCCGCGGAGGGCTTCCATGTAGGCTTTGACGCCGCGCTCGCGGATGTAGCGGTCGGGGTCAAGGCCGCCTTCGAGGGTGATGACTTTGACTTCAAAGCCTTCTTCCGTCAGGAGGCCGATGGATTTTTCTGCGGCGTTGGCTCCTGCGGTGTCGGGGTCGAAGTTGACGATGACGCGCTTGCTGTAGCGGCCGAGGAGGCGGGCCTGCATCTCGGTGAAGGCGGTGCCGCTGGTGGCGAGGACGTTGGTGATTCCGGCGAGGTAGGCGGAGATGCAGTCCATTTGCCCTTCGACGAGGACGGCGAAGTCGGCTTCGCGGATGGCCTGACGTGCCTTGTCGAGATTGAAGAGGATGTGGCCCTTGGAGTAGAGCGGGGTTTCCGGCGAGTTGATGTATTTGGGTCCGGCTTTGTCTCCGGATTCGATGGCGCGGGCGGTGAAGGCGATGATGCGGCCGGCCTCGTTGGCGATGGGGAAGGTGATGCGCTTGCGGAAGCGGGAGTAGATGGGGCCGGGGGTGCCGTCTTCCTGCTCTTTCCAGGAGAAGAGGCCGGAGGCGCGGAGAGCTTCGGGTTCGGCTTTGCCCTGGAGGTGCTCGCGGAGGGCGTTGAAGGAGTCTGGCGCGTAGCCGATGCGGAAGCGTTCGATGCCTTTGTCGTCGAGGCCGCGGCCGGTGAGGTAGGCGCGGGCGGCGGCTCCTTCGCCGGAGCGGAGCTGCTCCTGAAACCACTGGGCAGCGGCTTCGTTGAGTTCGATGAGTCTGGAGCGCCGGCGGTGTTCGGCGGCTTCTTCGGGGGATTGGAATTCGCGCTGGGGGAGGGGGATGCCGCACTTTTTGGCGACGGAGCGGACGGCTTCAGGGAAGCTGACGTTTTCGATTTTCTGGACGAAGGTGAAGACGTCGCCGGACTGGCCGCAGCCGAAGCAGTGGAAGAACTGGCGTCCGGCGTGGACGGAGAAGGAGGGTGTTTTTTCGGAGTGGAAGGGGCAAAGGCCGGAGAAGTTCTGGGCGCCGGCTTTTTTGAGGCGCACGTATTCGCCGATGATCTTGACGATGTCGGCCTGCTGCTTGACGTTCTGGGCGAAATCGGTGGCCATGGTGAGTGGGGCTGACTACGAGTGTAGCCGCTGCGAATTATTCGAGGCCGAGGACCTGTTGGGGAGTTTGGCCTTGCTGGCGGAGGGTGCGGATGGAGAGGGCGTGGTGGCGCTTGGCGAGGCGGCGGCCCTGGGCGTCGGTGACGAGTGGGCAGTGGTACCAGTCGGGTGGTGTCCAGCCGAGGGCGCGGTAGAGGAGGATCTGGCGGGCGGTGGAGACGAGGAGGTCCTGGCCGCGGACGACTTCGGTGATGCGCATGAGGTGATCGTCGACGACGACGGCGAGCTGGTAGGCGGGGACGTTGTCGCGACGCCAGATGAGAAAGTCACTAAAGTCGCGGCCGGCGAGGAAGGTTTTCGGGCCGTAGTGGGCGTCGGTGAAGTGGATGGCTTCGCTGTCGGGAACGCGGAAGCGCCAGTTTAGGCCGGCGGGGGATTCGGGTGGGTGGATGGGCCTGGCGTCTGGGGCTGGCCTGCATGTGCCTGGGTAGAGGAGTTCTTCGTCTGTAATTTGGGGGTCTGCAGGATTGGGGCTTTCGTGGGGGGCCTGGGCGGCTTGCTGGAGGTCTTTGCGGCTGCAGGTGCAGGGATAGACGTGGCCGGAGGCGACGAGGGTGTGCCATGCGTCGAGGTAGAACGGGCGGCGCTGGCTTTGGTTGTAGGGGCTGTGGGGGCCTCCTACGTCTGGACCTTCAGACCATTGGAAGCCTAGCCAGCGGAGGTCTTCGAACATGGCGTGGATGTACTGGGGCTTGCAGCGGTCGGGGTCGAGGTCTTCATTGCGGAGGATGAGGACGCCTTGCTGGGCGCGGGCGCGCTGGGCGGCGATGGAGAAGGTGCGGGCGTGGCCGGAGTGGAGGTAGCCGGTGGGGGTGGGGGCGATGCGGCCTCGGTAGGACACCCGCTTAGTGTAAGGGAAAGCGGGTGGGTGAAGCTGTTTGTCTGATTGCGAGGGGGTATTGCTGCACTGAATCCAATCGTTGCTGCACCGAGGTTTTTACTTCAAAGCCAGCGGGATGAGCGAAAGCGACTTGGACAATCTCCCGTTCGGCTTATGATCCCAGCGGGAGCCGCCATGCGGCTCCGTGGGGATGACAAGCCGACGGGAGGCTGGTTTATGTTGCGGAAGAATTCGACAAAGATGCTGCTCCGTGGCTGGATTGGCGAGGAGATTGCCTAGGAAGCTTTCTTCTCTATCTGCGGCTTGTCAGTGACAATTTCCCTTTCGGATTCTTTGGCTTTGCCCCAGGCCTCTTTGGAGCTCCCTTTTACCTGGTCCGCCTTGCCTTTGTCTTCCATTTTCTGGCTGCCGACGACTTTTCCTGTTTCTTCTCTTCCTTTGCCGGAGGCTTGATCGAATTTTCCGCTGATTTGATTTTTATCCATGATGCTCCATCCTTCCCGTCTTCGAGGTTGCCGGTCGAACGTGGAGCCTGCACCTGCAGAAGGCGTCTGGTCGTTAGGATGGCCGCTCAAGTCGGAAGGATGTGGGTGGGTTGCGACGCCGGTATGACGGCCAATCTTCGCTTAGCTGTGGAGGCTCAAGGAGTTGTGCCGATTCAGCCCTGTTCCAGGGCAAAAAAGATGTGAAAAATTTCTAAAACAGGTCGGGGATGCTGGTGAAGGCGATGCGGGTGGGGGCGGCGGCTTTGGCGAGGAGCATGCTGGCGGGGGCGAGGGTGTTGAGTCCGTATTTGGTGTTGAGGGTGTCCATGGCGGTGGTGAGGCGGGTGCGTCGGCTTTCGGATTCGAGCGAGGAGAAAAGGCTGAGGGTGTGGAGATGGTCGGGGACGAGGTTGCCGAGGGCGACGCCGACATAGAAGGGCTTTTGATGGGCGGGGCCGGTGGGCCGGTGGTCCCAGAGATTGCGGAGGGCTTCGACGAGGGTCTGGTTGTCCTGACACTCGATGGTGCCTGTGCCCTGGGACCAGTGTTGCTCTGGGATGCCGGAGTAGTGGAGCTGGTGTGCGGAGGATTTTGGGACGGCGTACTTAAGGGTGAGGGAGAGGTGGGTGGTCCAGAGGCGGGCGGCACGGAGGCGCATGGCGGCCTTGTGGAGGAGCTTGTGGGCGACGGCCCAGGCACCCTCGGAGTTGCGGAGTTCGGGGGGCAGGACGTGGCTCTGGCTGATGGATTTGTTGTGTTCGAGGGCGGGGTCGTTGAAGTCTTCGCCGCGGAGCCAGTGCCAGAGTTTTTCGCCGTTGATGGAGCCCCAGACGTGGTTCATGGCTTCGCGGTCGAGGGCGAGGAGCTGGTCCATGGTGCGGATCCCGGCGGCGTGGAGGCGCTTTTCCATGCGCGCGCCGACACCGGGGAGATCGCGAGGGGTGAGCTGGCGGAGCGCGGTGTCGAGGACGTCGGGAGTGAGGGCGACGAGGCCGTCGGGCTTGTCCATGTCCGAGGCGATTTTGGAGAGGTAGCGATTGGGGGCGAGGCCGATGGAGCAGCGGAGGGTGTCTCCGGCATGGGTGCGGATGGAGGCTTTGACGTCGCGGGCGAGCTGGAGGGCGTGGAGGAGCGGCTGTTCGCGACCGATGAGGCGGCATGCCATTTCGTCGATGGAGCAGACGGCGGCGACAGGGACGCAGCGCTCGACGGCCTGGATGATGCGGTTGTGGTAGTCGACGTAGACGTCGTGGCGGGCTTCGACGAAGGTGATGGAGGGGCAGCGGCGGCGGGCTTCGGCAACCTGGGTGCCGGTGCGTATGCCGAAGGCCTTGGCCTCGTAGGAGGCGGCGATGGCGCAGGTGGTGTCTGCCATGACGGGGACGACGGCGATGGGTCGGTTGCGGAGGTCGGGGCGGAGTTGCTGTTCGACGGAGGCGAAGTAGGAGTTGAGGTCGAGGAAGAGCCAGTGGAGGCGGGGGTCGGCAGTGAGTGACGGCTGCACGAGGATATTTTCGCCTTTTATTTGCTGGAAAGCCAGTGGGAATTTCCAGTTTAGGAATGAGTGATTTCCGGAAAAAAGTGGGTTAAATTGCGTGTTTTGGGCTTGCTTGTTCTGTAAACGGGGTGACATGATGTCAATCGGTTCACGTTTCCACTGTAAGTTTGATGGAACGGGGGAAACCTTGGACTGATTTTTGGTGTCTTACCTGGTGGAGTGACAAATGTGGTTCATGCACATGCACGATTTGTTGACCGATATGTCGCAATGGGGCGTATTGGTGCCTGCATTGCTGGTCACAGTGGGTGTAGGGCTGCTGGTGGGATGCTGCATGGGTTGTATGTGCTCGCCGAAGAAGGAGAAGGACGATCTTTTCCGGCATGAGGCGTAGCGGTTGACGGGCAGGCAAGCCCCGCAGGGTATTCCACGGTAAAGCAGTGACCCGGACCTGAAACTGGAGCGAAAGCGATCCCTGCGAGGGGATTTTTTTGTTTTTGCGTGGTAGCGGGTGAGCGGTGGGGCGTCTTTAGAGTCGTGATGCTGGTCTTCTATAATCCGTTGCGATGATCACACCTGAACACTTAGTGGAAGAACTGGAGCGCCGGAACCGTTTAGCGGAAGAGGGCGGAGGCGCTGAGCGGCGCGAGCGGCAGCACAAGGAAGGCAAGCTCTCGGCGCGGGAACGGATTGAGCTGCTGCTGGACGAAGGCACGTTTGAAGAGACCGACCGGCTGGTGATGCACCGTTGCACGGACTTCGGGATGCAGGAGAAGCGGGTGCCAGGCGATGGATTTGTGACCGGTTACGGGCGGATCGACGGGCGCGTGGTGTTTGTGTTTGCGCAGGACTTTACGGTGTTGGGGGGTTCGCTTTCAGAGTCGAACGCGGCAAAGATTGTGAAGCTGATGGACATGGCGATGCGGGTGGGCGCGCCGTTGATTGGGCTGAATGATTCTGGCGGTGCGCGGATTCAGGAAGGCGTGGTTTCGCTGGCGGGGTACTCGGATATTTTTCTGCGGAATACGCTGGCGAGCGGGGTGATTCCGCAGATTTCCGCGATTCTTGGGCCGTGCGCGGGCGGGGCGGTGTACTCGCCTGCGATTACGGACTTTACGCTGATGGTGGACAAGACGAGCTACATGTTTGTGACGGGTCCTGACGTGATCAAGACCGTGACGCATGAGGACGTAACGAAGGAGAAGCTGGGCGGGGCATCGACGCACAACGAGATTTCCGGCGTGGCGCATTTTATGGCGCATGACGACCGGGAGTGCCTGGCGATGGTGCGGGAGCTGTTCAGTTTTATGCCGTCGAACAACCTGGATGATCCGCCTCGGCGTGCCTGCACGGACCCGGTGGACCGCGCTGATCGTGAGCTGGATACGCTGGTTCCGGCGGATTCGACGAAGCCGTATGACATGAAGGAAGTGATTCACCGGCTGGTGGATGACCGGTATTTCTTTGAGGTGCATGAGCACTACGCGGCGAATATTGTGGTGGGTTTTGCGCGGCTGAATGGGCGGCCGGTGGGGATTGTGGCGAACCAGCCGGCGGTGTTGGCGGGCGTGCTGGACATTAATGCGAGCGTGAAGGGCGCGCGGTTTGTGCGGTTCTGCGATGCGTTTAATATTCCGCTGCTGACGCTGGAGGATGTGCCCGGATTTTTGCCGGGGGTGGACCAGGAGTATGGGGGGATTATCCGGCACGGGGCGAAGCTGCTGTATGCCTTTGCGGAGGCGACGGTGCCGAAGATGACGGTGATTACGCGCAAGGCGTACGGCGGGGCTTATTGCGTGATGAGCTCGAAGCATATCCGGACGGATGTGAACCTGGCGTGGCCGACGGCGGAGATCGCGGTCATGGGTCCGGAGGGCGCGGTGAATGTGGTGTACGGACGGGAGTTCCAGAAGGTGCTGAAGGAGGCTGCCGAGCGCGAGGGATCGCTGAGCGAGGAGCGCAAGGCGGAGGTGCTGAAGGAGATTCGGGCAGAAAAGGTGGACGAGTTCCGGGAGCAGTTTGCGAATCCTTACGTGGCGGCGGAGCGCGGGTATGTGGATGCGGTGATTTATCCGCGGGAGACGCGGCGGCGGCTGATTACGGCGCTGGAGATGCTGGACGGAAAGCGGGAGAAGAATCCGCCGAAGAAGCATGGGAATATCCCGCTGTAGGGTGGGTGTTCTGGACTTTGCGCAGGGTGATTGGAGTTCTTGAACGCAGATCTCTCCACTGCGTTCGCTCCACTTTCGCGGAGCGAACTTCGGTCGAGATGACAAATCATGCAGGATTGAGATGACGGCTGTGAAGGTGGAGGCGTGCGGGGCGCGGTCTGGGTAGAATGCTTGGCATGAGCCAGACGGATGTTGCCAGGCAGATCGAGGCGCTTCGCGAGAAGATTCGCCACCACGAATATCGTTATTACGTTTTGGATTCGCCGGAGATCTCCGATGCGGAGTTCGACGGGCTGATGCGCGAGCTGAAGAAGCTGGAGGATGCGCATCCGGAGCTGGTGACGGAGGACTCGCCGACGCAGCGGGTGGGCGGCAAGCCGAAGGACGGCTTTGCGAAGGTGCGGCACTCGCGACCGATGTTGTCACTGGACAACGTGAACAGCGAGGAAGAGCTGCGCGACTGGGACCGGCGGGTGCATGAGCTGGCGGGCGCGGATGCGAAGGTGGAGTACGTTTGCGAGTTCAAGCTGGACGGGCTTTCGATGGCGCTGCATTACCGCGACGGGAAGCTGGTGCGCGGGTTGACGCGCGGGGATGGGGAAACGGGCGAGGATGTGACGACGAATGTGCGGACGATTCGGTCTGTGCCTTTGTCGCTGAGCAAAGAGAAGCTGCACAGCGCGGGGATGGCGGCGAACTTTGAGGTTCGCGGCGAGGTGGTGATGCCGCTGGAGGCGTTCGACAAGATGAACGTGGAGCGCGAGGAGGCGGGCTTGCAGCCGGCGGCGAATCCCAGGAATGCGGCGGCGGGGACGATACGGACGCTGGAGCCAAATATCGTGGCGCAGCGGCGGCTGGATTTTTATGCGTATTTTGCGCTGACGGAGACGGGCGAGGATGCGTTTGCGGAGCAGGATGAGGCGCTGAATGCGCTGGGGAAGCTGGGCTTCCGGGTGAATGAGCATCGCGATGCGGCGCAGGACGTGGATGCGGTGCTGCAGTTTGTGAGGCGGGCGGAAGAAAAACGTAACCAACTGGGTTACGAAATTGACGGCGTGGTGGTGAAGATAAATTCTGCCGCGCTGCAGAAGCGGCTGGGGTATACGGGACGTGCTCCGCGGTGGGCGGTGGCGTACAAGTTTGCGGCGCGTTCTTCGGTGACGCAGGTGGAGAGCATTCGCGTGCAGGTAGGAAGGACGGGCAAGCTGACGCCGGTGGCGGTGCTGACTCCGGCAGAGGTGGGCGGCGTGACGGTGACGCATGCGACGCTGCATAACGCGGACGAGATTGAGCGGCTGGGGCTGCTGATTGGCGACTGGGTGCGGATTGAGCGGGGCGGGGATGTGATTCCCAAGGTAGTGGAGGTGGTGGAGGATGCGGCGCATCCGCGGGGGACAAAGAAGTTTCATTTTCCGGAGAAGTGCCCGGCTTGCGGGAGCGAGGTGGTGCGAGCTCCGGGTGAGGCGGATTTTCGATGCGTGAATGTGGATTGTCCGGCGCGGCTAAGGGAGAGTCTGCTGCATTTTGGCTCGCGCGGGGTGATGAACATTGAGGGTCTGGGCGAGGCGATGGTGGTGCAGTTGATGGAGAAGGGTCTGGTGAAGACGCTGTCTGACTTGTATTCGCTGGACGAGGAGCAGTTGGTGACGCTGGAGCGGGTGGGGGAGAAGTCGGCGCGTGCGCTGCTGGCGGAGATTGAGAAATCGAAGGAGGCACCGCTGGACCGGGTGCTGTTCGGGTTGGGGATTCGGTTTGTGGGCGAGCGGACGGCGCAGACGCTGGCGGAGGAGTTCGGGTCGATGGATGCGCTGATGAAGGCTGGTCAGGAAGAGCTGGAACGCGTGAATGATGTGGGGCCGCGGGTGTCGGAGTCGATTGTGGAGTTTTTCCACGAGCAGCGGAACCGGGACCTGGTGGAGCGGCTGCGCGCGGCTGGGCTGCGCTTTACGGCGGAGAAGCGGCAGAAGAGCAGCCAACTGGAGGGCAGGACATTTGTGCTGACGGGAACGCTGCCGAATATGTCTCGCGAAGAGGCGAAGGAGAAGATTGAGTCCGCGGGCGGGAAGGTGAGCGGGTCTGTGAGCAAGAAGACGCACTATGTTGTGGCGGGTGAGGAAGCGGGATCGAAGCTGGAGAAGGCGCGGAAGCTGGGGGTTGCGGTGATTGACGAGGCTGGATTGCTGGAGATGCTGAAAGGCGAGTCGGAGTGAGTTCCGCCTCGCCTTTGGGGCTGCGTTGGGCTACTCGGCTTTGGGAGTGAAGTATCCCTTGAGCGCGTGGACCTTGTATCGGCGGTCTAGCGAGTAGAGGTAGATGGTGCGGAATTCGCCGTTGGCCTTGAAGTCTGCGGGTTTGTAGACGAGGGCGTACTGGCTGCGGAGCTCGTCTTCGACCTGGGTGAAGCTGATGGGAAGGCCAGTGAGACTGCGCGGAAAGAAGGCGCGGCCGCCGGTTTCGTCGGCCATTTTCCTGAGGACATCGTCGCCGTGCTCGTCGGGGGTGGGATCAATGTCAGTGCTGATGGCGTAGATGGCGGTTTGTGCGCGCTGGCACTCGCGGATGGCGTCGCTGAGGTAGGCGTGGCTCTGGTCGTCATCCCCGTCGGAGACGAGGACGATGGCACGGCGCACATAAAAGGGGCCGGTGGCGGCGTTGAGGAGTTTGTAACGGCAGGCGCTGTAGACGGCGTCGTAGAGCGCGGTTCCGCCGCCGGGGTTGAGCTGCTGGATGGCGTCGTCGAGCTTGCTGAGGTCGTTGGTCCAGCCCTGGACGTAGTTGGGGGTGACGTCGAAGCCTTCGACGAAGGCCTTGTCTGTGGAGGGCCGGAGGACCTTGAGGAGGAAGCTGTTGACGGCCTCCTGCTCGAACTGGAAGCGGCCGCGAATGGAGTTGGAGGTGTCAACGAGGATGCCAAGGCGGAGGGGCAGCTGGGTCTGCTGGGTGAAGCTGTAGACCTCTGCGGGGGCGCGGTGGTTGTCGAGGAGAGCGAAGTCGCTTTCCTTGAGATTTTTGACGAAGCGGCCCTTGCTGTCCGTGACGGTGAAGACGAGGTCGACTTCGTTGACGTTGGTCTTGAGGGTGTACTGGGGGTTTCCGGTCTGGGCAGAAGCGGGGTTCTGCCTGATGGTGGGGAGCTGATTCTTGTCCTTGGCGCCGTGGGACTGCGCGGGCAGGGCAGAAGCGCAAAGGGGAAGCGCGAAACACAGTGCGAGGGAAGCGAGTGTTCGCGAGGTTGAGCGTTGAAAAACTGTGATCATGGGACTGCCTATATTTTACTAGACGCAAATGGTTGGGAAGGGTGAGTGTGGAGGGGTTTGCGCAAAGAGGGACGGGCGCGGGAGAATCGGAAGCATGAACGAGAGTGAGAAGCAGGCAGTGGCGACGAGCGGTGCGCCGGCGGCGATTGGGCCTTATTCGCAGGCGGTGCGGATTGGGGATTTGCTGTTTACGTCGGGGCAGATTGCGCTGGACCCGGCGACGGGCGCGATGCTGGAAGGCGGCGTAGAGGACCAGACGGTGCGGGTTTGCGAGAATCTGAAGGCAGTGCTGGAGGCCGCCGGGGTGGGATTTGCGCAGGTGGTGAAGACGACCGTGTTTTTGAAGAATATGGGCGACTTTGCAGCGATGAACGCGGTTTATGGGAGATATTTTGCGCCGGAGGGCGCGGTAGCGCCGGCGCGGTCGACGGTGGAAGTGGCGCGGTTGCCGAAGGATGCGCTGGTTGAGATAGAAGTGATTGCGAAGCTGGGTTGAGCTTTGCGGAAAGATTGCGTTCAGCAAAGGGGATTGGCGATGGAGAAGATGAAGAAGACGGAAGAAGAGTGGCGGAAGGAACTGACTCCGGAGCAGTATCACGTTCTGCGGGAGAAGGGGACGGAACGTGCGTTTACGGGGGCACTGTACCAGAACCACGACGACGGGACGTACCACTGCGCGGCTTGCGGGGCTTTGCTGTTCCAGAGCGACACGAAGTTTGAGTCGGGGTGCGGGTGGCCGAGTTTTTATAATCCGGCGGACAGTGATGCGGTGGAGACGCACGAGGATAACAGCTTTGGAATGCGCCGGATCGAGGTGACTTGCGCGCGATGCGGCGGGCACCTGGGGCATGTGTTTCCGGATGGGCCGAGGCCGACGGGGCTGCGGTATTGCATCAATTCGGCGTCACTTGCATTCAAAAAACAGGAATAAAGGTTGCGGGGAGGCGCAACCTTTGTTAGCCTCACACTCAAGTTATGAAACCGGTATTCAACATGTGCATGTGTTGTCGTCTCGCCTGTCCCGCAGGCTGTGGACGCCGGTTCGCGTGTTGTCGCTAGACACACTGCAAGTTTCCGGAGCGTTCCTTCCCTGCTGACACGCTGCCGGAGCAAGAAGCAAAATCGGCAGCATATCCCTAGACAGATATCCAAGAACATCTTCTAAGAGGTCTCATGCTGCAAGCCGAAAATGCTGTTTCGACGGTTTCTACCCAGCCAGTCACCCATACCAACCCTGGTCATCTTCGCCTGCTGGAGGCGGAGAGCATACAGATCATGCGCGAGGTTGCGTCCGAGTTTGAGCGACCGGTGATGCTGTATTCGATTGGAAAGGACTCTTCTGTGATGCTGCGGCTGGCGCAGAAGGCGTTTTATCCGGGGCCGATTCCGTTTCCGTTGCTGCACATCGATACGGGCTTCAAGTTTCGAGAGATGCTGGAGTTTCGCGACAACATGGCGAAGGAAGTGGGCGCGGAGCTTTACGTATGGCGGAACGAGCCGGCGATTGCAGCGGGGACCAATCCAATCAAACTCGACACGAAGCGCTGCTGCGCGCTGTTGAAGACCCAGGCGCTGCTGGATGCGCTAAAGCACTATAACTTTGACGCGGCGTTTGGCGGCGCGCGGCGCGACGAGGAAAAGTCTCGCGCGAAGGAACGGATTTATTCGTTCCGGGATATGGCGGGGCAGTGGGACCCGAAGAATCAGCGGCCGGAGCTTTGGAACTTGTACAACGCACGGGTGCATCCGGGCGAGAGCATTCGGGTGTTTCCGCTCTCGAACTGGACGGAGATGGACGTGTGGCAGTACATCCACGAGGAAAAGATACCGATTGTGGATTTGTACTACGCGAAGGAGCGTCCGATGTACGTGCGGGGCGACGTGCTGATGCCGATTGAGCAGGAGTTTGTGCGGCTGCCGGGCGAGGAGCCGCAGATGGTGAAGTCGCGGTTGCGGTCGCTGGGCTGCAGTCCCTGCACGGGGGCGATCCGTTCGGATGCGGATACGATGCCGAAGATTATTGCGGAGCTGTTGTCGTTCCGTTCGTCGGAGCGCGCGAATCGCGTGATTGACCACGATCAGGAAGGCTCGATGGAGATCAAGAAGCGGGAGGGGTACTTCTAAAATGGCGACCTCTATTACGGAACAGAATCAGTTACAGAAGGATGTGGCCCCGGTTTTCTCAATTGAGAAGTTTCTGGAGCAGGAGCGGGGCAAGGACCTGCTGCGGTTTTCGACGGCGGGTTCAGTGGATGACGGCAAGTCGACGCTGATCGGGCGGCTGCTGTATGACACGCGGAGCGTGTATGACGACCATGTGAAGTCGATTGAGGGCAAGGGCACGGCCGGTGCGGGCGTGCTGGACTTTGCGCTGCTGACGGATGGATTGCGGGCGGAGCGCGAGCAGGGCATCACGATTGACGTGGCGTACCGGTATTTTTCGACGGAGCGGCGGAAGTTCATCATTGCGGACACGCCGGGGCACGAGCAGTACACGCGGAACATGGCGACGGGCGCTTCGACGGCGGATGCGGCGATTGTGCTGGTGGATGCGCGCAAGGGCGTGCTGATCCAGTCGCGGCGGCATGCCTATATTGCTTCGCTGCTGGGCGTGCGGCACGTGATTGTGGCCGTGAACAAGATGGACCTTGTGGATTACAGCGAAGAGGTATTTGAGAAGATCCAGCAGGAGTTTGAGGCGTTTTTGAAGGCTGCGAATGCGGGTGGGCGACCGGTGGAGCTGTATTTTCTGCCGGTAAGCGCGCTGCTGGGCGTGAACGTGGCAAAGCGTTCGCCGGAGGCGACGCCGTGGTACGCGGGTCCGTCTCTGCTGGAGTTGCTGGAGGCGCTGCCGAGCGTGGAGGACACGAGCGGTGCGGCGTTCCGGTTGCCGGTGCAGCGGGTGGTGCGTCCGGACCAGCATTTTCGCGGGTTTGCGGGGCAGATTGCCTCGGGTTCGATCCGTGTAGGCGATGCGGTGACGGTGCTGCCTTCGGGGCGAAAGTCGAAGGTGGAGCGGATTGTTACGTATGACGGAGATTTGCAGAAAGCGCATGCGCCTTTTTCTGTGACGCTGACGCTGGAAGACGAAGTGGACATCAGCCGCGGGGATCTGCTGGTGCGCAGCGGCGAGGAGGCCGAGCTTTCGCGGCGATTTGCGGCTTCTCTGGTGTGGATGGATGGGCATGGGCTTGATCCGGCGCGGCGGTACCTGCTGAAGCATACGAGCCACACGGTTCCGGTGCGTGAGCTGCATGTGCGGCATCGCGTGGATGTAGGGACGCTGGAAGAGTTTGCGGCGGAGAGCCTGCAGATGAACGAGATTGGCGTGGTGGAGGTGGAGACGCGGCGTCCGATTGCGCTGGATCGTTATGCGGAGGTTCGCGGCACGGGGGCGTTTGTGCTGATTGACGCGCGCACGAATGCGACGGTGGCGGCGGGCATGGTGCGGGAGATCCACAAGGATGAGCCGCACGCGAGCAAGACGGGGCCGGTGACGGCGGCGCAGCGCGCGGAGCGGTGGGGGCATGAAGGCGAAGTGGTGGAGCTGAACGCTCCCGCAGAAGTGGCCGATGCGCTGGAGCACGCGCTGTTTGACCTGGGTGCGGTGACGGTGCGGGCGCTGCAGCGCGCTCCTGCAATGAATGCGGCGCTGGCTTCGTCTGGAGTTCTGGTGCTGGTGCATCACGAGAGCGCGGCGCCGGCGCATTTGAAGATTGGCGAGGGCGCGGCGCTGGAGATTGCGACCGACAAGGTTGATGCCGCGGTGGCTGAGATTCTGAAGCAACTGCGCGGACACAAGATTCTGCAATAGCGAAGAGGGATGATGAGCGAGACGTTGACGAAGGACTTGAGCGAGAAGATTGAGCGCGTGAAGGCGCACCTGGCAAAGGCGTTTGCCGATGCGCCCGACGCGGAGGATGCTTGTTTGACGTGCAGCTTTCAGGCTGAGGATGTGCTGCTGCTGAAGCTGGCGATGGAGCTGCGGCCTGAGATTCCGACGCTGTTTCTGGACACGGGATATCACTTTGCGGAGACGTATGCGTATCGCGATGAGATTGCGAAGGCGTGGGGCGTGAAGCTCAAGAATTTACTGCCGTTGAAGACGGTGGCAGAGCAGGAGTCGGAGTTTGGAATCTTGTACCAGACGGCTCCGGACCGCTGTTGCGGGATGCGGAAGGTGGAGCCGCTGTTCCGTGCGGTGGCCGAGTACAAGGTTTGGATTACGGGGCTGCGGCGCGAGCAGGCGAAGACGCGGGCGGCGCTGGAAGAGGTTGCGCCGTTTACGCTGCCGGGCGGCGAGCGGGTGCTGAAGCTGAGTCCGCTGGCGGACTGGACGACGAAGGACGTGTGGTATGCGTGCCAGCACTATGGGATTCCGCTGCTGCCGCTGTATGAGAAGGGATACTCGTCGATTGGCTGCGAGCCCTGCACGTCGCTGCCGGTGGACCCGAATGATCCGCGCTCTGGCCGTTGGGCGGGGCGCAAGGTGGAGTGCGGGATTCATATTGAAGCCGCCGCGGCAGAGCAGTAGGCCGGATGGAATATCTGATCGGGTTTGTGATCGCCACGTTCATTGCGTTGACGGGCGTGGGCGCAGGGACGATTACGGTTCCGCTGCTGATTCTGTTTTTGCACGTGCCGGCAGCGATTGCGGTGACGGTGGGACTGATGTACTCGGCGGTGGTGAAGCTGGTGCTGGCTCCGGCGCAGGTGATGCGGCGGAACGTGAACTGGCGGGTGCTGGGCTTCATGCTGGCGGGAGGCGTTCCGGGTGTGCTGATTGGTTCGCTGGTGCTGAAGCATTTTGTGGATGTGGGCGCGGAGCGGGGTGTGGAGGGTGCTCTGGGACTGATCCTGGTATTTACGGCGACCTACCAGATTATTTTTTCGTTTCGTTCGCCGGATGCGCGGCGCGAGCATCCGGACAAGCCGCAGATTTTGCCGTGGCTGATGCTGCCGGTGGGGGCGGAGGTGGGTTTTTCGTCGGCGGGCGCGGGCGCGCTGGGGAGCGCGGCGCTGCTTTCACTGACGAGGCTGACGCCGGCGCAGGTGGTGGGGACGGATATTGCGTTTGGGTTTTTGATTTCGCTGATTGGGAGCGGGGCGCACTGGTTTACGCACGCGATGAACACGGAGCTGTTGCTGCACCTGGTGGAAGGCGGTGCGTTTGGAGCGGCGCTGGGGACGATGCTTTCGACGAAGGTGCCGAAGCGGCCGCTGAAGTTTGCGCTTTGGATATGGCTGCTGCTGATTGGCGGGATGTTTTTGTACCGGTTTGTGTGAGAAGGTTCAACGAGTTTGCGCGGCCGGTCCTGCTTTCGGAAAGCCGTAACCTGCCAGCAGAATCATGACAAGGTACACCCACTGCATGGTGGTGCGCACCGGAACCGAGGGCATGTGCAGGCCATTGATTGTGTGCCCGGCAACATAAATGTTCGCTGGGAAGACGGCGATCATGAGCAGGGCGAGCCACAGCGCCGCAGGCCGCCGGGTGGAGGGCGGAAACAGCCCGATGGCTCCGGCTACTTCGCAAACACCTGTGAATACCGCGAGGAAGTAGTGTGCCGGGAAGATGGGTGGAATGATGCTCGCTACCATGTCTGGATGTAGGAAATGCAGGTAAACGCCTGAAACCAGCAGGGGAATTGCCACCAGCACCCGCAGTATGGGCTGCAACCATCCCATGGTGGCATAGCCTCTACGCCCTGCGAGCAGGAAGGCGAGCAGGGTAACGATGAGCAACGCGATGGGAAGCACATAGCGAACGGGCATTTGTGAGCGAGGGTAGCATCTGGCCGGGAGGTACGAAAAGCGGATTTGTCGGGCACAATCCTGTCAGCGATTTCCTGATTTTCGCGTCTAAAGAGCATGATCGGGAATTTTTCTCTGCTGTGGAGCGGTCGTGTGTGCAGTCGACTGCGGATGTTTTGCGTAGTTCTGGGAGCGTGCTGTGGGCTTTTGTTGTCGCCGGTGGCGCGGGCGCAGAGGGTGCAGTGGCAACCGGGGCATCCGCCTTCGCGATGGCATGCGGGGCCGCCGTGGAAGATGCCGGTGGCGCATTCTGAGTCGTTTTATATCGGGCCGGCGAAGATCGAGGTGGATTTTGCGCAGGGGCCGATGGATCTTTCCACCCGGCAGGTGATGCGCTGGGTGAAGAATGCGGCCAGCTCGGTGGCGACGTATTACGGGCAGTTTCCGGTGCTGCTGGACCGGATTTTGATTGTGCCGGTGCCGCATGCCGAAGGTGTGCTGAGCGGGACGACGTGGGGCGATGTGGGCGGAGTTCCTGCGTTTACGATGATGCGGGTGGGGCAGCATACGACGGCTGCGGATCTGAACAGGGACTGGATGATGACGCATGAGATGGTGCATACGGCGTTCCCGACGCAGAAGGATTCGCACCACTGGATTGAGGAGGGCCTGGCGACCTACATTGAGCCGGTGGCGCGGGTGCAGAACGGGCTGCTGCCGGCAAAGAAGATCTGGTGGGACATGATGCGGGATATGCCGCAGGGGTATCCGCCGCCGGGGGACAAGGGGCTGGACCTGACGCACACCTGGGGGCTGACGTACTGGGGCGGGGCGCAGTTCTGTTTGCTGGCGGACGTTTCGATTCGCGAGGAGACGCATAACCGGATGGGTTTGCAGGACGCGCTGCGGGCGATTGTGCGGGCGGGGGGAACGATCAACCATAACTGGCCGATCAAGAAGGCGCTGGCGGTGGGCGACCGGGCGACGGGCACGCATGTGCTGGAGGACATGTACGCGCAGATGGCGGATCATCCGGTGAAGGTGGACTTGCCGAAGCTGTGGAGGGAACTGGGTGTGGTTCGCGATGGCGAGGGCGTGCGGTTTGATGCGCAGGCGCCGGAGGCGGCGATTCGGCGGGCGATTGACGCGATGCCGAAGTCGGGTCGGCTGGCGCCGAAGGGCTTTACGCCGGGGCCGGTGAAGGGCGCTACGGTGCAGATGGTGGCGCAGCCTGGGAAGCCGTAGACGCGTTGGAAGGGCTGGGCGTAAGAAAAGCTCCTCGGCGAGAGGAGCTTTTCTCTTGAAGCTGATTGGTGGCGATGCCTTGCAGGGCGAGCCTGCGCGGGGGTTACGCCTTGACGATCTTGCCGGCCTTGATGCAGCTGGTGCAGACGCGCATTTTCCTGTTGGCGCTGGGGCCGACCTTGACCTTGACGGGGCGCAGATTGACGTTCCACCGGCGGCGGGTGACGTTGTGCGCGTGCGATACGTTATTGCCGAATTGCGGGCCTTTGCCGCAGACTTCGCAAACCTGAGCCATGACTCACTCCAAAAAACCTTGGGTATATCAGACCAGAAGAACCTGAGCCGGACCGTTGACAGGGGCTGAATTGAGCCGCGCGATCGGAATAAGACTCGGGGTGATTCGGACAGACGAATGCCCGCTCTGGCGCCGAATTATTAGTTTAGCCCAGTGTGGCGCGTGAGGGCAAATTAGAATGAGGGTGTTTATGTCTGAGCCGATTTCTGAAGCCTCTGTCGACTCCGCGGCACGTTCCGCGAGTGCGCCCGCATCGCCTTGGTTTGCTGAGCGATTTCCATGGGTGGTCTTCTGGGTGGCGTTGTTGGTGCGCATCGCTTATATGACGATTGCGCACACGTACCATTTGCGGACGCACTGGGACCATTTTGAGTTTGGGTATGAGATGGGGCGCGAGGCGCGGTCGATGGTGGAGGGGTATGGGTATGCCAGCCCGTTCTGGGGGCATACGGGGCCGACGGCGTGGACTCCGCCGCTGTATCCGTGGATTCTGGCGGGTGTGTTCAAGGTGTTTGGAATTTACACGCTGGCTTCCGCGTGGGTGATTCTGGCGATCAATTCTGTGTTTGGCGCGCTGACGATTCCGGCGATCTGGCGGATTGCTTTGCGCTGCTTTAACCGGAGCGTGGCGGTATGGGCGGTGTGGATTTGGGCTCTGTATCCGGCTGCGATGCAGTATGACGTGAAGTGGGTATGGGACATGTCCCTGACCTGCTGCATCTTCATGTGGGTCTGGGTGCTGACGCTGAAGATGCGCGGTACGGGCGAGCCGGGAGTGGAGCGGGCGGCGCATGCTACTCCGAGGCGGTGGGCGCTCTTTGCAGTGCTCTGGGGGCTGATTGCGCTGAGTAATCCTTCGCTGTGCCTGTTTTTACCGGCGAGCGGATTGTGGATTTTGTGGGGATCGCCCCAGTGGAAGCGGCAACTGGGTTACGGGGTGATGGCGGCGGTGATTTTTACGGCCTGCCTGGCTCCGTGGACGTATCGAAATTACAGGGTGTTTCATCATTTTGTGCCGCTGCGGTCGGATCTGGGCGTGGAACTGGACCTGGGAAACGGGTATGGGGCGAACGGGCAGTTGATGGAGTATAACCATCCGTTTCAGTCGCCGGTGCAGTTGCGGCTCTACAAAAAGATGGGCGAGTACGAGTACTCGAAGTACCGGGGAGCGATTGCGAAGAAGCTGATTGCGGAGAAGCCGCTGCGGTTTCTGAAGTTATGCCTGATTCGGGTGTATTTCTGGTGGGCCGGGGTGACGCATCCGCAGAATGACAAGTGGTACGTGGAGCTGGGGCGGAGCCTGAATTTTCAGTTCACGAGCGTTGCCGGATTGCTGGGCCTGGCGCTGGCGCTGCGAAGAAAGGCGCGGGCGCGATGGCTGTATTTCTGGGCATTTGCGCTGTTGCCGCTGACGTATTACCTGGTGACGGTTTCGGCGCGGTTTCGGCATCCGATGGAGCCGCTGATCGATATCCTGGGGGTGTACCTGTTCCAGTCGGCAGAGAAGAGCTGGAGGGTACGGTGGTTTAGCTGGAGGCGTTGAGCCAGGAATTACCGGTGGGGACTGTTGTGTTTTGAGGCGCATTGGGGCGGCACTGTGGTAACCGCCGGTCTTTTGTGCACTGGTGACGGTGCAGGCTACACGAAAGTGCAAGAGATGGCACTCTAATTGCGGATGAGGTAACCGAAAGTTGTAGAAATCCGTGACTCCAAGGGTGTCACGAGCGAGGTGCCTTTCATGCAGATCGCCATCCATTTATTCACTATCTTCTTGCTGTGCGCGGTTTTCCAGCTCGGCAGCATGATTTCGCAGCGAAGCGACGAGTGGTCAATTGCCATCGATCCGGAGTCGGGTCATTACCAGGCACTGCGTAAAAGTTTCCTGCTGAGCGGGAAAATTATTCAGCTTGGTGCATTCATCTGGGCTTTGATGAATGTGATTGCGCTGTTGCCGTTGCTTCCGCGGGTCTAGTGCGGATCCATCTCTTCGGAGCGGTCACGGCCGGGAATCCTGCGTGCTGCGCTTATGGCTTGCACTGTTCGGAACGGCTGACGCTGGACAGTTGCGAACCGGGAAAAATGTCCTGCGTGATGACCATCCGGGAGAGTCCGATATACCGGCGTCGCGGTTCAGCAACTCCCCTGGAGGACCGGAGACCTCGCCCTTCCGGTCCTTTGGGTTGCAGCGTTATCCGTGCGTAACCTGCTGCGTACCCCGGTCGCGGCATTTGGTTGCAATGCATCGAGCCGGCACCTGCCCTTGTCCGGTAAGGGTGCTGCCGACAAAGGGCCGGCAGGTGGGTTCACAAAAATTTCCAGAAAACTCTGGTGGTGGAGGCTGCGCCCGCGTCGTCGTCGTCGACTTTGTGTGGGTGGATCGGGGTGTGTTGCGGCCCGGATTTGCGGCGACGGATTTCAGGGGCGGATTTATGGGATAAGCCTGGTGGCTGGGAACCTGGATTCGTGATCCCAATTGTTACAGATTTGTGAATCGGGAAATGGGCCTGCGTGCAGTGCGGGCAGAGGGGTATCTGCGGTGGTGGAAAGGGCGCGGATAAGGGCTGAAAGGGTGGAAAATGCACCTGTTTGTGGGCCGAAAGAACGCCAAGTTTAAGGTTCTGTGAAATCTTGGGCCGCGAGGTAAATCCGGCGGAATCCTCGCGTATTCTGAAGACGCTCCCGGGTACGGGAGGGTCGCAGATGAAGCTGCGCCTTGTGTTGCACGACCGCTTGAATGCGGACAAATCAGCAAGCAAGAATTCCCAAGAGGGAACTAATGATTTTTAACGGAAAATCGATAGAAAAGAAAAATAATCGCTGGTATCGCAAGGGTGCGGTTCTAGCGTTGGCGCTGGCAGTGGCCGGTGCCGCGACTGCATTCGCCGCGTCCCAGGTGAACATTCTGGAGACCGGATCGAGCCTTCTTTATCCCCTGTTCAACCTGTGGGTGCCCGCCTTCACGAAGGCTCACCCGAACATTCGCATCACGACGCAGTCGACCGGCAGCGGCACGGGCATTTCGCAGTCGGTGACGGGGATTGCGCAGATTGGCGCGTCCGACGCTTACCTGAGCGATGCGCTTACGAGAATGCACCCGAACATGCTGAGCATTCCGCTGGCGATTTCGTCGCAGATGGTGAACTACAACATTCCCGGACTGAACAACAAGCATCTGAGGCTGAACGGTCCAGTGATCGCGCAGATCTACATGGGCAAGATCACGATGTGGAATGATCCTCAGATTGCGAAGATCAATCCTGGCGTGAAGCTTCCGGATCACAAGATCATTCCGATTCACCGCACGGATGGCAGCGGCGACACTTTCATCTTTACGCAGTACCTTTCGTTCAGCACGCCGCAGTGGGCGAACTCACTGAGCTACGGCACCAGCATCAGCTGGCCTCCGGTGCAGGGTGGACTTGGCGCAGTGGGCAACCCGGGCATGGTGACGGCGCTGACGGGATCGAAGTACTCGATCGCCTACATCGGTGTGAGCTTTGAGCGTGCCATCATGAAGGACGGCATGGGCATTGCGATGCTGGGAAACCGGGATGGCAAGTTCGTGATGCTGACTCCGCACACGGTTTCCTCGGCGGCCGCTCAGATGGTTCCGAAGACGCTGAAGGATGAGCGCGTGAGCCTGATCTTTGCGCCCGGCGCCAATTCCTACCCGATCATCAATTACGAGTATGCGATTGTGAGCAAGCAGCAGCCCTCTACCGAGACGGCCGCCGCGCTGCGGACTCTGTTCAACTGGGCAATCAGCAGCCAGGGCGGAAACTCTCCGCACTTTATGGAAGCTGTGCACTTTGCTCCTCTTCCGCCTTCGGTAGTGAAGCTGAGCCAGGCGCAAATCAACCAGATTCAATAAGCTCGAACTGAAGAAACTGAACCGGAGTTCACCCTCGCCGGCTGCATTTTGAGCCGGCGAGGGTAAGCTGTCTAAGTAGGAGAGTCAGGCTGATCACGCTTGACGGTTCCGGGTTGATAAAAATGAAACAGTTATGGTTGCGTTTTTGCGGCGGCGTTGCGAGGGGCAAAGTTTCTCCTTTGTCTACGGCCGCTTCGGAGTTTCCGAATGTCCTTTAAACGCCTGATCGCCCCGATTGCCAGCCTTGTGGGCGGGGCTCTGCTCGTGGTTATTGCGTTCCTTGGTGTCTATGCCTGGCCCGCGCTGAAATTTAACGGTCTGGATTTTGTTACAAAGAACAACTGGAACCTGGGCAACCTGTATGCTGATCCGATCATGCGGCACGGGCTGATGATTTTGCCGGGCGCCTCTTACGGAATTCTGTTTTTGATTGCGGGCACGCTGTTGAGCACGCTGATCGCGGTGCTGCTGGCTGTTCCGCTTGGGGTAGGGTCCGCGATTTTCCTGGCGGATGGGGTTCCGCCGGCGCTTCGGACGTGGCTCTCATTTTTTGTCGAGATGCTGGCGGCGGTTCCGAGCGTCGTGTTTGGTCTTTGGGGTTATGCGGCCGTCATTCCGCTCCTCAACGTAACGGTGTATCCGTGGATGGCGAAACATCTGGGATTCATTCCGTTTTTTGCGGGCGCCACTGGGAGCGGTTATGGATTGCTGACTTCCGGGTTTGTCCTGACGCTGATGATTGTGCCGCTGATTACTGCAACGATGCGCGACGCGCTTGTGAATCAGCCGCGCGGGTTGCGGGAGGCAGCGCTGGCACTGGGCGCAACGCGTTTTGAGACGATGTGGTCAGTGATTTTGCCCTCGACGCGGCGGGTGCTGATTGCCTCTGGAATTCTTGCGACGGGCCGGGCGCTGGGCGAGACGATGGCGGTGCTGATGGTGGGCGGCGGTGCGCTGAATTATCTGCCGCAAAATATTTACGCCCCGATTACGACGATGGCCGCGTTTATTGTTTCTCAACTGGACAGCGCCATGGAAGACCCGACAGGAATGGCCGTGCGGTCGCTGGCGGAAGTGGCGCTTGTGCTTTGCGTGATTTCAGTGATTGTGAATGGTGCGGCTCGACTGCTGCTCTACTTCAGCGGCTACCAACGGATGGGAGGCGGCGGATGGGCGTAAGTGCTGCGGATGTTCGCGCGAAGATCAATCAGCCGTCGGTGTTTCGCTCTGTGCAGCGGAAGCTTTTTAACTCTGTGGGATGGGGGCTGTGCGCGCTGACGTTCCTGATGCTGGGCGGCGCGATGGTGTGGATTCTGGAGATGGTATTCGTGCGCGGCGCCTCGGCGATCAACTGGACGGTGCTGAGCACTGTGACCCTTGGCGTGGGCGGCGGCCTTCTGAATGCAATTGAAGGAACGCTTGTGCTGGCGCTCGGCGGGCTGATTCTTTCGGTGCCTCCAGGCATTGCGGCGGGGATCTATCTTTCAGAGTATGAGGGTGGCTGGCTGGCTCCGGTTCTTCGATTCATGTCAGACGTGCTGGTAGGTGTGCCGTCGATCGTGGTCGGCTATTTTGGCTACGTGACGATGGTGGTGGGGCTTGGCTGGCAGTTTTCCACGGCGGCTGGGAGTATCGCGCTGGCCATCATCTCGGTCCCCTACATCACGCGCACGAGCGAAGTCGCATTCCGGGGCGTGCCACGTACGCTGCGCGAGGCGGGGTTCGGACTTGGGTGCACGCCGGGTACGGTGATCATGCGGATCTGCCTGCCAATGGCGATGCCGTCGATTTTGACGGGCGTGCTGCTGGCACTGGCTATTTCCGTCGGCGAAACGGCTCCGCTGATTTACACGGCAGGCTGGTCGACGTACATGTGGACCGGGCATCTGACGCATGAGCCGATTGGATATTTGACTTACGCCATCTGGTCGTTCATTACGCAGCCGTTTACCACCGCTCATCAACTGGCCTATGCAGCGGCATTTCTTGTGACGCTGTTTGTGCTGATCATCAGCATAGTCGCGCGTGTGGTTATGTATCGGCGGTCGGGATGGGGACAGCATGCCTGAGGTAGGAATGGAAGCATTGGATACAGGGGCACCGCGATGGTGCCCTTTCATGATTGTGGTGCAGTAAACCCGAGTTATGCGAGGCTTTCGATCTGCGAGCTCATTCGCAATCGTTCCGGCAGAGTGGTAGAAACTGAGAGCAGGGCTCAAGACCCTGGTTCGGGACGAGAATTTGCGGGACGCGGAGTTTTGCGTGATGAATGAGACTCGCTGTTTGCGAGACGGGATGCGAGGTCGCACGGGGTGGGGCCGGTTGAGCCGCCGGGATTTGCTGGGGCTGATGGGGCGCGGGTTGGCGCTGGCTCCATGGGCCGGGCTGGGACTTGCCGGATGCGGTGGAGGATCGTCAGGGGGTTCGGGAACGGGTGGAAGTTCCGGTGGTTCGGGATTGACGGATGACCAGCTTCTGGATGCGATTGAGCAAGGGGCGTTCCAATTTTTCTGGACCGAGGCCGATCCGAGTACAGGGTTGATCAAGGATCGCGCGCTGGCGGCGGGCGGGGATACTAGCACGCTCGCGAGCATTGCTTCCACGGGTTTTGGGCTGACGGGGCTTTGCATTGGAGACTCTCGGGGGTATGCGCCGAGTGCGCAGATTGAGAGCCGGGTGCTGACGACGCTGGAGTTTTTGTGGAACACGATGCCGAATCAGAACGGTTTTTTTTATCACTTTGTGGACATGACGACCGGTGCGCGGGCGGGGACGTCGGAGGTGTCATCGATGGACACGGCGATTCTGCTTTGCGGGGTGCTGACGTGTCGCCAGCACTTCAGCAGCAATGCGCAAATTGTGTCGTATGCAACGCAGATATATGAGCGCGTGAACTGGGCGTGGATGCTGAATGGGGGCACGACGCTTTCGATGGGGTGGCTGCCGGAGTCGGGATTTCTGACTTACCGGTGGGATACGTATGCGGAGGAGATGATGCTGTATCTGCTGGCGATGGCATCGCCGACGTATCCGATTGCGGCGAGTTCGTGGGATGCATTTGCGCGGCCGGTGGTGACGTATGAGGGGTTGACCTACATTGCGGGCGCGCCGACGCTGTTTATCCATCAGTATTCGCATGCGTGGTTTGATTTTCGGAACAAGGCGGATGCTTATGCGAATTACTTCCAGAACTCAGTGACGGCGACGAAGGCGCATGTGCTTTTTTGTGAGTCGCTGGCCTCCCAGTTTTCTGATTACAGCGCGGAGTTGTGGGGGATTACAGCGTCGGACTCCGTGAAGGGATATGTGGCGTGGGGTGGTCCTCCGGTGACGGGGCCGATTGACGGGACGGTGGTTCCATGCGCGGCGGGCGGGAGCGTGGTGTTTGATGCGGCTGCGTGCCTGACCGTGCTGCACACAATGAAGCAGCAGTATGGGATGGCGTGGCAGTTGTATGGGTTTGTGGATGCTTTTAATCCGTTGACCGGGTGGTATGACGTGGATTCGCTGGGGATCGACCAGGGGATCATGATGCTGATGGCGGAGAATCAGCGCAGCGGATTTGTGTGGTCCACCTTTATGAAGAATCCGGAAGCAAATACTGCGCTGCAACTGGCTGGATTTCAGAGCACGGTCTGAGCTGGGGGTGCGAAAACTTTACAGGAGAGTTGCGATGCGGAGAGGCAATTGTTTTGGTTTGGGAGCGATGGTGGGAGCTTGTGTTGTGGCTTGCGCGGCGTTGCTGATGGCTTGCGCGACGCCGGCAGCGGCGCAGGCGGTGAAGGTGGAGAATGCGGTGGCGCAGGTGGCGTTCTTGCCGAGCGGTGAGTACCAGGTGAAGAGCCGCGAGACGCACTGGGTGCTGGATGGGAAGCTGGGGGTGAAGCCGGAGTCGATTCGCAGGAAGAGCGGCAGCGACGGGCTGGGCGCGTGGCAGGAGGTGGACGCGCGGACGAAGGCGGAGGTGGCGGGGATTCGCGTGTATGAGAATGCGCCGGTGGTGCTGTTCCGGGAGAAGCGGCTGACGGCGGGGAAGAACAGGGATGTGTTTCCTGTGTTTGCAGCGCTGCCTGCGGGGCTGATGGAGTTCAGCTACGGGGTGAGGACGTTTGCGCCGTATGAATTTGGGCAGCTGGGCGGCGAGGGGCCGTGGGTGTTGTTTGACCGTCAGCGGCAGGCGATGGTGCTTTCCCCGGCGGATCATTTTCTGGTTGCGGATATGACGAACGGGCCGGGCGGCGTGCAGGCCGGCGGGCTGGATGCGAAGATCGTGACGCTGCCGAAGGGCTTTACGCACGAGACGGTGCTGGTGCTGGGCAAGGGGATTACGTCGACGCTGGATGCGTGGGGCAGTGCGCTGCAGCAGAGGAACGGCAAACAGCCGGTGGCGAATGATGCGGATGTGGTGCTGAACCAGTTCGGGTACTGGACGGATCATTATGCGTATTACTACTACCGGTTCGACAAGAAGCTGGGTTACGAGGGCACGCTGCTGGCAGTGAAGAACAAGTACAAGCAGCTTGGCGTGCCGCTTGCTTACATGCAACTGGACAGCTGGTGGTATCCAAAGGGCAAGGGCTTTAGCGCGGACGGCGAGCCGGCGAATGGCGAGACGGTGTACCGGGCGGACAAGACGATTTTTCCGAACGGGCTGAAGGCGTTTCATGCGCAGATGCAACTGCCGTTTGTGGTGCATGCGCGATGGGTGGCTCCGGATAGTCCCTATCGTCATGAGTACAAGATGTCTCGCAACGTGATTCTTTCGCCGAAGTTCTGGAAGAAGACGGCGAAGTACTTGCACCAGGGCGGCGTGACGGTGTACGAGCAGGATTGGCTGGACGAAAATGCGCGGCCGGCAATCAACTTGACCGATCCGCAGGAGTTTCTGGGGAACATGGCGCATGCGATGGCGGCGGAGGGTTTGACGATCCAGTACTGCATGCCGCTGCCGGGGTACTACCTGGCGAGCACGCGGTACCAGAACGTGGAGACAATCCGCGTGAGTGACGACGGGTTTACGCGGAAGCGCTGGGATGCTTTTCTGTATGACTCGACGCTGGCGCGCGCGGTGGGCCTGTGGCCGTGGAGCGATGTGTACTACAGCAAGGATTTGCCGGAGGTGATTCTGGACACGCTTTCGGGCGGGCCGGTGGGTGTGGGCGATCCGCTGGACGGGATTGACGCCAAGAACCTGAAGGCGACGATGCGTGCGGATTCCGTGCTGCTGAAGCCGGATGTGCCGGTGCGTCCGGTGGATGCGATGTATGTTTCTGACGCGAGCAGTATGAATGCGCCGATGGTGGCCGCGACGCACAGCGGGGATGAGGTGGAGGTGTTTGCGTATCCGCGCGGGAAGGTGGACAAGCAGGTGACGGTGTCGTTGCAGGAGATTGGCGTGACCGGGCCGGCGTATGCGTGGGACTGGGTGCGGCACACGGGGCGGTTGATTCCGGCGGGAGGGTCTTTCCCGATGGTGTTTGAGAACGGGTGGGCTTATGCTGTGGTGACGCCGGTGGGCAAGGATGGCATTGGAGTGCTGGGGGAGACGGACAAGATTGTTCCGCTGGCGGCAAAGCGATTCCCTACAGTTACGAATGGGGTTACGAATGCAGAAAATGCACACGTGGCAGTTACGTTTGCGGCAGGAGAAGCAACCGTGACGGTTACAGGTTACTCGGAGGCGCGTCCTGAGGTGCGTGCGGAGCGGGGTACGGCGGGTCCGGTGGAGTACGACGGGGCGACGCATGTGTTCCGCGTGATGGTGCATCCGGCCAGGGATGGGCATGCGGCGGAGCTGGAGATTCGGTAACAGAGACGGGAATGCCGTGGATTTGGGTCCACGGCATTTGCGAAGCGGTGCTGGCTCACTTGGGTTGCGAGGCGGTGCGCAGGTACGGCTTGATGACCTTGAAGTTGGAGAACTTCTGCGGGCCTTCTTCGTTGGAGACGGTACCGGCGACGACGATGTCGTCTCCCGGCTTCCAGTCCGCAGGGGTGGAGACGGGAAATCTGGCGGTCAACTGAAGTGCGTCGATGGCGCGCAGGATCTCATGGAAATTACGGCCGACGCTCATGGGATAGATGAGCATGAGCTTGATGCGCTTGTCCGGGCCGATGATGAAGACGGTGCGGACGGCGGCGTTGAGCGCGGGGGTGCGGCCTTCCGAGGTGCTGCCCACGTCGGCGGGGAGCATGTTGTAGAGCTTGGAGACAGCGAGGTCGTGGTCGCCGATGACGGGGTAGTTGACCTTGTGACCGCCAACTTCCTCGATGTCCTTTTCCCACTTGAGATGGCTTTCGACGGGATCGACGCTGAGGCCGATGACCTTGACGCCGCGGCGGCTGAACTCGGATTCGAGGGCGGCGACGGCGCCGAGTTCGGTGGTGCAGACGGGCGTGAAGTCCTTGGGGTGGGAGAAGAGCACGGCCCAGTTATCGCCGATCCAGTCGTGGAAGCGGATGGTGCCGTGGGTGGTTTCGGCGGTGAAGTCGGGAGCGATGTCGTTGATGCGCAGTGCCATGGTGGTTTGTCCTTTTGGTGCGTTGCTTCTGAAGTGATTCGGCTCGACCGGAGACTGCGTGGGCCGGGCCGGTAGAAAGCCGGACTTGAGGGCTTTGCGAGCAGACTGTGAGCCAGCCTTTGCCGCGGCGGCAGGAGGCGGATGGATCCTCTGCAATGCGGGCATAACCGTATACTTCCAGACTAGGAGGTGGGTGGGCGCGTGTCAATGAGCGGGGGAAACAGGCATACTTAAAGGCCATGCAGGGACTTGAGTATTTTTTGTGCGATGTGTTTACGCGGCAGGCGCTGAGCGGGAATCAGCTGGCGGTGTTTCCTGACGCGGGCGACTTGAGCGATGAACAGATGCAGGCGATTGCGCGGGAGATGAACCTGTCGGAGACGGTGTTTGTGTTTCGGCGGAATACGCTGACGGAGGCGGCGCGGGGCTACCGCGTGCGGATTTTTACGGTGAAGGAAGAGCTGCCGTTTGCGGGGCATCCAACGCTGGGGACGGCGGCGGTGATCCGGCGGTTTGCGTCGGAGAACCCGAAGGTGGGCACGGTGCGGCTGGATGAGAATGCCGGGGTGGTTCCGGTGGAGTTTGATGATGTGGAGAGCAGCGAAGGCGCGCTTTATGGCGAGATGGTGCAGCCGCAGGTGGAACTGGGCGAGCATCACGCGCGGGAGATGGTGGCGCCGGCGCTGGGGCTGGACGCGTGGGATCTGTCGCCGGAGCTGGCGCCGCAGACGGTTTCGACCGGGATGCCGGTTTGCGTGGTGCCGCTGCGGGGCGTGGAACAGTTGAAGTACATGCGGCTGAACGCGGCGAAAGAGGCCGAGGTGCTGAAGGCAACGGGCGCGATGTTTTTGTACGCGATTGCGCGGGAGGCCGATGGGGAGTGGCAGGCGCGGATGCAGTTTTATGGCGGGGAAGATCCGGCGACGGGTTCGGCCGCGGGCTGTGCGACGGCGTACCTGGTGGGGAATGGAGTGGAGCCGGGAGGGAAGAAGATTCACTTTCGGCAGGGGATGGCGATTGCCAGGCCTGGCGATCTTTTTGGCCGCGCGGAGCTGGTGGACGGGAAGGTGAGCGAAGTGCGGGTGGCGGGGTGCACTGTTTTCGTAGCAAGGGGACAGCTTTTCCTTGAGCGATTCACATAGTTTCAACAGACCGGTGTGGGCTTAAAGGCCGAAGAATCGGTGTGTCGACGATTTTTTGAGAATTGCCAGTGAAAAGTTTTGCGTTTGTTCGCCTTTTATTCCGTGTTTACACGAGGGGATGGGCTTCGTACTCTTGGCAAGCGATTCAAGGAAACGCGGATCGCAACTTTCGCTGATTTACGAAAAATTGAGTTTGAGCAGGGCGTGTGCATGAACGCTCCTGAGGCCTGCTTTTGCTGGGGGAGCACTCCCCAGCGTGTGCGACACGGGAAGCGCAGGCAACCATGCAGTGCGCGGCTGCTCACCGCATTCTGGCCCGATCCAGGAGACGGCAACGCGCGTGAGAGCGCAGTGGATTTCCTTGTGGAAAAAAGCTGCCGGCGCGCGGTGGGGGATGTTTGTCTCTTTTTGCCGGGTTTCTGCTTTGGGCCCGAATGCGGAGTGGTGACCACAAGCTGCGGTGTCATTGGACGGCAGCGCAGCAGATCGGCTTCGCCGTGCTCGCGGAGCAGAAGAGGAAAGAGCCCATATTATGAGGCCTAAGAAGGTAATTCTCTGCGTAGATGACAACGAACAGGCGCTTGCAGTGAGGAAGTTTCTGCTGGAGACGCGTGGGTACCGGGTGATTCCCGCGACAGACGGGGCGGCGGCGCTGGAGATTTTGCAGCAGGGCGGGATTGACCTTGTGCTGAGCGACCTGGTGATGCCGCAGATGGACGGGAACGAGATGATCCGGAGGATGAAGCAGGTTTCGCCGGAGGTTCCGATGATGCTGATCAGCGGTACGGTGAAGGCATTTGAGCGGGCGAACCGGGCGGATGCATTTTTGCCGAAGGGGGCCTGCACGCCGGTGGAGATGCTGGAGCGGATCCGGGTGATGATTGCGCGCAAGCGCGGGCCGCGGAAGGCGGTGGCTCGACCGGCATATGCTGATGCGGCAGGGGAGATGCAGGCGCAGCCGGCGGCCGTGGCATCGTAATGGGCGCGCGGCAGTTACAATCTTAGAGTGTCCATCATAGCGACCGAAGAACTTACGAAAACGTACGGATCGGGGAAGATCAAGGTGACGGCGCTTCGCGGCGTGTCACTGGCGATTGAAGCCGGAGAATTTGTCAGCATCGCCGGGCCTTCGGGCAGCGGCAAGTCGACGTTGTTTTATTTGCTGGGCGGATTGACGCGGGCCAGCAGCGGCAAGGTGATGATTGACGGCGTGGATTTTGCGGCACTGACGGATGGGGAGCGGACGCGGGTTCGCAAGCAGAAGATCGGGTTTGTGTTTCAGAAGTTCAACCTGCTGCCGACGCTGACGGCGCGGCAGAATATTGAGCTGGCGCATGAGATTTCCGGCCGGGCGGAGCCGTTGGACCGGAAGTACCTGGATCAGTTGACGGAACTCCTGGGCATTCAGGGACGGCTGGACCATCGGCCGTCTGAGCTTTCTGGCGGGGAGCAGCAGCGGGTGGCGATTGCGCGGGCGCTGGTGACGCGGCCGGCGATTGTGCTGGCGGATGAGCCGACGGGGAACCTGGATACGGAGAACTCGGACGCGGTGTTGCAGATGCTGCGTAAGTCGAATCAGGAGTTCCACCAGACGGTGTTGATGATTACGCATAATCCTGAAGCGGCGTGCATCGGGGACCGGATTATTCACATGCGCGACGGGGAGATTCGCGGTGTGGAAAAGGGTGAGGGGCGAATTGCCGGGCACACCTGGTAGCGTGTCTGGAGTGGGTTTGGCGACCGGGCAGATGGTTGGAAGCCGCACACATTGACCGGTTTGTGAGGCCCCGATATACTCAGGAAGTACTCAAGCGGGAGTAGCTCAGTGGTAGAGCATCGCCTTGCCAAGGCGAGGGTCGCGGGTTCAAATCCCGTCTCCCGCTCCAGCCGGTTCCACCTCTGAACCGGCTGCGGAGATAGATCAGGTCTCTGCTTCCCAAGGCGCGGTACCCAAGTGGTAAGGGAGAGGTCTGCAAAACCTTTATGCGCCGGTTCGATTCCGGCCCGCGCCTCCAAAGAAACCCCAATAAAGTCAATTATTTGAATGAAATACGGCGAATTGGGTGGTTTTCTGCAGGTGCGTCCTTTTCGCTATTTCTCGTGTCTTTTCTGCCAAAATATTGCGCTTTAGCGAGGGCGGTCGGACAAAAACCGGACAGGAATTCGGCTCTAATTTGTTCTGTCCTATGAAGTATTCCGGGGTGGCCGTTTGGGCGTGGGACACGCGACACCAATTGATTCCGACAGAAAAAATGGATGTCCAATTCGAGTATCGATCGGAAAGCGCACTGGCCCGGACGGGACAGTTCAGCATCGGGCCGCCGCTGGAGTTGGTACAGATCCGCGTGTCAAGGGCGGAGTAAAACCAGGCCACTGGGGCGGCGCAGTGCGTGCCGCCTGCGTGGACATGTGGGCGCCGTTCCGGAAGAGCATCGAAGAGTGGCTACTGCAATGCCGCATCGTCTACGACAAGTTCCATATCATGAAGCACGCCGGCGAGGCGGTCGATGAAGTGCGGCGCCAGCAGTTTTTCCGCAAAGGCGGTCCGGCGCGGGAACTGGTCAAGGGCAAACGCTGGCTGCTGTTGACGCGCTGGGTGCATCTTACGGCCCGCAAGAAGCAACAACTGAACGCCCTGTTTGCATTAAATCGGCGCCTGCTGAAGGCCTATCTGCTCAAAGAGAGCCTGGACCGGCTATGGACCTACCGCTACGAAGGGGCGATGTTGCGCTACCTTCAAAGCTGGATTGACCAGTTGCGCTGGCAGCGGCTCCGGCCCATGGAGAAGTTGGCCGATACGCTCCTCAAACACCTCGATGGAATCCTCAACTACTGCCGGATCAAGGTGCCGCTGGGCGTCGTCGAGGCGGTCAACGGCAACATCAAAGCCTTGCTGCGCCGCGGAAGAGGTTATCGCAACCTCACTTATCTGCTGCTCAAAGCGCAACGTCTGGCGGCCACAAAGACCCAACTGGTCGCCTTTCAGAAAGCCGCGTAGAATGACCCTTTTTACAGATTCTCGTCAAGAGCCCGAAATCCCTAGAATAGTAACTTAACGGCCAGCTGAATCTGACGAGGGGAGTTGGCCTGGCCTGAGATAACCCCGAATCGTCCCGACGCAAGATTCATATTGGGGAATCCAAATTGCACTTGATTAAGTACATTGAAAAATTCCCCTCTGAATTCAGCATGAATTCTACGGCTCACAGGTATCGTCTTAAAAAGCGAAAAGTCCACGTTATGAGATCCAGGCGCGCGAACATTCGCCAGAGTACGTGGTGCATCGCCAAACGTGAAGGGCGCGGGTTGTGAAAATGCTGCGGGATTGAGATATTGGTTTAATCGTGATATCACTGACCCATGTTCAACCGGGCTGATTCCAGTAAGGTTTGGACGAAGTACTTCACTCCCGGAATGCGAGGTGTTTTGTGTAATTGGAGAAAGCGGGAAGCCGTTTTGCTCAGTAATAATGGCATTCATTTGCCATCCGCCCAGTAGATCACCTAGGGTGCGACCCCAGTTCTTACCGATATATTTTCCACGACCAATCGGCAAATCGTAGACGAAACTGGCAACAAAACTTTGCGAAATATTGTCAGAAGAAACCGCACGCTCACCTTTCGGGTTATAAATGTTCTGGATGCCACCAGTGATGTTGCCCTCGTTTTGAAGACCTGACCAGTTGTCTATCAGCTTCTGGTCGGTATATGAGACTATTGCGCTAAGACCACTTGATAAACGCTTGACCATCTTAAACTGAAACGAATTGTAATCTGAATAACCACCGGTCGGATATGAGTAGGTAACCGTTGGAAACTGAGGAAAGGGAGCTTCCAAGTATGAGCGTGCGATTATTGATCCAGATTCAGGACCTGTTTTAATAATTCCGTAAAATGGATTGGGCACGCTTTGTTCAAGCGCCTGTCCCTGCTGCAGAACTGCCGGGCTTAGTTGATTCGCGTTATAGTCAGTACTTGCGCCACTTAGAAGGTGAACTCCGTGACTTCCCACATATGCCGCGTCAATTAATATACCAAACGGTATTTGTCTTTGAAGATCCACATCCCAGCTTTCAGTGTAACCAATCCTATTATCGCCTGTTTCTGGATTGAGGAAAGAGGTACCTATGCCCGTAAGCGCTCCCAGGGTGCGTCCAGTAGGAGTGTTAATTCCATTAGGAAATGGGTCACTGATAAAGACTGAAGGCGTCAATCCGTTTGCACTTCCAACATACTGAGTTGATGAACCGAATCCCTCACTTCCGGCCTGCCCGCCTGCAGCTCGATACGATGGGTTAAAGTAAATGTTGTAACCTCCATGCAACACTGTGTTGTTAGCAAGCTCATACGCAAAACCGAAACGCGGACTAAAGTCATGCCATACAGGTTTGAATTGTCGCCTGCTTGCGCCGGAAGTGCCCACAAACACAACTCCACCTTTTAGTCCTTCTATTCCGGTCTCCGAAGCCAGTGGAGAGGGAATGTTCGGATCGAACGTTTCTAGACGATTGTATCTCTCCGTTCGGGGAAGATCGAGATCATACCGCAGACCTATGTTCAGAGTAAGATGCCTGAGCGCAGTCCAGTCGTCCTGAATGTATGCCGCATAGTACTTGCTTGTTGTTGCAACATCGGCTTGATGTATTTGCTGCGCACCTGTACCAACTCCTAGCAAGGCGGAGGCGATCGAGTTACCGGCATTTGGAGATGCGACATTCGGGTCCGGGCCTTGAGTAATCCCTGGATCAAAGTCAAATTCAGCGGTCGGATCGTAGGTCTGATTGGTATTTACCTGCATGATCCAGTCAACCCCTCCGAATTTGATGACATTGTTCCCAATGACTGTGGTGTTGTTAATGTTAAATGAAAATATATTTAGACCTGAACGATTGTACGAACCAGAGCCCGCATCCCCCAAGCCATAGTAGCTTGATGGGTAAAATCCGGGAAATACCAGCACATCTGCGTTCGCGTCTATATAACTCGGAAGACCCAGTTGGGTGGATGGATTAAACCCCAAACTAACTGGGATATTACTGAACGCAGTGCGGGCAAACCCAGATGATAACTCCGTCACAAGCTTCTGACCAAAGGTATGCGTATAATCGATACCAGCGCTATTTGTAAATACGGACTGAGTGATACCACCTTCTGCGATCTGATCAGCCTTGGGAAAGGCTAAAAATGGGGGCGACACTGTCTTGTGCCCATCATAACGCGCAAACATCTCGTTTTTGTCATTGAAATGCTCGTCTATCTTGGCATCGTACGTATTTACATTTTCTGTGCTGGTGCCGGATGCAAAGAAATTGTTCTGCCCGGATACAGTACCCGTGACATTGGGTAATGGGTAGTAATTCATAAACTTTGCGGCAACCGGATTGATGTCTTGGGGAGGAATGGTGTCATTTGGAAAAGGCTGCCTCACGTACGAACCAGAGGGTGATAGGGTGGTTGTATACGGATTGTAGATGATCACCTGCTGGCCATTCGAGTCCAATGTCTGGGAAAAGTTTCCTTCTCGCTGCAAGGCGGTTGGCACGGTGGCTGTCACATTCGCTTGACTTCCCTCTCTGAGGCCCTCATATGAAAATAGAAAGAACGTCTTATTCCGCCCCTGGTATAACATCGGTATATACACAGGACCTGTTAAGCTTACTCCAAACTGGTTCCTGGAAAAGTGAGGAAGCGGCGTATGATTCCTATCGTTGAAGAAGGTATTTGCGTCCATAACACTGTTTCGCGCAAATTCGTAGGCACTGCCGTGTAACTTGTTTGTCCCGGACTTAAGGATTACGTTGATGATTCCACTCCCGCTTCTTCCGAATTCGGCGGGATACCCGGTTAACATAACCTTGAATTCCTGAACCGCATCCACAGAAGGAAATGCGCCAATACTGGTTATTGGGACGATCGTTGGCGTCGTCGCTGGAATTCCGTCCAATAGGATTTCGCTGCTGCCTGCTTTTCCGCCATCTACAGATAGGTTTAGGCTGTTATACGCTGCGCTGACTGAGCCGGTGACGCCGGGTTCCAGAAACATCAACGCGTACACGTTTCTCTGATTCAACGGCAGGTTTACGAGGGCACGGTTGGAGATAACTTGGCCCATAGATGATGTTGTCGTCTGCAGCTGCGTAACATCGCCATTGACGAGGATGGTCGATGATGCCGCCCCTACTGGAAGGACAAAATTTAGCTGCGACGTCTGATTGACAGATAGATGTATTCCGCTTCGAACGATGGTCTTGAAGCCAGATGCCGTAACAACCACTTTATAGGGACCACCTGGGGTGAGAGTGGGGAGGATAAATGCTCCTTTTGCATCAGTTTCAGTTTTAGTTGTGATGTTAGTGGATGTATTGATTGCCTCTACTTTCGCTCCGCCGACTGCTGCTCCAGTTGTATCTTTCACGCTCCCTTGAAGACTCGCGTTCATGATCTGCGCAAGGGATGCACTTGGAAGGAACGCGCAGAAAAGGATGAGAATACTCGTTATGCCAGGCCGGGGGAACCTTAGCGACGGAGTGATTTTCTGCAGGGAGATAGCTCTTATTATGACTCCCATACTCCCGGACAAGTTAGCTAAACAATGTTTCGTCATGTTGCCTCCTATATAGGACGTTTGCGATGAACGCTACGACTTCGACTCAGATGCTTTCGTTGTGAGATGGTTCGCGAATTGTTTTTTTCAGAACGGGGCGGCAGAAGCTGGGCGTGGAGGAGTAATGGTGTTTAATAGAGTTCTTGTCTAACGTGCGAAGCAGCGAGGACAACCGGGGCCGACCATATGTTTCGAGTCGGGTCTGTTTTGTGGGCATTCTGGCAATTCCGCGATCTGGAGCAGCGTGCCGATCTCTTGCCGAAGAGTTTCCTCCGCCTTCGACCTGCTGGCGACTAAAATAGTCACAGGACGAGGGCGTGCAGTTGGATATATGGCGCGCGCCGCTTGGCGTCGCTGGAATCCGAAAGTTTGCTGAAGTGGGATGACACATTCCTGGGTGGTAGCTCAGCCCCGACCAAAAGGAATTGATAGGGTCGGTAAAGCTATGCATGGTCAGCAATCGAGGTTCTTGGAAATGGTCAACGGTCAAGGTTTTCCGCTGCGACGTCGACTGGAAAGCTTCTCTCCGGCAGGAGTTATGCTTGCGGAAGCGACGATCCAGAAGGCCTGCCTCCTGCGACCCAAAGATCAGTCGCGATAAAGGCCACGGCCGGTAATCGCCCATGCGGTAATCGACTCCGACCCGCTGCGCGAGCGCTTGAGCAATCGGGCTATCGAACTCATCGCGCCCCATCGGAAAAACAACAAGTGGAAGCGCAACCACGAAGGGGACAAGATTCGGCGCTGCAACCGCCACTGGATTACGGAACGAACCAATGCTCAGTTCGGTCCACTCCCCCGACTTCTGGTTTGTCAGGATCATCTGCCCTCCACCTATTTCGCCCTCTTCTACCTCGCTTGCCTTATCAGTCCGCTAAAACGGTATTTCCGATCTGCACTCCAAGATGAATATTTTCCGGCCAGGTTGACGCATCTGGAAATCACGTTGGCATGTATACTGTATACATTCAATGATGTCAACATGAAAAGTGAATGCCGTGGGAATGGGACACCGTATTCCGTGACTGGGAGTGTGTCTGAGAGCCCGCTTACAATCTCCGGAGTAGCAGTTTTAGGAAGGCGAGGGGATCATTTGGAGGCTGGTGTTCTGCTTTCGTTCGCAGTTCTTCCATAGCCGACGGCATTTTTCCAGGCAAGCGAAACTTCGTTCCATGGTCTTGCGATTGGGCAGGACCGCGAACGCATGCAGTTTATTTCGCTTGACCACTGGAACGGTAGCCTCAATCCGCTTCATCACTCCTTCGGCAAAGGGTTGGCCCGTGTAGCCGCCTTCGACCAGCACACTTTCGACTAAGCGCAGATTGTCTTTACGCCAGTCCATGGCCGCAGAGCGCCGTCGCAGTCAGTGACAACGGCTGCCGTCACGGCCACGGCGCGGGGCAATCCCAAACAGCTCTCATAACCCTCTGATTAAGTCCCGAATCCGTGCCATTCGCGTCTAACACCGTAGGAGTGAGTAGGACGCGATGCGCCAGATAACCTTTGCCTGCCAACCGAGTTTCGAAAAGTGGCTCTACAGCAGTAATTGTGGGTGAAGTGGACGGTGGAAGAAGCCGTTCGGTGGAAAAGTCCCGGAGCGGGACTTTCCCACCTCGCTTGGAAATCCCGCAAGTGCGGCG
>JBMFWD010000031.1:0-37475 GCA_049965615.1 Acidobacteriaceae bacterium
TGGATACCTGCGGCCTGGACCTGAACGGTCTGGGAGGAACCTATTTTGAGGGCGAAGTTTTCCTGCCGATTGGTATTGACGTTGATCTGGAGGCCGTGGACCGAGCTGGTGGTAAAGCCTTCGGCGGTTACGGTGAGGTCATAGGTGCCGGGCTGAACTTCAGGGAATACGTATGTGCCCTTGGAGTCCGTCTTTACCTGCGTGGTGACGTTGGTGGCGTTATTTCTGATGACAACGGTAGCGCCAGGAACGACTGCACCGCTGGGGTCGGTGACCGTGCCGCGGATGGTTCCGTAGACGTTCTGCGCGGAAGCTTTCGGCGTGAGCAGCGCGATGGCGGCAAACGCAGCGAAGAGCGTGAGTGCGAGATGAAGACCTTTGAATCTCATTGCCCCTCCGGGGAAAAATTTCTTTGGAGAACACTGTTATTGCCGGGGAACCAACCGATCACGATCTACGTAGACCGCTTGGAAGGGGTCCGGCTGAAACTTTTGATCTGGCCTGTAAAAAGTCGGCGTCGACGTAGACGCTGCGTGTTTTACAGATCGCAGGGAATCTTAGCTTGGCTTTTTGCAATTTGAGAGCCAAATTCTTTCCGGACTGGAGAAGCCGAGGTTGCCGGTGGAAGTATTACCGGAAGATTACAGGCATGTATTTTTTTAAGTAATTTTGATTGATGGGCTTGGGGGCTGGGGGGCGTTGTTTAGATGAATAACAAAGTCCCTTTTGGATATTGGTATAGTCGTTACTATGGAGGAGATGTTTGTGTCCGGCACGGTGCCGGTCTCTTACAAAAGAGCGTAGGGTAGCGGCGAGTAGCGATATGGAATTGTGTAGATTGCTGCGCTAGCCAGACGTTGTCGGATAAGTTATTAATGTTGAGTACTTTAGGGTTTATTCGGGCGTTGTGGGGGACGCTGGGCAAATTTGGGACCGGTTGTGGGCGAGTGAGGTTACTGGAAATGCAAAAGGAGACAGGCGAGGCTGTCTCCTTATTTGTGGTGGTGTGACGGCCAGGTTGGAACTGGATGGTCATGCTGAGAGGAACAGTGCGAGGCGGGGTGTTGAGGGGTCTCGGGAAAGCAGAAGCGGGACGGTGGTTACCGTCCCGCTTCTGGTTGAGTTGGAAGTGGTTCAGAAGGTGAACTTGCCGAAGACCTGCAGGACACGTCCGCCAACACCTGCGCCCTGGAAGGAGCCGTAGGGGCTGGTGGGGGGAGCGAGGATGGATCCGCTGGTTCCGACGTTGCCGGCACCTACGTCATTGGACGGCTGGCTGAAGTTGGGGTGGTTGAAGACGTTGAACGCATAGGTGCCGAGGGAGAAGTTCATCGACTTGTAGTGGACGAATCTCTTGCTCAGGGCGAAGTCTGAGTCGGCATAGCGTGGCCCGTAGAAGGAGTTGCGCTTGATGTTGCCGAAAGTGGTCTGATTGGCCGTGGTCTGGAAATCGGCAGTGGTGAAGCAGGGAGTGTTGATTCCGTTTCCATTGCAGTGCCGGCTCGGATTTGCGCCGGGCGCCAGAGCGGCAAGGATGCTGCCACCGGCGGTTCCGGCCGTATCGGCCTGATTGAGGCCGCTGTTGATCACGGAGAAGGGTTCGCCGCTGCGCCAGAAGGTTTTGCCTGCGAAGAGCCAGCCACCGAGCGCTTCGCGCAGGAAGAAATTCTTTGCGTGAAGGTCGGGAAGCTGATAAGTGTAGTCGGCTACGAAGTTGTTGCGGATGTCGTAGTCGGCGTTGGAGTAGTTGAGCGAAGCGATGTTGGACGGGTTGAGGACGTTTTGTACGGAGGTGCTGTTGTACACTTCTCCGACACCGCCGTTGGAGACATCGTCGAGGGCGTGGCTGTAGGTATAGGTGAAGTCAGTCGTCAGCCTGTGGTCGATGTGCTTCCAGGTGATGCTGAGTCCGTTGTAGTTTGAGTTGGCCTCATTGAGGTACGCGGTTGTGGTGTAGAAATTGGGGTCGGGCTGGTTGGCCGGCAGGCCTCCGAAGTCGAAGGAGCTGTTTGCGTTGGCAGCGTTGACACCCTGATTTTGGATGATTTCGTCGTAGCCCTCATTGCCCGCGTAGCTGAGGATGAGAGCATCGGTCCTGTCGAGCTTGTGCTGGACCTGCAGGCTCCACTCTATGTACTTGGGACCACGCCAGTTGTGCTGGGAGAGGTAAAGGTTAGGGGCAGAGAACGGAACGTTGATTTGGCCCAACTGGCTCGAAATGTCGTTGTAGCTGGCACCGCTCTTGTAACCAGCCTCAGCGATCTGAGCAGACTGATCTGCGTAGTACATTGAGCTATTCGTATCCGATGGGCTGCCGACATCGCCGCCGAGTACGGTAGCGGCGTAGAGTTGGGGGAAATTACCTGTAAAGCTATCGAGAAGGGAACCGGGCCACAGGTCGGCGAAGAGGCCAATGCCGCCGCGGACAACGTTTTTCCCATTACCATTCACGTCGTAATTGAAGCCGAAACGAGGCTGGTAAGTTCCACTTTCAATGGAAGGGAACGGATGAGCCTGGTTGCCGGCAATCAGCTTGTTGTACGCGACGGAGTTAGATGTGTTGGGTTGAGGGAATGATCCGATGTAGCGCGCGAAGCAATTGTTATTGCAGAGCGGATTCCCGGTACGGTCGACGCGGAGGCCGAGGGTGAGCTTGAGCCTGGGGTTGATCTGCCACTCGTCCTGTGCGTAAACGCCCAGGTTGTAGAGGGCGAGGTATGAAGTTGGCTGCGTTGCTACGTTCTGGAGGTATTCGGAATTGACGCCGGTGTTGGTGCCGTTTGCAAAGTCGGCGAGGCTGAAGAAGAGATAGGCGCCATTTTCGAGGATCTGGTTGTCGTAGTCGGAGATGTCGTCGCGGAGGAAGTTGAAACCGAAGCGGAAGGTGTTGTTGCCTTTGACCCACGAGAGGTCATCGACAAACTGGTAGTTGGTGACGTTGCGGCCCTGGGGGAAGTAGTAGGGGGTTCCAAGAGAGCCGAAGGTAGCACCGGAGTTGATGGAGCCGTCATAAAAGAGCAGGTAGGTTGGGAAGGTAGCGATGGTCTGCTTTTGGTTGGCGGGTCCGAAATACGCGGTGTACCAGTTGCCCGCCATGATGAACTGATTGATGAGGTTCGGATTGAAGGTGTAGGTGTCATTGAGCTGACCTTCGTATTCCGGCTGAGAAGAGACGGTGTTAAAGACAGGGCTGACGAAGTTGGTGTAGGTGGGCTGGGTACCGTGATCGACCTTGAAACGACCGAAGAGCTGCTGCTTGTCGCTGATATGCCAGTCGATGCGGGTGGTGAAGAGCCATTCCTTGTTGATGTTGGAGGCGCTTCCGACAGCGGCGAGTTCGCAGGGAGTATCGACGCCGAAAGTGCCTCCGTTACCAGTAGGAGTACCAGCGAAGCCGCCGCAGCCGAGGTTGCCGGTGCTGTCCTGAAGGAGCCCTGAGCCGGTGGTTACCGGGACTGCGGTTTTGTACTCAGGGGCACTGTTGTAGAGGTTGAAGGCCTGCTTGTAGAACGGCAGCGCTCCGTTGGGTACGTGGCTGAGCGCGTAGGACTCAAACTGCGGAGTCGGGAATACGGCGTAGCCAGTTGCCGGAAGGACGTAGCGCAGACCTTCGTAGTCTGCGAAGAAGAATAGCTTGTGCCTGATGATGGGGCCGCCGATGTTTGCAGCCCATTCATTGGAGATGGCGCGCGAACGGCCAATTCCCGAGTAGTTGCGGAACCAGTCGTTGGCATTGAGGACATCGCCGTTGTAATAGTAGTTGGCCATGCCGTGGAACTGGTCTGTTCCGGATTTGGTGGTGTAGTTGATGATGGCGCCGGCAGCGCGTCCATACTGGGCGCTGTAGCCGTTGAGGACCACGGAAGCCTCAGCGATTTCTCCCTGACCGAGGGTGAGATTGCTGGAGCCGGAGTTGTTCAGATTGAGAAAGGGATCTTCGTCATCAAAGCCATTGATAATGTAGCGATTTGAGATACCGGGGAGACCATCCGCGCTGAAGTTGCCGTAGGAACCACCCGCATTCACCGTGACGCCGGGAGTGGTGTAGGCCACCGTGGTTATGTCACCGCCTGGCGCAGGAAGGCTCTGGACCTGCTTCTCAGTATAAGTAGTGACGAGGGAGGTGGACTGCGTGTCGATGAGCTGTCCGGTTTCGGCTGAGACGGTCACGGTCTGGCTGACCTTGCCGGCGCTCATGGTGATGTTTGCGACAGCGTTCTGTCCGACCAGGACCTGGATGCGAACCGGGGAAGCAGACAGGCCCGCGTGTTGCGTCGTTACGAGATAGGTTGCCGGCTTGAGCAACGGAGCGGTGTAGCGACCGTCAGCGTTGGTTTTGAGGACGCGCTTTGCGCCTGTGGCGGTGTCCGTGATGGTGACGGTTACACCTGGGATGACCGCTCCGCTTGAATCTGTAACCACGCCTGTGAGTGCACCGGTGACGGCAGTCTGCGCATATGCAGCCGGCGTGATCAGGTTATTACCCGCCAAGACCGTTCCGGCTGCGATGAAGATCGCGCAGACGGCCCTGCAAAGATGATTCCGATTGAATAGCATTACCCCTCCGAGGAGATAAAAAGTGATTCCAAATTTGCGCCTGGGACTGGGCCACCGAGCTCAACGTAGAGCAACAGCAGGAGGTTCGAAGGCGTGGTTGCTTAGCTGTCGCTGACTCGTCGGCAGAGCCCTGCCAGGCTACTAATCGAGTGTGAGCACAACTATAAACAGAGGCAACATCGCCGATTAGCAAATAGATAACCATTTGCACGCCAAATAAGAGGACTCAATGCTCCTCCGGGGGCAAGCACAGATGGTTCTGAGATGGTAGACAGTGTTAACTGATTGTTAATAATAGACTTTTGTCCAGCACAATTTTCCCCGGAGTGCGCAAGATTTGCGGGTACGGGAAGGTCTGAATTTCCTGAATCCGTGTGTTTGGCGAAGCGATCTACAAAATCCTGTAGTCGCCTGCAGGGGTAATCTACAGAAAAATGGATGGCGTCAGAGTGTTTGTAGGGCGCGATTTGGGTTTTTCAACCAGGGTTTGAGATGAAGATTGTCGGCGATGGCGACTCGGACGACATCCAAAGAATTTGAGATCTGGTTACTTTTGAAGGGCGAAGGCCTTGCTTCGGTTTGTGGAGGCGCATGACGGGGCATTACCGCTACAGGGATGGATTGAGGCCGCTGAAGGCAAATGAGACAGGACAGGAGCCAGGCGGCGAATGGCTTTTGAGAGGAGATGCAGATTGAAGGTAGTGTTGGCTTCGGTGGGAAATCGGGCCCGGCGGGATGCGTTTGATACGCTGGCGGACCTTTATCTGGGCAGGACACAGGGGTATTGCGATGTGGATGTGCAGGTTCACCGGACGGAGGAGAGCCTGCTGGATTGGGTGGAGCGGCTGCGGGGGCGGACGGCTCCGGTGGTGGCGCTGCTGGATGGGTGCGGGAAGGGATTTTCGTCAGAAGAGTGGGCCGGATGGATCGGGCAGCAGCGGGACGCAGGGCAGCAGTGGGTGGTGGTGGCTGTGGGTCCGGCGGATGGATGGAGCGAGGCGGCACGGAAGCGGGCGAATGTGCTGGTATCGCTGGGCCCGGTGACTTTGCCTCATGAACTGGCGCGGGTGGTGGCGAGCGAGCAGATCTACCGGGCATTTACAATCCTTGCTGGGCACCCTTATCACTCGGGGCATTGAAAGACTTATGAGCGAATCGGTCAAAGAGAGCGCACCGCAGGAGTCCCGCAAGGGGCTGATTTTGATTAACACAGGCCCGGGCAAGGGCAAGACGACGGCGGCGATGGGTACGGCGCTGCGGGCGGTGGGCAACGGGATGCGGGTGCTGATGCTGCAGTTCCTGAAGGGCTCATGGCACTACGGGGAGCTGGACGCGGTGGAAGCGTTTGGCGGCCAGTGGGTGATGAAGCAGATGGGCCGCGGGTTTGTGAAGATTGGCGGCGCGGAGACCGATCCGGAAGACATTCGCATGGTGGAAGAGGCGTGGGACGAGGCTCGTACTGCGATATTGTCGGGCGAATGGGACATGGTGGTTCTGGACGAGATCAATTACGCGATCAGTTATGGAATGCTGGATGCGGCGAAGGTGGTAGAGGCGCTGAAGGCGCGGCCGGAGATGGTGCACGTGATTCTGACGGGGCGGAACGCGCATCCGTCGCTGGTGGAGATTGCCGATACGGTGACCGAGATGCGGCAGGTGAAGCACGCGTATGAGAAGGGCGTGCTGGCGCAGCGGGGCATCGAGTACTAAGCTGTTTTTTGCGGGTCTGCGGGCTATGCGGGCCAGGGTGCCGCTAGGGCGCGAGGGGAAAGGAAGCTGAATGTCCTGGTTTCGTCGGGAAGAAAGTGTAATTGAAGGCGCGGGCGAGAGCCGCGTGCGCACGGAAGGACTGTGGATCAAGTGCGGGGACTGCGGCCAGATTATCTGGAAGGCGGAGCTGGACTCGAATCTGCAGGTGTGTCCAAAGTGCGGATTCCACTTCAAGCTGGGGGCGCTGGCTCGGGTTGAGTCGCTGCTGGAGCCGGGGTACGAGCTGATGGACGGGAATCTGCAGTCGACTGATCCGCTGAAGTTTGTGGACCTGAAGCCATATGCCGGCCGATTGAAGAAGGCGCAGGCGGATACGGGGCTGAAGGACGCGATTGTCAGCGCGGTGGGCTTGATGGGCGAGCATCGCGTGGTGTTGAGCGCGATGGAGTTCGGCTTTATTGGCGGGAGCATGGGCGCCGTGGTAGGTGAGACGATTGCGCGGGCTGTGGACAGGGCCTGCGAGTCGCGGCAGCCGCTGATTGTGGTTTCTGCATCGGGCGGAGCGCGGATGATGGAAGGGATTGTGAGCCTGATGCAGATGGCGAAGATTTCGGCGGCGCTGGCGAGACTGGATGAGGCGCGGGTTCCTTATCTTTCCGTGATGACGGACCCGACGGCCGGTGGAGTGACGGCGAGCTTTGCGATGCTGGGGGATTTGAATATTGCGGAGCCGGGTGCGCTGATTGGATTTGCGGGACCGCGCGTGATCGAGCAGACGATGAGACAGAAGCTGCCGGAGGGTTTTCAGCGGCCTGAGTTTTTGAAGGAGCATGGTTTCCTGGACGCGGTGGTTCCGCGGAAGGAGCTGAAGGGCTATTTGATTCGGGCGCTGGATTTTATGCAGGTTCGATAAGAGGGATAGCGCAGCTTGAGACGGCTTCTCCTGAGGGAGAGGCCGTTTTAATTTTGGGGAGGGATTTAGCAGCGGGATCCGCCGGGGTGACGTGATCCCGCCGCAGAGCCGGTGAAGTTGGCGCTTCACCGGCGAGGAGCAGCGGCCCGAACGCGGCAGGGGACATGTCGCGCTGGTTTGGAAGGCGAGCCGACTTGCGCTCCAAGGTTGTGGCTTCCGGCGGTGAGCTTATTCAGACTCAGGGGAGCCGGAGGGTGGAAGTTCGAGTTTCTGCTCGAGCATCCGGGCTTTTGCCTGTGCCTTGTCATAGGCGACGATGTCGGAGATGAGTCGCTCGGTCTGGTTGGCCAGACTGGCGCAGGCGCGAACATAGTTCTTGAACTTCATCATGTGGACACGGTTGGGATACTCATTGCCGTGTTTGATGGCGGCGGTGAGGTGATCGGCCATCTGGCGGAGCAGAGGATCGATGCTGTTGATGGCGTCCTTCTGCCAGGGCGTGCCTTCGCTCTTGATGTCGTGCATCTGCTGGAGAAGCTTGCCCATGTTGTTGACGTGGCCGCGAATACGCTCGATGGCTTGCGCGTGGGTCTTCCAGTCAAGATTGGAATTGGTATAAGACTCAAGTTCCGCAGCATCTGTATTGGCCTGGACTGCATAGGACTTTGCCTCATTGAGCAGGCGTGAGATTTCGGCCGAGTCTTTGGTTTGCGCGTTGGCGATGGCCGGACCTGCCATGAGAGCGAAGAGAGCAATCAGGGCGAGGGTCAGAAGAGACATCCGCTGGAATCTCATGTTTCGTCCCTTTGCAGCTCGCAGGAACTGGTACGCCTGCTGCGCGCAATCACGATTGGACTGGCGCAAATTCTCCTGAAATGCAGGTTGAAATGCTTCAGGAGGACCTCTCACAAGCGCTGTGCCGAGGGACAATACCCCGGCAGACTAATTTTGCCAAGTTGGGGTAAGTGTCTCTGTGATGAGGGTCACAGGTGCGTTTGCAGCCATGCGGGGGGAGCAAGTAGCTTGCGGGAGTTATGTACTGCGAGGTTATGACAGGCGGAGGTTGGGCTGGAATGAGAATGGGATGTTTTGCAGCAGGCAGCGCCGTGGAGGGGCGCTGCCTGCCGATTGAGAGGTTATGGATGCGATGCCGCGGAGCTACTTAAGTTTTGGATCGGCACCACGGGTTGGATAGGCGGGGTGGGGCGGGATCTGGAAGGTGTGTCCTTTCAACTCCTGCAGGGCGATGGAGACGGCGGCCTCGAGTTGGGGATCCTTCCCTTCTCGCCAGAGTTCGGGATTCATGGTGACGCGCACGTCGGGAGCCACGCCGTGGTTTTCTACATCCCACTTGCCGTTGGGGAAATAGATGGCCGAGGAGGGCGCGGTGACCATGCTGCCATCCATCAGGCTGGGATAGCGACCGATTCCGACGAGTCCGCCCCATGTGCGTGTGCCGACGAGCTTGCCGACGCCTTCCTGACGGAAGATGAATGGCATGTAGTCGCCGCCGGAGCCTGCAAAGTGATTGATGACCATCACCTTGGGCCCGAAGATGGCCGCAGGTGTGACCGCCGGGTGGCCATGGCGGGATACCCAGTAGCTGAGCGGCTTTTGCTCTAACTGGTTGATGACGTAGTTGGCGAGCAGGCCGCCGTGGTTGAAGCGTTCATCGACGATGGCGCCCTGTTTGCCGGTCTGGGAGAAGAAGTATCGGTTGAAGTAGGTGTAGCCGCCTTCTTCTGTATCGGGAAGATAGATGTATGCGAGCTGGCCATGGCTGAGCTTGTTGACCAGCATCTGGTTTTGATGAATCCAGTCCTGCTTGCGCAAGGGCATGGCGTGGGCGATGGGGACCACGGTGACCTGACGGGAGTTTGCACCGTCTGGTGTGGCAGAGACGGTGAGGACGACCTGCTTGCCCGCCGTGTTCTGGAAGAAGGAGTAGATGTTGTCGGTGCCGTGCAGCGGGCGACCGTTGACGTCGAGGAGATAGTCACCCACTTTGACGTTTACGCCAGGCTGGGTGAGCGGAGCGTGCAACTGGGGGTTCCAGTTTTCGCCGGAGTAGATGTGGGAGAACTTGTAGAGGTTGTGGTCGATGGTGTATTCGGCCCCGAGCAGACCTACGGAAGTGGGTTGCGGGCCCTGATGGGAAGGCTCGAGGAACATGTGCGAGACGCTCAGGTTACCGACCATGTCGTGGAAGAGATAAAAGAGGTCGGAGCGGCTTTCCACTCCTGGGAGGAACTGCGCGTAGTACTTTTCCGCGGCGGCCAGATCGAGACCGTTGAACTGGCCCGAGTAGAAGAAGTTCTGCTCGTTGTTCCATACCTGGTGGTACATTTCGTTCCACTGCTTGTGCGGCTCAACGTAGACTTTGAGGCCGCTGGTGTTGAGTGTGTCTCCGGCACCAGGGCCGATGCTGGCCGCGGCGGGAACGATGCGCCACTGGCCGTGCTGGTTGATGAGGAACTTTTTGCCGTCCGCAGACATGGCGAAGTTCTGCAGGCCGGCGAGAACCTCGGCGGCCTTGCGCTTCTTCATGGAGAAGCGGTAGAGGGTGAGGCCCGGATGATCGGGCATACTTTCACTGACGACGGGGCCAGCGAGCATCCAGACAACACCGGGAGCCGAGACGACGATGCCGTGATAGGAACGCGGGGGCACGGGCAGCGCGAGGATGCGCTCGCTGATGTTGTTGAAGTCGATGGTGACCTTGGCCGGCGAGGAGGATTTTTTCTTGTCGGCGTCGGTTCCCTTCTTGGCGTCCTTTTTGGATGAGTCGGACTTGGAGGCTTTCTCTTCTCCGGCCCTGGGAGCCAGGGGGGATGGAATGTCGTTGCGCAGCACGACTACGTAAGGGGTGTAGACCGTGGGCTCGTTGATGGCGGAGAGCTCACCGGTGCGGATGGCGGGATTTGGATTGGTGCTGGCGAAGAAGTAGAGGTATTTCCCGCTGGGGTCGAAGGCAGAGTTTTCGGCATCGCTGCCTGGAGGTGTGATGCGGGTGGATTTGCCCGTGGTGAGTGAATACACGTAGACGGCAAAGAGGTGGTTGGGCAGGATGGCGGTGTAGGTGATCCACTGACTGTCTGCCGACCATGCGGGCTGGAAAGCGCTTCTTGCATCGATGTAGTAGCTGGTTGCGACGAGCGTCTTCTGGCTGGTTTTTACGTTGAGGATCCAGAGATGGCCGGCGACATCGTTGAAAGTGATGTATTTGCTATCCGGAGACCAGACCGGATTGGAGTAAAAGGACGGATGGTCACCGAGGCTGATTTTCTGGATTGTTCCGATGCCGTTCTGGGGGCTGATGTAGAGCTCCTCCTGGCCTGAGGCGTCAGAGAAGTAGGCGATTTTGGCGCCGTCCGGCGACCACGCGGGATAACGCTCGCATGCGCCGGTGGTGTTGGTGATGTTCTGGGCATCGCCGTACTTGCTGGGAACGGTGAGGATGTCGCAGTGAGCCTGGAAGACGGCGCGGACGCCATGCGGGGAGATGTCAGGATTGCCGAGGTGCTTTGAGACGGATACCCAGCGGGGGTGGGAGTCGGGGAAGTCAGCGTGGATGGTGACGTGGACCTGCTGGATGTGGCCGGACTTGACGTCGAGGAGGAAGAGCTTGCCCATCTCGGTATAAACGATGGCGGGATGGGAGGAGTTGAGCGCGCCGGCGGTGGCGGAGAGGATGTCGTGTCCATCGTCTGGCGAGATGGCCTTTACGGTTTTGGTGGAGAGATCGTAGCGATAAAGGCGGAAGTGATTGCCGGCGCGATCGGAGAGGAAGTAGACGGAGTTGCCGATCCAGATGGGGTTTTTGTTGCTTGCTCCGTCGCGTGGGATGGTTGCGGTGACGTGGGAATTGCTGAGGTCGACGATGCGGATGCGCGGAATCATGCCGCCGCGGTAGTGCTTCCAGGCCTCAAACCAGGGGTGATTGCGGAAGGGGACGTATGCGAGCTGCGCGCCGCTGGGCGAATAGGAGCCCTGGGTTGCGTAGGGCAAGGGGATGGCCGAGGGCAAGCCTCCGCTGACGGGCACGGTGAAGAGGCGGAAGTAAAGCGGATCGACACTGGCGCGGGTAGATTGGAAGAGCACCTGCTTGCTGTCGTTGGTCCAGCCGACGGTTACATTGGGGCCGGGATACCACGTGAGCTGGGTTGCGGGACCGCCGTCGGCGGGCATGACGTAGATGTCCTGATTGCCGTTGTCGTCGGATGTATAGGCAAGAAGCTTACCATCCGGGGAGAGAACGGGCGCGGAATCCTGGTTGGTTCCCGCGGTAAGGCGATAGGCTTGGCCACCGGAACGGCTGACGGACCAGAGGCTGCCTGCGTAGGCAAAGACAATCTGGCTGGCGTTGACGGTGGGATGCTCAAAGAGAATAGGTGCGGATTGGGCTTTTGCCGAGGTGAAACCGAAGACGAGACAGAAGACGAAAACAAGGATTCGAACCGCTGAAGAGCGCATAGAAACTCCCTTTGGAATGCAGTTGACCAGTCTTTTGGCTGGGCTTGCAGGCTGCGGTGATAGAACTTACGGCCGCAGGTCTATCCATTTCAAAGACAAACCGACGTTATGGATGAGTGAACCCATAACCCTACATCGCGCGGAGGCGGCGATCAAGTGGGGAAAGTGATGGGTTACGGTATGGCAACTCAGCCGAGGATGGTCAGGAAAATAAAAGACCCCTCTGGCAGAGGGGTCCTTTGGGGAAGCGTACGCCCGGTCAGGTGGATTGAGGGAGATTAGTGATCGTGGCCGTGACCGTGGCCATGATCGCCGTGATCGTTGCCATTGCCGTGGTCTCCGTGATCTTCCTGCTTCCAATGGCCGCGGCCATGCCAGCCTTCGCTTTTTGGATTGTGACCGTGCCAGCCGTTGTCGTGACCATTCCAGCGGTTGCCGTGGCCGTCGTATTCGTAGTCGCCATGGAAGCGGGCGTCCGGATGCCAGCGGTCGCGTTCACCGTAACGCGGGAATGGGCCGTGATAGCCAAAGCGGGGATCGTAGTAGCGGTCGACGTAGCCGTGGAAGTCACGCGGGCCGCGGAACCAGGGGCCTGCTCCGATGAAGATTCCGTTGGGGAACCATGCGGGGCCGTAGTAACCGTAGGGGGCGCAGCGGTAGGGGCGGTAGGGGAAATATCCGTAGGGGCAGACCGGCTGCGGACCTACGTTGACCGAAAGGGAAAACTGCGCGGCCTGGGAGGGTGGTGCAGCCGCAAAAGCAAGGGCTGCGAAGAGAGCGATCGCGAGTAATTTGATTCGTTGCATGTTTGATCCTTTCCTTGGGACCCGCCCCGATGATACGGCTTTCGGGGGTCCGTGACGAGTTGCTGAATGGTTACGTCCCCTGGTGGGGCGGATTGGCTTCAGCGTTGATGCAACTTGAGTACATGGATTGGATGGTTTCTTTGGCGAAGTTGGTGGGATTTTGGGATGAAAATCTTTGAAAAATGAAGATTCTGAAAGGTTTGCGGCTGTTGACAGGGTAAGAACTTCCGGGTGGCTGGCGAGATTACGCAGAAATTGAGAAAGAACGACACAGATAGAGATTAGCGAGTCAGGAGAGCGGCGAGGAGGGTGAGCAGGAGGGTGGGCGGCATGAGGATGAGTCCGGCCTTGAGGAATCGGCCGGCGCTGATTTCGAGACCTTCTTTGCGGAGGGCGATGAGCCAGAGAAGGGTGGCGAGAGAGCCGGCGACGGAGAGGTTGGGGCCAAGGTCGATGCCGATGAGGACGGCTTTCTGCATAAGGGTGTGGACTGGAGCGGCGCGGAGGGTGGAGCCGGCGATGAGACCAAGTGGGAGGTTGTTGACGATATTTGTGCCGAAGGCGGTCACGGCTCCGACGGCGAGTGCACCTGCGGCGGGGTTCCAGGTGGAGGCGGTTTGCATGGCGTGGCGGAGGATGTTGAGCGCGCCAGCCTGCTCGGTGGCGGCGACGATGATAAAGAGCGAGGCGACGAGTGGGAGGACGCTCCAGGAGATGCCGCGGAGCAGCGGCATGGGACTTTCATTGCGGTGCACCAGTGCGAAGACGGCGAGGATGGCGGCGGCGAGGCATGCGGGGAGGCCGAGGTTCCAGTGAAGGCCGGAGGCGACGAGCAGGAGGGCGGCGACGGCAGACATGCCGTAGAGGACCATGCGTCCCGTGTGGGAGAGCGGCGGATGGGTGACGTGGCCGTTGCACTCGCCGGAGAGGTCGCGGTGGAAGACGGCGCGCAGGAGAATAAATGTAACCGTGATGGCTACGGTTGCGGGAAGGAGGAACATGGCGAGCCATTCCACGAGGGGCGGCATGATGTGGTTGAAGACGACGAGGTTGGCGGGGTTGGAGATGGGCAGGAGGAATCCGGCTGCGTTGGCGATGAGGGCGCAGATGAAGAGGTAGGGGAGCGGGTTGGCGCGGGCGCGGCGGACGGCGGCGAGGACGGCAGGGGTGAGGACGACGGCGGTAGCGTCATTGGAGAGGAATGCCGTGACGATGACGGCAACGATAAAGATGAGACTGAAGAGTCGGCGGGGTGAGCCTTTGGCTCCGCGCACGGCGAGGGCGGCGAGCCAGTCAAAGACGCCGTAGCGCTTGCCTAATTCGGCGAGGAGCATCATGCCGGTAAGGAAGAGATAGACGTTGAGGCCGCGCGCGATGGCCTGACCGGCGAGTGGGACAGAGAGCAGGCCGGTGACGACGAGGAGAATCGCACCGAGGCTGGTCCAGACGGCCTCGGAGATGCCGCGCGGACGCAGGAGCATGAGGGCGATGGTGAGGACGGCGATGGTCCAGATGAGCGCGGCGTGCATGGGCTGGTTTTATCGTATAAGGAAGCGAGTTTGAGTGTGCGATCAGCGCTGGCACTTAGGGCAGTAGTGGGTGCCTCGGCCGGCGTGGACGATTTTCTGGATTTCTGCGCCGCAGTCGCGGCAGGGTTCTCCGGCTCGGTCGTAAACGCGGTGTTCGAGCTGGAAGAAGCCTCGTACGCCGTCGGCGTCGACGTAATCGGAGACGGATGATCCGCCTAACTGGATGGCGTGGCGGAGGACGGTCTGGATGGCGGCGTGGAGGCGCAGCAGTCGCGGGCGGGAGATGCTGCCGGCGATGCGGGTGGGGCGGATTCCGGCGCGAAAGAGGCTTTCGTCGGCGTAGATGTTGCCGACTCCGTGGAGGAGTTTCTGGTTGAGAAGCGCTGCTTTGATGGAGAGCTTGCGGTTATGGAATACGGCGCAGAAATCTTCTGGGGAGATGGTGAGCGGTTCGCTGCCGGGGCCGCGGAATGGCTGGGCGTTTTCGACGGTGTGGAGACCGAGGCGGCCGAAGCGGCGGGCGTCTACGAAGCGGAGTTCGTAGCCGGAGCTGAGGGTGAGACGGCCGTGGGTGTGCGGGGGGATGGGCACGTCGGCGTGGGAGTAGAGCAGGCGGCCGGTCATGCCGAGGTGGACGAGGAACTGGTGGGGAGCGGGCTTGCCTCGGAGGGTTTCCAGGTCGAAGACGATGTGCTTGCCGACGCGATGGACGCGGGCGATGCGCAGTCCGGCGAGGGCGGCGGACAGGGTTTCGGGATCGGTCTTGAATGGCTCGCGGGCGCGGCTGAAGGTGGCGGACAGGATGCGCTGGCCGTGGGTGCGGTCGTGGACGCCCTGGGCTACGGTTTCGACTTCGGGGAGTTCGGGCATGGGTGGGATTAGTTTCTCATTGCGGCGGATGGATTGGGTGGAGCACCCGGCAGAATGGATCGGGCCACAGGAGCGCTTCAGGACGGGTTGTCAATGTTGTGGGTTTCTGGCGCCATGCTTTGGTGGAGGATGCGGGAGATCAGGACGCTGTCGGCTTTTTGGCGGTACAAGATCACGTGACGACCTTGTTCCATGCGTCTGATTCCGGGGCGAATCCGATCACAGACGCGACCCGATTGTGGGTTTTCTGTGAGGCGCCGGCAGCAGGCCTCGAGCTCGGTGAGGTAGCGAGCAGCCTGTGTGGGCCCCCAGGTGCGGAGGGTGTACTCGCCGATGCTGAGGAGATCGAGCTCGGCGCGTTGAGAAAAGTGAGCGACTGCCAAGGGCTATGCCCTTTCGGCGGGAAGATGGAGGGTCTTGCGGACGCGGGCGAAGACATTTCCTTTTGCGATGCCGCTGGCGTCTCCTTCGTCGATGGCTGTGCGGAGGGCCGCGAGTTTTGCTTCGTGCTCTTGTTCTTCGCGGTTGAGTACGCGGAGTGCAGCGCGGACGACCTCGCTGGCATTGTCGTACCTTCCGCTTTCGATTTGTGATGCAACAAAGCGATCCAACTCTTCGGTGAGATTGACGTTGCGAGTCGGCATGGCGACGGTGACCCCCTGGGAAGCATGTACCCTACTTAAGGATAGTCTGATTGGCAAAGTTTGCCAATTACTTGTGCTGTCTGACTTGTACCAAGGTATTCAGCTGGAATCTGAGGGTCTCTTCCCCGGGGATGGCTGGCGATATATCATTGAGATTCGGGAGGGGAATCTATTCCCTGCCCCATGGCACTGTCTGCCCTCGATCTTCCCCGTGCAATGCGAACGAGCTTCGGCGAGACCAGCGCAGAGGTGTGTGCCATAACCTGAGACGGAAGGCTGAGCGAGAGATTCGATGCGTCAAAAATCCGCGGTAGTAGTGGGCGCCCAATGGGGCGACGAGGGCAAAGGCAAGATTGTAGATGTGCTTTCGGAGCGCTTTGATGTGGTGGCGCGTTACGCGGGCGGCCATAATGCCGGGCATACGGTGATTATTGGCGGGAAGAAGTTCATTCTGCAGCTGGTGCCTTGTGGTGTGCTCCGGCCGGGTTGCCGGGCGGTGATTGGCAACGGCGTGGTGCTGGATCCGATTGCGTTTTTGAAGGAAGTGGCGAAGCTGCGCGACCTGGGCGTGGATGTGGACAGCCAGCTTTTTGTGTCGAACCGCTCGCAGGTGATTTTGCCTTACCACCGGATGATTGAGCTGGCGTACGAGAGCGCTCCGGGGCGGAAGAAGATTGGTACGACGAGCCGGGGGATTGGTCCTGCGTATGAGGACAAGATGGCGCGGAATGGGCTGCGGGTGGTGGACTTGCTGAATCGCGACCTGCTGAAGACGCACATTGAGAATGCCTGCAGGGAGAAGAATGCGATTGCACATGCGCTGTTCGGAACCGAGCCGCTGGATCCGGCGCAGATGTATGAGGAGTACGCGAAGGCTGCGGAGGAGATTCGTCCGTTTGTGAGAGACACGGGCGCGCTGCTGAACCGGGCGCTGCGCGAGGGCCAGAGCGTGATGTTTGAGGGCGCGCAGGGCACGATGCTGGACATTGACCATGGGACGTATCCGTTTGTGACGTCGTCTTCGGCGACGGCGGGCGGGGCTTCGATTGGTACGGGCGTGGGCCCGATGGGCATTGGCACGGTGATTGGCGTGACCAAGGCTTATGTGACGCGCGTGGGCGAAGGGCCGTTTCCGACAGAGCTGCATGACGAGCATGGGGCGCTGCTGAGCGAGCGCGGGAATGAGTTTGGCGCGGTGACGGGACGTCCCCGGCGTTGCGGCTGGCTGGATCTGCCGCTGCTGCGTTATTCCAACGAGGTGAACAGCACGCAGTGGCTGGTGGTGACGAAGATGGACGTGCTGGACGCCTTTGATGAGATTCCGGTGTGTACCGGGTATAAGATCGACGGCAAGCCGGTGGATACGATGCCCGCGGATGTGAAGGGCATTGAGAAGATTGAGCCGGTGTACACAAAGCTGCGCGGCTGGAAGACGTCGACAGAGGGAGTTCGGAACTACGACGATCTGCCGCAGGCGGCGCGGGAGTATCTGCGATTTCTGGAAGCGGAGACGGGCGCGAAGATCGGCATGGTATCGACAGGACCGGATCGTGACCAGACCATGGAGATTCCGGCATTTACCGAAGCCCTGGCGGCCTTTGGGCGGCAGGGCAAAGCTTAAATCCTTACTCAACGAGGCAAATTTATGACGACGCAAGAGCAAAAGCCGATCAGTTTTCTGGTGAGGATGAAGTTTGCCGAGGAGGACCGCGCGGAGATTCAGACGATGCTGGGTCCGCTGACGGAGGCTTCGCGGCAGGAGCCGGGTTGTCTTACATATATTCCGCACTGGGTACAGGGCGAGAGCTCGACGCTGGTGATTTACGAGCAATACCGGGACGGCGAGGCGCTGGAAGCGCATCGGGCATCGAAGCATTTTGAGCAGTATGCGGCCCGGGGGCTCTACCAGAAGATGCGGGAGCGCGCGGTGGAAGACCTGATTCCAGTGGTTTAGGACGTAAGGGCGACGCGAGGCAGACGGGCAGATTCCGGGCCTCGGTTTTGCTGGTTCAAACGGAATTTTCTACCGATTGCAACGGGTTACAACGGTTTGCTGAATAGCCTTTGACTACGGCGGCGCGTGGGCTTACCATCCGATATCGCCATGCGCCGTTTTTCATTGCCGTTCCGGAGGCGGGGTTTCCGCCGAGTGCATGCAGGGGCCCTGCTGCTGTTGATGGTTCTTCCGCTAGGAAGGGCGCAGGCCGGATTGCTGCAGCATGGGGGTCATCTGCGCAAGTCGATTGAGCAGCTGGAGCAGCAATACCGCCAGGCGATGCTGAAAGACGACGTAGACACGATGGGGCGGATGCTGGCGGATGATTATCTTGGGATTGAGCCGAACGGGATCATCCAGACCAAGGCCGAAACGCTGTACGCGTGGAAGAACCACCTGATTGAAATGAAGGCGCTGTATTTGAGCGACCTGCACGTACGGATTTATGGAAACACGGCAGTGGTGACCTCACGGGCGTACGTGGTGGGGCGAGGCCCGGACGGGCTGAGAAATGGCGAGTATCGCTACACGCGGGTGTACCACCGGGAGAGCTCGGGAGCGTGGCAGATTGTGAGTTTTGAGGCGAACCGGATTCTGCGGCGTCATCACCGGGGTGCATAGCGTGGAAGTGGCGTACCTGCTAATCTGATAGAGCCCCTTTGGGAAGTCTGGAGGTGTATTCGATTGGCAGAAGTTCGCTTACAAGAAGGCGAGCCGCTCGAAAACGCGTTACGCCGTTTCAAGCGCAAGGTTCAGCAAGAGGACATCATCAAAGAAGTGAAGCGTCACTCTTTTTATCTGAAGCCTGGCGAGAAGCGCCGTGTAAAGGAAGCGCTGGCGCGGAAGCGGAATCGCAAGAAGGCTCGTAAAGAGCAAGAATAACTAACATTTGCAGTACCCGTGCGGACGGGCTGACCAGCCGTTCCTGCCCTTTTAGGATCAGCCCGTCCGTCACGCTTTTTCTTGTTATGGCCGGAACCCTCCTCCGGCATCTCTGAAGTGCCGCATTCCTGCGGCAGGGCCCCATTTTTTCGCGAAATCATTGATGTATCTGTGTATCAACCAACGCGGGAGAAGTGCATCCGCGGCGGTGCGAAGGCCAGGGTATCCCTATGGAGTTCCTCGATAGAGTCCTCAAGTGCATGGATTGCGGCAGCGAGTTTGTATTCACAGCCGGCGAGCAGCTGTTTTTCCACGACAAGCAGTTTAAGAACGACCCGAAGCGCTGCAAGAACTGCAAGGCGAAGCGTTCGCGATCGGGCCACTCGGTGCGGTCCGAGACACGAACCAACTGCTCGGAGTGCGGGAACGAGACGACGGTGCCGTTCAAGCCGACGCAGGGCCGACCAGTGCTGTGCCGGCAGTGTTTCCAGTCGAAGGTACCGAAGCCGGGGCCTGCGGCGGCGCCACCGGCAGCCGTAAATTAGAGCGAATTGCCAGAGAACGAAAACTGATTGAAAGCAGCGGTGCGCTGCAGCCCAGGGCTGAGACGGCGTATTACGCTTCCTTGCCAGCCGCGGCGACTTTCTTTCCCGTGGATTTAGCGGTGGACCTGCGTGCGGGCTGCTTTGCGGCGGATTCCTGGGAGGCGGCGAGTTCGAGGGCTTTGCGCTTTTTATCCTCGTGGCTTACCAGAAGAGCCTCGATCTGCATGAGCAGGTCGTTTGTATTCATGGGCTTGACGAGCATCTGGTCGGTGCCGGACTGTTGCAACTCTCCTTCTGCGAAAGGAAACGCGGTGAGCATGGCGACAGCGGGCTGGTAGGGCGCGGCTTTGGCGGCCTTGACGACGTCGAGACCGGCTTTTTCGCTTTCCATGCGCATGTCTGTGATGACCATGTGGTACTGGTGACTTCGGATGCGGGAGCGGGCCTCGCGGGCGGTCGCCGCGGTTTCCACTTCGAAATCGTGACTTTCAAGGACTGCTTTGAGGGTGAGCAGGATCGCCAGTTCATCGTCAACGAGTAGGATTCGCCGCTTCATTCGCAATACTCCAGTCTGCAGGGTTTCTGTTAGGGAACGCTCCACGGCTGAAATCAGCCGGGGGAAGCACTGCAAGGAATTCCGAGCTGGGCGCTTTCCCGATTATGCCGCATTAACATCAACGAGGCAGTTTAGCACTCGGGGCCTGGTGGAGCGGGACGGTTTACGGCGGAGGAGGGTCCGGCTTCCAGTCTCCTGGACCATTTCCCGGGATGGAGCGAGGGTGGGAACTTATGGAGGCGTGGATGGAGCTTTGCAGTCACGCCGGAGATTTCGATACCCTGACTATCGGGAGAAATGACCTGTCATTGACTTTACCATTCCGGGATAGGGTACAACCGTTACCGCCTGTACGATGTTCATATAAAGGGAGAAGCGCCTGAGGACTGATATACTGGCGTGGGAGGTTTGTTATTCGCAAAACAACCATCGATAAGCGTTCGGCCAAGAATTTTATTCGAACCAATGAAAGAATCCGTGCGCGTGAAGTGCGCGTGATCGACGAAAACGGGGAGCAGGTTGGCGTTTTGCCTCCGTTTGAAGCGCTCAAGATGGCCCGCGAGCGCGGTCTGGATCTGGTCGAGATTTCTCCCAATGCCACCCCGCCTGTGTGCCGGATTCAGGACTACGGAAAGTTCCTGTACGAGAAGGACAAGAGCGAGCGCGCAACACGCAAGAAGCAGAAGACGATCACCATCAAAGAAGTGAAGTTTTCCGTCACGGTGGATGAGCACGACTACCAGACGAAGAGGAATCATGCTGTTCGCTTTTTGAACGAGGGGGACAAGGTAAAAGCGTCCCTGCGGTTCAAGGGCCGGCAGATGTCCCATCGTGACCTTGGCTACAACATCATCAACCGGCTGATCCAGGACCTGAAGGACGAGGCGACGGTTGAGTTTATGCCCCGGATGGAAGGCACAACGCTGCACGCGATTCTGGCGCCAGTGAAGAAGGCGGAGCCGAAAAAGCCAGCGGCCCCGAAGCCAGCCTCACCGGAAGAGGGCGCGACACAGGCTGTGGCCCAGCCGGCGCAATGATCGCCAAGCAGGAGTGAAACAGAAGCCCGGGAGGAATTCCGGGCTTTGCTGTTTGCAGAGACGGGCGGAGGAGACCAGAGCGTTGCGTGCTGGTTTGTTATTCTCTGCTCAAACCTGACGGGTTGTTAAGGAGACCATGGCCAGTCGCGGAGAGGTAAAACGGTCGCAATGGAAGGTCGGCGTGCTGATGCTCGTCGTGCTTGCCACCGTTGGTGCGCTGGTGATTTTGATTTCGGGCAACAGCGGCATCATTTTTGCCAGCAAGCTTGAGGTTCGTGTGTACTTCAAGGACGCGGGGGGATTGAAGGTGGGCTCGCCGGTGAACCTGGATGGGGTGACGATCGGCAATGTGCGCGCGATTCGCATTGTGGGCCATCCGCGAGAGACGCCGGTGGAAGTTGTGATGGCAATACGACACAAGTACCAGCGCGATCTGCTGACGGATTCCCGGGCGGACCTGAATACGATTGGTGTGTTGGGCAGCACCGAAATTGATATCGACAATGTTCATGCGAGCGGCAAGCCGATTGCGAACCATGGGGTTCTGCTGACTGGCGGCGCTCCGAATCTTGAGAATGCGCTGAGCTCGTTCCAGGACACGACACAGAAGATTGGCACGACCCTGAACGAGGGCAACGTGCTGTTGAGCAACCTGAGCAGCAGGCAGGGCTCGATGGGCAAACTGATCAATGACCCGACGCTGCGGGACCACGCTGCTTCGGCAGTGAATGAGTTGACCTCGATCCCGGAAAAGGCCAGCGAGGGTAAGGGGACGGTTGGAAAGCTGATGACGGACCCATCGCTGATGAATCACCTGAAGGATATGGAGGCGAAGTTTTCCGATATTTCGACGGCGATGGATAGCGGCCAGGGAACGGCGGGCAAGATTCTGAAAGACCCGGCGCTGGGCAGGAATCTGAAAGAAGCTTCGCAGCAGATGCACGAGATTTCGACCGAGGCGAGTTCCGGACAGGGTGCGGTCGGCATGCTGGTGAGGGACCGGGAATTCACGGCGAAGCTGAGGGACACGGGCAGCCAGATGAGTTCGATCGCCGCAGGGACGCGCTCTGGCGAGGGAACGATGGGCAAGATGATGCAGAAGAGTTCGTCGCTGGATGAGCACATGGACGAGCTGATGAAGAACAGCCGTGAGCTGGTGACGGGGATGCGGAAGCATCCGGTGAAGTACTTCTCGATCCACCTGAGACTTTTTTAAGGGGTGCTACCGGGGTGGCTGGTGGCTCAGGACTCCGCACCGAGCGGCAGGAAGAACTGCATGCCCTGGACGGGCTCGCCGAGGCGCTTGAGGAGCAACTGAAGGTCGCGATTGTTGTTGACGAAGTCGATTTCCGTGGTGTCGACGACGAGCAGGTCGCTGGCCGAGTAGTGAAAGAAGAAGTGCTCGTAGGCCTGCGTGACCTGCTCGATATAGGCGTCGCTGATGGCGCGTTCGCCGGGAACGCCTTTGCGGCGGAGACGCTGCTTGAGGACCTCTGGAGTGGCCTGGAGATAGATGACGAGATCGGGGGTGGGTACGGTCTCGCGGAGCATCTGGTAGTAGTGGCGATAGAGGTCGAGCTCGGCATCGGAGAGGTTGAGGTAGGCGAAGAGCTTGTCTTTCTCGAAGAGATAGTCGGAGACGATGGGCGTGGAGAAGTCGGTGATTTCGCTTAATTGCGCATGCCTCTCCTTGAGGAACCACATTTGCGTGGCGAATGCCATGCCGGACTGCGCCTGATAGAAGCGATCGAGGAAGGGATTGTTTTCCGGCTCGGTGATGCGGTGGGCATGCATGCGGTCGGCGAGAATCGCGGCAAGGCTGGACTTACCGACCCTGAGAGGGCCTTCGACAGCGATGAACCGGGGTGACTCGAAGAGATTTGCCATGCCGTTTCAAGATAACGCATCCAGAGCGCTGGGGCGAAAGAAAACCGAAGAGGGGAGCCGACTGGTAAATCGGGCAGTGGGCTGGCCGGTGCAGGAGCCGGCGGATCCGGCGGAGCTTACAGGGTGTGGAGGTAGGCGAGGAGATCCTGAATCTGCTGGTTGTTGAGGGTGTTGCCGAAGGGCGGCATCATGTTGCGACCGTACTGGATGGTGCTGATGACGTGCTGATCCGTCGCGGGCAGGCCGCTGGGCATGTACTTGCGGCGGAAGAGGCCCTCGAGTCCGGGGCCGTGGAGATCTTTTGTGCTGTCGGCATGATGGCAGCCGGCGCAGTACTGAACAAAGACCTGGCGCCCCTGCAACTGCTGAGGGTTGAGCTGGCTGAGCGGCGTGGGTGGCGGCATAGAGGAGTGGCAGCCGGCGAGAGCGAGCGTTGCGGCAGCGATGGTGGCGAGGACGAGGCGATGAGCGGGCACGAGGAAGGGATTGGGCTTCATGGCTGGGAAAAGTCCATCTTACTCTGATTACTCTGAGGCTATGCCTCGCTCTGATTACTTCGAGGCTGTGGCCTGGCTTCGATTACTCCGAAGCTATGGCCTGGACGATGCGGTCCATGGCGGCGACTGCGGCTTCACTGTCTGGATTGCGGGTGTTGCAGAGGATGGAGAAGACGTAGGTACGGCCGGAGCGGGCTTTGACGTAGCCGCTGAGGGAGTTGACCTCGTCGAGGGTTCCGGTTTTGGCGTGAACGCGGCCACGCATGGAGGGGCTGGTGAAGCGGTCGGAGAGTGTTCCGTCAACGCCGCCGGTGGGAAGCGCGTTGCGGTAGGTTCGTCCCCAGCTTTGGTGTGAGGCGTAGGCGAGCAGTGTGGTAATGGCGTGGGGCGTAACGACATCGTCGTGGGACATACCGGAGCCGTCGAAGAAGACAAAGCCGGTGGGGTTGACTCCGGCCTCGAGAGCGAACTGGTGGACGACCCGGGCGCCTTGCGCGATGCTGCCATCGCCGGCCTCGTAGCGGCCGAGGTCGCGGAGGTAGAGCTCGGCGTGGAGGTTCTGGCTGACTTTGAGGGTGACTTTGAGGTCCTGGGCGAGGGTGGTTTGAGAGGTGTAGGTGGCGAGGACGTGCTCGCCGTCAGTGGGTGGGCCGAGGAGGGTGTCAGGGATGGGACGGAGGGCGATGGGCTGATTGACTTGTTCGCGGAAGCGGCCTGTGTCAGTGGACAGGAGGTGATGGGCCTGTGCGGTGCCGGTGACCTGGATGCCGCGCTGGCGGAGGAGCATGGCGAAGGTGGCGGCGGCGTACTTGGCGGGGTCAATGATGGCGAGTCCGGCGTGGAAGCCGTTCTGGTCGATGGTGCCGAAGAGGCGGACTTTGCGGGAGCCGGGTGCGCGGTCGAGGCCTACGCGTCCGATGCCGGAGTGGAGGAGGGTGGTTTCGTTGTCGAGGTGGTAGTACGGGGTGGGCGGGTTCCACTCGACTTGTTCTGTGCCAGTGGGAGTTACGAACTTTTGTGGGCTTGCACCGGGTTCGTTGGGGAGTCCGGGTGCGCCGGCGGGGATGACATTGAGGTAGACGACGTTGTCATTGATGGTAAGGGCTGAGATGGGTGCGCCGTAGTCCCAGACGGTGTCGTCGAGTGCCCATCCGGCGGGGTAGGGCTGGTAGGTGAACCAGGAGTCGTCGCCGATGATGTTACCGTCGACGCGGTGGATGCCGTCTTTGACTAATTGATCGGCCATGTTCTCGAAGGCGGCGATGGTGTCGGGCTGGCGAACGGTGTGGCCGTTGTAGGGGTAGACACGGCTGGAGAGGGTGGGATCGCCGGAGCCGTGGAGGATGATGTTTCCGTGGAGGGTTCCGTTGGGCGAGATGACGCCGTTGGTGGTGACGGTGGTGCGCCAGCGGGCGTCGGGCTGGAAGAGCGCGAGGGTGGCGGCGGTGGTGAAGAGCTTGGCGTTGGAGGCGGGGTGGAAGTACTGGTGGCTGTTGAGGGAGTAGATTTGTCGGCCGGAGAGGTTGGCGACGGAGATGCCCCAGTGGGCGCGGGCGGCGTAGGGGTCTTGCAGGAGATGGTGGATGGTGCGGGCGAGGTGCGGGTATCCGGCGGCGTAGTGGGCGCCGTGGCAGGTGATGGCGGGGCGATGCGTACGGGCCAGGGCTGGGGCAGCGAGCAGGACGGCCGCGAGGGCAAACAGGACGGGGCGGAGATGGCGCGGATGCATAAGGCGTATGGGCGGAGTGTAGCATCGGGAGCAGGATGGGATTTGTGAAGAGACCGGTTTTTGAGTGGCGGCTGCGGACGCGGGGGATGCGGCTGGGCGAGCGAACGCTTGTGATGGGCGTGCTGAACGTGACGCCGGATTCGTTCTCGGATGGGGGACTCTATCTTGATTCCGGGCGGGCGGTGGAGCGGGCTTTGCAGATGCTGGATGACGGTGCGGCGCTGCTGGACCTGGGTGGCGAGTCGACGCGACCGGGCGCGTCGGTGGTGAGCGCGGCGGAGGAGCAGGACCGGGTGCTGCCGGTGATCGAGGGGATTTTGAAAGCTCGACCGGAGACGGTGATCTCGATAGATACGTACAAGGCGGCGACGGCGCGGGCTTGCTTGCGGGCGGGGTGCGAGATTGTGAACGATGTAAGCGGGTTCCTGTGGGATGAGGGGATGACCGCGGCGTGCGCGGATGAGCCGTGCGGGGTGGTGCTGATGCATACGCGGGGTCGTCCGAACGAGTGGCGCGGACTGCCGGCATTGGAGCCTGAGGCGGTGCTGCCGCTGGTGCGGGATGGCTTGCGGGAGCGGCTGGCCGTAGCCGTGGCGGCGGGCGTCACGGTGGAGCGGTTGGTGCTTGATCCGGGGTATGGGTTTGGGAAGGTGATGATGGAGAATTATCCGCTGCTGGCGCGACAGGATGAGCTGCTGGAGCTGGGGCGGCCGCTGCTGGTTGGGCTATCGCGGAAGTCGTTTTTGCGGCGGGTTCTGGAGCGGGATTTGGATGGGCTGGTGCGGGACGCGGGGGAGGATTTGACGACGGCTACTGTGGCAGCCTGCACTGCGGCGGTGCTGGGTGGTGCGCATATTGTGCGGGTGCATGATGTGAAGCCGGTGGTGGCGGCTTTGGCTGTTGCGGATACGATGCTGGGGGCGAGGTGCTACAGATCATCCTGAGTCACAGGCATTCATGCTTCTTTTGAATAAAATGCGGATTTACGTCAACTTCGCTTGACAAACCTCAAAGAACGCAGGTAAATATCTATAAATTATATTTTCTATTGATGAGTGCAATACGACTCGCCGTTGACCAATGACCGTAAACTATACCTAAATTAAGGAAACTAGACTATGAAAACCGTTCTGCATGGAGAGGAGTCCATCCAGGGATTCCTGCAATCGCTCTCGTCCTTGCCAATCACTCCTGCCTCGCCGGAAGACGCTCAAAAGCTGCTCGCTCCGAAGGGATACCGCCCGATCGTTGAGCTGCAGATGCAAGGTAACCGGGCTCGGCCCACCAAGCCTCTGGATGAGTGGTCACCAGAGACCGGCGAAATCCACATTTATTTTGTAAGAGAATCGAAGAAATCGGAGCCCGCCAGTGGCCTTACTGAATTCGCTCAACGTCCCTTGCTCCGCCTCAAGGAATTTGGAAATGCAAGCGAGACTTCCCTTTCGGATGCTTCTACCGCACAGCTCCCAGAGGGTCATACAGATCGAGCGCGCAGTCCTGAGGACGAGCTCTGTCAGGCGCTCGAAGAGGTGGAACGCCTAGGCCGTTCGTTCGTTGCGTTGACATGGTTCCGCGACGACGTGCTGCCGTCGAAAGGCTTTGCCTGGGCAAACGATCCTGATGAGCGGCAGAGAGTACTGGCCAAGGCCGTGGAGAGTGGCGCTGTGCTCACCAACAAAATTCCGAATCCGCGTTCACCGCATCTCACCACGACGATTCGCCTGAACAGATCGCGGCTGGCTGGAACCAGCGGTGGGCGGCGGTTTGCTCCGATCCGCGTGTCCGGGGAGCCGCTTTCCGCTACTATCCTGCGTGACCGGGGAAGCCGTTGACCTTTTACTTTCTGGAGTCCAGCGCGCTGGCGAAGTTGTTTGTTCAGGAGGAAGGGTCGGATGCTTTGATCCGCCTGGTGGAGCATCTCGACGACTCCCGCAAGGTTTTCTCCTCTCTGGCGCCGTTGGAAGTTCGATCTGCGATACGCCGCAGGCAGCGGGCAGGAGAGATTCTGCCCGCCGATGCGGATTACGCTCTGGATTCTGTTTCCGTTGAGGTCGTACGCATGGTCGAGCAGCCACTGTCTCCCAGCGTGATGGAGACTGCTCGCAACGTGCTTGATCATCATCCTTTGCGTGCAATGGATGCTCTTCATCTGGCCACCGCCATGGTGGCCAGAGATACGTTGCAGGCAACTGATATTTGCTTTGTCAGTTCCGATGAGGCATTGCTCCATGCTGCGGAAGCAGAGCGCTTTGAAGTGCTTGATCCTTCAGAGATGTAGTCGCCCTCATCGGGCGAGACTCCATCCGTGAGAGCAAAGGGCGCGAATGGATCGCGCCCTTTGCTTTTATCGATACATCTCATTGCGCTGGAGGCCCGGGTGACGGGACGGCTCGGCTTTTTTAACCGGCGGTCTGTTTGGCGAGTGCGTCCTTGGCCTGCCGGGCCAGGGCGGTGAAGCCGGCTTCGTCGTTGGTGGCGATGTCGGAGAGGACCTTGCGGTCGAGCTCGATACCGGCGACCTTGAGGCCGTGGATGAACTGCGAGTAGCTCATGCCGTTGAGCTTGGCAGCGGCGCCGATGCGGACGATCCAGAGGGAGCGATACTGGCGCTTCTTCTGCTTACGGCCGGAGTAGGCGAACTTGAGGCCGCGTTCGACGGCTTCCTGGGCTGCCTGATAGAGCTTGGATTTAGTGAGGAAGTAGCCGCTGGCCCTTTTGAGGATTTTTTTGCGGCGGTCGGATCTTTTTGTCCCACGTTTTACGCGAGGCATGGTGTTTCTCCTTTAGTTGAATCGTTTCGCGGCTGGAGGCAGGTGGACCTCTTCACTCGCGTCGTACCTGAGTCTCTCGGCCCGGTTACGTTGAACCAGCCCGGGGGCGCCAAGGCCCTGAATCTCTATCGAGATCGACTCAGGCGTAGGGAATCATGCGGGCTACCTTCGCGTGGTCGGCATCCGAGACGTAGGCGGGGGCTGTGAGCCGGCGCTTGGTCTTGGTGTCCTTCGACGTGAGGATATGGCGCATCTTGGACTGGCCCCGCTTGATTTTTCCGGTGCCGGTCTTCTTGAAGCGCTTCGCCGCGCCACGGTGTGTCTTGAGTTTGGGCATAGCTATCCTGTGGTCGCCAGATGGTTATGGCGACATTTGCCAGTTTACATCAAATAAGGAATATACCCAATATTACCGAGAGCCACCGGCGGCAAAAGAGCTTTCACCGCAAAGACCGCGAAGAGCGCAAAGGTGCTGGCCGCACGGGCACACGCGCGCTTTGCGCGCCAGACCACAGATGACGACCTTTGGTCCGTACACCAGACTTTTGGTACGTGGGGCTTCTGGCTGGTTTATACCCTACGATTTTTGAACGTCTGGTTAATGTCCTGTAAGTGGCATGGAATGTTGATATTACGGGACGTTAGGCTTGTAAACCTTTTGGATCGTATCGCTTATGGCACCGGGTAACCCTGCGATTTTATGCGGTCCATACGATTCGATTCGTATGATTCTACGGTTTTTCGGGACTTACAGAAATTTTTCGCGATCCCCCACTTTTTTGTGGGTAAGTTGCTGATTCTATGGGATAGGTTAACCCTCTAAGGATGCATTGCCCCCCTTGTTTTTGTGGGGATCTTGTTGATTCCATTGGACAGGTTAAGGTTCTAAGGGGTGATTCTCTGTGGAAAACTCCCGATTAGAGGTGGAAAAAAACGGCTGGGATTCCCAGCCGCTTTTTTGTATGTCCTTACTTTCAGGATAGCAATTTTGGGGTTAATTACCGGCACATTTGCGGTCCTGTTGAGCGAGGCGAGGGAGAAGCTACCGCAAAGAGGCTAAGGGCGCAAAGGATTTGCAATCAAGATACTCTGGAAGAGTTGAGGAGGAGTTATGGGTTCGGTTACTTTGACTCGTCCGGTGGGGGAGGCTGAGCTGGCGTTGATTCGGGAGAGCGATTGGAAGCGGTTTCCGCCGCGGCTGCCGGAGCAGCCGATTTTCTATCCGGTGGTGGAAGAGGAATACGCGATTCAGATTGCGAGGGAGTGGAATGTCCGGGACGAGGGCGTGGGATACGTGCTGCGGTTTGCCGTGGATGGCGAGTACATTGCACGGTTTGACGTGCAGACGCGGGTTCGAGGATTCACCGGAAGTACTGGATTCCGGCGGAGGAATTGGAGGAGTTCAACGGGAAGATTGTGGGTGAGATTGCGCTGATACATACGTTTCGGCGGGGTTGAGCGGGCCGGGGCTGAAGCCGGTCAGGCGCTGGTGGGATGGAGAGCGGGTAACTGTGGGGCGGCCTTTGGCCGATGAGGCCCACACTTTCTCCTCGAAAAGCGCGAGGAGAAAGTATGGGGCACCCGGATTTTTCTGTTCGGTGGCAGGTTTGGGAGTGCGGTGCTTTCCTTTGCTGCCCGATTATTTGTTGTGAGCCGGTTGGATGGGATAGCCGTGCCAGAGGTATTCGAGGGCTTCGGGCAGGGTCTGCTTTCTGACGGCGTAGTCGACGTGGTGGGCGTTGCGGGCGAAGACGAATTGATAGTGGTAGTGTTTGGCGGCGAGGGCTTTGGCCATGCGCTCGTTGGCGATGACCCAGTCGTGCATGCCGTCTCGCATGACGTTGGGGTAGTAGAGGTCGCGGTCGCCGACCTCCATCCAGATGCGGATGGGCTTGCGGGGGGACTTCGGGACGAACTGCGAGGCCAGATCCCAGGCGCCGCCGGGGATGTAGGGGTTCCAGGGCCACTGCTGGTTGACGAAGGTGCCGGAGTAGGAGAGGACCCGGCGGAACCACTCGGGATGGAACCAGGCCATGATGAAGGCAGCGGCGGCGCCGGAGCTGCCGCCCATGGTGGCGCGTCCTTCCGGGTTGTTGGTGAGGCGGACGTGGCAGGCGGATTGGACGCGGGGCAGGACTTCGTTCTGGACGAATTCGGCGTAGCGGCCGGAGACGGTGTCGTATTCGAGGCCGCGCTCGGAGCCTTGTGCGTCTCCGCCGCCATTTTGGATGGCAATGGCGAGCATGACGGGGATGCGGCGCTGGGCGATGAGGTTATTGACGGTGGTGAAGAGGAGCGGGTTGGGTCCGTCCTGATCTTCGATGAAAGGCGCGGCGGTGCCTGGCTGGTATTGGCTGGGGATGAAGACCCAGACGTGGCGCGTCCATGGATGGGGATGGCTGGTGGGGACGAGGAGGCGCGCGGGATTGTGGGGGTCGGGGTGACCGAAGGTTCCGGGAGTGCGGGCGATGCCGGGGTAGTAACGGCTGTGGGCCGAGGACATGGTGAAGGTGCAGGTGCGGCCCTGCGGAACGCTGGGATTGGGGATGGTTGCGGGCGCGACGGGGTGGCTCGGGCCGAGGACGAAGTTACCGTCGGCGGTGGGCGGCGGGACTTGGCCGTTGGGGAGTTCTTTGGCGGCGACGTAGCCGGGGGTGTTGGGATTGCGGACGGGAATCGGGACGGGAACGATGATGGCGCGGCGAGGGCCTACGGGCGGAATTTTTGGGATGCGGTGTGCCGGGGCGTGCGAGGCTTGAGGCGGCTGGGTTGGATTTTGCGCGAGGGCGGGAGTGGCGGCGGCGAGGAGGATGGCGAGGGCGAGATGGGTTAGCCGATTCATCGGCTATGAGGATAGCGCAGTCAGAGGCTGTTGTGAGATCAGGGTTCGATTTTGAGGATGGTATTGGCGTGGGTGAGCTTGAAGAGATCCATGATGCGCTCGTTAACACGGCGGAGGGTGAGGGTGCCGCCCTGGCCGGAGATTTCGGCATTGAGAAGGACGAGAAGGCCGAGACCTGCGCTGTCCATGTAGGAGAGGGATTGCATGTTGAGGATGACGTGGCGCGCACCTTCGGCAATGGCGGAGCGAATTTGTGATTCGAGGACTTTGAGGGATGTGCCGAGTGTCATGGTGCCGTCGAGGGCGGCTTCGACAGTCTGGCCGGGAAGCCGGGTAAAGGTGGCATCGAGAGGCATGGGCACCACTTTAGACCGATTTGCCGGTTACGCCAATAGCAAGCTGGTGGGGATGGAGCTGAGAGGCTGTTATGCCTCTGCGCGGGAATTTTGGGGCTGGGCCGGCGCGGGACGGGTGAGGAGGCGGAGGGTGGCGAGGATGAGGACCTGGGCGCATCAGGCAGCAAAGCGACTGTGGATGAAGCGTGCCCAACTGCGCAGGCCGCGTTCCTGCTGGACTTCGTATTGGATCCACTCGCGGACGGGTACGGTGAAGCCGGTTTTTGGACGGTCAAGAACACTTGGCGGCAAATGATTTTTGAGGCAAGAGGTGATGTCGCGCTTGAGGGGAGGGAAGTGGCTGAGATGGAGAGGAACGAGGTCGCGCAGGAGCTGAATGTCGACGAAGGGGACGCGGATTTCGACGGAGTGGGCCATACTGGCCCAGTCCGTATCGCGGAGAAGCTGCGCTCGCATGTAGAAAGTGAGCTCGAGGAGGGCGACTCGGAGGAAGTCGCGGGGGTTGGTTCGCTGCAGATGATCGAGGGGTCGGATGCAGGAGTTCAGTTCGTCGACGGTGGAGAGCTGCTCCCATCCGAGGCGAGCCATATCGGGGTCGATGACATGGGGAAGCTCCCAAGGCATGTAGAGGCCTCGACGGAGGAGGTATGCGCCGCCGAAGGAGCCGCCATATTCGAGCAGGCCGGCGTACTTGGGGGAGGTGAGGCGCTTCATGAGGGGGGCGGTGACGACGCGGAATGCGCGGCCCACCCTGGGAACGGCACGAAAGGCGGAGAGCCAATGAACGGAGCTCGGGATCTGGTGGAAACTGGGGTAGCCGCCGAAGAGTTCGTCTCCGCCGAGGCCGCTGAGAGCTACCTTGAAGCCGAATTGGCGGGTTAGTTTGCCTATGAAGTACGAGTTGATGCCGTCGATGGTCGGCTGGTCCATGGCGTCGAGGAGATCCTCGCGGTCGGCGATGAAGTGGGCGCGGTCGATGTATTGGAAATCGTGATGGATGTTGAGGGTGTGGGCTACTTCCGCGGCGAGAGGGACTTCGTCGAGGGGTGTGTCTCGCATTTCGTCGAAGCCCAGGGTGAGCGCACGGACGTTTTCAGCGGAGAGCTCGGCGGCGAGCGATGCGATGGCACCGGAGTCACGCCCTGCAGAGAGGAAGGTTGCGACGGGGACATCGGAGCGAAGGTGCATGGCGAGGGACTCGATCAGGATTTGGTGGAGGCGGTGGAGCATTTCCTGACGAGTTGCCGGCGAACTTCCCTGGTTTTGCTCGTACAAATCAGCGAGAGGGGCGGCGTAGGGCTTAATTTGCGGTGGTTGACCGCATTGGACCTGCAGCATGGAGCCTGCGGGGAGGGATCGGATTCCGCGGTAGAGGGTGTGGGGTTCGGGGACCGATCCCCAGAGGTAGAAGCCGGCGTGGCCTGCGGGATTGGGTGCGAGATCGACGCCTGGAATATTGCGAAGAGTTTTGACCTGCGAGGCGAAGGCGAAGAGGGGTGAAGCGGAGCCTGCGCCGGTGGCCCAGTAGAGCGGCTTGATGCCGAGGGGGTCGCGGGCGAGCGTGAGGGTATGGAGGCGATTGTCCCAGATGGCGATCGCAAACATTCCACGGAGACGGGGAAGCATGTCAGTACCCTGCTCGGCGAAGAGCGCGAGGATGACCTCTGTGTCGCTGGTGGTGCGGAAGGTGTGGCCCTTAGCGGAGAGCTGATCGCGAAGCTCGCGGTAGTTGTAGATTTCGCCGTTGAAAACGAGCGTGTAGCGCCCGCACGGGGAGTGCATGGGCTGGTCGGAACGGGAGGTGGGATCGAGGATGGCAAGGCGGGTGTGGGCAAAGAGGAGGGTGGAAGAGGAATCGCGCCAGAGACCGTTTCCGTCAGGGCCGCGACGAGCCAGGGAGGCGAGAATGTTCTCGGCGACGAGCGGAGCCTTTACCGGATCGGGATCTGGTGAAAGTATTCCGGCAATTCCGCACATTCACTCCAACTCCGTTGTGGAAGTTTGATTGTTGCAGTCCCGAGCCACTGAGGTGTTCTGGTAGCGGGAGCTTTTTCGCGTTGCGCGAGTTGGGCAGGTCGCGTTACATCCGGTGGCGTGAGTGCAGGTTACCACAGGGCGGGAGGCGGTCCGGCGGAATTTACAGACGGTCAGAAGTGGGCTGACGGCTGAAAGATGCGGAGTTCGGGATGTCCGTTGATGTTCTGGAGTGGGAAGTAGACGAGGTGGGTGGAGGGATCGACGGATACGGTGTGGGCGTGGGGCATCTGGAGGGTTCCGATGCGAGTGAGTTTTGTGCCTGCAAGGTGGAAGATGGCTACGGTTCCGGATTCGGCGGCTACGTAGAGGCGCTGGAGGCCGGGGTCGTAGGCGAGGACGTCGGGGTCGTCCCCGAGCTGGTATTTGCCAAGGATTTTCATGGTCGTGAGATTGACGACGGCGAGGGAGTGATTGGCTTCTCCGGCGATGAAGGCGAGGTGGGCGGCGTTATCGAGCGCGATGCCGTGGGGGTCTGCGATTCCGGGCAGGGAGAGGCGATGGGTGATGACGGCGCGGGCGGGGTCGATGGTGACGAGCTGGTCGAGGTGGTGGACTGCGACCAGTATGTTGCCGGTGCGGGGATCGTAGACGGTGTTGCCGGCTCCGCCGCCGAGGGGAATTTTTTTGATGAGGCGGTTGGTGCGGGCGTCGATGACAGCGTCTACGGCGCCGTGCTCGTCGGAGACGAAGACGCGGTTGGGTCTGGGTGCGTAAGCGATGCCGTCGGGATAATCAACAGGGCCTGCGTGGCCGGTGATTTTGAGGTTGCGGGTGTTGAGGGCGATGACCTGATGGATTCCGGTGGCGGAGGCGTAGACGCGATGGAGGGACGGGACGACGAAGACGCCGTGGACGCTGGGGAATCCGGACAGGTTGGCGACGACTTTGCGGGTGCGTACGTTGAAGACGACGAGGTGGTTGGCGCTCATGTGCGAGATGTAGAGCAGGCCGGTGGAGGGGTTGAAGGACTGATAGTCAAAGCGGACGGCGGGGCCGGGCAGGGGGATGGTGGCGACGAGGGTCATTCCGGCGCTGGAGGTGGTTTGCGGCTGGGCGATGGCAAAGGAGCAGGCGGCGGTGACGAGGAGCGCGGCTGCCAGAAGTGCGGCGCGGAGATGGAGCATGGCGGTTTGATCCTTTCCGTCGTGATCATCTTAGATGGGCTTTGGGGGGCGCGCATCATAAGAGAGGGATAAGCGATAGCACAGGCGGGAATTTTGCGGGCTGGAGGCTGCTCGTGGTTGCGCTGGTGGATGTGATTCTGGCCGTACACCTGCTTTGGATAGGATGGGTGATATTTGGAGCGATATGGACGCGCGGGCGACCGTGGTGGAGCGCGCTCCATATTGCGGCGCTGATCTGGGGGATTCTCGCAGAGGCCAGTCCCTGGCCGTGCCCGCTGACGCTGGCCGAGGACTGGGCGCTGACGCGGGCGGGCATGGAGGGCTTGCGCGGAGGTTTTATCGAGCATTACCTGGAAGGGATTGTTTATCCGAATCTGCCGGTGGACCTGATTATCGGGTGCGGGGTGGCGGTCTGCTCGCTGAACCTGGGGATCTATGCATGGCGCGGGGTGCGATGGTGGAGGGCTCGGAGGGTCCATGCCGCGGCTTAGGCGAGGAAGCGGAATGGGATTTCGGGCTGTTTTTCCTGGCGGAGCAGATCGCGGACCCAGCGGAGAAAGTGCACGCGGATCTGGGCGTAGGCGGAGATGATGAGCAGCTCGGACTGTTCGGCTTCGCTGATGATTTTTGCTCCGAGGGTGAGGTCTTCGTCCTGCTTGCCCTTTACGGAGGCGACGGCGTTGCTGGCCCATTGTTTGATTTCGTCATTGGCGGGCTCGGTGTAGCCGCGATGGATGGTTTCTGCGAGGCAGCGGAGGTAGTACTGTTCGGCGGCATTGAGGGCTAGCTGGAGGGTATCGAGGGGGATGATTTTTTTGGCTTCGAGAGCCTTCTTTGGCGTGTGGACGAGGTCTTGGGCGAGCGAATAATCGCCTTTGGGCTGGCGGCCGACGGCGGGGAGGAAGAAGTCGATGCGGAGGATCCAGCGGAGGAGACGGAGGGTTTCCATGCCGAAGTTGATCTGGTGGATGCGCTCAGGTTCCCAATGTCCGTCAGGCATCATGATGGCTTCGCGCTCGGAGGGCGCGAGGTCGTCCCAGAGGTGGATGTTGCGGAGGAGGTCAATGTGGGTGCGGCGGGAGATGATTTCGACACCGGGCGGGAGTTCCTGATTGCGGAGGAAGGATTCGCTGCCGGCGCGGTCGAGAAGTACGGCGTGGAGGATGGCGACGCGGGCGAGGTATTCGCGGAGGGATGCTTCTGCCTCGGGCGTGAGCGGGGGCGGCGCGGGGATGGGGTCTGGCTGCGGGGCGATATGGAGTGGGGCTTCGCGCCGGGCGCTCTGGCGGATCCACCAGACGACGGGGATGGCGAGCACCAGGAATACGGCCACCATGGGAAATGCGCCGGATGCGAGCACAACAAGGATGTAAAGGACCAGGAAGAGCGGATAGAAGACGAGAAGCAGCAGGCGGAAGAGATGGCGACGGGCGCGGCGGTCTTTGTGGATGCGGCGCAGGTTGAGCCAAGCTTCATACCAGGTGGAGCCGAGGAGGATGTGGCGCCAGTATCGTTTTGAGAACAACAGCCGGATGGTTGAGAACATGAGCGCTTGCTTCCCTGCCATGATAAGACGCTTGCGGGAGCAAGATGGCCAGGAAGTTTGAGGAGAGCAAAGGGAAAGATGGGGATGTGGTCTGGTCATGCGGCATGGAAATGGTTGAGCATGAAAGGTGCGAGGCGCGTTGAGCAGATGATGATGTGGGAAACAATGCGGCGGCTGGTGCTTGCAGGCTTGGTGGCAGGATGGATGAGCGGAGGGTGCGTCCATGCGCAGACAGCGTTGACGAGCCAGCGAGCAGAGCAAGCGACGCGCGTAACGCTGACGGTGCGGAGCACCAGCGGGCAGGCGGTGCAGAGCGCCGAGGTGACGGTAGAAGAGGCAGGACGCGCGCCGGTGAGCGTGTGGACCGATTACGCGGGGCGATGCGCTTATCTGGTGCATGGCGCGGGGGCTTATCGGCTGAAGATCCGCAGAACGGGCTTTTACACGCTGGACAAAACCATCGCGCCTGGCGGGCAGACGAGTGTGGAGGCGACGCTGACTCCCGAGGAGCTGCTGGAGCAGCAGGTGACGGTGTCTGCTGAGCAGACGGGACTGAACACGCAGGAACCGGCGGACAAGGTGACGATGGGGACGGCGGCGATTGTGAACATCCCTTACCTGAACAACCGGGACATTCGAAATCTGCTGCCTTATTTTCCGGGGGTGGTGGCCGATGAGAGCGGGCAGGTGCATGTGGCGGGTTCAGAGACGTGGGAGACGCTGGACACGCTGGATGGATTCGACATCCGGTCGCCGGTGGGCGGCGCGCTGGCGCTGCGGATCAGCACGGACGCGGTGCGTTCGATTGATGTGGAGAGCACGCGGTATCCAGTGCAGTACGGGCGGACGACGGGCGGGGTGGTGGCGCTGGAGACCGGATCTGGCGGGAACAAGTTCCGATTCAACGCGACGGATTTTCTGCCTTCGTTCCACGAGTTGAACGGGCTGCGGTTTGACAAGCTGGTACCGCGGTTCACGTTTTCGGGTCCGCTGGTGAGGAACAAGGCGTGGTTTTTTGACGCGCTGGAGGGGGACTACGCGAACGTTTATATTCCGGAGCTGCCGGCGGGACAGCGGACGAATCATCCGGCGCGGGGCAGTGATTTTTTGAAGCTGAGCGTGGATGCGACGCCGAGTAATACTGTAACCGCGGCGGTTCTATTTAACGATTACCACTCGCCTTACGAGGGGCTTTCGCCGCTGAATCCGCAGGAGAGCACGACGAACCGCGACACGATTGCGTGGATGCCTTACGTGCGGGACCAGCAGCGGCTGCCGGGTGGAGGGATGCTGCAGACGGGGTTTGCGGTGGTTCGTATCCGTGATGGTTACGAACCGCATGGGACGCTGCCTTATGAGCTGACTCCGGAGACATCGAAGGGGAGCTACTTTGAGAATCTGACCGGGTTCTCGCAGCGGCAGGCGGGGAATGCGACGCTGTTTTTGCCGCGGCAGGAGTGGCATGGGGAGCATGACATCCGGCTGGGCGTGGATGTGGACCACATTGACTACAGCCAGCGGGAGACACGGGCTCCGGTGCGGTACCTGCGCGAAGATGGAACGCTGCTGCGGGAGAGCACGTTTCCGCAGATTGCGCCGTTTACGCGGCACAACGTGGAAGTGGGCGGATATATCGAGGACCACTGGCAGTGGAACGGGATTCGCGGGCTGATGGTGGATCCGGGGCTTCGGTTTGACTGGGACGAGGTGGTGCGGCGGCCGCTGTTTTCTCCGCGGATTGCGGTGGTGTACGCGCCGGGAGCGGAGCCGAAGACAAAGATTGCGGCGGGCGTGGGAATTTACTACGAGCACACACAGCTGGCTTACCTGGAAGAGGCGCTGGCGGGGATTCGTAACGATCAGTATTACGAATTAGATGGCGTGACGCCGGCGGGGCCGGCGGAGCAGACGCGGTTTACGTTTGACGAGGGGACGCTGAAGGAAGCGCGCGCGGTGAACTGGAGCGTGAGCGTGGCGCGGGAGTTGCCGTGGCAGATTCTGGCGAAGGCGAGCTTTCTTTACAAGCAGACGGGGAACATTTTTACGTATGTGAACCAGAACGGGCCGCAGGCGCTGTATGGGGATTACCTGCTTAGTACTACAGTTGTAACTGAGTAGCGAAGCGAAAAGTGTTTTGTTTTCGGTAGTGGAAGAACCGGGCGAGGAAT
>JBMFWD010000032.1:0-36933 GCA_049965615.1 Acidobacteriaceae bacterium
GACTCCTTTTACTCCGCCACGAACCCGCGCTCTCGCGCCGGTTCGTGGTCTATTTTTGCTCCGCCGCGTACACCTCGGCGTATACGCGTTGCCGGAGTCGCACCGCAAGCGCATGCGGACCACCAACATGCTGGAACGCCAGAACCAGGAACTGAAGCGCAGAACCAGAGTGGTGCGGGTGTTTCCAAACGGGCAGTCCTGCCTGCGGCTGGTCTCGGCCCTGCTGATCGAGACCAGCCAACAGTGGATGGAACGAATCTACCTGCGCATGGAGGAGGAACCCGCCGAACTGACCGACGCACTCACCGCCTGAGGGGCCAACTCGCTCCGGGCTACGCCCTCCGCGAGCCGGCCCCTCAACCAACAAGAACAGTCAACAACTACCCCAAGGAATGACAATCTACAGAACTTTTAGGACTTGACTCGTTGAACTGAAAAGCGGTACAAATCAATTTCATGGCATCGTATATGAACACTACGAAAACCAAAATCTTGAGGCTAATACCTTCTCCAATAAGTATCAGCACCCTGCGATTCCGATCACAAAATTTTCAAGTTCTATCTATGGTGGCGCACTAGGCGGCCCCATCCTGCGGAATCGGCTCTTTTTCTTTGGTGACTATGAGGGCTACGGCAATCACTCCGGAGGGATCGGGACAGCAAGTGTGTTTACGTCAGCCATGCGCCAGGGCGACTTCTCCGAACTTCTTAATCCGTCCTCGGGTGCGGCCCCAATTCAGCTATACAACACACAGAACAACTTTGCTCCTTATCCCAATAACCAAATTCCGATTGTCAATCCGGTCGCTAAAGCTATCTTCAGCAATCCGTCCCTATATCCATTGCCGAATGCAACTGCGACAGACGGCATTGTGGCCAACAACTACCAGGGCCCAAATACAGCGATAAATACGAAAGAGCAGTTCGATTTAAATCTTAATTGGACGCCGGAAAATAAAGATACAGTCAACTTTTTCTATTCATACTCCGTGCCAAAGTCGGTCGGTATTACCCCTTTGGTGCTGACCTTTCCTGGTGCCACCAAGCGCCCGTCATATGTACTTGGTGCATCGTGGATCCATACATTCTCGGCGACACTCGTAAACCATGCACGCTTCGGATATACGATCATCAATTGGAATAATTCAGTTCCCATTGACCACACGGGAGCTTACGGTACTTCGGGGGATTCGAAATTGGGCATTCCACTTCCGTTTCCGCAGCAATATCCGGGGTTCAGCTTACAAAACATTAATAGGTTTAGCTTTATCGGTAACAAGGCCAACTTCCAGGGGCTTTATGACACACAATACTATTTCTCCGATGACGTCAATTGGCTGCACGGCAAGCACCTGTTTAGCATCGGAGTTCAATTAGCGCAATACCAGGCGAGAAATCCTACAAACAGTGCTAATGGCTTTCTTGGCGTCTTTAATTACACAGGACAATTTACCTCAAATCCAAATGTGCCCCATGGCGGTATCGGCTTTGGCGGCGCCGACTTTGTGCTTGATGAAGTCTCATCCGCAGGCATCAGTCAAGAATCGCCCGATTTTGTAACTCGTCAGTGGCAGCCGTCACTCTACTTCCAAGATACCTGGACTGCGTCTCCGAAGTTAACACTAACGTTGGGCCTTCGTTATTCGTACTACCAGCCTTGGTATGAGAAGAGCAATCGCGTCGATAATATCGTGCAATCCGGACCCAATCAGGGACTCATAGAATACGCAGGTAGCGTACCTGCTGGCGCGCCACCCGGCTCCGTTGTCTGCAGCAACCGTGCTTGTTACAACCCCGTCTTTGACCAGATTCAGCCTCGTCTGGGGTTCGCATATCAGGTTTCAAACCGGCTGGTTGTCCGTGGCGGTTTTAGCGGCACAACAGACCTAGCGGGAAACTTAGCCAATGCTGGCGGACAACCCTTCGTTAAGAATTACATCGAGAACGCAAATCCGGTAACCGAGACCAGTTGGTCAACGCCGTATTCAGTGGAGGACGGTTTCACCGCCGCTAGCTCGACAACCAAATACCCTGGATTCTCTGCGATTGATCCTAATATTCGCCCGGCCTACGTCAAGCAATACAGTTTGACATTGGGCTACGCAATCAACCCGAATACTTCTATTGAAGTTGGTTACGTTGGTGAGGCTGCCAGCAATCTGTTGAATTATCGCAACCTGAATCAACTCACTGCGCCCAACGCGCCTGCCCCATACCTTAATCTTGTTGGTCAGACAATTGGTATTTTCGATACAGTTTCTAATGCAATAGCAAATTACAATGCGTTACAAACAACGTTTCGCCAACGTCCAGCTCACAACTTAAGTTACACCGTAAACTATACGTATGGTCGATCATTGAGTGACGCGTCTGGACCCTACGGCACCCCAGCCGTTAACGGAATTGGCGGCCCAGAAAATGGCTACGATCCGCTGGGTAGCTATGGCGCGTCAGACCTTGATATGCACAATACGCTCTCCGCAATATTCAACTATTCACTTCCTTTTGGACGTGGACAGTATTTTGCGAGGCATGATAACAGGGCGGTCGATCTGCTCATAGGTGGCTGGGATCTTTCCGGCTCGATGACTTATTATTCTGGCTATCCAGATACGATCAGTGGTCCCGGAGAGAATGAGGTGTTCTCAGATGGGAACCAGCGTGCCAATCAGTATCGACATATAGTCATTCACGACCGGAGCCTACAGCACTGGTTCGGCACCGATCCCTCCGCAGTTCCCTGCACGCAGCCTGGTTATGATAACGGCGTGTGTGCCTATGGGACGGCTGCTCTCGGCACTTTTGGTACGGCCGCCGTGAACAGCGAACGTGGGCCCGACTGGCGGGAAATTGACGCTTCTATGTTTAAGAAGTTCAAGACGTTTCGGGAACAGTCTCTGACTTTTCGTGTCGATGATTGTAACGTCGGTAACATCAGCAGCTATCAGGAGCCTGCAAGCCTAGTAACAAGCCCGGTTTTTGGACTAATAACAAGTACCAAGTCACCGCCTCAGCAGTTTCAATTATCACTTAGTTATACGTTTTGACCGTCACCAGAAAACTACCAAGTAAGAAGCTCATTTCGGGGCAAAAAAGACACGAAGATCTTGAACTCCAGCGCGTAGTCGTTGCTTGCTGGAGTTCAAGCAAAGGTGGTTCGACCGATGGAGTCGGACCAGTGCCAGGCGGCAGCGTCAACGGTTCCTAGGTACGGCAGTGAAAGCTGGAGTTTCATCGACTTGCTCCAGGGGGAACCGGTGAGGAATGTATTCAAGGAGGGTAATGCGCAAGCGTGCGTGGTACACGGTCACTCATAAAATGCATGGCTCTGCTGCACTTGTAATCGGCTAACCAATCTGCGACTGCCGATTAGGTAATGACAAACATTGGAGATAACATGTCAAAAGAGTTTGAACATGAAATGATTGAGGGCGTTCCTTCACGGCGCTCATTCTTGAAGGGTGGCGCAGCTTTAGCGGGCGCCGCAGTGGCCAGTTCCATCGTTTCTTCGAATGCGTCAGGGGAAGCGGTCAGCAGGAGCAAGCGGGCTCCCGCCGTCACCCACGGGAACAAGAAACGTCCGAACATCGTCTTCTTTTACACGGAGGCGCAGCGGCCGGATGCTTTGAGTTTTAATGGCAACCCTTTGCTGAAGACTCCAAACATGGACCGGATTGCAAGAGAAGGCGTGTACTTCAATAATTCCTTCTGCATGAATGCACTGTGCGCGCCAGCCCGTGCTGCGACGATGACGGGGCTGTATTCGCACACGACAGGCGCGTACGGGAATGACTCGAACCGAGCCTTGCCGGCGGATATCCCCATCTTTACCGACCTGTTGCACGAGGCAGGATACGAGGTGGCCATTGTAGATAAGGCGCATGTGCCGAATGGGCTGCGCGAACGGTATTGGGATTACTACTGTGCCTTCAATGCGCCGGTGACGGACTATTTTCAGCCGTCTTACTATGAGGGACGCAAGGGGAAGATGGGTGGGGAAAAGATTCATCGGGGCACGTTCCGCGATGACTTTCCGAACAACCCTGCGATGGATTGGACAGGCGAGTATGCGGATGACTTTTTTACCAATAAGGCCTTGGAGTGGCTGAAGGAAGAGCGGGACAAGCCCTTTTGCCTGCTGCTGTGTCACCAGGCGCCGCATGGTCCCTTTTATCGTCCCAGGCGGTATTTGAATCTGTACAACGGTGAGCCGATTCCTGTGCCGAGCACGTTCGATGCGGATTTGCTTGGCTGGCCCGGTAAGCCGCGTGCCTTCATCGATGCGCAAAACAAAATTGGAACCATCGAGACCTGGGACAGAGCACGAAACCTGGAAGGACTGGTGAAGGATTACTACGCTGGATTCACGGCGGTTGACGATAACATTGGCAGGGTACTGAACTATCTCGAGTCGTCGAATCAGTTGGATGACACGGTGATCCTGCATAGCTCCGACCATGGATATTTTCTGGGTGAATGGCGGTGCTTCGACAAGCGCTTTATGCATGAACCAGCCTTGCGTACGCCGACAATGATCCGGTATCCGAAGATGTTCGACGGTGGAACGCGGGTAGACGAGATGATTCTGAATCTGGACTTTGCCCCAACGTTATTGGAACTGGCTGGGGTTTCTGCGCCTGAAGCCATGCATGGCAAAAGCCTGGTAAAACTTGCGCAGAAGAAGGAAACAGCATGGCGCAAGGATTGGTTGTATGAATACTTTGATTATCCCGGAGCTGAGCAGGTGCGCCCGCATCGCGGGGTGAGGACGACCAGGTTTAAGTACATCCACTACTTCCTTGATCCGCAGGAATATGAACTGTACGACCTTCAGAAAGATCCGGGCGAACTCTATAATCTTGCCGGTGATCCTGCTTACGCGACGTTGCAGCGAAGGCTGGCGGCCCGGCTGGAAGAACTGAGGAAAGAGACGGGCGACCATACAACCAATGCGATTGTGCAGGAGTAGCCGCCAGCCACATCGGGGAGAGCGCAGTATGAAGACAGTTGTTCATGCCGGATCGAGCCTGCATTGAATCTTCGCTGGTTTCGCTGCCTTTTCTCGCCCGATGTGAGCAGGCGAGCCACCATACCCTCTTGAGTGACGCCTGAAAGATGGCGGCTATTCCAGTCGCGTTGTGAGGAGTTTTCATGTTGTTTCGTCTGCACCGCGTAGCCGCGCTGATAGCGGTCGCTATTGTCTGCACTGGGCCTGCACGTTCGCAGGCTCAGCTACGAGATCACCAATTGCACACGTCGCTGAGCAGGGGATTTGAATCTCCGCCAGAAAGCGCGAAACCGCGTGTATGGTGGCACTGGATGAACGGCAATGTCTCGCGTCAGGGCATTCGGCTTGATCTGGACTGGATGCACCGTATTGGCCTCGGCGGGATGGACACCATTGATGCGTCTCTGGGGACGCCGCAATACGTCAAGCAACGCGCTGTGTACATGACACCCGAGTGGAAGAGTGATTTTCTGTATGCAACCAGGCTTGCTGAGCAGTTTCATATGCGGGAGTCCATCGACAGTTCTCCCGGCTGGAGTGAAACCGGCGGCCCATGGGTGAAACCTTCGCAGGGAATGAAGAAGTATGTCTGGAGCGAGGTTGTGATTCCCGGCGACAGGCATTTTAACGGCAAACTGCCGCACCCTCCAACCGCGACGGGAGCCTTTCAGGACGAGGATATTCATGAGGTGCACCGCTCGCCGATGGCCTCGCACCGAATCCCCACTTACTATGCTGACTCGGTGGTTTTGGCATATCGGCTGCCAGCCGACGACGTATCGCTGGCTTCACTGCATCCGATGATGAGCAGTAGTGGCGGTAGTCCGGACTATGCGTTGCTGACGGACGGAAACCTCGTCAAGACGACGTCGATACCGATACCTGCCGCAGGGAAGACGTCGTGGATTGAGTACACATTTCCTCATCCGGTGACGATGCGCGCAATCACCCTTGTGATGCATCCGCTGGCGCGCTTTACATCGATGTTTTACGGCATTGGCGCGCCGAGGAAAACTCTGGAAGCCAGTGATGACGGTATTACGTGGCGTAGTGTCGCAAAGCTGGACACTGCGGATTCGCCCGAAACGACGATCTCATTTCTTCCTGTTACGGCAAGGTATTTTCGAGTTGCATTTCAGAGGGGAGCGACGCCTCCGCTCCCTGAGCGGTTCCCCGGCAAGAAGGCGGTAGAGTTGAGAAAGCGTCTTGGACCGGGTCCATCGGGTTACAGGATCGCGGAGCTGGTTTTGCACCCGGGCGCGCGCGTCAATCGATTTGAAGAGAAAGCAGCCTTTGTGCCGGCAGTGGACCTTTATCGTTACGCAACGCCTGATTACGGGCGCGAAAGTGTGGTGAAGGTTGCCGATGTGATTAACCTGACATCGAAAATGCGTCCTGACGGCACGCTGGACTGGACGCCGCCGCCGGGACGGTGGGCAGCGCTTCGCTTTGGCTACAGTTTGCTTGGTATTACTAATCATCCAGCTCCTGTGGAAGCGACTGGACTTGAAGTGGACAAGCTGAACGGACAGGATGTTCGCCAGTACATGAAGACTTACCTGGACAGCTACAAGAGCGCTGTTGGTGCAAGTAACATGGGCGCGCACGGTATCACCAGCGTAACGAACGATAGCTGGGAGGCGGGTTCTCAGAACTGGACTGATGACATGATCCAGCAATTTCGTAAGCTTCGCGGTTACAATCCCATTCCGTGGATGCCAGTACTGGCCGGGGTGGTTGTCGGCAGCCCGGCCGAGAGTGATCGCTTCCTTTGGGATTTTCGCGAAACCATCGGCGACCTGATTGCCAGCCAGCATTTTGGTGTGATTCAGAAGGTTCTGGATCAATGGCATCTCAACCATTACTGCGAGTCCGATGAGCACGGCCGGTCCTTTGTTGCCGATGGGATGCAAGTCAAGGAAAAATGCCAGGTTCCTATGGGCGCGATGTGGACACCCCCACCTGGTTCCGGTCAAATCCAATATGACTACAATGCAGACGACCGCGAGTCCGCTTCGGTTGCGCATATCTATGGTCAGAATCTTGCCGCGGCCGAATCGATGACAACGGGTAAGGCGCCCTGGTCGTGGTCTCCGGATACTTTGAAGCCGACGGCCGATCAGGAATTTCTGAACGGCATCAATCGCATTTTTATTCACGAGTCCACCGAGCAGCCACTGCTCAACAAAAAGCCGGGGCTCACACTTGGAGCCTATGGCCAGTGGTTCAATCGCAACGAGACGTGGGCGAGTGAGGCTGGTCCGTGGATTGACTATCTTGGCCGCAACAGTTACATGCTGCAGCAGGGTAGGTTTGCCGCAGATATCCTGTACTACTACGGCCAGGATACTAACCTGACGGCGCTTTATGAGAACCGGTCTCCGAATCTTCCAGACGGCTATGATTTCGACTACGCGAACGCGGATACTGTCACTCATGTGCTGGGCGTCGACGGAGCGGGAAACATCACCACGCCCGGCGGGGTGACTTATCGCATTCTTGGCCTGAACCAGAACAGCCGGTATATGTCGCTTCCCGTGCTGGAGGCCATTCATCGATTGGTGATGGATGGCGCGAGTGTCGCCGGCCCCAAGCCAACGGCGGACCCGAGCCTGGCGGATAACCAGAGCGAGTTTCGGTCGTTGAGCAACGAGATGTTTGGCGGCGGTTACGGGATTCACCGGATCGGAAAGGGTACGGTGTACGCCGGCCAAACGGTGGCCGAAGCCCTTGCCGAGATGCATGTTGAGAAGGACTTCAGCTATGTGTCCACAAGGCCTGACGCCAATCTGAAATTTATTCACCGCAAGCTGGTCCACGGGGATATCTATTTTGTAGACAATCGAAGCGATAGCCCGGTTACGGCAGAAGCGAGTTTCCGCGTGACCGGCATGGTGCCCAAACTCTGGCGCTCGGATACCGGCAGAATCACATCTGTCTCGTACAGGATTGCGAATGGTCGCACTGTGCTTCCGCTCGATCTGGGGCCGTGGGGTTCGGTCTTCGTGGTGTTTCACGGGCACGCAACGGAGATGTCCTGGACTGCGCCGGAAAAGGTAAAAAGGCACCTGGCGACGATTCATGGGCCGTGGAAAGTCAGTTTTCCGCCTCACTGGGGCGCGCCCGCGACCATCACCCTGAGTCATCTTGCTTCGTGGAGCGATAACTCAAATCGAGGGGTGAGATACTTCTCCGGAACCGGAACTTATACGAAGACAATTCACGCTCCGGCTGCCTGGTTTGTACATGGCGGGCACATCTGGATGAATCTTGGCGTGGTGAAGAATCTCGCCAACGTTACTGTTAACGGTCGGCCGCTGGGCATCGTGTGGCACACGCCTTATCGCTTGGACGTCAGCTCGGCTTTGCATCCCGGCAGCAATACCCTCACGATTCGAGTTACGAATGCATGGGTGAATCGTCTGATTGGCGATGAGCAACCCGACGCGACGAAGAAATACACGTTTACCGATTTTCATCCTTATACCGCCAGGTCGCCGCTGCTACCATCCGGACTGCTTGGACCGGTTACGCTGGACGCCGTCACAACGAAGCAGCAGCGGGGAAGCAATCTATGACATGGTCAGGGAAGAGTGGCAAGGGAATGAACCGGCGGCAGTTTGGAAACCTGGTTGCGAATGCGGGTGCGGCGATTTACGTAAAGCCGTTCTCGCGGATATCCAGGATGGCGGGATGGTCGCAGGCGCCCGGTGTGTCCCACGTGGACGGGAAGCTGATGCTGAAGACTCGCCATGCAAGCTTTGGCATGGATGGTTCGGGAGCGATCACCGAGATTACGCAGGATGGGCGTAATTCTGTCGCGGCAGACCAGCCGGCTCCGCTGTTGAGCGTGAAGGTAGATGGCAGGTTGTATCCTCCGAGTCGGGCAAGCTGGAGTGCTGCTGGAAGCCACATTACGCTTGATTACGCGGATATAAACGCACGGGCGGTGATTGCGGTGGAGGCGACTCCGTCGCACGTGAGATTGGAGTTGGTCCGTCTGCGTTCGGAAAAGCGTGTGGAACTGGTGCTGTGGGGGCCCTATCCCGTCACGATCGGCGACGTGGTTGGGGAGGTGGTCGGCGTCGTGCGCGATTTCGATTTGGCGGTGGGTATCCAGGCGCTCAATCCAAAGACAATCGGAGGTTACCCTGACGCGGAGGATGATGTCCCTCCCCACTTCAAGGCAGACGACCCCGGTCACTATCCGGGGTTGCCGACGACGTTGCTGCAAGGACAGACTTGGCATGGCAACGTGGCCCGGCACACGTCTTATGGAAGTTCTCTGCAAGCCTACTGCAGGAATCGCGATCGTGAACGTACCATCAGGAATTGGCTCTTCAGGAAGTTTGCCGCGCTGCCCTATGACGACGGTGGAGTTGTTGGGAGTAAGATCGCGCTTTTTGCGTGTCCGGCAAGGGATGCGCTTGCGCACCTGGGTGAAATCGAGATTGCCGAAGGGCTTGCGCACCCGACACTCGATGGAGAATGGGCAAAAACAGCCCGGGTCGCCACAAGTTCCTATATTAGTTACGATTTTGGCGAAAGCACGATTGATCAGGCGATCCAGATCACTCAGCTGGCCGGATTGAAGAACCTGCGCCATACTTCGCCGTTTGATACGTGGGGACATTTCAAACTGAAGCCAGATTTATTTCCGCATGGCTGGGATGGTTTTCGTGCATGCGTTGAGAAGGCGCGACGGGCTGGGATTGGCGTGGGGGTGCACATGCTCTCCAACTTCATCACAACGAATGATGCCTACGTCACACCGAAGCCCGACCCAAGGCTGGCCCGGGTGGGCACGAGCCAGATTCTGGAGGATATCGATGCTGCCGCGACAGAAATTCCGGTCGTGGATGCTTCCTGGTTCGAGCAGAAGACAACGTTGAATACGGTGGTGATTGGCGAGGAATTGATCCAGTACGAAGACGTTTCCACGACAACGCCGCAGCGGTTGCTCCAATGCCGGCGGGGCGCGTTTGGAACACAGGCCAGCGGGCATCGGCGAGGAGATGTGGTGGGCAAACTGGCCGATCATCCTTACAAGGTGTTTTTGACTGACGCCGACCTTAGCAGGGAAGTGGCGCAGAATCTGGCGAGCTTTGGGAATCACGTGTACGGGACGATGATCTCGTTTGATGGACTGGAGGGCAATTATTCCACTGGAATGGGCGAGTACGGTTGTTCGCTCTTCACACACAGCTGGTATGAATCGCTAAGGTCAGCCCTGCGCGGGCATGTGTTTACAAGCGGATCAAGGGCCTTCCATTACACATGGCATAGCGCGACGCGCTACAACTGGGGCGAACCGTGGTGGGGTGGTTTTCGTCAGAGCCAGGCGTTGCGCCGTTTTCAGGATCAGGTATTTTTTGCGCGCAATTATCTGCCGCCTATGCTGGGGTGGTTTGAGTTGAACGGGAAGACGACGCTGGCGGATGTGGAGTGGCTTTGCGCCCGTGCGGCAGGATACGGCGCCGGCTACACTATGGTGCTGCGTTACGACGGTGACTCGGCATCGTTGGTGAGGGCCATGGGGCCGATGGACAGCAAAGAGCGGGCGATTCTGGATGCAATCCACCAATGGGAGGCAGCCCGGATGAGCCAGGCATTCCCGGACAGCATGAAGGCGGCGTTGCAGGATGTAGAGCGTGAATTTCGCCTGGAGCGCGTAGGACCAGGCGAGTGGGAACTGATTCCCACGAAGCCGGCCGGACCCGCTGTGCGGATTCGATCGCAACTGCGGTAGTGTTGCCGATCCCGTGCAGGACTGCAGATGTGCTGGAGCCGCGGATAGCAGTTTGTACGGCGCTCGTTATGCATCAGGTAAAGCTCAGCTGGCGTATGGTTGCGAGGTCGCTTGTCCCGCCGTGGAAGACGAGGCAAAGATCGTCTTTTTCCTTGAGGTGCCGCAACTGGATAGTCCAGGGAGCTGATTTTTGCGCGGACGTTTTTGTGATCTTGATCCTGCCCAGTTCACGACCCTCAGCGGTGCCGCGCCGAACTTCGATAAGCATGCCTTCAGGATGAAGCAATTGCCCATCAATGTGCAGGCGCGAGTCGTTCTTCAGATTGCGAATGTTGGGATAGGTGAGTTGTGCGCCATTGTTTTCGATGCGCACGGCGAATGAGCCGTCGGGCTGTTCCTCGACCTCAGCGCCTGACACTTTGAAGAAATCCGTTGCGTAGATTCCTGCATGCGCGTCGTATTGCCCAACCCCGATGGAGTTGATGTAGATGGGATCGATTTCTCCATTTTTTCTGTAACGAACATAGGAGAGGATGGAGTCTCGGAAGTAGGGCGTTGTGCCGGGCTGGGATTCGTCGTTGCAGATGAAGTAGTTCTGGCCGAAAAGGGTGAAGAAGGTTCCATGACGGTCATGGGCCAGCCAGTTTATTGTATTTCCGGGATGAGGAATCAGATTGAGGCCCTGCCATTTGCTTACGTCCCGGAATCTGGGCGTCATGCGATCGGCCTGAATGATGCAACCCTTGCAGTCGTATGGGCCATAGGGCGAGTTGGACATTCCGTAGTAGCAGCCCCATGACAGGTAGTAGATATCTCCCCGCCGATGGATGAAGGGTTTGTCGTCGGTTTTCCCTTTGCCGTAGGGCCCTTCTGCGTTAAGTACCTGGATGAGCCGCGGTTTTTCGGCGAGCGAGATCATATCTTCATTCAGGCGGGCGATGTAGTAGTTAAAGGTGCCAAAGACGATGTAGCTGGTTCCGTCCGGCTCCTGTAGAATGCCGGGATCGCGGGCTTGTGTATCGACGGAACCATTCGCAATCAGTGCATGCCCCAGCGGGTCGTGCCAGGGGCCGGCGGGAGTGGGTCCTTCAACGACACCAATGTTTCTGGGGCCCATGGAGAAGTAAAAGTAGTACTTGCCATTGCGGGTAGCGGCATCGGTTCCCCAGCAGGAATTGCTTGGCTTATGCAGGTAAGTCTGTTCGGGTTTGAGCACGGATACCCGTTCCCAGTGGACGAGGTCGGTGGTGTGCCATACCCACCAGTTGTGCATCACAAAGTTGGTGCTTCGGATACTCGCGTCGTGCGTGGCGTACAGGTAAACCTGGTTGTTGTAGACCTTCACCTCTGGATCGCAGACGCCCAGGCCGGGGAACAGAGGATTGCCCTTTGCTGTCACCCGCAATGGTTGCAGAGCGGCATGAGCGGAAGCGGGGAAGAGGCCGTCCAGGGCAACTGCGGCGCCTGTGAGCAGGGAGGCTTTGAGAACGTTACGACGTGTAATGGGCATGACTGTTCCTTCCCCCTTAACTATACGACCAGTTAACGCTCAGCGTGTGGATGAAAGTTTGGCTGTTGGGGGCAAGATTGGAGCTGGGGCCTTGGCATTTGCTGATTAGTGAAAGTCATGCGATTGCATGGCGAGTTTCTGGCTGGAGAGCGGGTGGAGCCGCGTGGCCTTTACGTGGATAACGCCGTCTACCTTTTGCAGCGGGCCCTCGGCAAGCAGAAACTTGCTGCGGGTGACTGTGAGGCGTTCGCGCTCGAAGAGTGCCGGCGTAACAATGATGTTGGCAATGCCGGTTTCGTCTTCCAGCGAGAGGAAGACGAAGCCCTTGGCCGTGCCCGGGCGCTGCCGTGCGATGACGCAGCCTGCGGTGCGAACGTATTCGCCGTGGCTGCGCGTGTGAAGCTCGTGGGCGGTGAGAATGTTGTGCTGGCGTAGCGCATTTCTTCGATAGGCCATGGGATGTTTGCCGACGGTGAGTCCTGTGCCGGCGTAGTCGGCGACGAGGCGTTCTTCAGTATTCATCTTTTGCAGCGGCAGGGTGAGCGTGTCTTCCTGCAGGGCCTGACTGTTGTTCCTTAGCAGCGGACCTTCAAGCTTGCCTGCGCGCTCTACCTGCCAGAGGGCGTCGCGGCGATGCGCGATGCTCTCGATGGAATTGAGCGCGCCGGTCTGGGCCAGGAGCGTCAGCTCCCTGCGATTGAGTGTTGCAACACGGGAAACCAGATCTTCTACCGATTGGAATGGGCCTGCCTTGCTGCGGGCGAGTGTAATGGCCTCCGCCGATTGGCGGCGCAGGCCTTTGGCGTAGCCGAGTCCGAGGCGCAGCGAGAGACTGCCGTCCAGTTCCTGCTCCAGCGTGCACGGCCATGCGGAGCGCTGCACGTCAATGGGCCTGACGCGCAGGCCGTGACGCTGCGCGTCCTTGACGAGCACGGCGGGCATGTAAAAGCCCATGGGCTGGTTGTTGAGCAGGGCGCAGGTAAAGGCGGCCAGGTACTTTACCTTCAAATATGCGGAGGCATAGGCGATGAGCGCGAAGCTGGCGGCGTGCGACTCGGGGAATCCATACAGAGCAAAGGAGGAGATCTGCTGGATGATGGCTTCCTGGGTGGCTGAAGGGATGCCGTTGGTGGTCATGCCGGTGCGGAAGTTGGATTCGAGACTTTTCATGCGCTCCCACGAGCGGCGCATGCCGACGGCACGCCGCAACTCTTCTGCCTCCGCGCCGGAAAAGTTGGCTACCGTCATGGCGATGCGGAGAAGCTGTTCCTGAAAGAGTGGTACGCCGAGGGTGCGCTTCAGTACGGGTTCCAGTGAGGGATGCGGATAGGTGACTGCCTCCTTGCCCTGGCGGCGGCGCATGTAGGGGTGCATCATTTTGCCGACGATGGGACCGGGGCGGATGATGGCCACCTGCACGACTAGGTCGTAAAACTTTTCGGGGCGGTTGTGCGGCAGCGAGGCCATCTGCGCGCGGCTTTCCACCTGGAACATGCCTACGGTGTCGGCGCGCTGGAGCGTGCGGTAGACTTCCTCGTCCTGTGGCAGATGCGCGAGGTCGACTTGTTCGTTGTAATGGCGCGGGATGAGTTCGAGGCAGTCCTTGAGGACAGCCATCATGCCGAGGCCGAGCAGATCGACCTTGACGAGTCCCATGTCGGCGCAGTCTTCCTTGTCCCACTGGATGACGGTGCGCCAGGGCATGGAGGCGCGCTCAATGGGAACGACGCGGTTGAGCTGCCCCTGGCAGATGACCATGCCGCCGGAGTGCTGCCCGAGATGGCGGGGCAGGTCCTGCATGCGCATGCAGAGTTCGAGGTATTTGGCGATGCGCGGATGGTTGAGATCGAAGCCGGCATTCTGAAAGGAATGCGCCATGGTGTCGGCTGGCCCGCGCCACTCAAAGTGGCTGACGAGTCCGGCGAGCCGGTGCAGGGATTCGGCGTCAAAGCCGAGCGCCTTGCCGACCTCGCGCGCGGCGGATTTGCCGCGATAGGTGATGACATTGGCGGTCATGGCAGCGCCCAGCTCGCCGTAGCGCTGGTAGACATACTGGATGGTCTGCTCACGTTTTTCTTCCGAGGGCAGGTCGAGGTCGATGTCCGGCCACTCGCCGCGATTTTCGTTGAGGAAGCGCTCGAAGAGCAGCTCCATGCCGACAGGGTCGATGGCCGTAATCTCAAGCGCATAGCAGACGGCGGAGTTGGCGGCGCTGCCGCGCCCCTGCACGAGGATGCCGTGCTGCTTGCAGTACTGGATGATGTCCCAGACGATGAGGAAGTATCCGGCGAAGCCCAGCTTTGCGATGAGTGCGAGTTCGTGTTCGACCTGTTTGCGGGCGCGGGCGAGGAGTTTTGGATCGCGCATGGGGGTGTATCTTCGGATGACGCCTTCTTCCACGCGCTTGCGAAGGAAGGTGTCCATGGTTTCGCCGTCGGGGACCGGGTAGCGGGGAAACTCGTAGCCGAGATCGCTCAGCGTGAATTGCAGGCGCGAGGAGAGCTCGATGGTGTTTCCGATGGCCTCGGATATATCGCGAAACAGAGCTGTCATCTCGCGCGCGGAGCGCAGATGCCGCCCTGCGTTCACGCTGAGAAGACGGCCCGCGCTGTCGAGTTCCGTGTGATGGCGGATGGCGGAGAAGAGATCGAGGATTTCGCGATCGTATTCGGTGGCGTAGCGCACTCCATTGGTTGCCAGAGCCGGCAGGCGCAACGAGCGCGCGATGCGCAGGGCTGCCTGGTTGCGCCACTCCTGCTCGCGGATGTGATGGCGCTGCAGTTCGACATAAATATTGTTGCGGCCAAATATGGCAGCGAGCTCTTCGAGCATGCTGCGCGCGCCGGCTTCGCCTTTGCGCATGAGTGCGGCGGCCAGTGGTCCTTCGTCGCCACCGGTGAGGCATATGAGTCCTGGTGCATACCGTCGCAGATCTTCCAGTGTGGCCGCACCCTCCTGTTTGGTGGTTTCGCGCAGCTTGCACCGGGTGATCAGCTGGCAGAGGTTTTGATAGCCCTCGCGGGAGGTGCACAGCAGCGGCAGGCGGACCGGTTCTGGCGGCTGCTGATGTGGCAACCAGCCGGGTGGCGTGAGACGCTCGCCGAGGGTGGAGACGGAAATCTCCGCGCCAATGTGCGCCTTGATGCCGCTGCGCTGCGCGCTGGTGTGGAAGCGTGCGGCGCCATAAAGGCCGTTGCGGTCCTGCAATGCCATTGCCGGCATCTCCAGTGCTGCTGCGCGCTCGATGAGCGTCTCCGGCTGCGATGCGGCTTCGAGAAAACTGAAGGCGCTGGCGGCATGCAGTTCCACATAGCGCTCAGTCATAGAGCGCCGCCATTCGCCACTGGTTGTCGGTGAGGTCGTGCACCATGCAGCAGCAGAGCATGAGGCCGTTCTGCCTGCGCGCGACGAGGTCCCATTGCTCCTGCCCCCAGAGGGTTTGCGTCCACCAGTGGCCATTGCATTTCCAGGGGCCGTAGGCCTGCTCCACCACGTAACGCGCAGCGCGAAACCAGAAGACCGCGGGCGTGGACTGATGCAGGGTGACGGAGACGGCCTCCGGCGGGCGGAGCATGCGTTGGACAAGGCGCGTCTGCGAGAGGATGTTGTCAACGGGTTTGACGCAAGTGGTGGTGAAGGGCTCGATGTGAAAAGCTTCGGGCGCGTGCGTGTCTTCGAGCACGGCGCGACCGGCATTGCCCTCGCCGACCAGTGCGCGCAGGCGTGCGAGGGTTATGTCGAGACGGGAGGCCTCTGGCGTCTGCGGAGAAAACAGGCCGAGCTGCTCTTTGCTGGTGGCACCTGGTTCTGCGTGCAGCGCGACGGCTACCATGGCCGCCTGCGGAGGTTGGGCTTCTAGCTCAAGCTGCAGCAGCTTGAGCCATAGCGCCTTCTCATTGGAAGGCAGCGCCGGCTTTACGGTGAGCGAGTGCAGCGGGCCGTTGTCTAATGTAAGCGTGATAGTGACAGATGCGAGCGCGACAATCTGCGTCCGCGCGCGAAGGATGAGCGGGTCCAGCATCATGCCCAGGACGAAGAGCAGCGACTCCAGCATATCGACGGGAGTATCGAGCTGCATCTGCTCTTCGAGCGTGAAGACGGGCTCCTCGGGTTGAAAGAGGTGAGTCGCTTCGCCGCGCGCAAGTTGGCGCAGCCGCTTGCCGTCGTTTCCAATGCGTGCGATGAGTGCGCTCTCTGGCAAAGCGGCGAGCATGCCCAGCGTGCGGATGCCCCACAGGGCAAAGGTGTCTGCCTGGTCGGGTGTGAGTGCGAGCGCGCTCAGGGGCAGTGGGGCCAGCGCTTCGGCTTCCTTGCCGGGTTCGAGCAAATGCACTCGATTGCGCTGTAGGGCGTTTCGTATCTGGTTGTGTTGAATAGCGCTTCGCGCCATGCAGACAGCCGCCTGCAGATTGCGGCTTATGGTTATGGATGCTGCCATGCCCAGCGCCTGGACCTGATCGAGGAGTTGGCGCGCCAGTGCTGTGGAAGGCCCAAAGAGTTTTTCTGTTCCTGCAATGTCGATGCAGAGCATCAGGGCGGTGCCTTCGTCGCGCAGTTCTGTTCGCGGAGAGAAGATGCCAGCGCAAGCCAGCAGCATGCTGCGCGCCGCGGCTTCGGCTTGATGCGAGCGCGCAAGCACGGCTGCGGAAGGGAAGAGTTCCACTTCCACGCGGGTCATGCCGTGCCGCAGGCCCAGTTGCCGCGCGCGCCGGTTGAGGGAACAGACCTGCTCCAGAGGCGGCTCGCCTTCCATGACCACGCATGGGCTGGCGTGCCGCTCGGGATAGAGACGCAGCAGCGCCTGGGCAGGGAACTCCCTGACTGCAAGGCAGGCGTATAACTCGCGCCGCTGTGTCATGGCTGGCCTGCCCATGCCGCGCGGCTGGTCCAGCGCGAGGTTCGGTCGCTTTGCGGGGGCTTGCGGAAGGGCGTGACGTTTTCGTCCGCGGGGGCGAAGCGCCGGCGGGCTACGGCAACGCTGGCCTGCATGCCTGTGAATACGGTGGGTTCGGCCTGGACCGCTTGGGCAGGCTCGAAGCGAAGCAGTAGTTCGGCGCTGCTTTTGGCGCAGGAGGTTTGCGTGAGCAGCAGGAAGCTCGTTTGCGTGCGCTCGGCCGCGGCGCGATAGCGAAACCATGTGGCCAGCGGAATCCGGCTGGCGTGCTCGGGTGCGATCCCTCCCATGTCGAGCACTATCGCGCGGAAGCCGCCGGTCTGCAGAAGCAGATCGCAGGCCCGCAGCGCCTGCTCCAAGGGTGTCCACGGATTGGCGGAACGTTGTGCGGCAGGGCGGCTCTGCGTGTGCGGCTGCTGGGGCTGCTGTGGTCTGGTTCCGTTGGCGTGGGTGGATTTGTGAAGTGTGGGCTCAGCGTGGCGCGATGCGAACAGGCCGCCCACTGCTTCCGCCATGCCTTTTACTTCCTGGCGCGGATGATTGCCATGGCCGCCGCCATGGAGTCCTTTGATGATTGGGGGCGCGGTGAAGCATTGCTGGGGCAGGGCAAAGCGATGGCCGTGCGGAGCCTGTTGCTTTTCCGCGCCGCAACGCACCCACAGCATGCGCTTCAGGTTGACGCCGGCGGCTGCGGCAGAGAGGGGATCGAGCGCATTGCCCGCGTCAATCCATGCGCAGAAATGGTTGTGGGTGAGCCGGGCGACAAACGACAGCGTGACGCCGGTTCGTCCCGAGCACTCCGGTCCGCAAAGCTCGCTGATGGCCCCCACGGGCAGCCCGCCATCGAGCGCGGCATCCAGTGCCGGTACGCCGGTAGCCGCCACGGGCCGGATCAGCTTCGCAGCAGGCGTGAGCGCGGAGGGGATTTTATGGGCGAGGGCAGACTCAATCTGGAGCCGGATGGCCGAGGCGGAGGGCATGGCAATATCTTCGCCTTATATTCGCCTTTGAGGGAGGGGGGATGTCAATCGCCTGTTGCACATGAAGAGGTGCAAATCGCGCTTAAGCATCTGAATATAAGAGGCAAATAATTCTGATTGGAGTAGGCTGCTGAGTATGTGTGGACGCTATCGACGCCGGTCAGACAAACAGCGCATTGCCGAGGCCTTTGAGGCGGGCGTGGGGCTCGACGAACTGTACCTGGAAGCGGAGGATGACATTGCGCCCGGGTCTGTGCAGCCGGTGGTCTTGCAGCGTGAGGACGGCACGCGGCAGATAGAAATGATGCGCTGGGGCTTCAAGCTGCCGGACCGTTTTTTGTTCAATGCGCGGTCAGAGGGTGTGGATACGTCGCGGTTCTGGAAGGAGTCGTTCCGGCAGCGGCGCTGCCTGGTTCCGGCAGACAGTTTTTATGAGTGGCAAAAGGTGAAAAGCGGCAAGAAGCCCAAATACGAATTTGAGATTGTCGGCCAGCAGCCTTTTGGCATGGCCGGGATATGGGCTCCGTGGAAGAATCCGAAGACCTTGGAGTGGGAGCATACCTTTGCCATCCTCACGGGGGAGGCGAATGCGGTGATGCGACCGATTCATGATCGCGAGCCGGTGATCATTGCATCGCGCGATTATGCCGAGTATCTGGCTCCGCAGCCGAGGCCGCCGGCTCACCTGCTGCGCATCCTGCCGAACGAAGAGCTCAAGGCTATCCCGGCGTCTTAGAGGCATCTGGAAGGACCGCTGTTCTGTGAATCGTATTGGTTCCTGTGGCTTGTGCTGCCTCAGTACATTTTGGCCGCTTACGCGCCGGGGCGCCGTTGCGGCGAAACTCCTCATAGTGCTGTTGCAGCTCTGCTTTGAAGGCGTGCACGGCATGCTGGTAGCTCATCTGCGGAGCCGTGCCGTGGATGATCCACTGAATGTTGACCTGTTCCGCGGAAGTGGGAATGGAGAGGCTCTGTTGGCGGACTTCGACTGGTTCTCCGTCGACCTAGCCGACTGGACGGTAACAAACCATGGCAGGTGCACGATGATGTGTGCGGGCGTTGTGCTGCTGCGTGGCTTACGCCGGAACACCCACTGGGGTTTGGTAAGGCTTAGAAAGATCTTGATATCGATCGGATCCGCTTTCTCGGTCAGGCACGACGCGGGCACCGCTTGTTTTCCAAGGGGGTGTTCGAAATAACGAACGAGTTGCTGAATGGGAAAATCGTCCTCTTTGGCGGATGCAAAAGAAGCCGTGAGCGAACCGCAATTCTCATACACGTCACCCTCCTGCCGATAAACCCGTTGACCGCCTGCGAACGGCAACGGGAGGACGAAGTGAAAACGCGGCTTGGACTTGTGTTGGGAATATCGATTTTGATCGGAGCATCGACCTGTATGGCTCAGGATGCCCCGGTGCCATCAAAGCCACTTCCACGGCAGTCAGAGACACTGCTGCAGTCGGCGGGATTGGAATCTGCCGAGTTGAGCGCTCTGTCTGCCATGCCACCCACCAACAGTATTTCAGCGCCGATTCCTATTGTTCGCAGGTTTCCTGCAACCCGGGCACAAGACATGCCGAGGCTCGGCGCAGGATTCTATCTGCTCACTGGACTCAATATTGGCATGACGGCGCTGGATATTGGCTTATCGCAGCATTGCATTGCGCAGCATCGCTGCAGTGAGGCGAACATGCTTTTGCCGTCGTCTCTCGCTGCCCGTATCAGCTTTGTCGCAGCCTTCACGGCTCTCGGCACATATGTAAGTCACCGGATGAAGGTCCGGGGAAGCCGGTTCTGGTGGATCCCGCCCTTTTCCGGAACGGTCGCTCACAGCGTGGGAGTTGCTTCCGGGCTGACACAGTAAGTATGTCCATTGTTTGCGAGATTTTGATCAGCGCAGGACCGGGGTGCCAGGACGCTGAATCTGCACATCGGTTCCGATTACACATGGGCCAATCTCGTACTTGTCGACGCGCTAAAGAGAAGTGGCCAGAGAATGCGGTTGGGGTTGCCCCTTTGGCTGAGACAAACAGTTAAGACTTTTTTCGCCGTTCGCTGCCAAATTCTCGACCGGCAAGATCAATTTATCGCATTCTGAGCACGGCCGGTGAAGCGGAGGCGGGCGCTGCTGGAGAGCATCCCGCTGAGGAATAACCGGCTGGAACTCATCGACGCCGAGGAGCGCCGGTAGCGGTGGACAAATGCCGCTCCCGGCAGTTGATTGCAACGTCGGATCGAAAGATTCCCGATGCCTTGAAAACTCATGCAACGAGTTGCCGCGCAGCGGCCTCCTCATTCTGAGCTTTCAGTTGAGCCTCGAACTCGACCGGCGGCAGGTAGCCGAGGGCCGAGTGCAGGCGTTTTTCGTTGTAGACCTTTTCCAGGAACTCCGGGATCGAGGCACGTGCCTCGGCCAGATCCCGATACTCATTGCGCAAGACTTCTTCGTACTTCAGCGTTTTCATGAACGACTCGCAGGCTGCGTTGTCCCATGGATTGCCCTTGCGGCTCATGCTGATGTCGATTCCATGCGCCTTCAGCAGGTCTGTGTAATCGTTGCTCGCGTACTGACTGCCGCGATCAGAGTGATGCACCAGGCCGGGCTGGATGCTTCGCCGCGATAGAGCCATGCGGAGCGCCGTCAACGTCAACTCGTCTTCCATGTTGCGATCCAGAGCCCAGCCGATCACGCGGCGCGAGAAAGCGTCCAGAATCACCGCCAGGAAGACGAACTCCTCGCGCAGCCGGACATAGGTGATATCGGCGCGCCAGAGTTGATCGATACCGGTCAGCACCAGGTTCGCCGCCAGATTCGGATAGACCTTGCGCCCGTGATTGGAGTTCGTGGTGACGACGAACTTGCGCTTGCGAACGCAAAGCAGGTTGTCCTCGCGCATCAGCCGGTAGACCCGCTTGGGGTTCACCGTCCAGCCACGTCGTCGCAGTTCCGCGGTGATGCGCGGCCGCCCATAGCTGGGCCACTCCAACGCGATACGCTGGATGGCGTCGCGCAGGTCCATATCTCGATCCGGCCTGGCTGCCTCGCTGAAGCGGTAGAAGCTGGCCCGGCTCACCCGCGCCAGCTCCACCATCTGCTCAATCGTCAGTCCCCGGCCGGCCATCACTTCTTCGCCGATCTTCCGGTAGACCGCGGATTTCCACTCGAGGCCTGCAGCATCCGCTGTTCTTCGATGCGCTGCAAGCATCCCTTCAAAAAATCGATCTCCACGACCTGCTGACCGATTTTGCGCTCCAACTCGGCTACCCGGCCTTCGGACCAGCGCCGCTGCCCATTCCCGGCAAACGCGTTGCCCGGCGCCTGGCGAAACTCACGCCGCCAGCGTTGCAACACGTTCGGGTTGACCTCCAACCCACGTGAAACCTCGGCCAGCGATACCCCGGATTCCAGACGCCGAACCGCTGCCAGCTTGAATTCCCTGCTGAACTGCCTGCGGGACAAACCCATCACTCAATTCTCCATTCGTTGGATTTTGAGTCTTAACCGTTTGTCTCAAAAATGGGGGCAAGTCCATATTGACACCTGCTGTTTTACTACCTTAATGTCGGGCGGAAGCCTGGACGGATGGTCATACCGCAGCCAAGCCAGAAGCCCTTCCTGGACGTGTCCATCATGAGTGCGCATTCGATTTTCCCAAACCCGAAAACTGCCATGGCGGTTGTCGCGTTGGCCGGCTGTCTGGTGGCGCCTTCTATTGCTCAGGCGCAACAGGCTTCCATCACTCCGAAGCAGCAGGCTGGCATCCAGGGGGATATTGCCCGTCACTTCGGATCAGCCCCGGCTAGTCCCGGCCCTCGGGCAAAGTATCTCTCTGGTTCGATTCGGACGCGTGCCGTGCGCAGGGCGATGCGTAAGGTCGCCAACTGGGAACTGAAGCAGGCACAGCCGTACTTTGGACAGAACTGGACCTGGGGCACGCTGTATGCGGGTTTTATGGCCGCTGCCGATTCGCTGCACGATGCGCGCTATCGCGATGCAATGGAGCAGATGGGTGAGGGCTTCCATTGGCAGTTGAAATCGAAGGTGCCGATTGCCGATGATCAGTGCCTTGGACAGACGTACACCGAACTGTATCTGAAGGATCGCAAGCCGATTGAGATTCAGGCGACGCGGGAGTCGCTTGATCGGCTGCAGGCCGGGGCAGAGGCGCATATTCCGGCGAAGCAGGCGCGGATTCCATGGTGGTGGTGCGATTCACTGTTCATGGCTCCGCCGGTATGGTCGCGAATGTATGCGGCGACGCAGGATGCGAAGTATCTGACTTACTTGAATGAGCACTGGTGGCAGACGTCCAGGACGCTCTACGATCCGCACTGGCATTTGTTCTATCGAGACATTACCTATCTTCATGCGACCGGTCCGAACGGAAAGCCGGTGTTCTGGTCACGTGGAGAAGGCTGGGTGATGGCGGGACTGGTGCGGACGCTCGAATATATGCCGCAGGATTATCCCACGCGCGGGAAGTTTGAAACGCAATTGCGCCAGATGGCGGCGGAAGTGGCAACGCTGCAGGACGGAAAGATCGGATTGTGGCATTCAAATTTGCTGGATGCGGCTGCGTATCCCCGGCCGGAGACCTCCGGGTCTGCGCTGATGACGTATGCGCTGGCGTGGGGTGTGAATCACGGAGTATTGAGCCGGGCAAAGTATGAGCCGGTGATTCGGCGGGCCTGGCGAGGGTTGGTAAAGCAGATTTATGCGGATGGTCGACTCGGGAATATACAGCAGACTGGAGCGGCACCGGCTTACTACCGGCGGTCGTCCAGCTTTAACTATGGTGTTGGGGCCTTTCTCCTGGCCGGCTCGCAGGTGATGAAGCTGTCGCACTGAGGATCGGGCCCCGCGCATTTTGATTTGTAAAAGCAGGAGAAAAATTGTTTGAAGTTGTCAGGGAAGTTGCATTTATACGCGACGGCATTTACGGGAATGCTGATAGTTTCGGTGCCGGTGATTGACCTGAACAAGATGAGCTTCCCGCTGTTTGAGGCGATGGGGCCGAAGGGGACGTTGAAAGCATTTGTCCATTATCCGGCGAACACTTTTCCGAATCAGCCCAAGCCGCTTGCGGACAACACGCACTTTACGAGCTATGGAGCGTTTGAGCTGGCGAAGTGCGTGGTGAGGGGCATTCGCGAAGCCAGGTTGCCGATTGCGAAGGATATTCGCAAGGATGCGGGGCATTTTGACCCCAACCATCCTGATCCGCCATCTGTTCTGGGGCTTCCGCCTGATCGTTTTGTATCCGCGAAGACGCCTTACGAACGGTAAACAAAGTCAAAGCAAAAAAATGGAGAGGCCTCGTGCATCCCTGAGAGGCCTCTCCATGTTCCAGCCAGGAGAGCTGAAAGTTACATCGCCGGCAATAACTGTTTTGCGTGGCGCCTGATGCATGCAGTGTCGAGTTCAGCCTCGGGATTTTCGAGACGTGCGCACTGTACGGCGAAGTTTCCCAGGGTAGAGCTTTCTGGTGAGCATCGTTCGACAGGCAATCCGGAGGCCTCAGACGTGAGGTTGTTGAGGAACTGGTTGCGGCTGCCACCGCCGACGATGCAGATTCGGTCAAACGACTTGCCGGTCAAGTTGTGGATGTTGCTCAGGACCGAGGCGTAGCGGCGCGCGAGGCTGTGAAAGATGAGGCTTGCATATTCTGGAGCCGCATCGCAGTTGGAAGCTAAAGGCTTGAGTTTTCGTGCCTGCAGCTGTTCATTGATGCGCCTGGGCATGTTTCCGGGTGAAAGGAATGCGGGGTCGTCGAGATCCAGCTCGTAGTCTGGCGAGGCTACAGATTGTGCGGAGGCGACGAGTTCCTGAATGGTGCAGGGTGATGTTTTTTGCCATTCATCCATGCACTGACGCAGAAGCCACATGCCGGGGATGCCGCGATGAAACAGGACGGTGTCTCCTGCTCCGCCAAGGTTGGTGAAGCCCATGTGGCAGGCTTCGGCAGATTTGTTGGGCGAGGCCAGCGGCGTGCCGACGAGCGACCAGGTTCCGGAGCTGATGTAGGCCCATGCATTGCCGTTGGAGGGAATGCCTGCGATGGCAGAGGCCGTGTCGTGGCATGCCGGTGCGATGAGATGGGTATGGCGAAACGCCGGTAATGCGCGGAGGTGGTTGGCGACAGTCCCGAGCTGTGTGCCCGGCGGTACGATCTCCGGCGCGGCCGCGACGTCGAGGTTCAGGATGTCGAATATTTCCCTCGACCATTGGCGCGTTTCCGTATCGATGAGGGCGGTGTGAGTCGCGTTGGTGTATTCTGCGATGCGCGGTGCGCCCAGCCAATGCAGAATGTACTCCGGGAGGTTGACCCATGGAGTAGAGACGGGGATTCCGCTTAACTTGTCAGCGTACAGCTGATAGACCGTGTTGATGGGTTGGATTTGCACACCGGTGATGGCATAAAGCCGTTCCGCGGACAGGTGTTTGTGCACCTCTTCCATGGCTTGAGCCGTTCGAGGATCGCGATAGCAAAAGGGCTGGCCCTGGAGATTACCGTGATGATCAAGACGCGCATAATCGACGGCCCAGCCGGTGACACCGATGGAGGCTACGCCCTCGGGGGCGAGGTCTGAACACTGGCGCAGGCCCCGATACAGCTCGCGGCAGATGCGGGTGAGTTCCCAATGAAGGCCCTGACCATGCGAAACGGGTCCATTGGAGAAGCGATGCACGATGCGGACGGCCGGTGTGTCTCCCTGCCATTGCAGCAGGGAGACACGACAGCTTTCTGCACCGAGATCAATAGCTACCAATGCGGCACTTTGACTCACCGAAGGAAAGCCTCTGGAAGGCCGCCGTCCACCGGGATGAGATGACCGCTGGTGCAGCGGGTCTTGGGGCTGGCGAGGAAAAGGATGGCCTCGGCGCAGTCTTCGGGGCCAATCGGCTGGTGGGTGAGGGTGCGGCGCGCATAGAACTCCGAGAGCAGGGTGCGAAGCTCTTCATCCGTGCTGGAGGCGTCAAAGGCAATGTTGTACTTGGTGAGAGACGCGATCACCCGGTCGCGCGGGAACATGGTGGAACCCTTGACGACTGTGGCTGGATTGATGCCGTTGACGCGTACTTTTGGGGCAAGCGATACAGCCAGTTCGCGGACGAGATGGCTGAGCGCGGCCTTGCTGACGTCGTAAGCCTCGCTGCCACGCTTGGGTACGACTGCGTTGGCGGAGCTGGTGAGTACGATGGAGCTTTCCAGCTGCTGCTCGGCGAAGAGCTTTGCGGCTTCTTCTGCGAGCAGGAAGTTGGAGGTGACGTTCAGTTCGAGCGTGGTGCCCCACATCGCGTCACTGATGATGCCGTCCGGCGATGAGGGGAAGATAGCCGCAGTGTTGATGAGGATGTCGACGCCGCCAAAGGTGGCGATGGACGTCTTGAGCGCTGCGCGAATGGCATCGCGGCTGCGGATGTCAATGGATGCGGTGGTTGCCGCTTCCCGGCCCGCAATGGCCTGAACTTCTTTCGCTGCAGCCTCCGCGCCAGCCATGTCTCGGTCGGCGACGATGACGTGCGCGCCGCGTTCTGCAGCCAGCAGGGCAGCGCAGCGACCGATACCGCTTGCTCCGCCCACGATGACGGCTATGTAGCGGCTCAGCTCTTTCTCGGGGGGCTGGCGACGGATCTTGGCTTCTTCCAGCGCCCAGTATTCGATGCGGAAGGCCTCAGAGACCGGCAGGGCGACGTAGTTGCAGTGCACCTTGAATGCCTCGGGTGGAGCGGCAGGGCCGGCCTGGGGGATTTCCGTGGGCGTGCTCTTATCAGCCAGCGCAGTTGCGCCTTCCATGACGTGGATGGCGTTGGTGTAGAACTCTCCTGTAATGCGGGACTCCGGCTTGTTTTTGCCAAAGGAGAACATACCGACACCGGGAATCAGCACCACGGTGGGGTTGGGATCGCGCATCGCGGGAGAATCAGGAAGCGCATGTGCCTGGTAGTACTCCTGATATTCTTTGCGGTAGGTCTCCAGCGCGGAGGCGAGCGCTACCTTGATGGCGGGGACATCCGCTGTGTGATCGACCGGGACGAAGAGCGGACGGATCTTGGTGCGAATGAAGTGGTCAGGGCAGCTGGTGCCAAGGTGTGCGAGCGCCGCTGCGTCCTTGGAATTAACGAAGGCCAGGACCTCGGGAAGATCGCTATAGGTGCCGATCAGCCGCTTCTTTTGCGAGACGAGACCGCGCACGTGGGGCATGAGCTCCAGTGCAATCTCCTGACGATCTTCGCGTACCTGGACGATGGGTCCACCAAAAGCAGGAGTCTCCCGGCGCTTGGCATGCGCCTGCACGAATTGTCCCAGTTGATCGATGATGGTGATGGTATTGAGGTAACACTCGCGCTGCGTCTGGCCCCAGGTGAAGAGACCGTGGCCGCCGAGTACGACACCATCGCAGCCGGGGTTATCTTCGACAGCCCGGCGCAGCATCATGGCCAGCTCAAAACCGGGACGCTGCCACGGCAACCAAACGAGATGGTGCCCGAATTCCTTGTTGAACTCCTCCATCTTGGCCTTGCCGTTGCCTGCGGCTGCGAGTGCGATGCCCCAGTCCGGGTGCAGGTGATCGACATGCGGAAAGGGCAGGAAGCCGTGCAGGGGAGTATCGATGGATGCCGCTACCGGGTTCTTGCCGAAGGTGCAAAGCGGGTAAAGATCGACGATTGCGTCTTCCTCCGCCACGCCTTTGTACTGCGACTCGAGGGCGCGCACGCGGTCAAGGTAGAGTGTGGCAAAGCCTTGGCGCTGGATGCTGCCGAGGTCACCGCCGCTGCCCTTGACCCACAGTACCTCGACAGGCTCGCCGGTCAGCGGGTCGCTCTGCTGGATCTTGGAACTGGTGTTTCCTCCGCCGAAGTTGGTGTTGCGGAGGTCTGCGCCGAGCAGATTGGACCGGTAACGAAGCAGCTCGGGTTCGTCGAGGCCTGCGGCTACAGATTCATCCCACAGGTCTTTAAGGAAGCGAAGATTAGAAGGAGTGTTCATGGTGTCTGAGTTCATCCGGACACCATGATTGCACATCGAAACCCAATAGGACAACTTTTTCTATAGGAAAGTTACATCTTTTTTTGGTGGTCAGTGCTCAGGCGTAGCTGACTGTGGAATTGGCATTGTGGGCCTTGCGCTCAGCGCGGATGCGCTCCAGGTAGCCGCTGGACTTGAGGGCAGCGAGGGGATCTTCGGGGAGGCCTTTGCTGCGCCGCCAGGCGTTGACGGCAGGGCGCACGTCGTACCAGAAGGCGGAACGGAGACACTCTTCGGCATCTACAATCGAGGCCGAATCTTGCAGTTCCGCAAGGCGATCGCGATCTACTATGGCCGCCTTGGCATAGAGTTCCTGCGCCGCGGAAACGGTCTGCACCATGGCTTCCAGCTTGCCCTTGAGATTATGACTCTGATCGATCATGAACGCAGTCTGCTGGAGGCCTTCGGGATCACAGTGAAGCTCGTGGAAGATGCGGAAGACCTGATAGGGATCGATCGAGCCGATGGTGAGATCGTCGTCGGCATATCGGCGGTCGTTAAAGTGGAAGCCGCCCAGGATCTTCTCCCTCAGTAGCCAAACCACGATCTGTTCAATGTTCTGGGACTGGTAGTGATGTCCTGTATCCACAAGGACGCAGGCCTGGGGTCCTGCGTGGCGGGCGAGCAGCAGAGCCATGCCCCAGTCAGCGATATCTGTGTGGTAGAAGGCAGGCTCGAAGGGCTTATATTCGACGAGCATGCGCTGCGAGCTGTCGAGATGGGTATGCGCCTCTGCCAGACTATCCATCAGCCAGTCAATCCGTTTGCGAATGCTCTGCGTGCCGGGATAATTCGATCCATCGGAAACCCAGAGGGACACGTCGCGCGAGTTCAATGCCTTTGCGATTTCGATCGAGTCGAGCAGATGCTGGAGCGCCAATTGACGGACTCCGGGGTCTGGGTTGCAGAGTGAGCCGAACTTGTACTCCTGACGCTCGAAGAAGTTAGGATTCGTGGAGCCGGTGCGAATCCCGTACTTCTTTTCCAGTTGCTGTATCAGCGGAACGTCGGCGAGGCCACCGGGGAGGTCCCAAAGGACATGGAGTGCGAGAGTCGGGCTGACGCCGGTGAGAGCGTGGACCTGCGCAGCGTCTGCGAATTTGTCCTCAATGGAAGTGGCGGCTTCCGGTTGCACATATTTGCCGAAGCGAGTTCCGGTGTTGGCGAATCCCCAGGAAGGGAGTTCAATGGCGAAGGAATCGAGGGCTCGGGCTATTTTTTCTTCTTGCTGACTCACTGATTCGACCTCTGTTTTGGGGAAAAAACCCTCTATTGAAATAATGAATGAGCAATCATACTTCCGAAAAAACGTTCCCGTCAAAGAAAGAATTTTTGCGGCGTATTTTCGGGCGATGGATCGCCGGATTAGTTCAGTTACTGATGATGATCACGTGCAGGTGTCTTGGTCCGTGAACGCCGCGAATCCGGGTCATTTCGATATCCGCAGTGGCTGACGGCCCGGAGATAAAGGTGAGCGGGCGAGTGGCGGCCGGCGCCAGCATGCTGAAAGCCTCCGGAACTGTTTCCACCACCTGGGAGGCTTCTATGATGCAGAGGTGACGGTCCGGCAGCAGAGAGGTCTGTCGCTTTCCTTCGCCGGGTCCGTGCTGCATCACGACGGTTCCTGTGATTGCAATCCCGGCCGAGCAGGCGGTGACGACGCCGGAACATTGATTCAGGTCTTCCAATGTGGCATCTCCTTCCCACAGTACAGAAGCAGACGATGGCAGCCACGAGGACGGAAAGCCCTGGGCGACGACCCACGGCGGGCCCGCTGGTGAACTGTGCCCTTCGATAACATTGCGAATCGCCTCTTGCAGGTGGTCGATATCTGTGAAGACGACTTCGGCATCGTATTCGCGCAGTCGCTCGGCAAACCGATCAAGGCACTTTTTCCTGTCGAGTGTGCTGGTGCGCTGGTAAGCGCGTTCCAGTGGTGCTGGATGGGGATCGAAACCGTGTCGAGATTGCTTTATCGCGCTACGGATACTGGCAAGGACCGCTTCTCGGGAGTCACCTGGCATTGGGATGCGTCTCCTTCCACCACTGCCGGAACGACTGCCGTGGAATAGCGCGTATGTCGCGGACGCTTGTCCAGGCGGAAAGTTCACCGGGCAACCTGGTGATCCAGCCTCTTGATACGAAGGGCCGTTGCCCGATTTGAGCGAGGCGGTGCGCTGTTTCCAGCCGGCGCCGGTTGCGAAAGATCGATGCAACTGCCTTCATCCCCAGGGCTTCCGGTTTTAGCCTGCTTTGCTGCTCGCGGGTGACGCGTCCGCGCAAGTGAATGAGCACCTCGGGAATATTGATTTTGACCGGGCAGACCTCGTAACAGGCTCCGCAGAGGGACGAAGCGTAGGGAAGCGACTGTGCGTGCTGCAGGTTTTGGAGTTGCGGCGTGAGGATGGCGCCAATGGGGCCTGCATAGGTTGAGCCGTAGGCGTGGCCACCGGTCTGACGGTAAACAGGGCAAGTGTTTAAACACGCTCCGCAGCGAATGCACTGGAGGGTCTGGCGGGCTTCGTCATCGGCGAGGATGGGGCTGCGCCCGTTGTCGAGGAGGACGACGTGAAAGTTCTGCGGTCCGTCGCCGGAGTGAACGCCCGTCCAGATGGAGTTATAGGGATTCATGCGCTCGCCAGTAGCCGAGCGCGGGAGAAGCTGGAGAAATACTTCAAGATCCTGGAAGGCGGGAATTACCTTTTCAATGCCGGCCAGGAGGATCAGTGTGTCCGGCATGGTGAGGCACATGCGCCCGTTGCCTTCGGACTCGACGATGCAAACGCCGCCGGTCTCGGCGATGAGGAAGTTTGCCCCGCCAATGGCGGTTTTGACGCGCAGAAAGCGCTCGCGCAGGTAGCGTCGAGCGGCATCGGTCAGGTCCTGCGGGCTGTCGCCGAGGTCTGGGAGGTTCATCTGCTCACGAAAAATCTCGCGCACCTGGCTGCGGTTTTTGTGCAGTGCGGGGACTACGATGTGCGACGGGCGATCTTTGCCGAGTTGCACGATGAGTTCAGCGAGGTCGGTTTCGTAAGGGCGGATCCCGGCCTGTTCGAGGGCGTGATTGAGGCCAGTCTCGTCTGAAGTCATCGTTTTGATTTTCAGGACTTCACTGGTGTTCTGCCGGCGGACGAGATCGGTAATGACGCGGTTGGCTTCTTCTGCGTCCCGCGCCCAGTGGACGTGGCCGCCGGCTGCCGTGCAGGCTGCCTCAAACTGCAGAAGGTATTCATCGAGGTGCAGCAGCGTGCGCTGCTTGATCTCGCTGGCAGCGTCACGGAGTGCCTGCCAGTCAGGCAGTTCTTCTGAGACGATGGCCCGCTTGCGTTGAATGACCTCGGTTGCATGGCGGACGTTCTTGCGAAGCTGAGAATCGTCCAGTAAGGGGAGCGCGGCCTTCTGAAAGGAAGGTGCGGATGCGGATTCACCAACACGGATTGTCATGCCGAGGCCGCCTCCTCGGTGGATGCAAGGATCTCGGCAAGGTGGACGGTACGAATTCCGGTGCGCTGGCGATGAAGGCCGCCCTGGATGTGCATCAGGCAGGAGTTGTCGACTGCGGCGCAGATCTCGGCGCCGGTATTTTCCACGTCGCGCATCTTTTCTGCGAGCATGGCCGCGGAGACATCGCTGTTCTTGATTGCGAACGTGCCGCCGAATCCACAGCAGCGATCGATGTTCGGCAATTCGACCAGTTCCAGTCCTCGTACGTTGCGGAGCAGGCGAAGGGGGATGTCACCGAGTTGGAGTCCTCGCAGAGAATGGCAACTGGCATGGTAAGTCACGCGATGCGGATAATAGGCGCCGACGTCTTCCAGATGGAGCTTGTTTACGAGTAGTTCAGAGAACTCAAAGACGCGGGGAAGCAGGTCGTCCACCGCGCGGATGAGTGATGGATCTCCGGTGGAGAGAGCCATCTTCGGGTAGTGGTCGCGGATCATGGCGACACAGGATGAGGACGGGATGCAGACTACTTCCGACTCGCGGAAGATGTGGACGAAACGTTCCATGAGCGGCAGGGCTTCGTCCTGATATCCGGTGTTGTAGTGCATCTGGCCACAACAGGTCTGCTCCAGGGGGAACTCGACGGTATGACCCAGACGCTCCAGCAGGCGGACGATACTCTTGCCCGTTTCCGGAAAGAGCAGGTCGTTGTAACAGGTGATGAAAAGGGAAATGCGCAACTTGTCTCCGCAACCGCTTATGGCTTTGGCCGTTGGGCGCAAAGTGCGCCACCGGAAGATCAAGCATAGCAGGATCGAGTTGGCATCGAAAACTAATTACTGATTGAAAGTTTTCCGGGTATTCAGTTTTCCCGCCTGCCAGGTGCAGGAGGATGCAGGCAACTCGCAGGCGGAGATGAGTCTTCGGAGTTACTGGCTCTCGCCATCGCCCTCCAGTTCTGGCATTTTCGACTCGGTGCTCATGGAGAGCAGGCCGGTTTTGGCGTAGACCATGAGCTTGTCGCGCGTGTCGGTGATGTCCAGATTGCGCATGGTGAGCTGGCCGATACGATCGCGCGGAGAAAACGTGGATTCGCCCTTTTCCATGGTGAGACGCTCAGGCTTGAAGGTGAGGTTGGGGGAAGTGGTGTTGAGGATGGAGTAGTCGTTGCCGCGGCGGAGCTCCAGCGTGACTTCGCCGGAAATGGGCTTGGCGACCCAGCGCTGAGCACTTTCGCGCAGCATGATCGCCTGCGGGTCGAACCAGCGTCCATGGTAGAGCAGCCGGCCCAGTTTGCGGCCGTTTTCGCGGTATTGCTCAATGGTGTCCTCGTTGTGGATGCCGGTGATGAGGCGCTCATAAGCGATGTACAGGAGCGCGAGTCCGGGAGCCTCGTAGATGCCGCGGCTCTTGGCTTCAATGATGCGGTTTTCAATCTGGTCGCTCATGCCGAGCCCGTGCCTGCCGCCGATGCGGTTGGCTTCCAGTATGAGTTTGACGGGGTCAGGATAGGGCATGCCGTTGAGGGCAACGGGCCAGCCTTCCTCAAAGCGGACGGTGACTTCTTCGCGCCTGATTTCTGTGTCATCGCGCCAGAAGGGCAGGCCCATGATGGGCTCAACGATCTTCATGCTGGTACTGAGGTGTTCGAGATCTTTGGCCTCGTGGGTCGCGCCGAGCAGGTTTGAATCGGTGGAGTAGGCCTTTTCGGCGGACATTTTGTATTGAAAGCCGGAGTTCTGCATGAACGCAGACATTTCTGCGCGGCCGCCCAGTTCCTCAATGAACGCCGAGTCGAGCCACGGCTTGTAAATCTTCAAGTCAGGATTGACCAGTAGCCCATAGCGATAGAAGCGCTCGATATCGTTACCCTTGAAGGTGCTGCCGTCTCCCCAGATTCCGACTTCGTCTTCCCGCATGGCGGTGACCAGCATGGTTCCGGTAACGGCGCGGCCGATGGGCGTGGTGTTGAAGTAGGTGACTCCCGCGGTGGAAATGTGAAACGCGCCGCTTTGCAGCGCGGACAGGCCTTCACGTGCGAGCTGCGTGCGGCAGTCGATGAGGCGGGCTTTCTCGGCACCGTACTCGAGTGCTTTGCGAGGAATGGCCTCGTAATCAGACTCGTCCGGTTGACCCAGATTCGCCGTGTAGGCGTAGGGCAGCGCTCCTTTTTGCTTCATCCAGTGAAGTGCAGCGCTGGTATCGAGGCCACCTGAAAAGGCGATGCCGACTTTTTGGCCGACCGGAAGCTGTTCCAGAATATTGGACATTTTGTTGGCAGATCTTTCCGTTGGGGAGTCAGGCCACCGGAGTGGCTCTTCTTGTTTATTGTATTTGTGTTTCACGCGTCAGTCTGCGAGTGTGTGCAAATCAAAGACGTGTCTCGATAGGGGGCTATTTCGTCAGGCAGGAGCGCGTTTTTTGATCCCGGCGCGAGCGGAGCGCCTGCTGATTTGCGCCAGAAAGGCCTGTTGGACCTGGTTCAGGCTGCGTCCATGCAGACGGGCAGCGACGATCGTCCGGGTGGCGCGCGGATCACTGATGGGAACATAGGCGCAGCCCGCATTTGGGTCGATGGCCATTGCGGGGGCAATCGATACGCCGATACCGGCGGCAACGAGCCCCAAAACACTGCTGAACTGGTCACTCTCAAAGGCGATGCGAGGTGCGATGCGGGCGCGGCTGCAGGCGCTGATGCTGAGGTCCCGGAAGCAGTGGCCATCACGTAACATCACGAAGGATTCGGCTCGAAGGTCGCGGAGTGCAACCGCCCGTGCGCCTGCATGAGGATGATCCTGGGGGAGCACGGCGTAGAGCGGTTCCGTGAGTATGGGAACGAGGTGGAATTCCTTTTGCCGGAGAGGCAGTGCCAGGATGGCAAGGTCGATCGAGAGACTTCGAAGCGCCTCAATGAGGTCCGGTGTTTTCTCTTCCACGATGCGGAGCCTGGCCTGAGGATACTGGCTGGCGAAGGAGCGGGCATAGCGCGGCATGAGGTAGGGTGCGATGGTTGGGATGACTCCAACGGTAACGCTGCCGCGTGCGTCAGCGGATCGTTCCTGAACGCTGGATCTTGCGTTTTCCACCTGGCTGAGGATGGACCGAGCATGAGGCAGAAATGCTCTGCCCGCCTCGGTGAGGCGGATTCCGCGACCGAGCCGGTCAAAGAGCCTGGCGCCAAGATCATCTTCCAGCTTGAGAATTTGCTGGGAGAGCGAGGGCTGCGCTACCTGGCATTGCTCTGCTGCGCGACTGAAGCTGCCGGTGTCGGCAATGGCGCAAACGTATCTCAATTGCTGTAGTTCCATAGGGAAAGACTATACAAGATATGAATAACATATATTGGCTCTATCGGTAGCCAGAGTGCTAGAGTCAGAAGGTCGAAAGCCGCGGGTATGGTGGCGCAAGGGATGCACGCTGGTCGTGGCTGTCGTGGCCGGACAGGGTGAGTTGACCTGGCGGCGCTTGACCAGGCAATCAGTCGGGGAGCGGGTTGCGAACCGTAACCTCATCAAAAGAGAAAGATAACGCCGGCAATCGCGATGCTGCCTTGCGGGTATCTTACTCATCCACTGGAAACCTCTGAACAAGGAGAAAAATACATGTCTACCGAATCCAAGTGTCCATTTACGGGCGGTATGCTCAAGCACACAACCGCCGGCGCTTACGGTAACAAGGACTGGTGGCCCAGCCAGTTGAATCTCGAAATCCTGCACCAGCATTCCGCCCTTTCGAACCCGATGGGCGAGTCTTTCAACTATGCAGAAGAGTTCCAGACACTCGATCTGGACGCGGTTGTGAAGGATCTTCATGCGCTGATGACGGATTCGCAGGACTGGTGGCCGGCTGACTTTGGGCATTATGGACCGCTGTTCCTCCGTATGGCCTGGCACTCGGCAGGAACCTACCGCATTTTTGACGGTCGTGGTGGGGCAAGCCGGGGCTCGCAGCGATTTGCGCCGATCAACAGCTGGCCGGACAATGCGAACCTGGACAAGGCGCGCCGGCTGCTTTGGCCTATCAAGCAGAAGTATGGCCGCAAGCTCTCCTGGGCCGATTTGATCATCCTTGCGGGCAACGTTGCTCTTGAGTCCATGGGCTTCAAGACTTTCGGTTTTGGGGGTGGGCGCGAGGACATCTGGGAGCCGGAGATGGATATCAACTGGGGACCTGAGTCGGAGTGGCTTGGCGATGCACGGTACAGCGGGGACCGCGATCTTTCGAATCCGCTGGCTGCGGTGCAGATGGGGCTGATTTATGTGAATCCGGAAGGGCCGAATGGCAATCCTGACCCGCTGGGATCAGCACGTGACATTCGCGAGACCTTTGCGCGCATGGCGATGAACGATGAAGAGACGGTTGCTCTGATCGCCGGTGGCCATACTTTCGGCAAGACTCACGGTGCGGCCAGCGCAAGCCATGTGGGTGCGGAACCCGAGGGTGCGCCGATTGAGGAGCAGGGCCTCGGCTGGAAGAACAGCTACGGAACCGGCAAGGGCGCCGATGCCATCACCAGCGGAATTGAAGTGATCTGGACGGCGACTCCAACCAAATGGGACATGAGCTACCTGGAGACGCTGTACGGGTACGAGTGGGAACTGACCAAGAGCCCGGCGGGCGCGCACCAGTGGAAGCCCAGGGGAGATGCGGGTGCGGGCACCGTACCGGATGCGCATGATCCGAAGAAGCGTCATCAGCCGACGATGCTGACCTCGGATGTCGCGCTGCGTATGGATCCGGCCTATGACAAGATCTGCCGTGACTTCCTCGCCAATCCCGACAAATTTGCGGATACCTTTGCGCGTGCCTGGTACAAGTTGACGCACCGTGACATGGGGCCGATCACGCGCTACCTGGGTCCCCTGGTTCCCAGGGAAGAATTGATCTGGCAGGACCCGGTTCCGGCAGTGGATCATGCGTTGGTGAACGATGCTGATGTGGAAGCTCTGAAGGCAGAGGTGCTGGCTTCGGGACTGACCATTTCTCAACTGGTGACAACGGCATGGGCCTCTGCGGCCAGCTTCCGGGGCAGTGACCGTCGGGGTGGCGCGAACGGCGCCCGGATTCGGCTGGAACCCCAGAAGAACTGGGAAGTGAACCAGCCGGCGGAACTGGCGAAGGTGCTGGAGAAGCTGGAAGGTATCCGGAAGAAGTTCAATGATGGCCAGAAGGGCGGCAAGAAGATTTCGCTGGCCGACCTGATTGTGCTGGCTGGTTGCGCCGGAGTGGAAGCTGCGGCGAAGAAGGCTGGGCACAGCGTCAAGGTTCCTTTTGCGCCAGGTCGCACCGATGCCACGCAGGAACAGACCGATGCGGCATCCTTTGCGGTGCTGGAGCCGGTTGCTGATGGCTTCCGCAATTATGCCCGCAGGGGTTGCGAGGATCGCGCGGCGGAACTTCTGCTGGACAAGGCGCAGCTGCTGACGCTGACGGCTCCTGAAATGACGGCGCTGATTGGCGGCATGCGCGCCCTGGGTACGAACTTCGGGCAATCCAAGTACGGAGTGTTTACGAAGAAGACGGAGACACTGAACAATGATTTCTTTGTAAACCTGCTGGACATGAGCACGAAGTGGGAACCGTCCAGGACTGCAGCTGGAGTTTTGGAAGGACGCGACCGCAAGACCGGCGACTTGAAGTGGACCGGCACGATCGCTGACCTGGTTTTTGGTTCGAATTCACAGCTTCGCGCGCTGGCGGAAGTGTATGCGAGTGGCGACGGTGAGAAGGCGTTTGTTCAGGAGTTTGTGGCTGCCTGGACAAAGGTAATGAACCTGGACCGTTTCGATCTGGCCCGGTAAGGCCGGAGAGGCAGTGAAAAAAAAGGACCGCCTGCGGGGCGGTCCTTTTTGGCGTCTCTATGCCGAACGCCTGAGGGCTAATGAAGGGGCTCTGTTACGGTGGGGATTTTGTCCGGAACCTTTTGAATATAGACATCTCGATGAAAGGGCGGCAGCCAGGCGGTGTACTTCACCGGCGGGAATTGTGAGGGGAGAAAGCAGGCTGCCGGGCCGAAATCGACAGCATACCTGGGGCGCAGCGATGGCGCCCAGGCAAGGAAGTTGTATGCGCAGAGATTTTTGGGATCGTCCTTGGTTCTTGGAGCCTGGTAGGCTCCGGGGGGATTTTTGACAAGCTTATTATTCACGTGGCCCGTCTGTTCGATCTGCGTCCATCCGTCATATTCGAAGCCTGCCTGAATCTGGGTGGGCGGGACTCCGGCGGCGCGCAGTTGCTCTATTGCGGCAAATCGGGCTCTGTGCCAGGCGAAGAGCGTGTGCGTCGCGGCGACGGTGAAGACTGCGTAGAGAACAAG
>JBMFWD010000033.1:0-36891 GCA_049965615.1 Acidobacteriaceae bacterium
CGTGGACGTCGTGTCATCGTTGCTCCTCTTTCCTGCCATCTTAATGGCCGTCAGGGAACAACCCTTCCACTTATCCCACTGTCCAAATTTCCGAATCCAGCTTGGCCTCGTCTGTCCGTGCAAGACCATTCAGAATGGCGGTGGAAGAGGTCTGGGAGTTGCCGATCCAATCGAGCACCTGCTGAATCTGACCAGGATCCGGATGGACATTTCGATACTCTCGGAGGAACTTAAGATTCGCCAATCGTGGCGTTCGAATGAGGGCTTCGTCCCGGATTTCGAACCTCCAACCTCGTTCAGCGGCAAAACGGCTGGCCGCCGCGAATTTGGGCGCGTATTTCTTCTCGTTGCGCTTCAGGTCGGCGGCGGCTTTAACTTCCACCAAAAGTGGATCAGGAGCGCTTCGGCATTCCACCTCGGGATTAAAATAAATCAGAACATCTGGGACGTATCCATTGCGTATACCAAGAACTGGAATTCGGACCGGTTGGGCGTCGAACGTTGCTACAGAGTTGTCGAATTCCAATAAGATGAGGTGATCCTTTTCGAGCAGGGATTCGAACTCAACCATCGTACCGGCCTTGCGACTCGCAAAGCCTCCGGTCACGAAGAGGTGATTTTCGGAATTTTGCGAACAGGCATCGCGGCAACCGCCTTGGCGTCAAGAGCTTTAGAAGGTAGTCTCATGTTTTTCTGCACTTTGTCTCACTAACTTATGAATATTCTTCTTCGAAAATACCCGAATTGTCTCATTTACTTTGAATCCTCGACATCGGTGCAGATCGTCTAAGGTAGCCGGAGCAAGCCCACGGTGAGTTCGATGCCAGCTCGCGCGCCTCGTATTGGATTTTTCGGGGGCACTTTTGATCCTCCGCATACAGGACACATTGCGCTGGCGAGCCTGGCGCTGCAAACGCTGAACCTGGACAAGGTACTGGTGGCGCCGGTTGGTCTGCAGCCGCTGAAGCTGGGGCGGCGAGCGACGGCGTTTCGCGACCGGCTGGCGATGACGCGGCTGGCGCTGGCGGGGCATTCCGGGCTGGAGTTGAGCGAGGCGGACGCGCCGCGCGCCGATGGGCAGCCGAACTTTATGATCGACACGCTGGAGCGATTGCGGCGGGGTCTGCCGCAGGACGCCGAGGTTTTTGTGATTTGCGGGGCGGATGCGTTTTTGAATATTGCGCTGTGGCATCGCGCTGCTGATTTGCTGATGGAGTTTCCTTTTATTATTGGCGCGCGGCCGGGGTTTGACCTGGGGCGGATTGCGAATGCGCTGCCGGAGGATATTTCCGTAGCGTCGGACGAGCAGGTGGACGAGCACCTGCTGACGCTGGGACTTCGCGATGCGAGGGGGCGGCGGTCACGGATTTGCCTGCTGCCGGAGCTGCAGCAGGATGTTTCCGCGACGGAGCTTCGTGAGGCGCTGCATTCCGGTGAGCCGATGCCCTCGCTTTTGCCGCAGGCGGTGCTGGGTTATATTCGCGACCACCGCCTTTACCGCAACGGCACCCCTTGATTCACCCCGCGCATTGCCATGCCGGATTGCACTAACATACCCGCAAGGAGATTGAACCCCAACCATGCCCACCAACGAAACCCGCCAGATGGTGCTTGCCGCCGCCGCTGCCTGTGAAGACAAAAAAGGCCAGGACACCCGGGTGCTGGAACTGGATGCCGCCGATTCCGGATTTACCGATTTTTTCCTGATCACGAGCGCCGCCAACGAGCGGCAGGCTGTGGCCATTGCCGACGAGATTGAGCTGCAGGTGAAGCGGAAGTTCGGGGTTTATCCGAACTCGGTGGAAGGACGGCGGCAGGGCGAGTGGATTTTGATCGACTACGTGGACTTTGTGGTTCACGTATTCCTTGCGGAGAAGCGGTCGTTTTACGACATTGAGCGGCTGCGGAAGAGTGCGCGGCAGGTGGACCTGGATGAGCTGAAGCGGGCACTGACGGAGAAGACCCTGGCTGCTCGCAAGAAGGCTCCGGTGAAGAAGAAGGCGGCTGCGAAGAAAGCTGCGGTGGCGAAAAAGGCCGTGCCGGCGAAGAAGGTTGCCGTGGTGAAGAAGGCGGTTGCGGCCAAGAAGGCTGCGCCGGCTCAGAAGGTGGTTGCCAGGAAGCCAGCGGAGAAGAAGGTTGCCGCGAAGAAGGCTGTGCCCGCGAAAAAGGCGGCGGTGAAGAAAGCGGCTGCGAAGAAAACTGCTGGGCGGAAATGATCGCTCGGCTGGCTCTGCATCCGTCTCCGCGAATGGCGAGGGTGTGGAGCCGGTGTGGCTGGGTGCTGTTGCTGCTGGCGTTGCCGGGGTTTGCGTTTGCGGCGCAGACGAAAGCGCCAGCGAAGGCAAAGACTGCCATGCCGACCCAGGCCGCTGCTTTGCTGCAGCTTGCAGCGCAGCGGAACGGGCTGAACGCGCCGGGGCTTGATCCGTGGCACATTGCGGTTTCTTACAGGACGTACAAACAGAATGGGCATGTGAAGGATGCCGGCCGGTTTGAGGAGTGGTGGGCCGCGCCGGATGAATATCACATTACTTTTGACCGGAAGGGTTATCACCTGCAGTCGTGGGTGACGCCGAAGGGCAGCTTCGCGATTGGGAATCCGGACCTGCCGATGACGGAGCGGCTGGTGTATCACTGGATGGTGGCGCCGATTCCGCAGCATCCTGATTTGCGCGGGGCCCGACTGCGGTACCGGGTGCGGCTGATTGGGCCGGACCAGTTTCCTTGCGTGCAGATGGATTCGCGGCTGGCCAAGCTGGGGGATATTCCTCCGCAGTATCCGACGTATTGCTTTGAAGCCGGCCAGCCGCTGCTTCGCATTGTGGATACGCATGTGGCGGAGGTGGTGACGATGACGGCGGCTGGGACGCTGCGGGGGCAGTATCTGCCGGAGCATTGGATTGCGACGCTGGCTGCGCGGCCGATTGTGAGCGCGACGCTGGAAGTGGGGCAGTCTTACAGCCGGATGGATCCCTCGTTTTTTATTCCGGCTACGGATGCCAGGCCCGCGCCTGCGCCCTCGACGGGGCTGCTTTATTTGACTGCGGACGAGGCTGCCCTGCATCTGATTCCGTTCAGCACGATGCGCGGCAATGCGGCGCGGGCGCTTCGCGAGAGCCAGGTGTACACGCTGCTGGCGGTGACGATTGGCGCGAACGGGCATGTGAAGGAGATTCGGATTGTGGGGCCGGTGGATCCGGAGCTGATTCCGGATATATACAACGCGGTGCTGCGGTGGCGTTATCGTCCTTTTCTGCTGCATGGGGTGGCGGTGCCGGTGCGGACGCAGATTATTCTGGACTATCGCGTGCCTTTGCCGCGGTAGCCTGGGGAACGCTTGAGTGTTCTGGCGTGGAAAGGTGTACCGGATGCGCTAGGATGTTGGCACGGATGGAATGGAAGGGGCCCGTCGCTATGATTCGCTGCACCAGACTCTGCTTGCTGTTTGTTTTTCTGCAGGCGTTTCTGTTCACCGGGGCCGTTGCGTCTGCCTTTGCGGCCAAACCCAAAGATGGGGGATCGTCGCTGCCGAAAGATCCGGCGGCGCTGCTTGCGCTTGCGGCGCAGCACAATGGATTGACTGGGCCGGGTTTGAAGCCTTGGCATATCAAGGCTACGTATCAGCTTTACGATGCCAAAGGGAATCCGGCGGCTCAGGGAACTTTTGAGGAGTGGTGGGCTGCGCCGAACAAATTTAAGTTGAGATTGACGCTCCCAGGTTCCAATTTTGAGTTTTACCGGACACCTGAGGGAGCATATTTTTCCAAGGATGTTGTTCCTTTTCGTGCGGAACTGAGCCTGCTTCATTGGCTGATTGAACCGATACCTGATGGACAGGATCTAAAGAATTACAAATTGAAGCGAGTTTCGCAGACCTCGGGCCACAGCCGGTTTGCATGTGTGGCAGTGCAGCCTCATGGCCATGGGAATGGGATGAACTCCTTGCTGCCGATGATTTACTGTTTCTCGCCAAACGCTCCGGTGCTACGATTTGTCGAGACTTTGAAACCGGACTTTTTCTATGGAGTTCTGTATGAATCGATTGCCGAACTGCAAGGGCGATCTTTGGGAGAATCGTTGCGTCTGAAGAGCTCCCAGCGCCACGAATTTACCGCCAGAATTGTTTCCGGGGAAGTGATAGACAATCCCGTTGATGCAATGTTCAGACCAAGTTCGACTGCATTGAAAAGCCTGACCCATGTTTCGGCGAGCGGAACAGATGCGCCTTTCATTCATTCCATGAAGAAGCTTTCCGGGCAGCCTCCGACCTATCCTCCCATAGCAAAACAAGAAAATAAGTACGGTACTGTGTCCGTTGAAGCAACGGTTGGGTCCGACGGCGAGTTGCATCAACTCAAGGTTGTTTCTTCCCCATCGACTTTGCTCACTCGCTCAGCAATCTATGCGCTGAAGACCTGGCGTGATGAGCCGTATGAGATCTCAGGCGTAGCAGTGCCTGTTCGTACAACGATCGACATCATTGATTCATTTCAAAGAGGCTTCTAAGTCTTGTTTACCAACCTGTCCGGTCTATCCACGGAATCGCGTCATCCGGCTAGCGAGCATCTGGATGAGATGGCTACGGCTTCGCTTGTGGAGCTGTTTCATGCAGCGGATCGCGAAGCTATGGATGCTGTGCAGCTTGTGCTGCCGCAAATTGCTACTGCCATTGATACGATTTCTGCGCGGATGGCGGAGGGTGGACGGCTTTTCTACTGCGGGGCCGGGACCTCCGGGCGGCTGGGGGTGCTGGATGCTTCGGAGTGTCCGCCGACTTACAACACGCCGCCGGAGATGGTGCAGGGCGTGATTGCGGGCGGGGATGTTGCGCTGCGGATATCGGTGGAGGGTGCGGAGGATCATCCGGAGCTGGGCGGGGACGATTTGATTGCGCGCGGGTTTGCGGCGAAGGATACGCTGGTGGGCATTGCGGCGAGCGGACGCACGCCTTATGTGCTGGGGGCGATGGAATATGCGCGTTCGATTGGGGCGTTCACCGTTGGCCTGAGTTGCGTTGCGGACTCGCCGGTGGCGCGGGCGGCGCAACTGGCGATTACGCCGGTGACGGGGCCGGAGGTGGTGACGGGGTCAACACGGATGAAGGCGGGCACGGCGACGAAGCTGGTGCTGAATATGCTTTCCACGGGTGTGATGGTGCGGCTGGGGTATGTGTACGGGAACCTGATGGTGAACGTGCAGCCGACGAACGAGAAGCTGCGGGACCGCGCGGTGCGGATTGTGGCGACGCTGACGGGGCTGGATGCCGATGCTGCCGCCAAGCTGCTGGATGAGGCTGGATCAGTGCGCGTGGCGGTGGTGATGCATCGGCTGGCGCTGGACCGGGATGCGGCGACGGCTCGGCTGGAGGCGGTGCGGGGGAGCCTGCGTGGCGCTTTGCGGAGCGCAGAAGGCAAATAGAACCGATAGAGTTACGATCTGGGCGAGCGCCCGTCTTTAATAATTTTCCGGTTCGTTGTATGCCAGATTGTCAAAGCGGGTGCACTTGGAGAGGTAGGCCAGGTTGACGGAGCCGGTGGGGCCGTTACGCTGCTTGGCGATGATGATTTCGGCTTTGCCCTGGGTTTCGGGGTCTGGCTCTTCTTCGCGGTTGTAGTAGGCCTCGCGATGGATAAAGGCGACGACGTCGGCATCCTGCTCGATGGAGCCGGACTCGCGGAGATCGCTGAGCATGGGCTTTTTGTCTCCGCCGCGCTGCTCGGAGGCACGCGAGAGCTGGGAGAGCGCGATGACGGGAATCTTGAGTTCCTTGGCGAGGGCTTTGAGGCCGCGCGAGATGGCGGAGACCTCCTGCGTGCGGTTTTCAAAGCGCTTGGAGCCGCCGCCGGCAGGGGTGCCGGTCATGAGCTGGAGGTAGTCGATGACGATGAGGTCGAGGCCGCCCTGCTGGCGCTGAAGACGGCGGGCCTTGGCGCGCATTTCCGCGAGGGAGATGCCGGGGGTGTCATCGACGTACATGCGCGATTCGACGAGGCGCTCGAGGGCTATGGTGAGCTTTTGCTGGTCGTCGCGGGTGAAGAAGCCTTTCTGAATTTTCTGCGAGTCGACGAGGGATTCACTGGCGAGCATGCGTCGGAGGAGAGATTCCTTTGACATTTCGAGCGAGAAGACGGCGACAACCTTGCCTCCGCGCACGGCTGCGTTTTGCGCGATGTTGATGGCGAGCGCGGTTTTGCCCATGGAGGGGCGGGCGGCGATGATGATGAGCTCGGAGGGCTGGAGGCCGGAGGTCATCCTGTCGAAATCGTCGAAGTGGGTGGCGAGGCCGGTGATTTCGCGGGAGCCTTCGGCGAAGAGCTTGTCGATGGTGCCGAAGGAGCCGCTGACGATCTCTGGAATGCTGGAGAAGCCCTGGGTGATGCTGCGCTCGGTGACCTGAAGGAGCGCGCCTTCGGTGGCGTTGAGGACTTCGAGGGCGTCTTCGGACTGGTCGGCGGCGCGGGTGACGGCGTCTGACCCGATGAGGATGATCTGGCGGAGGAGCGCCTTGTTTTTGACGATGGTGACGTATTCGTCGATGGCGAGGTTGCGCGGGAGGCCTTCGGTGAGCGAGGAGAGGTAGGCGACGCCGCCGATGGATTCGATTTCCTTGCGGCGGGCGAGCTCTTCGCTGAGGGTGACGAGGTCGACCTGGCGGCCGTTGTCGATCAGCTCGGCCATGCGGGCGAAGACGCGCTGGTGCGCGCCGTGGGCGAAGTCGTCGGCGCTGATTTTCTCTGCCGCGTCGTTGTAGGCGTGGTTGTCGAGGAGGATTGCGCCGAGAATGGTGCGTTCCGCGTCGAGCGAGGCGGGGAGGCCGCGCTCAAATTCCATGTCAGTCATTACAGCCATCGGTGTCTTCCAGTTTAGGCCGTTTTGGACGGGATGGAGCGGCGATGTGGCGGGATTTGCCCGTGGGCGGCTGTGTGAATGTGGAAGACGGGTATGGAATGGTGGAAAAGATGAGGGGCGCTCCTGGTGAGCGCCCCTGTGTGGATGGGTTGGAGGTCCTATGCCTGTGCGAGGCCGCGCAGCACGTACTGGAGGATGCCGCCGTGCTGGTAATAGAGGACTTCCTGGGGAGTGTCGATGCGGATTTTTGCTTCGAACTCGATGGTGCGTTCCTTGCTGACGGCGCTGACCTTGATGGTGCGACCGTTGGCGAGTTTTGCGTTGAGGATTTGCGCGAGGCCGGGGAGGCTGTATTCCTCTTCGCCGGTGAGGCCGAGGGTTTCGACGTTTTGGCCGGGCATGAACTGCAGGGGCAGAATGCCCATGCCGACGAGGTTGGAGCGGTGGATGCGCTCGAAGCTCTCTGCGATGACGGCGCGGACGCCGAGCAGGCAGGGACCCTTGGCGGCCCAGTCGCGGGAGGAGCCGGAGCCGTATTCCTTGCCGGCGAGGATGACGAGAGGGGTCTTGCGCTCGGCGTACTTGACCGATGCGTCGTAGATGCTCATCTGGATGCCCTCTGGCAGGAGGCGGGTGACGCCGCCCTCGGTGCCGGGGGCGAGCTTGTTGCGCAGGCGGACGTTGGCGAAGGTGCCGCGGACCATGACCTCGTGGTTGCCGCGACGGGAGCCGTAGGAGTTGAAGTCCGCGGGATTGACGCCGTGCTCGACGAGGTACTGGCCGGCGGGTGAGTTCTGCTTGATGGAGCCGGCAGGTGAGATGTGGTCGGTGGTGACGCTGTCGCCGAGGACGGCGAGTACGCGTGCATTGACGATTTCCTGAACGGGTTCGGGCTGGAGGCCCATGCCGTCAAAGTAAGGCGCCTTGCGGATGTAGGTGGAGTCGGGCTCCCACTGGTAGACGTCGCCTACGGGGAACTTGAGGGCCTGCCAATTGGTGTCGCCGTCGGTGACGGTGGCGTATTCCTTCTTGAAGATTTCCGAGTCGATGCAGGCGCCGATGGTGTCCGCGACTTCCTTCTGGGAGGGCCAGATGTCCTTGAGGAAGACGGGCTGGCCGTCTTTGCCCTTGCCGATGGGCTGGTTGTCGAAATCGTGGTCGATGCGGCCAGCGAGGGCGTAGGCGACAACGAGCGGAGGCGACATGAGGTAGTTGGCGCGGACGTCGGAGTTGATGCGACCTTCAAAGTTACGATTTCCGCTGAGGACGGAGACGGCGACGAGGCCGTGGTCTTCGATGGCCCTGGAAACGTCAGTAGGCAGCGGGCCGGAGTTGCCGATGCAGGTGGTGCAGCCGTAGCCGACGACGTTGAATCGGAGTTTGTTGAGATATTCGGTGAGGCCGGCCTTGTCGTAGTAGTCGCTGACGACGCGAGAGCCGGGGGCGAGTGAGGTCTTGACCCAGGGCGGAACGCTGAGGCCCTTTTCCACGGCCTTTTTAGCGAGGATGCCGGCGGCGACCATGACCGAGGGATTAGAGGTGTTGGTGCAGCTGGTGATGGCGGCGATGACGATGGATCCGTCGTCCAGGTACTTGTCTACGTCGAGGCCGAAGCGTTCTTTGACGGAGGAGTAGGGCTTGTCGCTGTGGGCGGATTCGGAGGCGCTTTCGTCGTGGCCACCTTCGCCCTGCCAGCTTGCCACCTGGCGCGCGCCGTTGGCGCTGCCATTGGCCGCGGGGCCCTTGAGAGCGGGGAGCTGTTTTTTGAAGCTGGCGCCTGCTTCGGTGAGCAGGACACGATCCTGGGGACGCTTGGGTCCGGCGACGCTGGGTTCGACGCGGGCGAGGTCGAGGCCGATGGTCTGGGAGTACTCGGCTTCGGGTGCGTCGGAGGTATGGAAGAGTCCCTGCTCCTTGTAGTAGGCCTCGACGAGCGCGATTTGCTCTTCGCTGCGTCCGGTGAGGCGGAGGTAGCGGAGGGTTTCCGCATCGACGGGGAAGATGCCGCAGGTTGCGCCGTATTCTGGGGCCATGTTGGCGATGGTGGCGCGGTCGGCGAGGGAGAGCTCGCTGACGCCGGGGCCGTAGAACTCGACGAACTTGCCGACGACGCCGAGCTTGCGGAGCATTTCGGTGACGGTGAGTACCAGGTCAGTGGCGGTGGCGCCTTCGCGTAGCTTGCCGGAGAGCTTGAAGCCGACGACCTGGGGAATGAGCATGGAGACGGGCTGACCGAGCATGGCGGCCTCTGCCTCGATGCCGCCGACGCCCCAGCCGAGGACGCCGAGTCCGTTGATCATGGTGGTGTGGGAGTCGGTTCCGACGAGGGTGTCAGGGTAAGCCTGGCCGGTGGCGTCATTCTGGAAGACGACGCGGGCGAGGTATTCGAGGTTGACCTGATGGCAGATGCCCATTCCGGGGGGCACGGCGGAGAAGTTGTCAAAGGCCGATTGTCCCCACTTGAGGAATGCGTAACGCTCACGGTTACGTTGGAACTCGAGGAGCGAGTTGATGGAGTAGGCCTGCTTGTTGCCGAATTCGTCGACCTGAACGGAGTGGTCGATGACGAGCTCGGCGGGCTGGAGGGGGTTGATTTTGTGGGGGTCGCCGCCGAGCTGCTTCATGGCGTCGCGCATGGCTGCGAGGTCGACAATGGCGGGGACGCCGGTGAAGTCCTGCATGAGGACGCGGGCGGGCATGTAGGCGATTTCGCGGGAGGGTTCGGCCTTGGGGTCCCACTTGGCGAGAAACTCGATGTCTTCGGCGGTGACGCGGCTGCCGTCTTCGTGGCGGAGCAGGTTTTCGAGCAGTACGCGGAGGCTGTAGGGCAGGCGTGAGAGGGTTACGCCTTTTTTCTCCAGCGCGCTGAGCTTGAAGATTTCGTAGGATTTGTGAGCGGTTTTCAGTTGCGAGCGGCTGCCGAAGCTGTCGGCATTATTCCCCGTATTCGACATGGGTCATCCTTCCTTTGCGGTTGGGGTGCTGCGATTCGTTGGTGCGGATCTTTCGATCGGGTCTGTGCTGGTGAAACCGTTAAGACAAGATGCGCCCGCGGTCGTGACGTCCACGGCGAAAGCGCTTGAAGCGAATTGGATAGCACAGGTTTCGCATCGATCTATGTTTATTTTATCTCCGGCGGTAGAAACCCGCTGCTGCCCTGCTTCTGGTGCAACCTGGATTTTGCCCGCCGGTCTGAGTTTCGCTGCGCACATTTTTCCAGGCGCGGTTTTTCCAAATGGCAGCGGACGGGAAATTCTGGTTTCGGGCAATCGATTTGTCTTTTTGTAGTGGATGGATTTGCCGCCGGTGGGTCAGGATATCCGCGCCATTGTGGAGATGCGCGGCAATGTTCGCGCGTGAGGAAGACCTGTTAGTCTGGCCGAACATGATGCCGCAAGGAGTCACCAGACGCCCGATGAATCACCCTACTCTTTTCCTTCTCGACGAGATCGAGGCCAAAATTGCCGCGAAGCACTTGCTGCAACACCCGTTTTACCAGGCATGGTCACGCGGTGAGCTGACGCTGGACGCTTTGCGCGACTACGCCGCGCAGTATTACCAGCACGTTGCTGCGTTTCCGACGTACCTTTCCGCGGTGCATGCGCAGACTGAGGATCAGGCTGTGCGGAGGCACCTGCTTGCGAACCTGATGGATGAGGAAGCGGGTACTCCGAATCATCCCGAGTTGTGGATGCAGTTTGCGGAGAGCCTGGGAGCGACGCGCGAGAAGATCGAGTCGACCGACGCGTGGGCCTCGACCCGCACGCTGATTGAGGGTTTTCGCTCGGCCTGCCGGAACCACGGGACGGCTGCGGGCGTGGCGGCGCTGTATGCGTATGAGAGCCAGATTCCGGCGGTTTCCGAGAAGAAGATCGAAGGGCTGCGCGACTTTTATGGGTTCCAGTCGGAAGAGGGTTACCGCTACTTTACGGTGCACATCGAGGCCGACCGGGAGCACGCGGCGACGGAGCGCGCGCTGCTGGAGCAGTTGATTGCGCCTGCGGATGAGGCGGCCTGCAAGCACGCCGTGGATACGGTTCTGGATGGTCTTTATGGTCTGTTGAGTGAGGTGTGCGACCGGCACAAGATTGCCGCCGCCTGCTGATTGGGCGTGACGCGAGGGGTGATCGAGCACCTAGGGCCTGCTGCTCGCAGCGGTTCTGCAGCAGGTCCGGACGCGGGATTCTTCGGGGTGATCGGGGTTGCGGCCGGGCTCTTGACCGGTCTTACCGGATTCCGTGTTTTGCTATAAAATCAGAGGAGTCTTCCCGCACAGTGGGGCTATAGCTCAGCTGGGAGAGCGCCTCGTTCGCAACGAGGAGGTCAGCGGTTCGATCCCGCTTAGCTCCACCAAAATACTCTTTCATTTCATCTTTTTGCGGCTCGCTTCGCGTTTGTGGTTCCGTGTGCCTTTTCGTCGATGAGGGCGAAGTGGGGTGCGGGCTTCTGCGTGCCGGGGTGTGCGCCGGCTTTGCTGGTGATTTGCTGTTTGAGTTGGGCGCCGAGTGCCTGGACGGACGGGTTGTGGGAGGTTGCTAGCAGTGGCTTGAGCGTGGCCAGGGCTGCGGCGAGGTGGTGGAGCCGGTACTGGACGAGGGCAAAGTTATAGCGGAGGGCGAGGTCTGAATCTGGGTCTGAATCGGCGCTGAGGATTTGCTGGTAGTTGGCGGCGGCCTGGCGGTTGTGCCCGGTTTTGGCGAGGCAGAAGGCGTAGGCCTGCTGGTACTGCGGCTGGCCGGAAAAGAGCTGGCTGCTGGCGTGGAAGTGAGGCAGCGCCTGCACGCATTTTCCGTTAGCCCGATCGATGGAGGCCAGCATGGCGTGGGCGGCCTGATTTTTGGGATTGAGCTTGAGCAGGCGATTGAGATAGCCGACGGCATCGGGTCGCTGGCGGGCGTACTCCATTTGGGCGGCGTTCTGGAGCGCGAGCGGTTGACTGGGGCAGTAGCGGAGGGCGGACTGGTAGGAGCGGAGGGCTTCGTCTGGCTTGCCGAGTCCGTTGAGGGCCATGCCGCGCAGGGAGAGCAGCCGGCAGTCGTGCGGGGTGTAGGCGAGCATCTGGTTGACGCTCTGGAGCGAGCGGCCGTACTCGTCGAGGCGGAGCAGCAGGAGGATCTTCTGGACTTTTTGATCTTCGGATTGCGCTCGCGCGGTGCATGCGGCGGCGAGGATGGCCGCGCCGAGGGTGGTGGCGAGTATGGCGCGGAGTGCTGTTTTGCCGGGGCGGATGGGACGGCTCAACTTTGCTGCTTCCTTGTGTTGGTGGGGCTTGCTTTACGGTTATGGTCTCATGGCGGGGGATGGACGCTGGCGCGAGCGTGCCAGCAAAGAAAATGCCTGGCGGGTTTCCGGGGACTGGAACCCTGCCAGGCAGGAGGAACGGAAGTTGAGGCCGGGGCGCGCGAGCTGCCGGCTTACGCGCCCCGGGGTTGGCTATTTCTTTATGGGATGGAGCTCGGACATGCGCAACTGCACGTGCCACATGACGGCCTGACCGGGCTTGAGGGTGACCATACCGGTGTTCATGCCGTGCCATTCCTTGCCGAAGGGGTCGGCGAAGTTGAACTGCTCTTCCACGACGGCGAAGTTTGCCGATGGGGGGGAATAGACCTGGATGGTCTTGATCTGCGGCGAGAAGCCGACTTCGCTGATTTCGTAGTTGGAGGCCGGATCCATGAGGGAAGTGGTGACTTTTCCGTCCTTCCACTGCAGGTGAGACCAGTTGTCGTCAAGGTAGCCGTCACCGAGGGGCGTGCCCTTTGGATCGAGGAAGTCCCATCGCGTTCCCTTGACCGGCTGGAGCTTGCCGGTTACGAAGACGTCCTGATAGTTGTTGACCTCGGCGCGCATGGTGCCGGGGACGTAGAGGCGCGCCTGGGCATGCTGGCCGCTGGGAATACTCAGGTACGGGTGCCAGGAGATGGAGAGAGGCTCGTCTTCTTTGCCGACGTTCTTTGCGGTGATCTGTGCGTCGATGGCGTCTGCGGTGAGGGCGATGCGGAAGTGGAGATCGGTTTTGGAGAGCCACTGGCCGTGGAAGGCATCGGGCATGTCGGCGGTGACGACTTCACCGTCAGAGGTTTTCTTGACCTGTACGTTACTGGCGTTCTCCCTGAGGATGAGGCCGTGCATGGCGTGGAGATCCTGGGTGGGATGGGCGCTGTTGTGCCAGTTTGCGGGCAGGACGATCTTTTTTCCGTGCCAGTAGGTGGTGATGGTTTTCTTGTCGGGCGAGAGCTTGCCGAGGATGCGGTTGGGATAGGGGACGAGGAAGGCTCCGCCGAATGCGAAGCTGTCGTCACCGTAGGCGTCGCTGGCGGTGCCGTAGTACTTGGTGTTGGCGACGGCGAGGGTGGGCGCGTGGAGAACATCGAATTTGCCCAGGCCCGGGAAGTAGCCGGTGATCTGGAAGGTGTTCATGCCGCGGCCGGGGAGGATGGTCATGCCGAGGAACTGGGGTCCGTCACCTTTTTGCTCGCGCTTGAGGTGGACGACCGGCATGCCATTGACCTCAGTCGGCTCGGCGGTGGCCACGCTGGTGGTGGCGGCTGGGGTGGTGTTGCTGGAAGTGGTGGAGGGTTTCTGGCACCCGGCCACGACGATCAACATGGCGGGCGCGAGCCAGAGCAAGGAACGATAGCGAGACATAGTCAACCTCATGGAGCGAATTCTCTTTCTGCGTGCAAACCGCTGCCCGAGTTTTGGCAGACCCATTTATGCCATTACGTTGTGATAGAGCCGGTTTCCCTCATCACGGATGTCCGGGAAGGCCTTGAAGGTGACGGGCGCGGTTGCGGAATTGACCTTCCAGGCTCGCCGGCCGGAGCTTTGCCGTGCGGCCAGCAGTTGGGCTCGCGTGAACTTGCTGGCGGGGGCGTTGATGGCGAAGAGCGTGAGGGGTCCACGCATGAGGGCAACGGTGTCGGGGTGCTGCGGGTCGACGGCTTCCAGATGCATGGGCTGGTCGATGGTGTACTCGATGACGTCGCCGGAATTCCATTCGCGGTGGAGTTCGAGGAAGTGACCGGGCTGGACCGGGACCTGCCGGCGCTTGCCGTTGATGGCGACCTCAGTGTTCTTCCCTGCCCACTGGGGCACGCGCAGGGCGATGGTGAAGGTTTGCGGACTTTCGCCCCAGACGTGGAGGGCGACGCCGTTTGTATAGGGATAGCTGGTGCGCTGCTCGATGCGGAAACGAGTTCCCTTTTGGCGGAAGCGGACGCGCGAAGGCACGAATAGGCTGACGTATACGCCCTGCGGTGAGTAGAAATACGAGCTGATGCCGTAGTCGGCGGTGACCTGCGGGAAGGTGCCGGAGCAGCAGGGCCATTGCTCCTGATAGTAGGTTTTCTGGGCGTTGTGGTTGCTGTAGTCGGAGTAGTAAAAGCTGAAGCCGCCCTGCTGGAGTGGCTTTGCGCCCATGACGGTGTTGTAGAAGACGCGCTCGAGGCTGTCGGCCCAGGTGCTTTGTCCGGTGATGCGGGTGAGGTAGCGGACGATTTTTGCGTGTCCGTAGGAGCCGCATGGAGTTTCAAAGCTGGCATGCGTGAAGTCGAGACTTTTGCCGAGGGTTCCGCTGCCGGGCTCGACAAAGGTTTCGTTCGGCCCCCATCCGCCGGTGGCGAAGCTTTGGTCGAGGACGAAGTTCATGCCGTTCCGGGCGGCGCGAAGGTGCTTGTGGCTGCCGAGGACGAGATAGGCCTGCGAGGCGGAGCTGAATGCGTTGACATGGCTGTAGGCGTGCTTGTGGGGCAGGACGTTTTGCCCGTCGGCGAGCGGGTCAAAGTATTCCTTGTCCATGAGGAAGCGTTGGGCGAGCTCAAGATAGCGCCTGTTGCCGGAGCGCTTGTAGGCGAGGAAGAAATTTTCCGGGAGGGTGTAGCTTTCGTCCCAGGTGAAGGCGATGTTGGGGTGTGGGTGAGCTCTTTGCTCGGCGCGAGTTTCCGCGTGAGGCGGAAGATAGGGCATGACCGCGTCGAGAGCGCGTTCGAGGGCCGGGAGGGCGGCGGGATCGTTTGCAAACTGGTGCGCGTCGATGAGGCCGCAATTGATCTTGTCGAAGGTGTAGCAGGGGAGCGGATAGTCCGCATAGAACTTTGGCGTGATGGTCTGGGCGAATCCGCGGACGAGTCTGTGCACCTTTGCCTGGGTGGCCTTGTTGCCGGTGATGGCGTAGGCACGCGCGAGAGCGGAGACGTATTGCCCGAAGGTGTGTCCGGGGACGTATCCGGTCATGTTGTTGGGCGGGTCGAATTCGTCGGACCAGCTGTACCATCCGCCCATGGGCTCGCCGGGCGCGGGGAGACCGGCTTTCTGGCGGAAGGGCTGGAGGAGCGAGTCTTCATCGAGAGCGAGGAAGAACTGGTGGTTGGCGTCGAATTGCTCCTTCATTTTTCCGTCGAGGAGCTCGATGGCGCTGTAGGGAAACTGACTGAGCTGAGTGGGCGCCTGGTGTGCGTTGGCGGCTGCGCTGGCTAGCGTGTCTGGAGCGGCGACGCCTGCAGCCGCGGCGGCTGCTGTGCCCTTGAGAAAGGTTCTGCGGGTCAGGTTGTCCATGGGGTACGCCTCATTTCAGGAGAGATATGGGCTGCGCGGCGAGGTATTGCGGCGCGCAGAAAGAGCGTTTTTTCAATTCGGTAAATGTTTACCAGCGAGCCGGCGCCACTGTCAAACCCATGAAAAGAGAGGCGGGATGTGGAGGGAAACAGGGGCGTGAAAGACAAATGCTCGTGGTGGGTTACCATCAAGGGCGACCATGCACGAGGCTGATTCCGCGCACGAAAATTCCCGTCCGTCGCACCCTGGCGACCGCATGCGCTGGAATATTGCGGTGCTGCTTGGGGTCGGCATCCTGATCAACTACTTCGACCGCGTGAACCTGTCGGTTGCGCATACGGGGCTGCGGGATTCCTTTGGGATCAACGATGTGGTTTACGGCTACCTGCTGGGCGCTTACAACATTCCTTACGCCATTTGCCAGATACCGATGGGCGCGCTGCTGGACCGGTATGGGATCAAGCCGATCAGCCGGATTGGCACGTTGCTGTGGAGCGTGGCCTCGTTCGCGGCGGCTGCCGCGGTGAATGTGCCAATGTTTTACTCGGCGCGGTTGTTGCTGGGGGTGGGCGAGGCACCATTCTTCCCTGCCAATGCGAAGGCGATTGGTCGGTGGTTTCCACCGGAGCGGCGCAGCCTGGCCACCAGCCTGTTTGATGGAGCGGCGAAGCTGTCGTCGGCGATCGGGATTCCGCTGATCGGCATGATTGTGCTGCGTTCTGGGTGGCGTAGCGGATTTGCCTTTACCGGGGTGCTGAGCCTGCTGTACTTTGCGGTGTTTTATGGGATGTATCGCGATCCGCGTGCGGAGGAAGCTCCGCATTATTTCGCGGCGACAGCTGCTCCGGTGGAGGGCATACGCGGCCCGCGGCTTGGGTTTCTGGAACTGCTGCTGCAGCGCAAGGTGCTGGGGCTGGTGATCGGCTTCGGTGCTTACAACTATGTGTTCTACCTGCTGCTGACGTGGTTGCCGAGTTACTTTCACCAGGAGCTCCACATCAATCTGTTTGATTCGTTTCTGTACACGGCAGTGCCGTGGCTGATTGCGACGTTTGCCGATTTGCTGATCGGCGGGCTGCTGGTGGATGTGCTGATTGACCGGGGTTTGAATTCGAGCCGGGTTCGGATGGCTGTGCTGGTGATTGGGATGCTGTTCGGGCTGGGCATTTTTGGCGCAGCATTTGTTCACACACGCTTTGCGGCGGTTGCGTGGATCACGATTTCGATTACGGGACTTTCTGCGGCTGCGCCGGTGGGGTGGTCCTTGCCTTCGCTGATTGTTCCGGAGGCGAATGTGGGGACGGTGGGTGGAATCGTGAATTTCTCGAACCAGGTATCGGGTGTGGTGGCGCCGATCATCACCGGCTACGTGGTGCATCTGACGCACTCGTTTGCGATTGCGTTTTACGTTGCGGCGGCTTACCTGCTGGTTGGGATTGGCGCGTATATGTTTCTGCTGCGAGAGATATCGATGGTTCCGGCGCGGGGGAAGGCGGTCTGAGGGAGGGATTGGTCGAAAACAGAGAGGCACGGCCTGAGGCCGTGCCTGTTTAGTTTTGGAGGAATTTTCTTCAGGCGGTTTCTTCGCCGAGGCGGTACTTGAGGTCCTGGGCGTCGCTCCAGGCAAGGCGGAGACCCTTGGAGAAGGTTCCGGTGCCCATGGCACGAACGAAGCGGATGCCGTAGTGCATGTACCAGGGAGCGCGGCCGGAGGGCCACAGCTCGGCCAGGGAGCGGATGACGCCGTCGCGGTCGGGATGGAAGACGCGCTCGTCCCAGAGTTGTGAACCTTGCGGGAAGTCCGGGTAGTCGCGGATGGCGTCCAGTGTGGAGTTGAGGACGCGATGCTTCCAGGGCTCGGCGTACTGGGGCATGAACATAACGTGGCTGTGGCCTTCGCGAACCTCGTGCGCGAACTCGGTGAAGCTGGTGGCGTTGGTGAGGTTGACGTTGGCGTTAGGCTCGCATCCGTGGCGGTCGCCGCCGGAGATGAGGAGCATATTCCACTTTTCGGCAAGGCGCTTGACGCGGCGATTTTCCTCCCAGTTGCGGAGGCCGTTTAATTCGAGTGCATGGAGGAACTGGCGGTTCCGGGAGAGGAAGTCGTGGACGCGGACAGCGGCTTTTTCGCGGCCGATGAGGTAGAGGTCCCACTCGGGGTGGTTGAAGATGATGAGCGTGTTGGGCAGCGCGTGGAGGGCCTCAAGAATTTCAGTGAGGCGGGGTGCGCCTGGATTCGCCGTGTAGTCGGCGAGGGTCTGCATCCAGGCATTTGCCTGATCGCTGGGCAGATTGTGGATACCGAAGTGGAATGCCTGATCGCCGCCGAAGGGCGCTGTCCACTCGAGTGAAACGGGGATGTGGCGGGCGGAGGGGACGGTGCGTAGAAGGAGCGGGGCCTGGATGCTGTCGTGGTCGGTGATGGAGACCAAGGGATTGAGACCAAGCCTGTTCTGGATCTGCTTGCTTTCCAGTTCGTAGGCGAGGATGGGCGTGAGCGGCGGAGTCCAATAGGCCTTGGAGTACTGGACTGCGACGCCGTGCCCTTCCTGTGCTCCGCGCTCGGCTTTCTCGAGCCAGGGACGGAGGAATGGGAATTGGCAGCTCCAGTTGGCGACGAAGTCGAGCGTCTCCCTGGACTGGTTGGTGTGGCTGTGGAGAGAGACACCGGTCTTGTAGCCGCGAGCGGCCTTGTTGTCTTTCCAGAAATAAGAGATTTGCTGCAGTCTCGCCATATCTCTAACCTCCGTGTACCTGGATACCAGTATCCATGAGCGAGATGAACGGAAGATGACCGGTTGAAGAATAGCGAACGAATTTTGAAGGGGTTACGACATAGTAATTATCATCGAGTATGCGCAATTTCGGGAACCTCGATTTCTCCCTCGTGCCATAACTCTTCTCTTTCCAGGTGGTTATGGATCAAACTGTCTCGCAGGAGGGTGAATGCCTCCTCGGGAGTATCAGCGAACTGAAATAGTTGACGGTCTTTTGGAGAAATCGTGCCTTTCTGGACGAGGGCGTCCAAATCGATGATCTGCTTCCAGTAAGACGGGCCATAAACGACAATGCCGATTTTTTTGGCAAGTTTGTTCGTTTGCGAGAGCGTGAGGATTTCAAACATCTCGTCGAGCGTTCCGAATCCTCCCGGAAAGATTACTAGGGCCTTGGCCAGGTAGGCAAACCAGTACTTTCGCATGAAGAAGTAGTGGAACTCGAAGTTGAGAGCCGGGGTGATGTAGCGGTTGGGCTGCTGCTCAAAGGGCAGGCGGATGTTGAGTCCGATGGATTTGCCTCCGGCTTCCCATGCCCCGCGGTTGGCGGCTTCCATGATGCCGGGTCCGCCACCGGAGGTGACCACGAAGCGATGGCGCCGGGACTTGAGGCTCAGGGTCCACTGGGTGAGGAGGGATGCGAGTTTGCGTGCGTCCTCGTAGTAGCGGGCCATTTCGACGGCGGCTTCAGCGCGGCGCAGCCGCAGGGGGCTGGGCTTTCCGGAGCGGGCTTCGGCCTTGCGGGCGGGTTGTTCCTCGGGTGGGGCGGGCTGCTGGGAACCGGTGTTTTCGAGGAGTTCCAGTTCGCGGCAGGCGTCGTCGAGAGGGCGGAAGCGAGCTGAGCCGAAGAAGACGACGGTGTCCTGGATGCGCTCGCGGCGGAAGCGGGCGAGGGGTTCAGCGTACTCAGCGAGGATGCGGATGATACGGCCGTCAGCGTGGTTGAGGAAGTCCTGATTTTCATAGGCCAGCGGTGCGGATGCGAGCGGCTCGGGCTGTTTTTCTGGCATGAGCTTATCTTTCGTGGTGGATGGCCTCAGAGAGAGCGATCCATGCGTTTAAGATGCCGAGACCGGAGATGAGGCCACGGGTGATGCCGCTAAAGGCAATGGTTGCGACGGGCGCGTAATAGAGGAGTAACCGGTTGGAGGCCCAGAAGGGGGACCAGGGCGCGACAAGGAGCAAAAGTCCAACAAAGAGCCGGACCATGACTCTGAGAAAGAATTCGGTTTGGATGAGCCAGAGTGGAGCCGAACTGGAAGGGGTGGCCGAGCCTTGCGAATTTTGGGTTGGATTCAGGTTCGGCGCTTCGGACATAGGGCTCAAGGAGGGGCGGCAGGTGACCGCCTGTAATTTTCAAGCTAACACAGTGCTTGCCGCACGGGCATACGCGTCTTCGGCGCCAAATCCACCCCGGCCTTGCGTCTTGAATCATGGCAAAGCCGGGTGTGGGGTTATGGATGGGTAACGAGGATGGTGCGCTGGGTGAGGTTCCAGGCGCGGAGGGTGAGGTGTGGGGCGGAAGTGGCGGCCGTGGGTGGGTATCAGGATGGTGACGGTCTGGCTTTCGCCGGGGAGGAGCACGACGTAGTTGTTGCTGTAGTAGGCGGGGAGGATGCGGTGGCCGTTGGCGGGTCCGTCCCAGACGATGACCTGGCTGCTGGAGGTGGCGAGGAAGCGGGCGTATTCGTCGCGGGTGGGGCCGGGGCCGCCGAGGACGGACTGCTCCTGCGGGATGCCGGGATGATAGGGCGGAGAGAGTGTGCCAGAGGAGGCTGCAGGGCGGTGGTGGCGGACCTGCTTTGTCCATTGGGCGGACGAGTTCCAAATACAATGGCTGGTATGCATGAGACAGGTAAGCCGAGCGCCGAGGTGCTCGCACGGGCGAAGAAGATCAAGCTGTTTTTGATGGACGTGGATGGAACGTTGACGAGCGGCGAAGTGTGCCTGGTGTCCTTGCCGGATGGCGGCGTGGGTGAGCTGAAGGCGTTTGACTCGCAGGATGGGCTGGCCCTGAAGCTGGCCAGCATCATGGGGATTGAGACGGGATTTATTACCGGTCGGCGTTCGCCGGCGGTGCAGCAGCGCGCGAAGGAGCTGCGGGTGCGGTTTGTATACCTGGGGCAGGCGACCAAGACCGCTGCTTTTGAGGATTGCCTGGAGCAGGCGGGTGTGACCGAGGAGGAAACAGCGTACCTGGGCGATGACCTGCCGGATATGCCGCTGGCGCGGCGGGCGGGGTTTGCCGTGGCGGTACAGAATTCGGCTCCCGAGCTGAAGGAGATATGCCATTACACGACGCGGGCTACGGGCGGACGGGGCGCTGCGCGCGAGGTGGTGGAGCTGATCCTGAAGGCGCAGGGCCGGTGGGAAGAAGCAATTCCCAAGGCGTTGGCGTAACGCGGCAACGCCGGGACTGGCCGTCCAGGCGTTCGCGTGCTTTGCGCGCCATTCCTGATAGGAGGTCTTTCCAGTCCCACCCAGGCAGAGCTTGATAGGGCACCGGATTGGCTCTTGCCTGACCTGGGCAGGCGTATGTCTTCCGGGCTTCCTCACGAGCCTTTGGAATATACTTCCTGCCATGCTGAAAACAAGATCTGGATTGCTTTTGCTTTCCCTGGCGTTTGCGTCAGTTGCCCCAGTGATCGCGCAGACCGCTACGAAGCCCCATCCGATGACGCTGAAGGACGTGTTTCGCGTGAAGGATGTGGGGAACCCGAAGGTTTCACCGGACGGTGATTGGGTGCTTTACACCGTCACGACGACGAGCCTGAAAAAGGACGACCACACAACGACGCTGTGGATGGTGAGCTGGGATGGGAAGCAGGATATCCAGCTGACGTATGGGTATAACGGGTCAGTGAGTGCGCCGGAGTGGTCTCCGGATGGGAAGTACATTTCGTTTTTGTCGGACCAGAAGGGCAAGGCGGAAGGCTCTCAGGTGTGGGTGCTGCCGCGGAGCGGCGGCGAAGCCCGGCAGCTGACTGACGTGGACAAGAAGCAGGGCGAGATTGAGGGCTACCGTTGGTCGCCGGATGGGAAACAGCTTCTGCTGACGGTGCACGTGGGCCGTGTTGTGAGCGCAAACGCGTTCAACGATGCGAAGGAAAAGAAGTACATCAAGCCGATCGTGATTCAGCGTTACCTGTTCAAGCAGGATATTCGCGGGTACATTACGGCGAGCTCGCACACGTTCCTTTACCTGTATGACATTGCCACGAACAAGATGCAGAAGCTGACGGCGGGCAAGAAGTTCGACGAGCGGGATGGCGAATTTTCTCCGGACGGAAAGTGGATTGCGTTTGTGAGCAATCACACGGCGGAGCCTGAGCGGAACATCGACACCGATGTGTTTGTGGTGATGGCGAAGGCCGGATCGGAGCCGAAGCAGCTGACGCACTACACGGGCGCGGATTTGGGTCCGCTGGCGTGGAGCCCGAATGGGAAGTGGATTGCTTTCCTGCGCGGCGGGCATGTGAAGTACTGGCAGTACCAGGAGGATCGGCTGGCGGTGGTTGCAGCCGATGGCAGCGGACATGCGAGAGAAGTGACGGCGGCGTTCGACCGTCCGATTCATGACCCGCAGTGGACTCCGGATGGCAAGAGCATCATTGCGCTGGTGACGGATGACCGGAACCGGTATCCGGCGAGCATTGACGTGGCCACGGACAAGGTGACGCGGCTGGTGGAGACGGAGGGTGTTTCCTGGGCGCACAGCGGCAAGGATGGACACGAGGCCGTACTGTGGACGACGGACACGATGCCGAGCGAGGTGTTTGCCTGGAGCGATGGGCATATGCGCCAACTGACGCACCAGAATGCGAAGCTGCTGAAGGAGCTGGTGCTGGCCAAGGCGGAGAACATGCATGCGACCAGCAAGGACGGAACTCGCGTGGACGGGCTGATTACGCTGCCGGACAATCCGGGGGCGAAGAAGCCGTACCCGATGCTGTTCTGGATTCACGGCGGACCGCAGGGGCAGGACGCGCACGAGTTTTCTCCGATGCGGCAGTTGTTTGCAGCGCGCGGTTACGCGGTGCTGAACGTGAATTATCGCGGCAGCGACGGGCGCGGCATTGCTTACCAGAAGAAGATCTGGGGCAATTGGGGCGTTTATGAAGTGCAGGACGATGAGGCCTGCGTGAATGAAGTGATCAAAGAAGGTCTCGTCGATCCGAAGCGGATGGGCGTGGGCGGGTGGAGCTACGGCGCCATATCCACGGACTTCATGATCGCGAGCACGAACGAGTTCAAGGCGGCATCGGCGGGTGCGGGCGTGGGCGATCCGCTGGTGCTCTATGGCGTGGACGAGTACATCAACCAATACAACTATGAGCTGGGCGTGCCCTGGGAGCATCTGGCGACGTATATCAAGATCGGGTATCCGTTCTTCCACGCGGACCGGATTCATACGCCGACGATGTTCATGGGCGGGACGAGCGACTTTAACGTTCCGGTTGAGGGCGGCGAGCAGATGTACGAGGCGCTGCAGACGCTGCATGTGCCTTCGGCGCTGATTGTGTATCCGCAGCAGTGGCACGGGTTCACGCGGCCGACATATATTCGCGATCGGTACCAGTACTGGTTTAACTGGTACGACAAGTGGGTCCTGGGCAAGAAGGTGAAGCTGGGGTATCAGCCTTGGGCTAAGACGGAGACGAAGAAGAAGTAGAGTTGCCTTGGATTGGACGGAGCGAGCGGGGAATTGAGAAGATTCCCCGTTTCGATTGCATGCAGAGGCGTGGTCAAGGTGTGCTCATTGTGCGATGTACTTTTTTGCCGAGCATGGATTCTGGTACCACTGGCCGACGGCGCTTTGCAGTGTTAACTCGCTGGACGGAAAACTTTGGGGTGTGACGAAGAGCGATTGATCGATGGATTCGACGTGCGCAAGGATGTTTGGCGAGAAGATCGAGACGTTTGCATTCGCGGTAGCCAGGCCGGTACGCATGGATGCGGTGAAGTAATCTACGTAGCCTTGCTCGGCGGGCGTTAAATTTCCGGAGCTTAAATCGGACAGCGGAATGCCTGCGGTGCTCAACTGGGCGGTATCCTGCTCCGCCTCGCTTACGAGCAGTGGGAAGGTGAGTGTACCGCCCGGGGCCAGCAACTGCTGGGCGCTGTAGCAGTCCAGTTGCTGCGTCGGCGTTGTTGCAGAGGCTGCGCAAGCGCTATCGCCTGTGCCGTTCCAAAGGGCAATGCCCTCTCCCTTTTCCGTCTGCTGGTTTGTAGGCTGGCCAGGATCATCGTAGTTTGGCGGTCCTGCCGAGGGCGAGAAGTTATAGACAAGATTGTCGAAGGCTGCATCGTCATAGACGAGGTAGCGTGCCGATTGGGGGATGATTCCAGCTACAGTATTTGCGTTGACGTAGACGCCGAGGCCGCCGGCCGATTCGCCGGTCAACATGATTTCGCTGGCCTGGCCGAGTCCGTGATTGGCAATCAGGTCGTCGATGACAGCTTTCACGATTGCATGTCCCTGGAAGTTCCAGGTCGTATCGTCGTTTGGATTGAAGGCGCCTGAACCGGATTTTGCACCGGACCAGTCATCGCTGGAGCAATAGGCGATGCGCACGACACTGGCGTCGTAAAAGTCAGGATTTTCGGAAGGGTTCGATGACAGCATTCCGGTCAAGGACGGTGCGGAGGAAGGATTGGTCGCAAATCCGGCGGTGCTGATAAGGTGAGGCTGGTTGGCCGCCCGCGCGCTGCAGGATGCGTTGTCGTAACAGTCATGGCCGCCCTCGAGCGAGATAATCCAACGAGTGGCGGCTGCGCCCACTCCCGGCCGGAAGACGTATGCGGCGGGGGAGCCATCATTGCAGATAGCCTGGGGGTATTTCGTGGTATCAACAAAAATAAGTCGCGGCTGGTTGGGATTTGTCGTGCCGCCGGTGTGGGCTATGGTGACGGGTTGGGTGGTACACGTTGGGTTGCCGCCGCTTCCGCCGCTGCCACCTGAACTACCCGTTGAGGCAGTCATGCTACTTCCGCAGCCTGTGATTGCGAGCGCCGTGAACCCGCCTAAGCAAACTCCCAAGAGAACACAGAACTGCGAAAGCTTATTCATAGAGACTCTCCCGCAAGCGCAGACACTGGCGGTGCAAGGAAGTTGCGCAGGTTTCTAAAGCCGGTGTTTCAAACTGTTGTGATATGCGACATGTGGGTTGAGTTCCGGGCGGTGCTAACCTTGGGCTAGGTCATGAGCGAGAAGAATTTGTCACAGGATGCAAAGTCCGCGGGCGGAGTGAGCGAAGAGCTCAGCGCGCGTTCGGGGTTGTTGCCGGCGTCGAGTGGGAGCCGGTTTGTGCGCGCATGCCTGCGGAGGCCGGTAGACCGGACTCCTGTATGGTTTTTGAGGCAGGCGGGGCGTTACATGCCCGAGTACATGGCGGTGCGGAAGCACCACTCGCTGCTGGAGATCTGCAAGAAGCCGGAGCTGGCCGCCGAGGTGACGATTACGGCGGCGGAGAAGCTGGACGTGGACGCGGCGATTATCTTTGCGGATCTGCTGCTGCCGCTGGAGTCGATGGGATTACCGTTTGAGTTTCAGGCGGGCGAAGGGCCGGTGATTCACCAGCCGGTGCGGACCACCGAGGATGTGGCGCGGCTGCGTACGGACAAGACGGGCGATTTGATCTACGTTGCGCAGGCGATTGAGAAGGTGGTGGTGCACTTCAAGGATGCGCTGGGGATCATCGGGTTTACGGGCGCTCCGTTTACGCTGGCGAGTTACATGATCGAGGGCGGCGGGAGCCGGAATTACGTCGAGACGAAGAAGCTGATGTATCGGAATCCGGACGCTTGGCGGTTGCTGCTGGAGAAGCTGGCCATTGTGCTGCGGGATTACGCGCGGCAGCAGGTGGAAGGCGGCGCGGATGTAATCCAGATATTTGACAGCTGGGTGGGCGCGCTGTGCGAGGAAGATTACCGCGAGTTTGTGCTGCCGGTAACGACGACGCTGGTGCGCGAAGTGCAGGCGATGGGCGTGCCGGTGATTTATTTCGGCGTGGATTCGGCGTCTCTGCTGCCGGCGATGAAGGAGACGGGGGCGGACGTGCTGGGGTTGGACTGGCGGACTCCGCTGGACGTTGCGTGGCGCGGGCTGGACTACGGTTGCGCGGTGCAGGGGAATCTTGATCCGATTACGCTGTTTGCCGAGCCGGAACTGATTCGTAACCGTGTGAGGAACATATTGGCGAAGGCGGGCGGACGGCCCGGGCATATCTTCAATTTGGGGCATGGAATTGTGCCGGGAACGCCGGTAGAGAACGTGCAGGCGGTGGTAAAGTTTGTGCGCGAGTACGCGCAGGAGATGCAGCATGGCTGAGAAGACGGCGATTCTGCTGCTGGCGCATGGGACGCCGGATGCGGCGGAGGAGATTCCCGAGTATTTGAAGAACGTGGTGAGCGGGCGGCCGATGCCGGATGCGGTGATCGAGGAGGTTCGGCACCGCTTTGTGGCGATTGGCGGGAGTCCGCTGACGCGGCTGACGATGGAACAGGGCCGGCTGCTGGAAGCGGCGCTGGGCTTGCCGGTGTACGTGGGCATGCGCAACTGGAGGCCGTACATTGCCGATGTGGTGAAGCAGATGGTGGCCGACGGGGTGACGCGGATGGTGGCCATCTGCCTGGCTCCGCAGAACTCGCGGACGAGTGTGGGGCTTTACCGGCGGGCGGTGTATGCCGAGGCCGGGAAGCAGATGAAGATTGAATTTATTGAGGGCTGGGCGGAGGACGACCTGCTGGCGGCTGCCTTTGCGGACCGGCTGCGGGCGGCGTGGGAGCCGTATTGCGCGGAGGCCGGCGAGAAGGTTCCGGTGCTGTTTACGGCGCACAGCGTTCCCTGCCGGACGGTGCAGACGCCGTTACCGGACCCGGAGAAACCGGACAAGCCTCCGATGCCTGCGGACCCTTACAACTTTGAGACGAAGAAGACGGCGATGCATGTAGCGGCGAGGGTTCCGGGGCTGGAGAAGTGGTATTTCGCTTTCCAGAGCCAGGGGATGAGCGGCGGGCCGTGGATTGGCCCCTCGGTGGAGGACACGCTGACGGCGCTGCATCAGGAGGGCGTGAAGCGGGTGGTGATTCAGCCGGTGGGCTTTTTGTGCGACCATGTGGAGATTCTTTACGACATTGATGTGAGCTTTAAGGAGTTTGCGGCGGAGCTGGGGATGGAGATTCGGCGTCCTGGTTCGCTGAATGATTCGGAACTGCTCACGGCGGCGCTGAAGCAACTGGCCGAGGGTGGGCTGGAGCGGCTGAAGGCGGCAGAGATCAAAGCTGAATGAAGAGAATTGCAGTTATAGGTGGAGGCATCAGCGGCGTGACCGCGGCGTGGCAACTGGCGCGGGAGCGCGCGGCCGGGCGGTCGGTGGAGTTCACGCTGTATGAGGCTGAAGCGCGGCTGGGCGGGACGGTCGAGACGGAACGGCGAGATGGGTTCGTGATGGAATGCGGACCGGACTCGTGGGTGACGGAGAAGCCATGGGCGCGGGAACTGGCTGAAGAACTGGGTCTGGCCGGGGAGATGATTGCGTCGAATGATGCGATCCGGCGGACGTATTTGTTGCGGGACGGGCGGCTGGTGGCGCTGCCGGGTTCGATGCGAATGATGGTTCCGGTGGATCTGGAGGCGATTGCGGATTCGCCGCTCTTCAGCGAGACGGCGCGGGCGGCTTATCGGCAGGAGCCGGAGCGGGCGGCGGAGTTGCAGGCTACGGCGCTGGCGGAGGGCCGGGATGAGAGCGTGGCCAGCTTTGTGCGGCGGCATTTTGGCGAAGAGGTGACGCGAACGGTGGCGGCTCCCCTGCTGGCCGGCGTGTTTGGCGGGAATGTGGAGACGCTGAGCGTGCGGGCGGTGATGGCTCCTTTTGTGAAGATGGAGCGGGAGCACGGGAGTCTGATTCTGGCCCTGCAAAGGGGGCGGGCGCCGGCTGGTGGAGCGCAGAACTCGGTATTTACGACGCTGAAGCCGGGGTTGGGGACGTTTGTGGAGGCGATGGCACGGGAGATTGCGCCAGAAACGGTGCGACTGCGGACGCCGGTAGAGGGAATTTTGAAGAGCGGTGGGCGGTGGCAGGTGCGTACGGCCGAGGGTGCGGAGGAGTTTGACGCGGTGTTTGTAGCGACTCCGGCGCATGAGACGCGAAGGCTGATGGAGGCGCTGGACGCCGAGGCGGCGGGGCTGCTGCGGATGGATGCGAGTTCGGCGGTGGTGGTGGCGCTGGCATTTGACGCGGAGCGAGCGCGGGGACTGGAGATTCCGGAGGGGTTTGGGTACCTGGTGCCGCCTCAGGATGCGGGTGAGGATTCTCTGCTGGCGTGCACGTTTGTGGACCAGAAGTTCGGGCATCGTGCGCCGGAGGGTGGCGTGCTGCTGCGGGCATTTTTCGGGAGCCGGGCGGCCGGGAGGCTGATGGAGCTTAGCGACGAGGTGGTGATGGCGCGGGCGCGGGAGCAGATGGCGCTGGCGGTGGGTGAGCTTCCGGAGGCGACGCATGGGCTGGTGCGGCGGTGGCCGTTGTCTCTGCCGCAGTATGCGGTGGGGCATCTGGACCGGATGCAGGAGTTGGAGGAGCGGGTGGCTGAGCTGCCGGGGCTGCGGCTGCTGGGGAACTCCTATTATGGCGTGGGGTTGCCGGACCTGATGCAGCGGGCGCGGGCCGCGGCGCGGGATGCGCTGGGCTGAAGCGGTACCTGTGTTGATCTCACAGTGCTATTGATCTCATAGTGCAAGGCGCGGATAAGAATTTTGCCGCGATGGAATGCCCTGGTTTCGCTGGGAGGGGTTGGCGCATCTTTTAGTGTTCGCCTGAAAAAGGGAGCATTTACGGAGACTTAGGCGGAGGGGGGAGCCCGGAAAGGCATAACGGACGGGTTCCGTAATGGTCCTGAAAAGGCAACCAAAGTTTGGTGAGACGCATGAGCGAATTGAGGCATAGCGATTTTCCGTTTAGCATGGAGTTTCGCGGGTATGCGCCAAGTTGGGCGCGTCAATCGAACAAAGAGGGGCTGAGACCAGAAAAGAGCTCCCGGGAATTTGCAAGACAATGCGTATACTGGCGTGTATTTTTTCGCCATAGGCAAACATGGACAGGTCCAGAGCCGCTGTAGCGGTTCCGGGAATATCATCGCGCACCTCGGTATAGATTTTGCGAGTGCGCCTTAACCAGTGACGGGTACGCTACATCGATGTTTACGGAAATCTCCAAACTGTTACGTCGCATTCTCTATACGGCCGGAATGACTCTTGCGCTGCCCATTTCGGCCTGGGCCGCGGGCGTTCAGCCCGGGACGAATACATTTGCACCATCTTCGAAGCCTGCGGATGAGATTTTCCATCTTGCAGTCTTCACGCTTGTCGTGACGGGCGGGATATTCGTCGCAGTCGGTGGGGCTATGCTCTACGCGATGATCAAGTTTCGACGGCGTAAAGATGATGATGGCAGTGAGCCGGTGCAAGTCTACGGCAGCCCGCAAATTGAAGTCGCCTGGACGATGGTGCCGGTACTGATTGTCGTAGTGCTGTTTTTGACGTCGGCTCGACTGATCTTCGCGATTCAGGACGCGCCGAAGCCGCAGCAGGCTCTTTCGATCACGGTGGTGGGGCATCAATTCTGGTGGCAAGTGCAGTATCCCAAATACGGGTTTGCGACGGCAAATGAGATCCATGTTCCGGTGGGTCAGGCGACCTACATCAAGTTGCTATCCGCGGATGTGGTGCATAGCTTCTGGATTCCGGAGCTGGCGGGCAAGACGGACTGTATTCCGAACCATGTGAATGAGACGTGGATATTGCCGACCAAAGTGGGTTTGTACAAAGGGCAATGCTCCCAGTTTTGCGGGGCGGCTCATGCGAAGATGCTGTTGCGGGTTTATGTGGATACGCCGGCTCAGTTCCAGGCCTGGCTGAAGAATCAGGAGAAGCCGGCGGTGGAAGATCCTGCGGTGGCGGCAGGCCGTGAGGTGTTCATGAACAATGCATGCATGGACTGCCACGAAGTAAGGGGTACGCCCGCGAATGGCCAGTATGGACCGGACCTGACGCATCTGGCGAGCCGGGCCACGCTTGGATCGGGATCGGTGATGAATACGCCCGCGAATCTGCGGGAATGGATCAAGGATCCTGAACATTTCAAGCCGGGAGTGCTGATGCCGGCGATGCAGTTGGACAACAAACAATTGGATGAAGTGACGGCTTATCTCTGTTCGCTTCGTTGATTTAACCAGCAGAGCCGGGTGAAGGGCTGCTTGGGGAAGTCCCGGCTGGAGATGGAAAAGAGAGTTGTTATGGCAGATCAAAGTTTACCGATTGGCGGTGTTATCGATGTCACCCCTGCCACTGTGGGGCGGCAGACGTTTCTAGAGTGGCTGGCCGAATGGTTTATCACGGTCGACCACAAAAAGCTGGGCATCATGTATGTGGTTTATGCCATGTTCTTCCTGCTGGTGGCAGGCGTGGAAGCATTGCTGATCCGCATTCAGCTCGCGGTTCCCGATAACCACTTCATAGGCCCGCAGGTTTACAACGAACTGTTCACAATGCACGGCACGACCATGGTTTTTCTTATGGGCATGCCGATTTTGATTGGGCTTGCGAACTATATTGTGCCGCTTCAAGTGGGAGCCCGCGACATGGCATTTCCGCGGTTGAATGCCTTCAGCTTCTGGCTGACCGCATTTGGCGGCCTGCTGATGTATTACAGCTACATTGGCGGCTTTGGTCTGTATGGCGTGGGTACAGCCCCGGACTTCGCATGGTTTGCCTATGCACCTCTTACGGAAAAGGCATTTTCGCCGGGCCATGCGCCTGATTACTGGGCGATCGCGCTGATCGTGGCAGGCTGGGGGACGCTGGGAGCAGGCATCAACATTATTGCCACCGCCGTTTGCATGCGCTGCAAAGGCATGACGCTGATGCGCATGCCGCTTTTCACCTGGTTGATGATCGTGGTGAGCGGGCTGATTGTGTTTGCCATACCCTGTTTGACGGCGGCACAAGTGCTGCTGCTGATTGACCGTTATCTGGGCGGACATTTCTTTGATACTCAGGCAGGCGGCTCCGCGATGATGTGGATGCACTTCTTCTGGATCTTCGGGCATCCGGAGGTATACATCCTTGCGCTGCCTGCGTTCGGTATTGCCAGCGAGATCATTCCGGTCTTCTCACGCAAAGCGATATTTGGATACGCTGCGATGGTGGCCGCATCCGTGGGTATCGGCTTTGTGAGCCTGGGCGTGTGGGCACATCACATGTTCACGGTAGGGATGAGCGGCCCGACCAATGCATTCTTCGTAATCGCAAGCATGCTGGTGGGCATCCCGACGGGGATCAAGATCTTCAATTGGCTGGCGACGATATGGGGCGGAAAGATTATCTTTGCAACGCCCATGCTGTTTTCGCTGGCGTTCCTCTTCCAGTTTCTGGTGGGTGGTCTTACGGGGATCATGCTTGCCGTCGCTCCATGGGACTGGCAGCTTCATAACTCCTACTTTGTGGTGGCGCATTTCCACTACATCCTGGTGGGCGCCATTGTGTTCATGGTGTTTGCCGGAATCTATTACTGGTTCCCGAAGGCGACGGGGAAGATGCTCGATGAGCGTCTGGGCAAGTGGCATTTCTGGCTGATGCTGATTGGATTCCACTTGACGTTTGATTTCATGCACATTCCCGGAATTCTGGGTATGCCGCGGCACATTTACACCTACCAGGCCAGCCGAGGGTGGGGAACATGGAACATGATCGAAACGATCGGCGCCTTTGTCCAGGGGCTGGCGGTATTGATTTTCGTGGTCAACATTATCCTTTCGCTTCGCAGCGGGAAGGACGCCGGGGATGATCCGTGGGATGCCTGGACGCTGGAATGGGCGACGAGTTCACCGCCGCCTGTCTATAACTTCGCGGTTGATCCAGTGGTGAAGAGCCGCAGACCTCTATGGGATCTGAAGCACCCCGAAGATCCGGATTGGAAGTACGAATAATGGCGACGATACCTGTAACACAAGGTGAATACACGGAGTGGCGTCTCCCGTCGAAGGGTACGGTCGGGATTCTGACTCTGATCGCGGGCGAGACGGCCCTGTTCACGATTTTTGTCCTGGCTTACGTCTTTTACATCGGGAAGAGCGTGAGCGGACCGACTCCTGCTCAAGTTCTGGATATTCCGGTATTCATGACGATCTGTCTTTGGTCGAGCAGCCTGACGATCTGGCTTGCGGAGCGGGCCATCGAGCACGGCAAGATGAATCTCTTCAAGGCATTCTGGGGTTTGACGATTTTACTGGGCGGGATATTCCTGGGTGGAACGGCTCTGGAATGGCACAGGCTGATTTATCACGATGGTTTGACGATCAGCACCAACCTGTTTGGGACGACGTTTTATTCGCTGGTTGGACTGCATGCCTCACACGTCGTGATAGGACTGATTGCATTGTCGATTGTTTTTATTCTGGCAATGACGGGTCATCTCAAGAAGGAACATGCCTATCGAGTGAAGACGCTCGCGATGTACTGGCACTTTGTGGATGCGGTGTGGGTTGTTGTTTTTACTGTGGTTTACATCCTGGGGCGTTAAAGTTATGTCAAATATCACGAAACATACTTCGGGTGATCCTCACCGCGAGACGATTCACGTGCCTGCCAACACGGCATGGCCGATCGTTTTGGCATTTGGATGCACCTTGTTGCTGGGCGGGATTTTACTCGGCCTGATGATCACCATCCTGGGCGCGTTGCTGATTGTGGTCTCCTGCATCGGCTGGTTCCGCGATGTGCTGCCGCATGAAAAGGCCGAGTACCTTCCGATTACCGTGCAAGAGGTCGAAATCGAAACCGTCCGCAAGGCTGTGCAGCGTTATGAGGTTCCGGCGCTGGAGCATAAGCCTGGTGAGCTGATTGCAAGACCGTCTCTGATGGCGGGGCTCAAGGGCGGAATCGTGGGTGGAATCGCAATGGCGATTGTGGTTCTGATTTACGGCCAGATTGCGCACGGCAGTATCTGGTACGGTGTGAACCTATTGGGCGGAGCCGGAGTCGCAAACTGGACGAATCCCACTGTCCAGCAGCTTACTTCATTTCAGTGGCAATGGTTTTTGATCGCATTGGTGATTCACGCCGTGGCCTCCGTCGTGATGGGGTTGGTGATTGGAGCACTGCTTCCCATGCTTCCGAGCCAGCCGATGCTGCTGGGTGGGATTGCCGCGCCGCTGGTGTGGTCGGGCTTTTTATATGCTTCGATGGGTTTGATCAATCCGGAATTGGAAGCTCACATTTCCTGGCCGTGGTTTATTGTGTCGCAGTTGGCCTATGGTCTGGTGGCCGGCTGGGTGGTTGCCCATGACGAAAACTTCAAGCAGACAAGGAAAATGCCCCTCGCGATTCGCGTGGGTCTGGAGGCACCTGGTCTTATGCACGAGAATCACCAGGGGGAGGGCCACTGATGCGGATTCGACCCCTTGTTGCTGTAACCTGCGCCCTGGCCTTTTGCATGCTGAGCGGATGCAAGGATCTGCCGGGCTATCCCAAGCCGGCCTGGCAGCCTCCGCAGGATGAGATGAACTTTCAGGCGCTGTACAAGACCAACTGCGCTGCCTGCCATGGCGAGAACGGGCAGAACGGGACTGCGGTGCCGATGGCGAATCCGGAGTACCTGGCGCTGGTGGATGATGCGACGCTGCGGAAGGTTATTTCGGCCGGGATGCCGGGTTCTTTGATGCCCGCATTTGCGGAGAAAGATGGCGGAACGCTCACCGACCAGCAGGTGGACGCCATTATTGCCGGGATGCGCAAGGAGTGGGGCAAGCCCAACGCTCTTGACGGGATGACTCCTCCTGCCTATGCCCAGCCGACGACGGGCGGCAACCCGCAGCAGGGGCGGCAGGATTACATCACCTACTGCGAGTCGTGCCATGAGCAGGCGCATGACAGCATTACGAATCCAACGTACCTTGCGCTGGTGAGCGACCAGACGCTGCGGACTATCATCATCGCCGGTCGACCGGATCTGAAGCAGCCGGACTGGCGCAATGACAAGGCGGGACATCCTCTGACGGATCAGGAAGTCACCGATATCGTTTCTTACCTGGGATCGCTGCGAGTGGCATCGCCGGGTCAACCGTATCCGTCGCATCCATGAGGGACAACGTGACTGAAGAGACCAACATGCAGAGCGAACATACTGGAAACGTGGAGCATCCGCATGAGCAGCCGGGAGGGATGACGAAGGCCGAAATCTCCCGCCGTTGGCTGCTGATGAAGATCGGTATTGCGTTTAACGGGATCGTCGGCCTGGCGCTTGCGGTGCCGATCGTCGGCTACCTTCTTGGGCCGGCGAAGAAAGATTCGTTTTACAAATCGTGGGTATCGCTGGGCGGTATTGAGAAATACCCAGTGGGAACAACCCGCCTTGCGACTTATGTGAATCCATGGCGTAGTCCGACGGACGGCCAGACGGATGATATTGCGTGCTGGGTGCGCCGTACCGGTCAGCAACAGTTCACGGTTTTTGCAATCAACTGCGCGCACCTTGGCTGCCCTGTGCGGTGGTTTCCGCAGTCGAAGCTGTTCATGTGTCCGTGCCACGGCGGCGTTTACTATGCCGATGGGTCGGTTGCGGCCGGACCGCCGCCGCGGGGTCTGTTCAAGTACAAACATCAGATTGTGAATGGCGAATTGAAGATCTTTGCGGGACAGATGCCCACGCTATCCAATACCGCGAAGCTGGTGACAACCATTGGACCATGCAAGGGAGATAGTCCATGCGCGGGATAAACGATCTGAAGAAGGTGTATGACTGGCTGGAGATGCGCGTCGGCTTTGAGAAGCCGGTCAAGGAAGCTGCGCTGCATCCGGTTCCGAGGAATACGGCCAGCTGGTGGTATGTGTTTGGCAGTGCGGCGTTCACGCTGCTGATGCTGCAGGTATTCACCGGCATCCTGCTGGCGCTGGTCTACGTGCCGTCCGCAGGGCAGGCATGGCAGAGCCTGAATTTTCTGAATCACAACCTGACGCTCGGTTGGTACATCCGCGCGGTGCACGGATGGGGTTCGAACTTCATGGTTGCCATCGTTCTGATTCACATGGCACAGGTGTTCCTGTTTGGCGCGTACAAGTATCCGCGTGAGTTGACCTGGATGGTCGGCGTGCTGCTGCTGCTGCTGACGCTGGGCATGGCATTCACCGGGCAGGTGATGCGCTTTGACCAGGACGCCTACTGGGGCCTTGGGATCGGCGCGATGATCACGAGTCGCGTGCCGTTTATAGGCGGGCAATTAGTCCATTTATTGCTGGGCGGTCCCATCATAGGCGGAGCTACGCTTAGTCACTTCTTTGCCCTGCATGTGTTTATCATTCCGGCGGCGCTGCTGGGGCTGGCGGGGCTGCACGTCTGGATGGTGTTGCGGCTTGGCATTAACGAATGGCCCATGCCCGGACGCGCAGTGAAGCGCGAGACCTACATGGAGGAATACCACAAGCTGACGCATGAGGACGGCGTGCCGTTTGTGCCGGTGGCTTTGTGGAAGGACATTGTCTTCTCCAGCGGGATCATTCTCGCGGTGCTGGTCTGCGCTGCGATCTTTGGGCCGCAGGGGCCGACGGGGATGCCGAATCCGACTTATATCCATACGGATCCGAAGCCGGACTTCTTCTTCCTCTGGATTTACACCACGCTGGCGTTTCTGCCGCCGTGGACGGAGACTCCGCTGCTCATCATCGGACCTCCGATCATCATTCTCGCGCTGCTGGGCTTCCCGCTGCTGGCTTCGGAGGGCGAAAAGAGCTGGTATCGCCGTCCGGTTGCCGTGCTGGTTGTGTTGCTGATGGCTGTGGGCTGGGGTGCTCTGACCGATCTTGGCACTTACACTCCGTGGAGCCCGCACATGGACGCCTGGAGCGAAGACACGATTGCGCCGCAGCAGGTGAAGGCCATGAGTCCGTTGGAGCGCCAGGGAGCTGTAGTCTTCCAGGACAAGCAGTGCCGCAACTGCCACGAGGTGGATGGGCACGGCGGCATGCGCGGACCGGCACTGGACGACATTGCGACCACGATGACGTATGATCAGCTGATTCGCCAGGTGCTGCAGGGCGGTGGCAACATGCCGGCTTATGGCAAGAACCTGTCGCCGGCAGAAGTCGACGCAGTGGTGGCGTACCTGGAGACGCTTCATAAGCCCGGCCAGAAGCCTGCGGTGGATGAAGCCAACCAGTGGACGGGCCAAGCTGTGAAGGTCTCGCCTGCTCCACCTGTTCCTCCGGTTGGCCAAGCCGCCAATTCTATGACAGAACAGCAATTGCAGGCGGAAACGCAGTCGTCGGCACCCATGAAGGCTCCTGCGAAAGCCTCGGTGACGGCCGAACCGCAGACCAAGGGGCAGCACACGGTCGCCATGAAGATGGCGCCGGGCGCATAACTTAAACAATCGCTTTTTCAACAGTGCCGCCGATTTCGATCGGCGGCATTTTCTTTTGTGGCTGACGGGCGGGGACGAGGGTGTAGTAGTTTGGAGGTCCAAATGAGGAGGGCGCATGGCGACGGACTTGAAAAAGGCAGCCAGGGAGCGGTTTGAAGAGGCACAGAAGAGCGTGATTGCGATGAGTCATCGCATTCATACGAATCCCGAGGTGGGGTGGGAGGAGGAGAAGGCGTCAGAGTGGCTGAGCGAATATCTGGATGCGGCCGGATTCAAGGTAGAAAAAGGCATATGCGGCCTGTCGACGTCGTTTTTGGCGCGAATCGGTTCGGGGCCACTGCATATTGGGATTTGCGCTGAGTATGACAGCTTGCCGGGTATTGGCCATGCGTGCGGGCACAACATCATTGCGGCGTCTGCGATTGGGGCGGCGCTGGCTGCGGCGAAGGTGGCCGATGAGGCCGGACTGACGATTACGGTGCTGGGACCCCTGCGGAAGAAGTGTGTGACTCCAGCGGCAAGGTTTTGATGCTGGAGCGCGGCGGGTTTGACGGGCTTCATGCAGCGATGATGGTGCATCCTGCCCCGATGTATGTACTGAAGGCGAAGATGATCGCAGCTTCGATGTTCGATGTGTGCTGCACGGGGAAAGCGTCGCATTCGTCAGCGTTTCCAGAGCCTGGAGTGAACGCGGCGGACGCGTTGACGATTGCCCAGACGGCGATTGGGATGCTGCGACAGCATATTCGCTTGACGGACCGGATCCACGTATGACGGGCGACAATTAAAACTCCCGGTCAACGACAAACAAAATTCCCGATCCAGCGACAATTAGGCCAGGCGTATTCCGGTTGATCGGAACGGAGGCGGATTGGTCACGGACAGGCAGGTTCGGAGGTTGTTTGCGTTGATAAAGACAGAGGAAAACCAGGAGATTGCGGCGTCCAAGGCGGGGATGGACGCGAAGACGGCGCGGAAGTACCGGCGTCATGGCCGGTTGCCCAGCGAGTTGCCACGGGCGATGCGGGGGCGGACGCGTCCAGATCCGTTCATCGATGTGTGGGGCGATGTGCAGAAGTTACTCGAAGACAACGCGGGTCTTGAGGCCAGGACGGTCTTCGAGTTTTTGCAGCGGCAGAATCCAGGTCGATTTCAGGATGGGCAGGTGCGCACGTTGCAGCGGCGGGTGAAGGTGTGGCGTGCGACCGAGGGTCCGGCCCGGGAGGTGTTCTTTGCGCAACAGCATTCTCCGGGTCGGCTGGGAGCGTCGGACTTCACGCACATGGAAGAGCTGGGCGTG
>JBMFWD010000034.1:0-36472 GCA_049965615.1 Acidobacteriaceae bacterium
GAGGTCTTTCACAAGATCCTCAAATCGGGCTGCAGGGCCGAACACGCTCGACTAAGAACCGCACCGCGGCTGGTCAACCTGCTGGCCGTGTTCTGCATTTTGAGTTGGCGCGTTTTCTGGCTCACCATGACCCATCGCATCGTATCCGTCAGAGCATCCCACCTGTTTGTTGAATTTAGTTTGTGATGCTCTAAGGGCATGAACGATGGGGCAGTTGGATTGGTGCAGCGGCGTCGGCATATCAGTCGCGAGGAAGCGAAGCAACTGGTTGTGGAGTATGAAGCGAGCGGGTTGACACGGCAGGCATTCTGCGCCGGCCGTGGGCTGAGCGTGGCATCGCTGGATAAGTACCGTAGGCGACATGGTCAGGGAACAGGGAGCAGTGAAGGACGGCTGATGTCGGTGGAAGTAATTCCCGGAGCCTCGGCGAGCAGTCTTAGTCAAAATGGAGTGACCGGTCCACTGCGCTGACCGTGGGTTAAGCTGTAATTCTGGAAGGAAGCACAACTCAGAGCCAGAAGCGGAGAGGAGTCGGTCATGAAGGAAAAGGTACGAGATGCCGTAATCCGTCGATAAAGTTTGGAAGGGGTTGTGGCGCGGGGGATTTGGATCGCCGGTAGGAGTGGATGCAGCGCAATCCGCCCTGCAAACAGGCGCAGCGGCTTCTGGAGGCCGCTTCTGGCTCCCGATCAGCTGCTCTGCAGGCTGTTCGAGACGCAGTTTCACCTGGGCCGGTCAAAGTCGGTTCAGGGAAACGTCATCGGTGTCGGCTCCGAAACCTTCTTCTCATGTACCAACCTGCAGCAGCCGCATGGCCTCCTTCCATAAAGCAATGCGATCGGCCAGCGCGGCCAGCCGCAGCAGCGTCTTGCGTGCATGCTGCACGATGCGCCCTGCCGTGTTGATGACGAGAAAGCGCAGCCGCCTGGGCCGCGCCCGCAACAACTCCGATGGTAGCGTGATCCGCTTCAGCGCCGTCAGCACGTTGTGCGCGATCACCACCAGCCGCAGCCAGGCCGCATTCGCGCCGAAATACTTGCTCGGCATCACGCCTCCGGCCAACTCGTTCTTCACCACATCATGCACCGCTTCGATCGTCCCCGCCTTCTCCCGATGCCACTGGATCAGCCGCTCCGGCGTCCACTCCCAAATACTGCTCACCACGGCAAAATGCTTCTCCCGGCTGCCGTCGGCAAACAGTTCCTCCTGCTGCAGACGTATACGAATCGCCACGTAGCGCAACGGCTGCGTGTCTTTCTGCTCGCCCTTCTCGCCCGGCACAAAATCCACCTCCGCGCACTCGCGAATCTCCCTTCCGTCGGCCTTGCCGTAGAGACTCCAACCTGCCTCCGGAATCTGTAAAATCGCTCGATGCAGCGCCTCGCTCATGCGCGCGCTGATGGCAAAACCAATCTTCCCCTGCGGGCCATCGGCCCGCTTCTCGTCGCGCAGCCACTGAATCAATTCCTTTTCGTGACTGGCCGAGTCGCCGCGATAGTAGAAGCTGGTCACCGTCTCCGGAAGCGCCGCAAAAGCTCGCTTCGCCACCGCCAGCGGGGCCATCATCGCCGGCACGTTGCCGTCGCGGAACTCATCGGCCAGAACCACGTCCATCTCCGCCCACACCGGGGTCCCCGACGACGGGTCTTTTGTCGACGGGGTGGCACACCGCCAGCATCGGCTGGTAGCCGCGCTCCCCTTCATAGGTGCGCAAGGCCTCCCGCTTGTGGCTCTCGATGATCGTCGCATCCTGATCCACCGTCGCAATGCGCTGATCCGCGCAGCGACGGCCAGGCTCCCGCACCAGTTCCCGATTCACCTCGCCCAACCCGCTCAGCGCATCGGCATCTTCCGGGATAAATGCGATCTGCTCCGGCTTCCGACCGTCTCTGGCCTGCGCCAGCTTTTCTTCCGAATGAAACCGGTTCAGAAACTGAGGCGCCGATTCCGGAGAGGGGATCTCATGGCCCAGCATCTCCTTCAGACCGGCATCGTCGCGAAGATGCCGGAAGTCGTCCAGGCACTCGCCCCCTACCGTGTTCAGCACCACAAAGCTTTCCACCATCGTGGCTTCGTCGTAACCCCGCTCCCGCTGCTTGATCCGCAAATGTTGACACACACTGGCCGGTACGCCCAGAGAACGGAAGGCCTGCAACACCAGCGGCACACCGCCCCACGAGGTCAGGGTTTCTTCAAGCGGCTTATCGTCGATCTCAAACAACAACGGAGATTCGGTCGGGGGATGGCTTCCGGGGCGGATTCATGCCCACATCGTAACCGCTCCTCGCACCTGAAAGGTGCTGGAGAAACAATGCCAGAAACTCCTCGTTCAACCCGCATCCCACCGCTCTACGCCGCTTCCCGGAGATCACATCAACTTGCACGCAATCCTTATCCACGGATCAGGGGTGGGCTCAAAAACCCTTTCGTCGCGCCACATAGAGCGCACTCGACGGGAATACGATTTCTGCCATTCGGGAAGGCGGAGCGGTGATCGAGTCGCATGCAGGGAAGTGCATGGGACGTGTGGCCGACAAGCCTGCGGTCATGGTGTGGGCAGCGAGAACGGATCGGGCTGGCGGCAGAGCGCGCCCGATCCGGCTGCATATGACTGCTAAAGCGATGCGTAGAGTTCGCCGAGGGGTGTGAGATTCCCGCTGGCATCGAAGAGCACGGAGGTTGCCAGTGCGCGTGAGCCTGCGGCGACTTCTTTCTTGTCGCCGGCGGCGGGAAACCACGCATAGCCCTTTACCCATGGGAGCTTGTCCATCTCAGTGCAGACCGTCTTCATGAATTCGGCGGTCTGGCGGACGGTGTAGCGATTCACGGCGCCGTGTTTGGCCTGCCAGTCGGCGACGGCGAATTCAGTGACCCAGATGGGAAGCTCGTACATCTGGTGAAGGGTGTAGAGACCGTGGAGAAAGCCTTCTGGATTGGGACCGGGGTAGGCGTGGTAGGCGATGGAGTCCACGCGAAGCTTGCGCTTGTGGACGCCGTTCATGAACTCCTGCATCCACGGGCCGTGCGCATTGGCGGCCGCCGGGCTGACGAGTTCAGTCGCGATGCCTTCGAACTGGGGCCAGGCGCCGAGCGCGACTTTGACGGGGATGTTGGACTGGTCTTTATGATCGGGCTCGTTGAAGCCGAGCAGGATGGAAGGGTGTTCGGCCCGAAGCATGTTAAGGACTGCGGGAGTCCGATTGGGATTCCAGCCCCAGATCATGGGCAGGAAGCGCATGGATGGGTTGGCCGCGGGTATGCCCCGATGGGCGGGCCGGATGCCCCAGTCGTAGTACCAGGATGTGACGAGGCCCGAGGCGAGCGGCGCGGCTCCGCCCAGGCCTTTTTTGGGGTTGAGCGGGCGGGTGGATTTCGCAAAGGCGCGAGAGGCTGCGGTGGTGGCGAGCAGGGCAGAGGAACTGGCGAGGAAGGAGCGACGCGAGATGCTCATGGGATTTCCTTGAAGGACAAAAGCGGGTTGGTATGCTGGCTTACGGAAGGTTTAGACAGAATGAATGTAATGCTTTACACCAATAGGCTCAATCACAATACACACGTTAACCGCCGGGATTGTCAAGGGAGGAGTTGCATATCGAAGAGCCGGGTGAGCATGGAACACATCGGTGATGGAAGAGCGAAAGCGAACCCTTTGGGCTGAGGCAATAGGCGCGTACCCTGCGCCGTAAGACTGTTTCTCCGCAGAGTTGCATGAGGTGCCATTTAGTCACGGATGGTTCGTCTGGGCTGGTAAGCGCAAAGGCCTGCCCGGATCCAGCCCGATTGCATGGGCCCCGATCCGGGCAGGTAGAGGAAGGCTCGGCAAATTGTGTATTTCCGGGCTAGCTACAGATCGCCGTAAAGTCGACCCAGATCCGTGATGTTGCCTTCGGAATCAAACAGCATCGAAGAGGTGAGCGCGTTGGAGTTTTTTGACCCCCATGGGAACCAGGCGTAGCCCTTGATCCACGGCAACCGGTTCATTTCCGGGCAGACGCTCTTCATGAAGTCGGCAACCTCGGCGACTGTATAGCGGTTGGGCTTTCCATTGACGGCGTTCCAGTCAGCGACAGCAAACTCTGTGACGTAGATAGGCCGGTTGTAGAGATCGTGCACTTGATTCAGCATATTGAGGAACGCTGTGGCATTGATCCCGCCGTAACTGTGTACCGCGACGGCATCAACCTGCAGGTTTTGCTGTTCGACGGCGTTCATGAAGGTTTGCATCCACGGGCCGAGCGGATTTGCCGGCGCAGGGGAGACGATCTCTCTGGCAACGCCCTGAAATTGTGGCCATGCGGCGATAGCTGTTTGCACGGGGATGTTGGACTGGTTCTTGTTATCGGGCTCATTGAATCCGAGGAGAATGGGCAGATTCTCGGATGCGAGAGTCTGGAGCAGGTAGGGCGTGTTTTTATACCAGCCCCAGACCATGGGGAAGAACTTTTCGGGATGAGCGACGGTCGGCATTCCGTTGGTTGCCGGTTCGCTGCCCCAGTTGTAGTACCAGTGGGTGACGAGGTTTGAGGCGATCGGCGCTGCTCCGGCGAGACCCTTTTTGTAATTCAGATTGTTGTAGCTATTCTTGAACGGATCAGCGTAGGCGTTGAGAGCCATGAAAGCTGAACTGGCGGCGATGAAGTTACGGCGAGAAACTGACATGGAACGACCTCCGAGGAAATCTGCTATCAGGTGGTGGCTGGGGGTTAATTACCTTTCGATGAAAGCATCAGGTGGAGACTTCGATATTTTCTTGGTGTTTCTGGGAGATGTAATCCTTTACATGAGCCTGCTACAGAGTTAAATCATGTTGCTGGCAGGCTTGTCAAGAAATTCAGGAAGAAATCAAGACAATCAGCATGGGATGGGTGACAAAAGAAACGGATTTGCGGCTATCGGCTGGTGAAGACCGGTTCCGATTCGTTTCCCCGGTCGGACATCGACTGAATACTGGATGCTAGTGAGTCATCCAGCGCAGCAGCGCCATGGGAAAAATGCTCTTTCCTTCGTGGGGGGCACCCCCGCGGAAATGAGCAAAAGAGCAGCGCAGTGCGCTACTCTGGAGTGCGAGACTTCCCCATCCTATTTATTGTTGTTGTAGGAGATCGGAACGATGCGGATTGCAGAGCGAGTGACAGATTTGATTGGCAACACGCCACTGGTAAAACTGACGCGCGTGACCGAAGGTTGTGTGGCGACCGTGGTGGCCAAGCTGGAGAGCGCAAATCCGATGAGCTCGGTGAAGGATCGCATCGGCCTTGCGATGGTGGAGGCTGCGGAGCGCGAGGGCAAGATTACGCCGGGAAAGACGGTGCTGGTAGAGCCGACCAGCGGCAACACGGGCATTGGGCTGGCGCTGGCGGCGGCGGTGAAAGGCTACAAGCTGATATTGACGATGCCGGATACGATGTCGATCGAGCGGCGGGTGCTGCTGCTGACCTTTGGGACAAAGCTGGTGCTGACGCCTGGCGCGAAGGGCATGAAGGGCGCCATTGCCAAGGCGCAGGAGATTCTGCAGACCACGCAGGACGGATACATGCTGCAGCAGTTTGATAATCCTGCGAACCCGGCGATTCACTACGCGACGACCGGGCCTGAAATCTGGAACGACACGGACGGCAAGGCGGATATTCTGGTTTCCGGTGTGGGAACGGGCGGAACGCTGACGGGCACGAGCCGTTATTTGAAGGAGAAGAAGCCCGGTTTCAGAACGGTTGCGGTGGAGCCGACTGACAGCGCCGTGCTGAGCGGTGGCAAGCCGGGGCCGCACAAGATTCAGGGCCTCGGCGCGGGGTTTGTTCCACATGTACTGGATACGAAGTTGATTGATGAAGTGGTGCAGGTGACCAACGAAACTGCGATGGAGATGTCTCGCCGGTTGCCGCTGGAGGAGGGCCTGTTTGTGGGTATCTCGTCTGGCGCGGCGGTGTGGGCCGCAGTGGAAGTGGCAAAGCGGCCTGAGAACGCGGGCAAGTTGATTGTGGTGGTCGTGCCCAGCTTCGGAGAGCGGTACCTGTCCACAGCGTTGTTTGACGCGCTGCGGCAGCAGGCGCTGACGCTGCCGACCGAGCCAGTGGAAGTGTAAATGGAGAAAGCTGCCGGCATGGGACGAATGGCCGAAGATATACGGGCAGTGCGGGAGCGCGACCCCGCGGCACGGTCGCTGTTCGAGGTGCTGCTGTGCTACCCCGGGCTGCATGCCGTGTGGGGACACAGATTGACGCATGCGCTGTGGGGCGCGGGACTGCGCTTTCCCGCGCGGTTTATTTCACAGGTGGTGCGGCTGCTTACAGGCATTGAGATTCACCCGGCGGCGCAACTGGGGCAGCGTTTGTTTATCGACCACGGCATGGGCGTGGTGATTGGCGAAACCGCGATTGTGGGCGATGACGTAACCCTGTACCAGGGGGTGACGCTGGGCGGCACGGGCAAGCAGCGGGGCAAGCGGCATCCCACGCTTTGCGACCGAGTGTTTGTGGGGAACAACGCAAATATTCTTGGCGATATTACGATCGGCGAAAACTCGCGCGTGGGTGCGGGCTCGGTGGTACTGCAGGATGTTCCGCCGAATTCGACGGTGGTGGGCGTGCCGGCGCACATTATCTATCGCGAGGGCAAGCGGGTTCTGATTACCGATCCCCGGGATGTAAAAGATCCGCTTTCCGACGCGGTGATCGCGCTTTCGCAGCGGGTGGAAGAGCTCGAAGAGCGGCTTCACGAACTGTGCGGGGAACAGGCGCGGATTCGCGAGCAGCATCCCCTGACGGCGGAGGAACTGGAACGAGTTCGCTACCGTGAAGAGCGCAACCAGATGCGCGATTATGTGCAGATGGGTGAGGGAATCTGACCGGTCTCGGCCTGATTGCCGCGCTTATCCCAATAGTTTTTTGATGCGGGCTCGCAGAACGGACGGGGCGGGTCCGGTTGATTCGCGCACTATGAGCCTGGGATGAACCCGGCGGTCTGCGCGATGGGCTTGCGAGGTCTGCTTCTGATGCAGGTGCGTCAACTGCTCGAATGCCTCGCCTGCTATCTCATGCCGTGACAGATGGATGGTGGTGAGCTGGGGATGCATGATGGTGGCGATGGGCAAATCGTCAAAGCCAACGATGGAGATATCTTCGGGAACGCGAAGACCCGCGGCTAGGGCGGCCTGCATGGCGCCGATGGCCATGAGGTCATTGGCTGCGACAACCGCAGTTGGGCGAGGCTTGCGCTCCAGCAGGGTTTCCATCGCGGTGCGGCCGCCTTCCACGCGCATATCTCCCAGGAGGAACTGCTTCTCCGGGACGGAGATGCCGCATTTTTTCGCCGCGGTTTCAAAGGCCTTTTGCCTGCGGCGGACGGAGCTGAGCTCGGATGGCCCTGTGAGGAATACCAGATTTCTGTGGCCGAGTTTCTTCAGGTGCTCCACGGCTTCGCGGTAGCCCCTGGTGTAGTCCACCAGCACGGTGCTGTAGATGTCTTTGAGGGATGGATGGTTGAGCAGGACGACGGGAATCTTGCGCTGGGTGGCGATCTTGAGAGCCTGCTCGTCCACCTCAGAGGTCATAACGGCGATGCCATCGACATTGCGTTCCACCAGACGGCGGATGCAGGTGGCCAGCCGCCGGCTATCGTAATTGGTGTGCGTGAAGACGACGTCGATGCCGCGGGAAGCGGCGAGCGCTTCAAAATGGTCGATGAGATCGGGGAAGAAGGGATTCTTGATATCGGAGACGATGAGCCCGTAGAGCTCGCTGCGGCCGATGCGCAGGTTGCGGGCGCTGGTATTGGGAACGTAGTTCAGCTCGTCGATGACCCGGCGTACGCGCTGCGCAGTCTCTTCGCGAACCTTCGGCGAACCATTCAGGACGCGCGAAACGGTGGCGGTGGAAACTCCGGCACGTTTGGCGACTTGTTGAATATCCATGCCTGTTGCGAGGTCGAATCAATCTGCGATGTACTCGCGTTAGTATAACGATTTTACAGACTCGATGAAACGAGGCGAAGTCTTTACGGCAGCAGGAAGCGGGGAGCATGGAATTAAGAACTATGACTGTTACGAATGATTTGCGCTGAAAGATTCCAGTGGCGTTGGTGGAAAGACGAAAATATCAGCCTCCGTATTCGCCTAATCTTCACTTACAATGGTTGCATGGCAAGCGCTTTGCTGGAGCCGGAATCCGCAAGTTTGCGCAAGATTATCCACGTGGACATGGACGCATTCTATGCCTCGGTGGAGCAGCGGGATAATCCTGCGCTGCGGGGCAGGCCAGTGGTGGTGGCGTGGACGGGCAAGCGCTCGGTGGTGTGCGCGGCTTCTTATGAAGCGAGGCGTTTTGGGGTTCGCTCGGCCATGCCGTTTGTGACGGCGGAGCGGCTGTGTCCGGAAGCGGTTTTTGTGCCGCCTGACTTTGTGCGGTACAAGGCGGTGTCGCGCGCGGTGCGGGAAATCTTTCACCGGCACACCGATCTGGTTGAGCCGCTCTCGCTGGACGAGGCTTACCTGGACGTGACGGAAAACAAGACCGGCCTGCCCACGGCCACGAAGGTTGCGATTGCGATTCGCAGGCAGATTCGGGAAGAGCTTTCGCTTGCGGCTTCTGCCGGGGTAGCGCCGAACAAATATCTTGCCAAGATTGCATCGGACTGGCGCAAGCCGGATGGGCTATTTGTGATCCAGCCGAAGGATGTGGATGCGTTTTTGCAGCCGCTGCCGGTGGGGCGCATTCCGGGCGTGGGCAAGGTGACGGAGGCACGCCTGTCGCAGCTTGGCATAAAGACAGTGGGTGACTTGTCCCGGTTTGAACTGACTACGCTGGAGGCGCACTTTGGCCGTTATGGCGCGCGGCTTTACGAGCTTGCCCGCGGCGTGGATGAAAGTCCGGTGGTGCCGAACCGGCCCACGAAATCCATCTCCGCAGAAGATACGTTCGAGAACGATATTCCCCTTGCTGAGACGGAGGGAGCGATTCGGCGGCTGGCGGAGAAGGTTTGGCAGGCGTCGCGGAGGGAGTCGCGTGTGGCGCGCACGGTGGTGTTGAAGCTGAAGACGAAAGAGTTTGCGATTTACACGCGCAGCCTGACGCCGGCAGAGCCGCCTGCTTCCTGTGAAGAGTTGACGGAGATTGCGCTGGCGCTCAGAGATCGCGTGGACCTTGGCGCGCAGCAGCTTTACCGGCTGGTGGGTGTAGGGCTCAGTCATTTTCGCGAGCCGCTGGAACACGAGAAAAATATTTTCGCCGGGAAGGCGGAGGAAGGCCTGCCACGCGCGTCACAGTCTCTTGATGAGGAGTGAGGCTGGAGTCAACGGGGCGTTGCTTGACCATGCCGGGAATGGGCTTCGATAATCCACGGGAATGCGATGGGCGTAAGTTTCGTGTCGCCGGCAAATTTCGCACTTTGAGAATTTCCCATTGAGGTGGATGGATGCGAGTTCCGCACCATGAGCGTATGACGGGCGCAGGCATATGGCGATCGCTGCAGTATTTCTCTACGGCTGCCGTCGGGGCCTTCCTCTTGTTGGCTTGTTTGCTGACGGGTGCTTCCGCGGTGGCGCAGACTGCGGGCGCGCATCGAAGCGTAGCGGTGGCTGGCGGACATTTTGTGATCGACGGAAAACCGGTACAGATTATCTCTGGCTCGATTCACTATGCGCGTGTTCCTCCAGAGTACTGGCGGGCGCGGCTGCAAATGGCCAAGGCGATGGGGTTGAATGCGATCTCGGTGTACGCCTTCTGGAACGTGCATGAGCCGAAGCCCGGGCAGTGGGATTTTTCCGGACAGTATGACGTAGCGCGGTTTGTGCGCATTGCTCAGCAGGTGGGGCTGTATGTGATTCTGCGGCCCGGCCCGTATGCGTGCGCGGAGTGGAGCTTTGGCGGATATCCGGCGTGGTTGCTGAAGGACAAGTCGATGCGGGTGCGAACGACGGACCCCGCGTATTTGAAGGCTGCGCAGAGTTATCTGGATCACCTGGGCACGCAGCTCAAGCCTCTTTTGTGGACCAACGGAGGGCCGATTATCGCGGTGCAGGTCGAGAACGAATACGGCTCATTCGGTCACGACAAGGCCTACCTGGAAGCGGTGAAGGATATGGTGATGCACGCCGGGCTGGGCAGTGCCGTGCTGTATACGGCGGATGGGCCCGGACTGTGGGGTGGTTCTCTGCCGGAACTGCCGGAGGCGATCGATGCAGGGCCGGGCGGCGTGGAAGGTGGTTTCCGCAAACTGCTGGCGTTTCGTCCGCACTCGCGGCTGATGTATGTGGCCGAGTACTACCCGGGGTGGTTTGACTCATGGGGCGAGCCGCATCACGGCAGCGCGCCGATTGAGAAGCAACTGAAGGACCTGCGCTGGATCCTCTCGCATGGCTACTCGGTGAATCTGTATATGTTTCATGGCGGAACGGACTGGGGATTCCTGAACGGGGCCAACAGCAATGGCAATAACTATGTGCCGCAGACGACGAGCTACGACTACTCCGCTCCGTTGAATGAGGCAGGAGATCCCACACCGGATTACTACGCGATGCGGAAGCTCTTCCGCGAATACGCGCCGGGCAAACATCTGCCTCCGGTGCCGGCGACTGTGCCGCTGATCCACGTGAAGCCTTTCGGTTTGCCGCTGAGCGCTTCGCTGTGGGAGCATCTTCCCGCGCCGCAACACAGCAGGGAGCCGATGATTTTTGCGCACTTTGAGATGCAGACCGGCTTTATGCTGTATCGCAAGCAACTGCACGGACCAGTGAACGGGACGCTGGACATTGGCGGGGCACGTGATTACGCGGTTGTGTATGTGAATGGAAAGCAGGTGGCGACGCTGGACCGGAGGCTGCACCAGCACAAGGTACAGTTGAATATCTCCGAACCGAAGGCGCGGCTCGACATCCTGGTGGAAGACATGGGGCGCATCAACTACGGGCCGCTGTTTCCGACCGATCGCAAGGGGCTGATCTTTCCGGTACTGTTGAACGGCAAGCCTCTTGTCGGATGGGAGAACTATCCCATGCCGATGGAGCATGTGCCTGCGCTGAACTGGTCTGGCAGGAGCGTGGCCGGTCCGGCCTTTTATCGCGGAACCTTCCAGCTCAACCAAGTGGGTGACACGTACCTGGATGTGAGCGCGCTGGGCAAGGGGCTGCTGTGGGTGAATGGACACTCCGTGGGGCGGGTCTGGAGGATCGGACCGCAGCAGACGGATTATGTCCCTGGGTGCTGGCTGAAGAAAGGAACAAATACGGTTACAATATTGGACCTGGAGACAGAGCAGCACCCTCAGATTGCCGGGGTAACGCATCACATCTACGAGATTCGCGCCGGGAAGTAAGGCAGACCAGCGGCAGAAGCCTGAAAGACCCGCCGGGCGGCGGGTCTTTTGTTTGGTGCTTATTGGCGGCCGAAGTGGATGGATATGCCGGGAGCGGGTCTGGCAGCGGGCGCTCCGACTGTCGTTCCACCTGCCGTGATCTGCGTTGGGCTTTGCGGCTGCAGGAGGATGACGGTTCCAATCACCGCTCCCACCACGATGCCGCCGACGATAAGGACTCCCGGCCTGGTGACGATCCAGTGGAGATGGTGCAGGATTCCGTGGCTGCTGGTAGTGGCTGCGTGTGATCCTCCGGCGACGCTGGCGGGCGTGGTGACGGGGTTGGTGCTGACCTGCGTGTTGGGCGCTTCCGGCAGCACGTTGTTTTCGTTGATGACAGCGCTGGCGGTGAGGGAACCATAGCTCGCCGTAATGGTGACCTGAAATGCGCCCACAACATTGTTGGGCTGGAAGCCGGTGCCGACAGCGATACCGTTGGCGTTGGTAACGGTCGAGAACGCGGTGGAGTTGTTCTGGAACGATCCACTGGCGCCATTCTTATTGCCATGGATGGTGAACAGAACGACCGCGCCGGCGACCGGTTTGTGGTTCTCGTCCTGTACTTCCACGATGGGCTCACGGGCGGTGCGAGCCTCGATATTGTTGAGCGCGCCCTCTCCGCTGAGGATCATGATGCGCAGACCCTTGGGCGGCGGGCCGTGCATTTGCGCTTCCGCAGGGAAGGCATAGAGCACAAGCGAAGCGATCAGCAGCCAGGCGATGCAGGAGGAAAGCTTTCTGAAGATCGGGTTTGCGTGAAACTCATTCATGACTATTGCGCGCTTTCTGTGTTGGAGGCTCCCACGCTATTGGTCAGCGTTACGCTCACGCTGCCGATGGTGGAAGCATCCTGACTGAGGTTGAAAGTCTGGACGTAGGAGAATGCGCTTCCGTACTGGTCCGATGTGGTTTGTGAGTACCAGTTGGCGAAGGCTGAGTTCAGTTGCACGGTCACGTCAGGGTTCGCGAGTTGTGTGCCGTTGGCGCCTGTGAAGTGGAAGGCGGCGCTTTGCACCTCGCGAGTGCTGGAGTAGCCCTGCACTGTGACGGTCAGCGTGGTTCCGCTGCGCACGAGGGTGACGCTGCTGATGACTGGCGCGCTGGAAGGCACCTGAATGACCACAGGCGCGAGCGTGGATGGCGTAATGTCCACGCCGCCGGCGCTGAGCTGGGCTGTCACGGTGAGGTTTGCCGCGAGGGTACCGGTCTGCAGCTGAACCGGCACGGGCGCGCTGGAGTTCGCGGGGATGGTGACGGTGTAAGTTGTTCCGCCGCTGGCGAACTGGACGGCCGGATCGGTAATGCCGCCTGGGTTGACTGGAGAGTCCGACAGGGTGAACGTAGCGGTGACCGGCACAGGGTAGGCCTGCGAGAACTGGAAGTTGAGCGTAGGCTGCGTTCCCGCTGCGGCTGTAGACGGACCGGTGAAGGTAGCCTGAGCCGCAGGCGCGATGACGTTGAACGACTGGGATGCGCTGACCGGTTCACCCGGAGTCAAGACTGTGATGGGAACGGTTTGCACGGTCGTCAGGTCAGTGGCTGGAATGACGGCCGTGAGTGAGGTCGGACTCACGTAGGTGGTGGTGAGGGGCTTCCCGTTGAACTGGGCGACGGAGGTGGTGAGGAAGCCTGCGCCGGTGAGCGTGATCGTCGTGGCCGGGTCGCCGAGGTTGGCGCTGGCAGGCGCGATGGAGTTCAGGATGGAGCCGGGCAAGACAGTAAGTGTAACCGAGGCGGTTGCAGTTGTGTAATCCACTGCGTCCGTGGGCGTAAAGAGCACGGAGAGGGTGTGCTGGCCGACTGCAAGTACGGTTCCTGCCGGCGGGTTATAGGTGAAGGTGCCGGGGACGCTTGCGGTGGCATTCAACTGGGTGGAACTGAGCGGAATGCCATAGTAGATGGGCGCAGGAGTGGCCCAGGTGACCGTGGGCGTTGCCTGGGTGACCGTGATGTTCACCGACGCAGTCACTGGTGCGTAGTTTGAACTTGTGGGCTGGAACAGGACGGTCAGAGTCTGCGTGCCGCCGGTGAGGACGGTTCCTGCGGCAGGCGTGTAGGTAAAGGTACCGGGGACGCTGGCGGTGGCATTGAGCTGAGCAGAGCTGAGCGGCGTGCCGTAGACAATGGGCGCAGGGGTAGCCCAGGTGACGACGGGGGTAGCCTGGTTGACGATCTGGTTGTAGGCAGATGATGCGCCGGATGCAAAGGCACTGGTCGAGGCCGTGTCTGGCGTATAGGTTGCGGTCAACGGATCCGTTCCTGCCGGCAGGACCACGTTGGAGAGCGTGGTTTGGGCCGCGCTGTCAAGGAAGGTGGAGATCTGCGTGTCGCCTACGAGGATGTCGGGATTGCCGTCGCCGTTGAGGTCGGCTGCTGCATCCGCGTAGCCATAAGCGGTAGGCAGCAGGGCTGTCGAGCTGACAATGCCCGATGCCGAGCCGTACATGATCGTGGTGCCGCCTCCGGCTCCGCCAGCGACGCCGGAGATCGCCAGGTCGTCATAACCGTCCTTGTTAAAGTCTGCAACGGCCATGCCGACTGGTTCGCCGACCGTCGCGTAGGAAGTGTTCGTGGGGAAAGCACCTGCCTGATTGATGAGAATATCGACGGTGCTGTCACCGCCGCTGAGTACAGCGAGGTCGGGATACCCGTCGCCGTTGAAGTCGCCACTCACGATGCCGGTTGCTCCCGAGGCAACCGGGTAAGAAGTGGTGGAAAAGCCGGGAGCTGTGGCCCCGGTATTCGTAAGCAGGGTGACGAAACTGCTGGTCGTGCCGAGAACGGGGGCCTGTAAGACGGCAACCACATTGGTGCTTAAAGCAATGTCCGGGTAGCCATCTTTATTGAAGTCGGCTACGGCGAGGCCCGTGTACTTTTCGTACTGGACGCCGAGTGATCCGTACATGACAGGAGCAGATCCCGAGAAACTCCCGGAACCGTTGTTGAGGTAAACCAGTACGTACGAAGATGTGAGAACTGCCAGATCGGGGTGTCCATCCTTGTTGAAGTCGCCTGTCGCGACTGCAATGTTGGAGGGGGTGACGCCAGATTGGGGCGGGCCGACCAGCGTCTGGCTGAGCGCCAAGTTACCGCTGCCAGTAGAGCTGGCGAGATAGATGTAAGTGTTCCCGGCCGAGTCTGTGATGGCGAGATCGGTGTAACCGTCGCCATTGAAGTCGGCAGCGGCAATGCCGGTTGTATTGGCGGCAATGGTGTAGCTCACCGCCGGCTGGAAGGTGCCATCGCCATTGCCAAGCGAGACGAGCAGGGTGGAAGTCGTGCCGTTGGATTCCAGCACGGCGACGTCGGGTTTACCGTCGTGATTGAAGTCTCCAATCGCCTCACCGATGACGTTGGCGGTGGTGGAACTATCGAAGACGTTACCCGGAGACAAGCCGCTGGCACCGTTGACCAAAGAAAGCGTGCCTGCGCCCAAAGCCGCGCCATTATTGGCAAAATTAACCGTCCCGGTGGGGATACCCAGACCGCCGCTGGAGACTGCCGCTGTGAGGTTGACGGAGTTGGGATAGGTGACAGGATTCGCGCTCGATACCAGTGAGACCTTCACTGGGTCCGGGTTTACTGTCAGGACGATAGTGTTGGACGTGGCGCTGCTGTAGACTCCGTCGGTACCGTAGTTAACGGATACGTCATACGTGCCGGAAGGGAGCAGGCCGAAGCGATAGACGGCCTGACCGTTGGCATCGAGCGTGGGCAGGGCTGCGCTGGTGGGTAGGCCGTTGAAAGTCACATACTCGCCAGTCGGAACACCCGCTGAACCGCCTGTCGCATTGACTGTGAAGGTAACAACCGTCCCAGCCGTCACGGTTGAGGCCGAGGAGGTGAGGTTGAGTGTCAGCGGAGCCGTGTTGACGGTGAGCTGTGCTGTCGCGGGTGTGCCGGCCAGGTAATTGTTGTCTCCGCTGTATGCTGCTGACACTGTCAAGGGCGACGCATAAGGATAGACGGTGTTGAGCGTATTCAGGGTGTAGGTGGCCGTCGCAGTATTGGTTCCCGCGACAGGGACAAGATTGATCGTCACAGTGCCGAAACTCCCAGCGAAGGAGGAGGCGACATTGAAGGTCACCGCGCCTGACGGAATGGTTCCACCCGGTACTCCGGTAATCGTATCTGTATAGGTTACAGATTGTCCGTAGTCGACCACCGAAGCAGAGGACGTGAGGCTGTTGCCGGGCAATGCCTGCGTAATCGTGATGGGTACGGCTGCGCTCGTGGACGCGGCGAAGGTGTTGCTGCCCGGATAGCTGGCTGTGAGGTTGTAGGTGCCCGCGTTGGGCTGCTGGGTCACCCCGGTGAGCGTGCCCGTGCTGCTGTTGGTGTAGAAGTAGGGGAACAATGTTGGGACCAGGCCAGAGGATGACTGGTTGGAGAATACGGCTGCGTCGTAGTAACCGTTGCCGTTGAAGTCGCCCGCAACAAGGATGTTGTTGCCGCCATAGCTGCTCACGTCATATCCGGCACTCTGCGCGGGATAGACGGGGGTGAAGGTGGTACCGGAAAGATTGATGGCAGAAACAGAAATGGCAAACGTGCTGGTGTTGTAAGTGGTGAAAAAGATATTGGCTGGCTGGGTCACGGCTGAGGAAGCGGGTTTGCCGATAACAGGGAAGGGAGCTGCAGCAACGGATTGCGGACTGGTTACGGGATAGCTGAGCGGGGTATTCAGCACGCCTTTGCCGTTGTTTTCAAAGACGTAGATCTGGCCGGAAGGATCGGCTAGCACAACATCGGGATACCCATCGCCATTCACGTCGGTGATGGCGGGAGGTTGAAGAAAGAAGGCGGAAGTGCTCAATGACTGCGACTGAGTCGTGAAGGTGCCGTCTCCATTGCTGACGAGTAGTTCGAGAGTCTCAGTACCTGTCTGGTAGGGCTGGGGGAGCAGGACGATGTCCGATTTTCCGTCCTGATTGAAGTCAGCCACTCGAGGCTCAGTAATGCCCGAGGGGCCTGCTGTGAAGCTGGACACGGGCAGCGCGGTGAACGTGCCAAACGTCTTGCTGCCGGTGTAGACCTGAAGCTTTCCAGATGTGCCATCTAGGATGGCTACGTCCATGGCTCCGTCACCATTGAAGTCCCCTATGACGATGTTGCTCGGGTAAGAGAGGGCCGTGGTGGTTGCCAATACTACCGGGGGCTGGAATGTTCCATTGCCGTTGCCAAGCATGTAGGTGGCGACGATGCCGCCATTGCCGGCGGCGCAGAGGGCAACGATGTCTGGCTTGCCGTCTCCGTTGATGTCGCCAACGGCAAAATCCTGAGTGGTGCAGCCGGTCGGCACGGTTTGTTCGGACTGGAAGCTATTGATGCCGGTGCTGAGAAATACCTGCACGTAAGGCGGCGGATAGTCGCTGCCAGCAGAAAGGCCGGGTTGGGAAACAATGTCGGTCAGCCCGTCTCCGTTGAGATCAACTGAGACGGCTCTAGTTGGCGCCAGGTCAGGTGATGACAGGACGCTGCCGGGCGTCAGGGTGGCGTTATTGGTAGAAGGTGAAAGGCTTGCCGTGCCGAGCGCCAGTTGTGTGGTTGCTGCGCCGGGGCCGGTAAGTGTGTAGCTGACGGAGCCTGTCGGGAGGCCGGTCTCCGCAGCCGCTGAGGGTGCCACTGCGGCGCCAAAGTTCACCGAGGAGGTTTGCCCATAGACGAAGGAAGAGGGGGCAGTGGCAGTTGCTGTGGTGGATTGCTGGGCGTAAACGTTGAGATTCACCGCGTTGCTGGTGCTGGTTCCCGTGAGGACCTGCACGGTGTCAACCTGTGCCGTGGTCAGCAGCGTTTGCGGAATGATGGCAGTGAGTTGGTTTGCACTCACAAAGGTGGTCGTGAGGGACTGGACTACACCTGCGCTGACAAGTTGCACCGTGGAAGCATTGGTGAATGCATTGCCGTTGACCGTGAGTGTGGTTTGCGGCGAGCCTGCCTGGATGGCGGAGGGCGAGATGGATACGACCGGATTGGAGAAGTATGCCGTTCCGTATACGTACTGATAGGTGTAATTCGTGTCACCGCTATAGGTGACGGTGTAGCTGGTTCCACCAGTGAGGGTGGCGGAGAGTGTTACAGGATAGGTAGTGGACGCGCTGACATTGACTGTGCCGACAGTTGTATTGGTGGCGTCGGCGATGGTAATGGTTCCGGTAGGCGCTGGCTGCCCTGTGGGTGTTGTTAACGACAGTGCGAATGTGATGGGCTGTCCTGCTACCGGATAGTTTTGCTGGACGGATGTGAGGACCGTGGGGGCAAGAACCGTGATCGGTGCTCCACTGGGGGTGGTAGCTGTACTGAAATTGGTATCGCCGCTGTAGCTTGCGCATACGTAATAGCTTCCAGTTGGCGGCGCGTAGGCGTTGATGGTGGTGGTGGCCGTATTGCCGGTGGTGGTCAGCGACTGGGTGCCAATGTCATAGGCCTTGCTGGTGCAGCTGGCGGATGGACTGGTAAAGGCATCGACGGTGCCGGTGGGGCCGAGCGTTGTGGTTCCGGTGAGGTTGATGATGATTTGAAGGTTGGTCTCGCCCGGCACGGTCCCAGTTGGACTCGTCGAGATGGTGAAGGAACTGGGAGGAACGGTCTGGGCGGCGGCGACAGGCGCAGCGAGGCAGCCTGCGAGCAGCGCAAAGCCGGCTGCGAGAAACTTTATCTTCAAGGTGCGTAGGTTCGTGCGGCTCATCACTTGCTGCTCCCTGTCGTGTTGCTGTGTGTGGGCGGGATGAAGAATACGCTGGGCGTGTTGCGAGCGGCATCGATCATCCATGAGGCAGATTTGCCGGGCTCGGTGAGCTCAAACACGGCGTTGCCTGCGAGCGGGGTCAACTCAGAGGGCGAGCATGCGCAGAGTGCCCGGGTGGGTGCAGCGACGCCGAAGAGATTTACACGGACGAGGACTCCATCTGCGCTGTTGGCCGTGACGGCCCATTGCCCATCGGCCGAGGTGGCCACGGCAAGCGGTTGATTGAGTCCGTCGGTGTGGGTGGCCAGGGTTTGTGCTGTTCCGTTGTGAACGCGCACCAGGGTGTTCTGGACTGAATCTGCGAGGAGAAAGTCGTCTGAGCCGGGCAGAAACGCCATGCCGCCAAAGCCGGCCAGTGTTGCCACTGTGGCGCGGGCGCCGGTGGAGGAGACTTCTGTGATGGTCACCCCTGCGCTGCCGGGCGAGGCGATCAGCAGTGCGCCGTCGTCGCTGAGGGCCAGGGCTGCGATGGCGCTGGTGGAAGTGAAGGTCGAAACTCCGGGCTGGGTTAGCAGTCCGGTGACGAGCAGGGCCGAGCCGGAGTTGGGTGCAAAGACTGCAGCACGCTGCCCGTTTGGCGAAAATGCGTAGTGAGCGCTGGAAGGCGCGCCCTGCGCGAGAACCTGCGGCGATTGCGACGCGGATGAGATCAGCGAGAGGTTCCCGTGGCTGTCTGTCAACAGCGCCACTCCGGAGGCAGCGCAGTAGGAGGCCGACGTGTAAGCTCCGGCAGTGACGACGGAAGCTCCCAGCCAGGACGAGCCCGGCACGCCGACAATCGGGCGGAGAGTCTGATCTGCGGGGCTCCACTGCAGCCCGAGGCTTGCCCCGCTGGAGATGGTTCCGGCCTTAGCGTTGGACGACGCCGAGCTGCTACCGCTTCCCTGCGAAGTTGCGGAATTGTTCGAAGCATTCGTGCCGCAGCCTGTCATGGCAAGAAGAGTCAAGGCCGAAAGGCCTGCTGCTGCAAGAACGGACTGAAAGCGAGAGGCACATCGACGCGTGGCGCACATCCCTGAACTCCAAATAAAGCTGTCTGTTGGGGGGAAATTGTTCGTGATTTTTACGGTCAAGGAACTGTAACCTGATCGCGGCGCGCGGTCAATCGTAATCATCTAATAACTTTCTGGATAACAAGTGAATGAAAGGTCTCCGCGCTTTGTCGATCAACTCACAGGCAGTCTCTTTGCAGCCGCGTGCGAGCCCTGGAGTGAGCAGGGGAAATATGGCTCTTACAAATTGATTCCGATGGCTCTATACTCGCTGGGCCGTAGTTGCGAAGATTTTTTTCGATGGTTATGGCCGCCGATGCAAGGCGGCGAACGAGCCATGTCAGGAGTGAACGTGCAGAGACTGACTGCCTTTTCCAGACGCAGAGTAGTTGGCGGGGCTTTCTGAATGGCAGACAAGCGGGCCATAATCCGTGACGAACTGATTCCGCTGTGGAAGCTGGCGACGCCGGTAGTGCTGGCCGAACTGGGCTGGATGGCGATGTCAGTGGTGGACACGAAGATGGTGGGCCGGCTCAGCGCCGTGGCCATCGGTTCGGTAGGGCTGGGTGGAATTGCGTACAACGCGATTGTCCTTTTCGGCATGGGGTTGATGCTCGGGCTCGACGCGCTTGTATCCCAGGCGTTTGGTGCGGGAAATCTGAAAGATTGCCGTCGCGCGTTCGACCAGGGACTGTGGCTTGCCGTCGCGCTGACTCCTCCCGTGATGCTGCTGAGCTGGCTGTTGCCGTGGCTGCTGCAGGTGTGGGGTGTGGATGCGATCGTGGTGGATGCCTGCCGCCCGTTTATCCAGACGCTGGCCTGGGGCACACTGCCGCTGCTGTTGTACGGCGCGCTGCGGCGCTACCTGCAGGGGATGAAGGTGGTGGCGCCGGTGATGTTTGCTCTGTTGAGCGCGAACGTCGTGAACTGGCTGGGCAACTGGATACTGATTTACGGTCACTGGGGTTTTGCGCCGGAGGGCATTGTGGGTTCGGCGTGGTCTACGGTGATTTCAAGAATCTACATGTTCGCTGTGCTGGCGTATGCGCTGTGGCGGCAAAGCCAACGGCATCCCTCGGGTGTGGAGAGCTTTTTCCCCCGGCTGGACATGGACCGGATGCGTTCGCTTTTGAGGATCGGCTTTCCGGCCTCGCTGCAGATTCTGCTGGAGGTGGGAGCATTCAGCGCGGCGACTGTAATGGCGGGGCGCCTGCGTCCGGTGATGCTGGCCGCCCACCAGATTGCGCTCAACTGCGCCAGCGTGACCTACATGATTCCGCTGGGCGTGGCGGGCGCCACCGCCGTGAGCGTGGGGCATGCGATTGGCCGGCGCGACTTTGCCGCGGCAAGGCGCGTGGGATGGCTTGGCATTGCCAGCGGCGCGTTCTTCATGACCTGCGCGGGCGCGCTGATGCTCCTGGCCCCGCGAGCCATTCTGGAGTTCTACACCCACAATGCCGCGGTGGACGCGGCGGGGATCTCGCTGCTGATGGTAGCTGCATTCTTCCAGTTGTTTGACGGAGTGCAGACGGTGACCACGGGCGCGCTGCGAGGCATGTCGAACACGCGCAGCTCGATGGTGGCGAACTTCTTCAGCTACTGGACCGTGGGTCTGCCTCTGGCCTGGTATCTGTGCTTTGGGCGGCACCTGGGCGCCATTGGCATCTGGAGCGGCTTGTCCGCGGCGCTGATGATGCTGGCCGTGGTGCTGCTGCGCGTATGGAGACGGCAATCTCGCGACATGGTGCAGCGAAACAGCGAGGCGCAGACGGCTTCCATTCCAGCCTGAGCGGTGCCGTTGATTGTGGGAATACAGCAAAAAGAACAGGCATCGCGGGGAGCGATGCCTGTTCTTGCATGGGTTCTGGTGTGGGGGCTGCTACCCGCTACCTGGAGTGAGCCATGTCCTGCGCGGCCAGCTTGCGGGTGGCCGGAAGCTGTTCGTAGAGTTCGTCGCGCATCTTCACCAGCTTCGCGTCTGCAGGGTACCTGGCGATGAGCTTGTCGTAGGCGCCGAGCGTGTCGTACCAGAGGCGATGGTTGTAGAAAACCTGCGCGCGATCGACGGCGTCCTGCTCGGAGGAGCCCTTGAATTTGGCTTCTTCTGCCTTGATCTGAGCGCGCTCGGCCGCAGGCAGCACGACAATGACAGCGGAAGGGGCCGGCGGGCCAAAGAGACTGGACTCCGACTCAATGCGCCAGAGGTAAGTGTGGCCGGGCGTCAGGGGTGGCGCATCGGAGGGATAGGCCATCGAAGTTCCGGTGACCTCGCGATCCCAGGAGATGCCGCCTTGCAGGTCCTGCAGGTGGAACTTGTATTTTGCGTTGGCGTCGCCCTGCCACCAGAAGGAGGGCCGCAGGGTGTAGGCCTGTCCCTTATGTGGTGCGTAGAGCAGGACAGGGCCGGAGTTGCTGACGCCGCGAGAAGCTCCGCCAATCTGGTTGGCGCTGGCCGCGCCCGGCGCAAGATCGAATCCACCCACGTGCATGGCGACGCGCCGCGGGCGATTCGACGAATTCTGCGACTGGTTCGGTGTCTTGTTCTGCGCGCCCGCAACCGCAACCGTACCTGCCACCAAGACTGCTATCCAAAGTTGTTTCAAACCACGACCTCCGGTTTCTTCTGCTGTTGGGCCGTTTCGCCCTGATTCACTTTTGGCCCGATGCTGTAAATATTAACCTGATCTCCAAAGCCGCGGACCGGGGTGGCTCCAAGAGAGTACGCATTCCGGAACCGGTCCTTGACCAGCGTATACGTACTTTCCGACATGATGATCTCGGTATGGAATTCCTTGTTGAGGCTTTCCAGGCGCGAGGCGAGGTTTACGGTTTCTCCGATGACGGAGTATTCCAGGCGGGATTTTGAACCCACGCTGCCGCAGGTGAGCATGCCGGTGTGGATGCCGACGCCGATGCTCAAGTCGGAAAATGGGTCGTCAGGGCGGCGTTCCGCGTTGAGCTGTTTCACCCGCTCCAGCATGGCCAGCGCGGTGGAAACCGCCTGGCATGCATCGTGCTCATCACCGTTGGAGAGCGGGACGCCGTAGATGACCATGATGCCATCACCGATGAACTTGTTCAGGAACCCGTTGTACTCGCGAATGACGTCGTCCATCGCGGTGAGGTAGTGGTTGAGCCAGCTCAGCACCTGCTGCGAGGGCTTGCCGGCGGTCATGGCGGTAAAATTGCGGATGTCGCTGAAGAGCACAGTAGCTACGTGCTCGTCGCCCTGGAGGCTGACCTCGTCGCGGCGCAGCCAGATGGTGCGCGCGACCTCAGGATCGACGTAGCGGGAGAACAGGTCCATGAGCTGCTGGCGCGACTTTTCCGTCTCACTGCGCAAAACATTGGCCTTGAGGTACTGCCAGCCGATGCCGCACGGTAATGAGGCGGCGAGGCCAATCTCCGGCGCCAGCCAGGGAAACCAGATGTGGAACTCGGTGAACAGCAACTGGGCCACCAGGTAGGTGACGAGCATGAATCCCAGCGCGATAAACGCCGAGTAGCGGATGCGTGTGGTGGTGAAGAGCCACGTGGCCATGCCGAGCAGCAGCAGGGTGATGACTTCCTGACCCCAATGAGGAATGGCGCCGATGGCATCGCCGTGGAGCAGCGTTTCGATGGCTTCCGCATGCAGTTCGGTACCGGCAATGCGTTCGCGTTTGCCGTCTGGTCCGCGTACGCGGAAGAGCGGCGTAAAGTGCTGGTCACGGGCGGCGTCGCTGCTTTGGCCAATGAGGATGAGCTTGTTGGCGAGCTCCGACGCCGGCACCTTGTCCTGCAGAACGTCCCAGGCGGAGATGTGCTCGACGGGGTTCGGGGACCAGTCGCCAATCCGGAAGGTACGGGTGAGGGGATTGGCGTAAGGGACGGCGTGACCCAGGAACTGCGCGGCATGCTTGTTCAGAGGCTGGAGCATGCAGTTTTTGCAGTTCGGGTCCGTCTGGGCCAGGTATTCCTCGGCCATGAAGACGGGGAAGCTCTCGGCTGGTTTTTTGCCCCAGGCAAAGAGTTCGGCCTGACGGACAAATCCATCGCTGTCGATGGGCATGTTGATGGCCGCATAGGCAAAGGCTCCGGGCGTGCCCTGTTTGCAGTAGCCGGTGATGTAGTCGGGATTTTCCGGCTGGCAGAACATGGCAAGGGGCATGACGGGCGGAAGCTGGCCGGTGCCGGACTGCGCCGCGATGACGACGTTGCCGGCGTCGGTGAGCGCCTTTTGCATGGCATCGTCCTGGTCCTTGGCGCGAGGCTCGGACAAGAAGATGTCGACGCCGATGACGGCCGGCTTTGCCTGGCTGATTTTTTCAATCACGCTGGCGATGTCCGCTCTCGGGATGGGATACTTGTCGATTTTCGAGAAGGTGCGATTGTCGAAATCGACAAAGACGATATTTTTGGCCTCGGGAGCGTAGCGGCCGTGATTGATGAGGAAGTCGTAGGTCCAGTGGTTCAGGTCGCCGTAGGGCGTCCAACTGGTGAGCATGATAAGCAGGCTCGTGAGCGCAAACGCTACGAATGCGGCGACGATAATGCGATCTGGAAGGCGCTTTAGCATGCGAGTTGAAGGTGTGTCCCGGCCCGCGGAAACGGGTAGCGACGCATACGGCATCGGAAAGGCCAGCCGCCCGCAATATTAGCACAGCATTTCTGCGGATTTCCGTAGCTTTTCCGCGGCGCGGCGATTACACTCGGGGCAAATTTTTGGCCGAGGTTTTTCGTTGCGTTTCGCGTTCAGGGATTGCATCGCTTGTGCTGCTTCATTTTTTGTTTCGCTCACGCTGGTGAGTTGTTCCGGCGTGAATGTGAATCCGCCTGCGCCCACCACCGGGCCGGTGCAGACCTCTGCGAACATCCTCACCGCGGCAGATGTGCAGTCGATTGTTACGGCGGCTGCCTCCTCTGTGAACGTGCCGATTGTGATCGCGGTGAGCGACCGCATGGGGAACATTCTCGCCGTTTACAAGAAGGCGAACGCTCCGGCAACGGCCATTGCGAATTATGGGCAGATGGCGCCCTCGGACGACGTGGCGGCAGCGCTGGCCCGCAGCGCCGCATATTTTTCGAATGACCAGGCGCCAATCTCCACGCGAACCATTCGCTTTATCTCTGCATCGCATTTTCCGCCCGGGGTTGCCAACACGGAGAGCGGGCCGCTCTACGGGATCGAGGAGTCGAATCGCGGTTGCGATTTCCATGTGAACTATTTGCCGGGGCAGAGCCTGCCGGTGCTGAGCAGCCTGCATGGCGGCTATGGGCTGGGCATTATCACCGGCAAGCCGGACGCCATGGATTCGAATAATCTCGCGGTAAATCCCGGCGGCGTGCCCATCTTCAAGGGCGGGCAAGTGGCCGGCGCCATCGGCGTGGCCGGCGCGGACATGAACACCGACGAGTACGCCGCGTATGCCGGCACGTTCCTGAATGGGTACACGCCGAATGTGCCGTCGCCGGGAGTGGTGGTGGTAGGCGGCATTGCGCTGCCTTTTGTGGACCAGACCACGCGGCCCGCCGGGGAAACAGCGGGCACGGCAGACGGCAGCTACGAAATAGGCCCGCTGGCCAGCCCGGGTCCCGCACCCGAAGGCGACCTGATTGCGGAAACGGGCAGCACGCAGGGTGGTTTGACTCTGGACGATGTGCACACAATCGTGCAGGATGCCCTGGCCACAGGCGAGAAAACGCGCGCCGTCTTGCGCCTTCCGGAAGGCTCTCGCGCGCGCTTCGTCATTGCGGTTTCGGATTTGAACGGCAACATCCTGGCGCTGTATCGCATGCCGGACGCGACCATGTTCTCCGTGGATGTGGCGCTGACCAAGTCCCGCAACGTGACGTACTTCTCGTCGCCGACCACAACCGAGTTGTCTCCTTTGCCGCCGGGAACGGCCATCACCAACCGGACCATCGGCTTTACCACGCAGCCGTATTTTCCTTCGGGCATCAACGGTACTTCGCCGGGGCCGTTTTTCCAGAGCCTCTTTGTGAATGACATCAACCACCCCTGCACGCAGGGCCAGCAGCCGGCGAATCCCTACCAGAGCGGCATCGTTTTCTTCCCGGGCAGCGCGCCGCTTTACAAAAACGGCAAGCTGGTGGGCGGCATCGGGGTTTCCGGTGACGGCGTGGACCAGGACGACTTCGTAGCGGCGGCCGGAGCTGCCGGATATGCGGCGCCGGCCAACATCCGCGCAGACAACTACTCAATTAATGGGGTTCCGATTCCGTACCAGAAGTTCCCGCGCAATCCTGAGCAGTAACGCAACGCAGATTGGCGCAGAATCGTCCTCGGGGCCTTCGAACAGGCAATTCCTGATGGAAGGCCCATTCTGTTTCCCGCGAGGCGGCAGGCAGCAAAATGGGGCGTTCCCCGCATGCATGGTGATTTAGGCGACCCGCTCCGGACCTTCATCGACACCACCGGGCGTTCCCCGCATGCATGGTGATTTATCTGAGATGGGTGAGAGCAGGATGGGCGCCTGCCCGGAAGCTTGAAGGCCGCGACATGGTGCGGTCGGGTGCGAAGGAATCGCGATTCAAAAAAAACCGGGCACGGCGTGAGAGCCGTGCCCGGTCCTGTGCGCGGAGTTCGCTTTCGCTACTCGAGAGCGGCATGGACGCGCGCCATTTGAGCGGCGAACATGGGCGCGTTATAGGCCGAGGGGTTGGAGAGCATCTTGTACATCGCGTCGATGGAGGAGCGAACGGCAGGGTTCGGATGACCGTTTTTGGTGTCAGCGATGTAGAGCGAATCGAGCGCCATGGCGGCCTGCTCGGCAGAACGCTCGCCCTGCAGGGAGATCGCCTGTCCGTCGCCGGAGATGGACTCCAGCAGGTCCATGGTGCGCTGGTGCGTGTAGACCGCGTCGTTGACTTCAGACTCGAGGGACTTGGCGTCGGCAGCGGCGATATTCGCATTCTGAACCAGCGTGGCGCGGTCAGGGTTCAGCTCTGAAGCCTGGGTGTAAACGGTCGCCATGTCCTGCTTGAGCTTCGCGGCGCCGGACGGGTCGATCTCGTCCAGGAAGTGCTCGAAGACAATGTAGCGAGACATGTTGTACGAGGGATTGCCGGGGCGGCGTCCGCTGTAACCCACGGCCTGCCGCCAGCTGTTCTTCGAGGAAGTCAGGCTGTGATGGCAGCTGAAGCAGTTCATGTCGGTATATTCCGGCCAGTGATTGCTGTTGACGTCGCGGGTCAGCTTGAGGAGGCTCTCGCGGAGCTGGACGATCTGCCCCACACTCCAGATGCGCACCCCGTAGAGCGAATCGACACCGGGCTTGTTCTTGCCTTGCGCCCACTCGACCCAGTGGGGCGGTTCGATGGACTGGAAGGAATCGAGTTCGAAGGTCAGGTCCGGGTGTCCGGCCGCGAGCATCTCGTGCGTCACTTCCTGCGTGGGCGAACCCAGATGGCAGGTGAGGCAGTTTTTGGCGCGGACCACCAGGTTGCGATTGTCGATGAGGCCGAGCTTGACCATGTCGGAGTAGCTGGCGTCCATCTGCACGTGCGGGCCAAGCCATTCGGAGGCCGGTCCGTGGCAGCTTTCGCAGCTGACGCCGTCCGAGAGGTCTATGGGCCGCGCCATCTGCCCCTTGGGCACATCAAGCGCGTGGCACACGAGGCACTCCTGCGCTTTTTGCGGAGGGCCGATCTTGAGGATCTTCGCCATGCGGGCTGAGCGTGGCTCCAGGAGGGCCGCGTACGCCCGCGAGTGGCGGTCCTGGACGATCCAGGTGCTGTACTCGTTTTGCAGCACCTTGGTAGTGTTGCGGGCCTGTATGCCGCCGTGGCACGAACTCGCGGCACAGGACCCTGGACCGACATATTTCGCGCTCATGGCGTAGGATTCCGTCGCCAGTTTTTGAGCCAATGCTGCATCGCCACCGCTTTGAGACATGGACTGTCCCCAGGCGGCACAGGCGAAAGTGGAAATCGCAACCACCAGAATCATTCGTGCTGCGCGCATGCCGACCCTTATACCGGCAACACGGCGTGAATGCAATCGTTTCTTTTCAGGCCCGTCTTTACTGGCGATTCTGGAGCTTGATTCCTCAATGCAAATTTGGTGGTGGACTCCTGCCGCCGGGTTTGCTACATTCCTCGCGACTTCCATTTACAAATTCTGTAATGAGCCTATCTTCGCCTGAATCCGTATCTTCGCAACTCCCTCCGGGCCGGGAAACCGCCGGAGTTGTAGAAGACCTCCGCCTGCTGCAGGAAGAGCATGGCTACATTCCGCTGCCGGAACTGGAGGTCATTGCGCGGCGTCGCAACGTGCATTTGCGCGACATTCACACGATTGCCAGTTTCTATCCGCACTTTCGCCTCAAGCCGCTGGCCAAGGCGGACGTGCGCGTATGCGACGACATGAGCTGCCACCTGTGGGGCGCTCAGCAGTTGCGCGAGCAACTCGAGCATCGCTTTGCGGGACAGGAAGGCGTGCTGGTCCGCGATGTCTCGTGCATCGGGCGCTGCGACCATCCCTGCGTGGTGAGCGTAAACGAGCAGGTTCACGAGAACGCGACGTTTACGACAACCGCGAACTACGTCCTCGACGCTCTTGCCGGCGTGGAGAACATTCCCGAGAGCGTGCCGGCCAGCTTTGCTGAGCGCGGGCTGGTGCTCAAGACCGATCCCTGCACCGACGAGGCCAGCCGCTATCCCAGCCTGAAGAGGCTGTTGCGCAACCGCGATTTTGACGGCGTCATTGCCGTGCTGCAGGATGCAAACGTACGCGGCATGGGTGGCGCCGGCTTTCCTGCGTATATCAAGTGGAACGCCGTAAGAAAGCTCGCTGGCCCGGAAAAATACGTCATCTGCAACGGCGATGAGAGCGAGCCCGGTACCATCAAGGACCGATTCATTCTGCAGCATCTGCCCCATCTGCTCATCGAGGGCATGATCATCTGCGGCCTGGTGACCGGCTCCCAGCGCGGATATATCTACATTCGCCACGAGTACGAGCAGCAGATTGAGATTGTGCGCACAGAACTGGCACGGGCTTACGCGCAGGGACTGTGCGGGCAGAACATTCGCGGCACCGATTTGAGCTTTGAGCTGGAAGTCTTCGTAAGCCCGGGCGGCTACATCTGCGGGGAAGAGACGGCGCTCATGGAGGCGATCCAGGGGCATCGCTCAGAGCCGCGTAACAAGCCGCCGCGCACTGTCAACTACGGGTTGTGGGGTCAGCCCACCGCCCTGAACAACGTGGAGACGTTTGCCCTGGCCGCCAGCGTGCTGGCGCATGGAGCGCAGTGGTACAAGGACCAGGGCCGCGAAGGATACCCGGGCATCAAGTTTGTGGGCGTGACCGGCCGCGTGCAGCGCGGAGGCGCGTTTGAAGTCCCCATGGGCATTACGTATCGCGAACTGATCATGGATTACGCGGGTGGCCCGCCGCCGGGTGAGGAGATCATCGGCTTTGCGCCTTCGGGGCCGTCTTCGGGCTACCTCCCGGCGTCCATGCTGGATACGCCGCTGGACTGGGCGACGCTCTCGAAGCTGGGCTCGATGGTGGGCTCGGGCGCAATCGTGGTGTGCACCAACAAGGCCTGCATGCTCGACATGGCGTTCAATTCCGTTCGCTTCTACCGCAACGAGTCCTGCGGCAAGTGCGTGCCGTGCCGCATTGGCACGCAGAAGATGGTGGAAATGCTGCAGGGATGGATGAACGGCACCGCGGGAGCGGGAGACATGGTGCTGCTCGACGAGTTGTCGCACACGCTCAAGCAGACTTCCATCTGCGGGCTGGGACAAATTGCGCCGGCACCGATTCAGTCGGTGATCAGGCATTTTCCTGAGATTGTGGAGGAGCACCTCAAGCAGAAACATTGCCGCGCCGGGGTATGCTTCGCAGGAAAGGGACGAGCCTGAGTGAGCGAGCACGCGCAAAGCGAACTGGTAACGCTGACCATTGACGGACAAACCGTCAGCGTTCCGCACGGCACGACGATCTTCGACGCGGCCCGGTTGAACAATATCCCGATTCCGACGCTGTGCCACCAGCAAAACCAGACGCCGGTGGCGGTGTGCCGCATCTGCGTGGTGGACTGCGGCGAGCGTGCCTACCAGGCCGCTTGCATCCGTGAGTGCGAGCCGGACATGAAGGTGCAGACAGCCTCCGAGGGAGTGCTCTCTGCTCGCAAAACCCTCTACGAGCTATTGCTCGCCGACCATCCTTCCCCTTGCAAACGCCAGCAGCAGAGCGGCGACTGCGAACTGGAAATGCAGGCCGCATCGATGGGGCTGGGCCAGGGTGCGGGACTGACGCCTTCGCCGTTTCCCAGGCGCTCGGTTCCGGTGCTGCTGCCGGACGATTCCTCGCTTTCGATCTTTGTGGATCACTCGGCCTGCATCCTCTGCGACCGCTGCGTAAGAGGCTGCTCGGAGATTCGGCACAACTACGTGATTGCCCGGCAGGGCAAGGGATACCACGCCGCGATTGCCTTTGACGACAACCGGCCCATGGGCAATTCGAGCTGCGTGTCCTGCGGCGAGTGCATGGTTTCCTGCCCGACGGGCGCGCTGACCAACCGCCGGGTGCTGGGGCAGAATCTGCTCGATGCACACCCGGATGCGGTGATTCCCGATCCGGAAGAACTGCTCGCGATGCCGGTCTTTCACGGCGTGTCGGGAACCTTTCTGGAGTTGAACCGGGGCGCTGTGATCAAGCGCAACATCCGCGCCGGGGAAACCATCGTGCGCGAAGGCGAAAACGGTTCGACCGCGTTTTACATCCTGCAGGGCGACACGGAAGTATTCATCGGCTCGCCGCGCGCGCACGTTGCGACTTCGCACCAGCACAAGGGACTGGTGGCGCGCATCGCCAGCCGGTTGCGCTCGCGCAAGGAAGTAGAGACCGAAGCCAACGGGCACGGACAGAAGTACATTCCCATCGACGCCTCCGTTGACCTGCCGTATGAGAACCCGGTGGCGACGCTGGGCCCGGGCGAGCTCTTTGGCGAAATGACCTGCATGAGCTTCTACCCGCGCTCAGCGACGGTCCGAGCCAAAACCGACGTAGTGGTGCTCGAAATGCTCCGCAACGTGCTCGACGTGATGCAGAAGAACAAGAACTTCCGCGCAGCGCTTGATCGCAACTACCGCGAGCGCGCGCTCAAGACGCACCTGCGCAGCGTGCCGATCTTCGCCGATCTGGACGAGGACTTCATCGCGCATCTGCAGCAGACCGTCGAGTTGCAGCGCTATGCCCCGGGGCAGGTGATTACTGAAGAGGGCGCGCTGGCAGACGCTTTCTACCTGGTGCGCATTGGATTCGTAAAAGTGAGCCAGAAGCACTCCGGCGGCGAAGATCTCGTCATCGCCTACCTGCCGCGCGGCGGATACTTTGGCGAAATGGGTCTGCTCACGAAAGGCACCGCGGACGGCGGACGGCGCAACGCCACGTGTACGGCGCTCGACCACGTGGAAGTCGTCAAGATTTCCGCCGAGGATTTTCAATTCATGCTGGATCGTTTCCCGCATGTGCGCGAGAGCCTGGAAGATGTGGCGCGGCGCAGAGCAGAGGAAAATCTGGCGCAGCGCAAGCGCTCCGAGCGCAACCAGCCGCTGGACCAGTATCTTTCCCAGGGCCTGATGGACGCGCAGAGCCTTCTGGTGCTCGACCTGGAGAAGTGTACCCGCTGCGATCAGTGCGTAAGAGCCTGCGCTGACGCGCACGACGGCGTGACGCGGCTGCTGCGCGACGGGCTGCGATTCGATCACTACCTGGTAGCGACCTCATGCCGGCAGTGTCGCGATCCGCTGTGCATGGTGGGCTGTCCGGTGGGCTCCATCCGCCGGCGCAATTCGCTGGAAGTGGTGATTGAGGACTGGTGCGTGGGCTGCGGCCTGTGCGCAGACAACTGTCCCTACGGAAACATCAACGTGCAGGAGATTGTGCACGAAGCGACGAAGGAGTTGGAAGCGGTCAAGGTCCGCAAGGCCACGTCCTGCGATCTTTGCCACGAGCTGCCGGAACCAAGCTGCGTGTATGCCTGTCCGCATGACGCGGCGCATCGCGTGCAGCCGGATGTGTTCTTTGCCGATCTGCTGAAGAAGCCCGGGGAGCAGAGCCATGCGAATTGATCGTTCCCATCTGCCCTGGCTGATTGCCAGCTGCATCATCCTGGGTGTTTCCATTGTGATCTACGTTCCGTACGCCATCTTTTCCAAGGTGGACGGCGGCTCTGCGATTGGGTTGCTGTTTGGCATCGTCGGCTTCGGCTTCATGCTGTTTGCAGCGGCGCTGGGGATTCGCAAGCGTTATCCCATCTGGCGCATCGGGCGCGCGCAGCACTGGATGCGCGGCCACCTGTGGCTGGGGACGCTGGCCCTGCCGCTGATTTTTCTGCACGCAGGCTTTCACTTTGGCGGATGGCTCACGTCGATCCTGATGGTCCTTCTCATCATCGTCACCCTGAGCGGGCTGATGGGCGCCTACCTGCAGCACACCTTGCCCACGCGCATCATGCGCGAGGTGGGCTTTGAGACGATCTACGACCAGATTGACCACGTGCGCGAAGGGCTCGTGAAAGAAGCCGAAGGGCGGCTGAGCACCATCGCCGAGGAAATGGCGCCGGGCCGCGGAGCCGGCGCAACCGTGGTGCTGACGTACATCGGCGCGATTCCCGAGATCAATGCCGAGCTCGCGGAACTGAGCTCGGTGTTTGAAAAAGAGATTCGGCCTTACCTTGCAAACGAGGTCAAGCAGTCACCGCTGCGCCTTAGGGATTATTCCGCCCGGTTGTTTGAGCGGCTTCGCAATTTGCTGCCGGAGCGCGCGCATCCGACTGCGGTGGCGATGGAAGAAATCTGCGAGGAAAAGCGGCAGCTCGACCGCCAGATTGTTTTGCACCGCACGCTGCACGCATGGCTGCTTTGCCACATTCCGCTTTCGCTGGCGGTCATCGTTCTTGGTTTTGTGCACGCGATTGGAGCGCTTCGGTACTAAAAGATGCAGATACGCAGACGAACATCCAAATCGGTCGCACGCCGTCACGACCGGAACTACTTCAAGAATCCGTCGCGCCTGCGGCGCTGGCAGGGAATCCTGGCGCTCGTTGCGGTGGTGGCAAGCTGCGTCTGGGTGGTGGCGACCTTCGGATTTACCGGCCAGCAGATGCTTTCAAGCGGACCCATCTCATCCGCGCACGCCGTTTTCGGGACCAAGTGCGAATCGTGCCACCTGCCCAAACAGCATGGGTTCTTCGAGCGCGCGGGCTTCAACCGCAGCGTGCCGGATAAAGCCTGCATGCAGTGCCACGCGGTTCCTGCGCACCAGGAGATATTGCTGCATCCGATCGCCGGTATGCCGAAGCCGAGTTGCTCGTCCTGCCACGTGGAGCACGAAGGCTCGATGATGCTCTCCAATACGGCCGACTCAGGCTGTATCGATTGCCACTCGCACCTGATCATTCCTGCCGGCGCTCCGCATATTGCCACAGCCATCTACTCGTTCGTGAAAGGGCATCCGGAGTTTGCTCCACTGGAGGCAAACTTCCACAGCACGCAGGCGATCAAGTTTTCCCACTACGACCACATGAAGCATGGGCTGCTGGGGCCGCATGGCAAGGTCAACCTGGCCTGCAGTGACTGTCACCGTCCCGAGGCGGATAAGGGCGATCCGTGGCCCTATGGTTCGCCGACTGCGCCCCGGCTGGAAGACGCCACGTACACTTTTAACGGACGCAATATCTCTCACCAGGAGGCGCATTACCTGCTGGCAAGCGATCATGGCCGCGCGTACATGGCGCCCACCGCCTACGAGACCGGATGTCACGATTGCCACACTCTGCGCTTTGACCGGCATATCCAGATGGAAGCGCCGCACGAAGCGCCGGCCAAGGTCCGTCTCTTTATCGCGAACCAGATTCGCGCCTTTGCCGTGGAGCATCCGCAGGTGGTGAGCTACGAGATCGGGCATTGGGCCGAGTTGGAGAACATGGACATCATGGCCGGCAAGAACATGCAGGCCGTGACGGAGGACGCCGGTCTGATGGACCGCATTCCGCGGCAGAAGCTGGCGGCGGTGCCGCATTCCGTTCAGGACTGGATTACGATTCGCACGGCGCAGGCCGAGCGGCGTTTGTGGCACAAGTCCTGCAACCTTTGCCACGAGATGCAGATTCCGGATATTCCGGCGGACGCGAGCGTCAAGGAGATGGCAGCCGACCTGGTGAATCCGGCGATGTTGCCCACCATGCAGCCCACGCAGCAGCCGGTGCGCTGGGAGCCCAATGCGGTCTTCAGCCACGAGGCGCACCAGTCGGTGAGCTGCAACAGTTGCCACGAGGCTGCGCTCAGGAGCGAAAGCGGAAAGGACATTCTTCTGCCTTCGATCAAGACCTGCAAAACCTGCCACAACGGCCAGAGCAGCCCGCAGGGGCCAGCGTTGGCGGCAGGCCATGCGGAAAGCGGCTGCTTCCTCTGCCACGAGTACCACAACTGGCTGGACCCCAAACTGCGGCCCACGCCAAAGCAGTCCGAGGGAATGAAAGAGCTGACCGTGGCGTTGATGCATCCGTAGCGCAGCGGCGGACAGAACTCCTCAAAGCAAAACCGCATCGCAGGACAGGCGCAGATTTCCAGGTCTGCGCCTGTTGTTTTTGGGCCGGGTATTTCTTTGGTCGGAAGAGGGGCTACTTGCCGCCGTCCTGCATCTCCGGCATGCCGGCGACCTGCGTCTTCGGCTTCCTGGGATAGAGCGGCAGCGGCTTGTCCGGCGGTTTGTTCGTTACCGTGTACAGCTTGCCGTTCCGCAGGTACATGCGGCGCTCTTCTTTGTAGGTGAAGGGGTGCGCGCCCACGCGACCGAAGACGGCAAGCTGGTTGCCGCTTTCATCCACGGCGCGGTCGCGGTCAATGCCCCTCGACACGGCCAGGGCCGGTGTCTTGGTTGCACGGACAGCGATCAGCCTCGGAATCGGCCGCGGGCTGAAGCCGAAGAAGTTCGGCTGAGTGCCGGGAGCGAACAGATTCACAATGGCGAAACCGTTCCTGCCGTCGGCCACAAAGGCGAACTGCTCTGAGCTCACCATGGTCAACTGGATATCGTTGACGTCGTCGAGCTTGCCGTTTGCCGTAAAGTTCTCCAGCAGGTGCGGGTGCGGCGGCGTGGTCACATTAACGATGGCCATGCCGTAGCGCCCGTCGGAAACATAGGCGTAGGTGCGCGAGACGGTGACGTTGCGCGCGTCCTGGAGCGGCACAAAGGCGTGCGGGACCAGCACAGGGTGCGCCAGATGCGTCACGTCAAAGACCTTGAGGCCGGTGGCATCGGTCACAAACATGTAGCGGAACTGCACTGCGATTCCCGTGGGGTGATGCAGAATATTGGTGCCGATCTCTGCGGTAATGTGCGGATGCAGCGGATCCTTGAGGTCAACAACCTCCAGCCCACGATTGCACAAAATGTAAGCATAGTTGCCGGCGATGGTGATGCGGTGCGCGCCGGTGAGCCTGCCCTGCGGATTGTAGGTAAGCGCCCGCTGCAGGAAGTTGTTCTGCGGATTGCCGTCGAGGAGCGTTCCGACGCCGGTCTTGCGATTGCCCACGACGATGAGGCCCTCATACTTGTCGGTGACGTAGAGGAAGGCGTAGAGCGGCGCGATGGGCTGCTCTTCATTGGCCTTCAACTGCGTGCGGAGCGGATCGAGCGCGAGCGTGGACGGGCTGGCGACGGCCGTAGCGTCCTTGGTCCTGAGGTAGAACTTCTGGCCGAGCGGTGAAACCGGCGCGGTGATGAGCCGTTCGGAGACGTCCTTCACATCAACGTCGGAAACGTCGAAGATGCGGAAGCCCTTACGGCCCATGGCCGCGTAGAGATACTCGCCGCGCAGTTGCAGGTCAAGCACGTTGCCGATGTGGTGATAGGCCCGGCGCAGCTTGCGGCCATCCTTCACAAACTTCTTGTAGTTGGAGGGGTACGCAATCTGATCCAGTTCGCTGCCGTATACCGCCGGTGGCTGCTGCTGCTCGCTGAAGGGAATGGCCTCGAAGCCGCCCTTGCCCAGTCCAACATAAGCGAAGCGACCCATGTAGTTGAGGAAGTTCGTGCCCTGGATGAGAATCTGCGCCATCCATGCATTGTTGTTTTCCGCCGTGGCCACGTGGCAGTCAGTGCATTGCTTGGTGGTCATGGGGCCGCTGACGGTGTGCGGCACGTAGGTGCTGAAGGCTTCCCCGCTGAAGCCCGGCGCGGAAATGGTTTGCTGCGTGCGGTAGAGCCAGTCGCGATTGGCATTTTGCGAGCTCACGACCACGGCGCAGGCGGAGCGCACCGGCGCCACGCGATTGCCGGTGACGGTGCCGTCGATGCCGAGCATGTACACGTCGCTGCGCAGCACCTGGTAGTCGTACGAGGTCCAGTTGCGGGTCATCAGGCCCTCGTTGTGCTCCATGGGCATGCGCTGGTTGGCCTTCATGGAAAGGTGGCAGCCAAAGCAGGAAGTCGTCCAGGAGCTGTGGCAGGTGTAGCAGGTCATGCGCTTGTCGCTGTGCGCCAGGTGCGAGTCGTCCACAATCTGGCCCCAGGTCTTGCCATTGGTCTGCATGGTCTTGGCCAGGCGTGAGCGCCAGTTGTAGTCCTGGTTGCCGGGGGTGATGGTGTCCAGCACCTGCACTACACGCCACGTGGTGCCCTTGTCGACCATGGAGCGCTGGTACAGCTCGCCGTCTTTCCAGTAGAAGAGGCGCTGGTTCCACGGGGTGCGCAGGCGGATGAGATTGGCGGCCATTCCACCGGGCGAAGCCGGTCCGCTGGCAATGAGCGTGGCCTTGTGGTGGATAGTGCCGTGGCAGTCTTCGCACTGGATTTCCACCGCGTTGCGTGTGCCGCTGTAGAGCTTGCCGTTGCCGTGCATGTCCTGCTCAAAGTGGCAGTCGATGCAATGCATGCCGTCCTTGAGGTGGATGTCCTCGAGGTGAACGGCCAGGTTGAACTTGTCCGGGCTGTTCTTGGGGATGATCTTGCCCTGCTTGTCGAGCAGGTGGCCCTCGCGGTCGCGCCAGTACACGGCGCGGAAGATCCAGCCATGGCTGTGGAAGTCGGCGAATTGCACATCCTTAAGCTTCTTGTTGAAGGCCGCCGAGCCGGTCTTCTTGAGGAAGTCGACATTCGCCCACAAACCCTTGGCGGTGGAGCCTTCCGGGTCACGCAACTCCGCCTCGTGATACTGCTTGGCCGTGGGGTTGCGCTGCTTCTTCGGGTACATCAGCTGGCCATCCACTTCGTTGTCCCACCACGTGTAGCCAAAGTAGGTGGTCTCCATGTTGGTGCCAGGGTGCACGTGGCACACCATGCACTGGCTGGAGGGGATCGACAGCGTGAACTCGTGCTGGATGGGTTCGGCCGACTGATCGTGCGGAATGGTCGGATCCACAGTGG
>JBMFWD010000035.1:0-35948 GCA_049965615.1 Acidobacteriaceae bacterium
GAGTGAGTGGGAACAGGTAGACTGCGAATCGAAGACGAGAATTTGCGGGTTGAAGGGAGCATTGAATTGAAGATTCTGGGAGTGATTCCGGCACGTTTGGGCTCAACGCGGCTGCCGCGCAAGGTGCTGAAGGAGATTGCGGGCGAGCCGATGGTGGGGTGGGTGTACAAGGCGGCGAAGGCTTGCGGGCAGCTCCAGCGGGTGGTGATTGCGACCGATGCGGAGGAGATTATGGATTACGCGCGGGCGCATGGGATGGAAGCGGTAATGACGTCGCGGGATTGCGCGAGCGGGACGGACCGGGTGCATGCGGTTTCGCGAGAGATAGAGGCGGAGATTTACGTGAACATCCAAGGGGATGAGCCGCTGCTGACGGGGGCGCATTTGTCGGCCCTGCTGGAGCCGTTTGGGCGGGCGGAGGTGCAGGTTTCGACGCTGGCGGTGCGGTGCCCGGCGCATGATGTGGGTAATCCCAACGCGGTGAAGGTGGTGACGGCGAAGGATGGGCGGGCGCTGTATTTTTCGCGGGCTACGATACCGTTTGATCGCGACGGGGTGGGATTTGCGGGGTACTGGAAGCACCTGGGCGTGTATGCGTACCGCAAGGCGGCGCTGGAAAAATTTGCTGCGATGGAGCCGGCGGAGTTGGAGCAGGTGGAGCGGCTGGAGCAGTTGCGGCTGCTGGCGAATGGGGTGGATATTTACGTGGCCGAGGCTCCGAGCGACACGATTGGGGTGGATACGGAGGAGGATCGGCTGCGAGTGGAGCAGATTTTGCTTTCGCGGAAGTGAGGCAGGGGCAGGATTTGCGTCAGGCGGCTGGGTCGGGTTCTTCGACGAGGGTGGCCTGGGACGGGACTGGCTGGGCGACGAGCTTGCGGTAGTTGAAGAACATGGTGAGACGCCAGCAGAGGATCATGCCGAAGGCGAGGAGATAGAAGACGGCCCCGGTCTGCTCGACGGAGACGTACTGGTCGAAGTAGCCGCGTGCGAAGAAGCGGATGGCGGCGAGGACGACGACGACCATGAGGAAGGCGCTGGAGCGCTTCATCATGACGGTGTTTCCGTCGCGGTAGAGCTTTGTGGTGGCGTTGAGGGGCCAGGCGAGGAGGGTGGCGCCGAGCAGGAATGAGACGCCGGCCCAGAGCCAGGGGATGTGGCAGATGGGAAACAGGAACATGGCAAAGCCTGTGGACATGCCAGCCGGGGGGATGAGGATTTTCCTGAGGGTGACGGGGGAACGGCCTTCGCGAATGCGCCATAGGATGATGACGATGGCTCCGAAGAGGGAGGCGACGGCGTAATCGGTGGGAGTGATGTTGAGGGGGTGCATCGGTTCCTTGGGGCAGCGGGTGGAGCGGCTGCGGTTTTGAATCATGGGTTGACGGCGATCTTGCCTGGCTGCGTCTGATTTAAGGATAGCAATTTTGGCGGGGGGTGGTTGGGGTTGGGATGGATGGGGTGAAAACGGGGGTGGCCGGAAATTTGCGGGAGTTCACCGGGAGGAGCTTGATGCGGTGATTGCAGTTTGTTCATCGCCAGGATGCCCTTCGGCTGCGCTCAGGGCAGGTTTTCGCTTTGCTCAGCGTGGCACCGCGAACTTATCGGGGCGGGCTCGATAGTTGCGGCGCTCGGGAGCTGCGCCGATCTGGTCCCACACATTCTCCTCGAAAAAGCGCGAGGAGAATGTATGGGGCACCCATGTGCACCGGGATTCTAGGCGGCGATGAGTTTGAGGAGGTAGCCGGCGAGGACGGCTCCTACGGCCGGGCCGAGGATGGGGATGGGTGCGTAGCGCCAGTCGGATTTACCTTTGCCTGGGATGGGGAGGATGGAGTGAGCGAGTCGTGGTCCGAAGTCACGGGCGGGGTTCACGGCGTAGCCTGTGGTTCCGCCGAGGGAGAGGCCGATGCCCCAGACGACGCAACTGACGAGGTAGGGCGAGAGGCCGGGTGCGGCTCCGTTGGGCTCAGCGAAGTGAGAATTGAGTGCGCCGACGGAGAGAATGAGGATGAAGGTGGCGAGGACCTCGCTGAAAAAGTTTGCGACACGGTTGCGAACTGCGGGGATGGTGCAGAAGATGGCCCGCTTGGCTTCGGGGTCATCGCTGAGGCTCCAGTGAGGCCAGTAATGGAGCCAGACGAAGGCTGCGCCGGTGAAGGCGCCTGCGATTTCCGCGATGGTGTAGGGCAGGAGGGTAGACCATGCGCCGGTCTGGATGGCTCCGGCAATGGCGAAAGCCGGGTTGAGGTCTGCGGCCTGGCTTCCGAAGAGGATGGCGGTGAAGATGCCGCAGAGGACGGCGAAGCACCATCCGGTGGTGATGACGATCCAGCCGCTGTTTTCTGCCTTGGAACGTTTGAGGAGGACGCCGGCGACGACGCCGTCGCCGAGGATCATCATGACCATGGTGCCCATGAATTCGCCGAGAAGGGATGAGCGCATTGGTTAGTTCTGCCTTGATGGGAGTGTGTATTGGGTTGCGAGCTGGGTGAAGGTGGTGACCTGGGATTCGACCCAGTCCGGGGGCTGCTGGAGTTCCCTGGCCATGAGGGTGGCGACGGGACGGGCCATCTGGATGGCGGCGTGTGCGTTGAGGAAGAGAGCGCGGGTGCGGCGGGCGAGGACGTCTTCGACGGTGCGGGCGAGCTCGTGGCGTGTGGCCCAGACGACCTCGGCGGCGATGTAGGGGAGCGCGGGATGGATCTGCCGGGCGAGCTGGGGGTCGGATGTGGCGAGGCGCTGGATGTGTTCGGCGAGTGCGCCGTAGACGCGGAGGTGGCCGAGGCTGGAAGTGTCCTGCAGATAGCCGTGGATGGGCAGGTTGTGGGTGCGGCAGGGGCGCTCTTCGAGCGGGCCGAGGGTGATGGCGTTGTCGACGCAGTCCTCGGCCATGTGGCGGTAGGTGGTCCACTTGCCGCCGGTGATGGTGAGCAGGCCGTTGTTGTCGATGTGGATGACGTGGTCGCGGGAGAGCGATGAGGTTTTATTGCCGGAGTCAGACTTTACGAGCGGGCGGACGCCGACGTAGACGCTGAGGACGTCGCTGCGCTGGGGCGGATGGCTGAGGTATTCGGCGGCGGTTTCCAGGATGAAGTCGATTTCTTCTTCGAGAGGCCGTGGCTCGTAGAGGGGTTCCGGGATGGGGGTGTCAGTGGTTCCGACGACGGTGTGGTCATGCCAGGGAATGGCGAAGAGGACGCGGCCATCGCTGGTGCGGGGAACCATGAGGGCGCTGTCCGCGCTGAGGAAGGTTTTGTCGAAGACGAGATGGATGCCCTGGCTGGGGGCGATCATGCGGTCGGCGGAGGGGTCGGACATGTGGCGGATGGCGTCAGTGAACATGCCGGTGGCGTTGACGACGACTTTGGCGGGAATCTGGAAGGCTTCGCCGGATTCTGAATCGACGGCGGTGACGCCATTGACGAGGCCGGCGTTTTCTGTGCGATCTGGCCCCTTGGTGATGGCGGTGACGGGGAAGTAGTTGAGGAGGGTGGCGCCGTGGTCGGCGGCGGTGGAGATGAGGTCGATGAGGAGGCGTGCGTCGTCGAATTGTCCGTCGTAATAGACGACGCCGCCGCGGAGCTCGTGACGCTCGATGTTGGGGAGGCGCTCGATGGTTTCTTCCTGCGAGAGGAGGCGGGATTTTCCGAAGCCGTAGCGCCCGGCGAGGAGGTCGTAGACTTTGAGTCCCGCGCCGTAGAAGGGCGTTTGCCACCAGGCGTAGTTGGGGACGATGAAGGCGAGGTCATGGACGAGATGGGGCGCGTTCTGGCGGAGGAGTCCGCGCTCTTTGAGGGCGGACATGACGAGGGAGACGTTTCCCTGTTCGAGATAGCGAACGCCGCCGTGGACGAGCTTGGTGCTGCGGCTGGAGGTTCCTTTGCCGAAGTCCATGGCTTCCAGCAGGAGGACATCGAAGCCGCGGGAGGCGGCATCGACGGCGACGCCTGCGCCGGTGGCCCCGCCGCCGATGATGACAATGTCCCAGGGGGTGGTGCGGGACTTGAGAGTTTGGAGCATCAGGTCGCGGTTCACAGATTGTTCCATCCTTTGGAGCGTTCTACGGCGTTTTGCCAGCGCTTGCGGCCAGCATCGATGGAGGTGCGGTCGGCGCGTGGGGTGAACAGGGTTTGCTCGGCGCGGTGGGCCTGGATGTCTTCGACGCTGCCCCAGAAGCCGACGGCGAGACCGGCGAGGTAGGCTGCGCCGAGGGCGGTGGTTTCGAGCATGGAGGGGCGGGTGACGGGAAGGCCGAGCAGATCGGCCTGGAACTGGAGCATGAGGTCGTTGGCGGCGGCTCCGCCGTCGACGCGTAGCTCGGAGATGGAGTTGCCGGTTTCCGACTGCATGGCGTCGAAGACGTCGCCGACCTGGAAGGCGATGCTTTCGAGTGCGGCGCGGGCGATGTGTCCGGCGGAGGTGCCGCGATGGAGTCCGATGATGAGGCCGCTTGCGTTGGGGTCCCAGTGCGGTGCGCCGAGGCCGGCAAAGGCGGGGACGAAGACGACGCCGCCGGAGTCGGGGACGGATGCGGCGAGGGTTTCGATGTCGCTGGAGTTCCAGACGAGGCGGAGGTTGTCGCGGAGCCACTGGACGACTGCGCCGCCGATGAAGATGGAGCCTTCGAGGGCGTATTCCATTTGCTGGCGGGCGCTGGCGGCGAGGGTGGTGATGAGGCGGTGTTTGGACTGGAGGAACTGGGTGCCGATGTTTTCGAGGAGGAAGCAGCCGGTTCCGTAGGTATTTTTGGAGTCGCCGGGGTTGATGCAGAGCTGGCCGAAGAGCGCGGCCTGCTGGTCGCCGGCGATGCCGGCGATGGGGGCGGCTCCGAGGCCGAGCGAGGTGGTGACTTCACCGATGCGCTGGGAGGACCAGACGACTTCGGGCATCATGCTGGCGGGAATATGGAGGCGGTCGAGGATTTCTTCGTCCCAGCGGCCTTCGCGGATGTTGAAGAGCATGGTGCGGGAGGCGTTGGTGTAGTCGGTGACGTGGCGCTTGCCGCTGGTGAGGTTCCAGATGAGCCAACTGTCGACGGTGCCGAAGGCGAGCTTGCCCTGCTGGGCGCGCTCGCGTGCGCCTTCGACGTTGTCGAGGATCCAGGCGACCTTGGTGCCGGAGAAGTAGGGATCGAGGAGGAGCCCGGTGCGGCTGCGGATGGTGTCTTCGAAGCCGGCTTCGGCGAGTTCACGGCATTGGGTGGCGGTGCGGCGGTCCTGCCAGACGATGGCGTTGTGCACGGGCTTGCCGGTTTCACGGTCCCAGACGATGGTGGTTTCGCGCTGGTTGGTGATGCCGATGGCGGCGATGTCGCGGGGGCGGGCGCCGACGCGGGTAAGGACTTCGACGGCGGAGCTCATCTGCGAAGTGAGGATGTCCATGGGGTCGTGCTCGACCCAGCCGGAGCGGGGGTAGATCTGGCGGAATTCGTGCTGCGCGACGCCTGCGATGGAGCCGTTGTGATCGAAGAGAATGGCGCGGGAACTGGTAGTGCCCTGGTCGAGAGAGAGGACGTAACTCATAAGAATTTTCCTTGCGGCGCAAGTAGACACCAAACGGGCAAGGTTGGGCAACCGTTTTGGTGTAAATGTTTACAAGCGGAGGAAAATGGGGAAATCCGGGTCAGGCACCGCGGGTGAGAAGAGCGGCCTCGACGGCATGGTAGCCGCACATGCCGTGGACTCCTCCGCCGGGAGGCGTGGAGGCCGAGCAGAGGTAGATGTGGGGGTTGGAGGTGCTGTAGTAGTCGCGGGTGGGACGGAAGAAGAGCTGGCGAAGGGTGAATGCGCCCCCGTTAATGTCGCCGCCGATGAGATTTTCATCCATGGATTCGAGGGTATCGGGCGAGGAGATGTGGCGGGCGAGGATGCATTCGCGGAATCCGGGGGCGAAGCGCTCGATCTGGTTTTCGATGCGCTCGGTCATGTCAAAGGGGGAGCCGTTGGGCACGTGGCAGTAGGCCCAGAGGACATGTTGACCCTGGGGCGCACGGGAGGGGTCGCAAAGGGTTGGCTGGGAGACGAGGACGAAGGGCTTTTCGGGGTGGTCTCCGCAGAGGACGGCGGATTCGGCACGGGCGATTTCTTCAAAAGAGCCGCCGAGGTGGAGGGTGAGGGCCTGGTGGCACTCGGGTGCGCGCCAGGGAGCGGGCTGGGAGAGCGCGTAGTCGATTTTGAAGGAGCCGGGGCCGTAGCGGAAGCGCTGGAGCTTGCGTGCGTACTGAGGAGTGAGGCGGTTGCCGGCGACACGGAGGAGCTGGCGCGGGGTGAGGTCGCAGAAGGTGAGCGAGTTGGGGTGAGGGAGGTCATCGAGCGAGTCGATGCGGTGGTTAATGTGCACGGTTCCGTTGAAGTTGTTGAGGCAGGCGATGAGGGCGTTGGTGATGGACTGCGCTCCACCCTGGGGGATGGGCCAGCCAACGCTGTGGGCCGCGGCTGCGAGGACGAGGCCAATGGCGCTGCTGAAGGGGGCGTCGAACTCCATAAAGGAGTGGGCCGCGAGGCCTGCGAAGAGGGCGCGTGTACGGGGGAGTTTGAAGTGACGGTGAACAAAGGTTTGGGCCGGGAGCATGGCGTTGAGACCGAAACGGGCCATGAGATACGGCTGAGTGGGGAAGCGGAGCAGAGGGCTGAGCGCGTCGTCGGCGAAGTCCCACCAGCGGTGCGCGAGGGGGCGCATGAGGCGGAGCCATGCAGGGCTGTCGATGCCGAGGTTGGGTGCTGTCTTTTGGAGATCGCGGTAAAGGACGACGGCTGATCCGTTATCGAATGGATGGGCGAGCTGGATTTCCGGGTGGAGCCAGTGGAGGCCGAATTGTTCGAGCTGGAGGGAGCGGAAGAACGGCGAGCCGACGGCCATGGGGTGGACGGCCGAGCCGAAGTCGTGCAGAAAGCCGGGGAGGGTGAGCGGGAGGGTTCGGGCACCGCCGCCGGGGATGGATTGAGCCTCGAAGACTTCTACGGGAAAGCCGGCCATTGCGGCATGGATGGCAGCGGACAGTCCGTTGGGTCCGGCACCGATGACAGAAACCTGGGTCACAGAGACATTATGTCGTACTCGCGGAGGTGGTTGGGGCCAAAAGCGCGGATGGGGATGGCGGCTGAGGTTCGGAGGGTGCTGGTTCAAATTGGGAATTGAGTTACCGAAGTGTGGCGGAGTGTATTTCGTGGCCTAAGTAGGGCAAGTTAGCAAAGATAAGCTGGGCCTAACTTCTCTGTTTAGGGCTTTGAGCCAGTATGGAAGACCTGCAAGCTGAAGAGCGAACTCCGATGGTGAGCGTGGTGGTGCCGACCGTGGGGCGTTCACCGTGGCTGCGGCAGGCGATAGAGAGCGCGTTGCAGCAGAGTTATTCCCACTGCGAAGTGGTGGTGGTGGACGACAGCGCGGATGGGTTTGGAGGAAATCTGCGGGCGCTGGAGTGGGGCCTGCAGATGGGCGAGAGGCTGCGGGTGATCCATAGCGGGGGCGTGGGCGGTGGCGCAGCACGGAATGCAGGCGTGAAGGCGGCGCGGGGCGACTGGATTGCCTTTCTGGATGACGACGACGAGTGGATGCCGGAGAAGCTGCAGAGGCAGATGGAAGTGGCGCTGCGAGCCGAGGAGGCGAATGCGGTGGTGAGCTGCCGGGTGGTGGTGAAGACCCCGCGCGGTGAATATGTGTTTCCGCGGCGGGTGTACCGGGGTGAGGAGCGGATTGAGGAGTACCTGTTTTGCCGCAAGGGATGGGGAGTGGGCGGGGGATTTGTGCAGACTTCGACGCTGCTGGCGAGGCGGGCGCTGCTGCTGCGGACACCGTTTGCGGCGGGGCTGGTGGTGCACCAGGACTGGGACTGGCTGTTGCGCGTGAGCCGCGATGAAGATGTGCGGGTGAGGATGCTGGATGAGCCGCTGGTGGTGTATCGGACAGAGGATGGCCGCGCTACGGTGAGCCGGGGGGCGGACTGGAGAACATCACTGAACTGGGTGCGCGGGCATGCGTGGCGAATGGAGCCTCGGGCGTTCTCGTGGTTTATTGCGGTGCAGTGTGCGTGGAAGGCCCGGGCCGCTGGTGCGAGCCAGCGGGAGTGGGCTGAGATTGTGTGGTCTTTTTGCTTTGAGGGCCGGCCAACGGTGCGGGCTGCAATGCATTTTGCGTTTTTTGCGTGGTTTCCAGCCGGGTGGCGGAAGAGCATTCGCGACGCGGTGTGGGGACGATCAACATCTGCCAGAGACAGGAACGGGGGAGAACGATGGAGACTTGCGAGCAGACCGAAAGTGTTGTGACGGCGTTTACGCGCAGTTATCTGGATGAGGTGAAGGCGATTGCGGAGACGCTGGATGCGAGCGCGATTGACCGCATGGCGAAGACGCTGGCCGAGGTACGGGAGGCTGGCGGGAGGGTTTTCTTTTTGGGCGTGGGTGGCAGTGCAGCCAACGCCAGCCACGCGGTGAACGACTTTAGAAAAATTGCCGGGATGGAGTGCTACGCGCCGAGCGACCAGGTTGCGGAGCTGACGGCGCGCATCAACGACGACGGCTGGGACAACTGTTATGCGGAGTGGCTGCGCGGGAGCCGGCTGTGCGAGCGGGATGCGGTGTTTGTGCTTTCCGTTGGAGGGGGGAATCTTGAGAAACGGGTGAGCGTGAACCTGGTGGAGAGCCTGAAGCTGGCGCTGCGCGTACGTGCGAGAGTGCTGGGCGTGGTGGGTCGCGATGGTGGATATACGGCGCAGGCGGCGAATGCATGCGTGGTGGTGCCTACGGTTTCCGCTGCGCTGGTGACGCCGCACGCGGAGGAGTTCCAGGGGGTGGTGCTGCATCTGCTGGTTTCTCACCCGCTGCTGAAGCGCGTGGCGACGAAGTGGGAGCAGGTGCGGTGAGCGCGCAGCGGGCGGTCTTTCTGGACCGCGACGGCGTGCTGAATGCGAATGTTTTTTACCGGGATACGGGGGCGTGGGAGGCTCCTCGGCGGGTGGAGGATTTCCGATTGCTGCCGGGAGTGATTCCGGCGCTGAAGGATTTGCAGGCGGCTGGATTTGTACTTGTTTTAGTTTCAAATCAGCCGAACGAGGCGTTGGGGAAGTCGACTCGGACGGAGTTGCGGGCGATTCACGAGACGATGGCGGTCAGCTTTGAGCGGCACGGCATACGGTTTCTGGATTATTGTTATTGCCCGCATCATCCCAAGGCCGTGGTGGCGGAGTTGGGCGGGCTGTGCCGGTGCCGGAAGCCCTCGCCGTACTGGTTATTTCGGGCGGCTAACCGCTACGGGATCGACCTGCGCATGAGCTGGATGGTGGGAGATCGTGCAACGGATACGGCCTGCGGCGTGGCGGCGGGAGTGCGGAGCATCCGGATTGGGCAGGCGCCGGAGCGGGATGCGCACGCGGTGTGGCAGGCGGGCAGCCTGGCTGAAGCGTCCGGCTTTCTGCTAGGAGCAGGGCACGGAACGCGACCGGAGGCCAGCCTGCGGGAGCGATTGTGGGCTTGAGTTGAAGGCGCCGGCGCAGGCCTCGGCATCGCGGTAGAAGGATTCGATGGTTTCGAGCGTGAAGGCGTCGAGGTCCTTGCCGAGGTGCGCGAGCTTGTCGATGAGTTCAGGGGGCATGGTGATGATGTGGCAGCCTGCTTCCTGCGCCTGGAAGAGGTTGAAGACTTCGCGAGGGCTTGCCCAGAGGAGTTCGACGTTGGGAAAGTTGTAGAGCATGGCGCGCGCGGCGCGGAGCATGGGTATGGGATCACGGCCGGTGTCTGCGATGCGGCCCGCGAAGACGGAGAGGATGGCCGGCTGGGCCGGGTTGAGCATGGGGAGGATTGATGCGAGCTGGTTCAGCGTAAACAGGGCGGTTACGTTGAGTGAGACGCCTGAGTCGGCGAGACGCTGGATGGTGGGCAGCAGAGACTGACCGTGCCGATCTGTAACTGTGATTTTTACAAATACATTGGAGCCCCATGAGGCGATGGCGAGAGCCTGGGTTTCGATTTCGGGCGCGTCTTCCGCGAGGACCTCAAAGGAGACAGGCTTGTCGGGGATCTGTTCGAGGACCATGCGGCCGAAGGCCTCGTAATTGCTGATGCCGGCCTTGCGCATGAGGCTGGGGTTGGTAGTGAATCCGGAGACGAGAGGGTGGCGGTAGAGGCGCAGCATGCTGGGCAGGTCGGCGGTGTCAGCGAATAGCTTGAGGTGAATCGGGTGCATAGGGAATCCTCATTTCTGCTGCGTGGATGGTGTAACGGTGGAAGTGGGCAGCGGCGAGCGCGCTGTGGACATGCGCAGTCGCCACCATGCGGCGAAGACCAGAACGATGAAGTGGCTATTGCCAATGAGATAGCGGCGCCAGAGGCGGCGCGGCTCACGGGCGAGGCGGTAGGCCCACTCGACACCAAGCTTGTGGGTCCATGCCGGAGCACGGCGGCGCAGGCCGGCCTGGGTATCGAGCGCGGCTCCGACGGAGATGGCGAGCCGGATGGGCAGGGACGGGCAGTGGCGGTGCATCCAGATTTCCTGGCGGGGAACGCCGAGGGCGACGCAGAGGATATCGGGTGCGGATTGGAGAATTGTATCCAAAACGGTTGCTAATTCGGCGGAGTCTTCCTCGAAGCGGAAGGGTGGGCAGCAGCAGGTGACCTTGAGGCCGGGATAACGGCGTCTGAGGGCGGCGGCGGCGCCTTCCGCGGCGCCGGGCAGGCCGCCGAGAAAGAAGACAGAGAGGTTGTCACGCGCGGCGAGTGCGCAGAGTTGCTCCATGAGTTCGCCGCCGGTGACACGCTCGGGGATGGGTTGGCTGAGCAGAAGGCTTGCAAGAAGTATGGAGATGCCGTCCGGGACGCAGAGGTCGGCGGAGTTGAGCGCGACGAGAAATTGGGAAGAGCCTTGCGCGGCACTGACGATGTGGGCGTTGGGGCCCATGACGAGCAGGGGATGGTTGGATTCTGATTGCGACTGAAGTTTTTCCGCTATCCATGCGAGAGACTGACGCATGGTCATGCGGTCAACGGGGACGCCGGCGAGGTGAAGACGCGAGGGGCGCTGGGCCACGGCTGGAGGTGCGGTTACGTCCAGAGGCATTGGCGTTTTCTCCAGAAGATTTCCGGTGGAAGCCCATTGCTGAGCAGACGTGGCGTGAATTCGTCGCGCAGACGGCGGAGAAGGAAGAGAGGGTGGATGGCAAAGGCGGCGGAGAAGTTTGCGAGCGCGGGAAGGTAGTGGTTTTCTCCGAGGGCAATGTTGCCGTTGCGCAGGAATCGCTTAGCGAGCGACCAGCGGCGCGGCACAAGCGTTGCGAGCGAGTCCTGGACTTCATGGAATGGGCGAGGCGCGAGCCCCCAGAGGGTGGAGAGCAGGAGGTACTGCACGTAAACGCCGGCTACCTGTTGCTGCTCGTGATGGAGGGTGCTGACGCTGGAGTGGTTCTGGCGGAAGCCGGTGAGGATGTCGGGGATGGAGTGGATGTCTGAAAAGAGGGCCATGCGCCACCAGAGGTCTGCGTCTTCGGCGAGTGGAATGGGACGGTAGCCGCCGGCGTTGCGGGCGGTTTCGACATGAAGCGCGACGCTGGAGTGGCAGAAGGAGAGCAGGCGTCCGCCGTGCACGATGCGACGCAGCGCGTCGGAGGAGCCGTGCGAGGAGCGGAAGCAGCCGATGGCGTGGCCGTCGGCATGGTAGCGCGCGCGGGAGCAGAGCATTCCGGAGGCTGGGTGGGCTAGAAGAGCGTCGCGGAGTTTTTCGATGCGGCGGGGGTAGGAGAGATCGTCTGCATCCTGGCGGACGAGCCATGGGGTGCGGCACTCATCGAGGAGTTGGTTGAGAGTGGCGACGAGGCCCTGGGCAGGACGCTCAATGACGCGCAGGCGGAGCGAGGAAACGGTGTCGAGGTAGGCGCGGCTTTCGGGGTCGGGACCGTCGAGGATGACGAGGACTTCAAAGTCGGAGCAGGTTTGGGCGATGAGGCTCTGGATGGATGGGCGGAGCCATGGCATGCCTTTGCGAACAGGGATGCCGACGGTGAAGAGCCGGCCTTGGGTGGCGATGCTGTCTTGCACTCCGCTGCTCCGTGTGTGGGATAGAGTCGCCGGTCTGCATGAACAGGAGAATTTGCAGAGAAGTCAGGCTGAAGGTACACGGAGAAAGGCAAAAGCAAAAGTGACGCAAGTAATTTGTTACGAACTTATCGCGGTGATAGGTTTGCGATAACAATCAGGGAGAACCAGGTAATTCGCAGGCAGGAGCAAGTGACCGTGTCAGCTGTAGGCCGGAGATTCATTGTTGTCGGTGGAGCGGGGTTTATCGGGAGCCACGTGGTGGAGCGGCTGCTGAGGACCGGCGCTGCGCTGGTGACGGTGTATGACAACTTCAGCTCGGGGCGGATGTGGCACCTGCAGCATGGACGGATTGAGCCGCGGATGAAGGTGGTGCGCGGGGATGTTGCGGACCTGCCGTTGCTGGCCAACGCGATGAAGGGGCACGACACGGCGATTCACCTGGCTTCGAATCCAGACATATCGAAGGCGGCCACGGAGCCGGATATTGATTTTTACCAGGGAACCCTGCTGACGCAGCAGGTTCTGGAAGCGATGCGGCAGACCAAGGTGCGGCGGTTGTTGTACGCATCCGGCAGCGGCGTGTATGGGGAGCGCGGGGATACGCCGTTGGGCGAGGACGATGGTCCGTTGCTGCCGATTTCAACTTATGGCGCGAGCAAGCTGGCCGGCGAGGCAATGATTGCCAGCTACTGCGCGATGTTTGGCATGACGGCGCGGTCGTTTCGGTTCGGGAATGTGGTGGGCCCGCGGCAGACGCATGGGGTGGGTCTGGATTTTCTGCGGCGGCTGAGGAAGGACCGGGAGCGGCTGCGGATTCTTGGCGACGGGAGCCAGAGCAAGCCGTACATCCACGTGAGCGATGTAGTGCAGGCGATGCTGGTGGCCGATGAGGCGGCCGAAGGCGGGTTTGATGTATTCAATGTAGCGACCGAGGATGGGTTGCGGGTGGACGAAATTGCGCGGCTGGCGCTGCGCTGCGCGTCCGTGGAAGGCAACGTGACGCTGGAGTACACGGGCGGTGATCGCGGGTGGAAGGGCGATGTGCCGGTGGTGAGGCTGCGTACGGAGAAGATTCGAGCGATGGGCTGGCAACCAGGTTTGTGCAGTCGCGAAGCGATGGAGCGCGCGCTGACGGAGATGCATGAAGATGAGCGGCACTTTTGGATGTGAGGCAGGGATGACGCTGGCTCTGCTTGCGGGCGGGCGGGCGACGCGGCTGTATCCGCTGACGGCGACGATGCCGAAGTCGCTGGTGCCGGTGGCGGGCGAGGCGTTTCTGGGGCATCAGCTGCGGTGGCTTTGCGGGCAGGGCGTGACCGATGTGGTGATTTGCTGCGGGCACCTGGCGAAGCCTATTCGGGAGTTTGCGGGTGATGGCGAGCGGTTTGGAGTGCGGGTGCGGTACTCGGAGGATGGCGCGTGCGCGCTGGGCACGGGCGGCGCGATTCTGCATGCCTTGCCGTTGCTGGGGGAGCGTTTCCTGGTGATGTATGGGGACAGTTTACTTACGGCGTCGCTGGGTGCGATGTGGAAGGCATTCTGCGAGCAGGGGCGTCCGGGCATGATGGCGGTTTATCGCAATGAAAACCGCTGGGATGCGAGCAATGTGGAGATTTGCGGCGCGCGGGTGGTGCGCTATGCGAAGGGGATTCGCGACGCCTGCCTGACGCACATCGATTACGGGGTATCGGCGTTTCGGGCTGGCGTGTTTGCCGGGATGCCGGAGGGGCGGACGTTTGACCTGGGCGAGGTGCTGCAGGATTTGATTTCCGGCGATGGGCTGGCTTGCCACGAGGTGCAGGAACGGTTTTACGAAATCGGTTCATTTGACGGGCTGCGGGAGACCGAGGCGATGCTGCGGCAGATGCAGGGCGGGGTGGAGTCTGCGAGGGTGCGGGCATGATCATGACGCGGACACCGTTACGGATTTCGATTGGTGGAGGGGGGACGGATCTGCCTTCGTATTACGGGGAATTTGGCGGGTTTGTGATTTCTGCGGCGATCAATAAATACGTGTACATCACGGTGAATCGGAGCTTTTTGCCGGGGTATTTCCTGAAGTACTCGGAGACGGAGCACGTGGAGGAGCGACGGGCGATCCGGCATCCGCTGCTGCGGGAGGCGCTGGAGACGCAGGGGGTGAGTGGCCCGCTGGAGATAGTGAGTGTGGCGGATGTTCCGGCAGGGACTGGGCTGGGATCTTCGGGCAGCTTTACGGTTGGGCTGGTGCATGCACTGCAGGCTTACAAGCGCGAGAGCGCGAGCGCCGAGCAGCTGGCGCGGAAGGCAATTGAGATTGAGATGGAGCGGCTGCGGGAGCCGACGGGAAAGCAGGACCAGTACATTGCGGCGTACGGCGGGCTGCTGTGCCAGGAGTACGAGCGGGGCGGCGGAGTCCGGCTGAAGCAGCTGGCGATGGACGATGGGGCGCTGATGGAGCTGCGCGATTCTCTGATGCTGTTTTTTGTGGGGCGGACGCGGAGCGCGTCGGAGTTGCTGAGCGAGCAGAAAAGCCGCTGCGAGCAGGGTGATGGGCCGATGCTGGAGAGCCTGCATTTTACGAAGCAGCTGGGACGGGAGATTCAAAAGGTGCTGGAGGGCGGGCGGATTTATGAGTATGGAGGATTGCTGCACGAGCACTGGATGAGCAAACGGCGGCGGTCGGAGGGGATGAGCAGTTCTGCGGTGGATGAGATTTATTGCGCGGCGCGGACGGCCGGACGAGCGCTGGGGGGCAAGCTTGTGGGCGCGGGAGGCAGCGGATTTTTTCTGTTCCAGACGCGGGACCGGAAGCGGCTGCGGGATGTGATGACGGGAATGGGGCTGAGCGAGATGGATTTTGGTTTTGACTTTGATGGATCGGTAGTGCTGCTGAGGAATTGATGACGAATCGCGAGTTGCCAGTGCGGGGAATGGATTCGCGAGCCACGGAAGCGGGGGGCGGATGGATGCGCGTGGATGATGGGTGGACTCCGCGTGACGTGATGCAGTTTTTGCGGCGGCGGTGGCGGTGGATTGCAGGCATTTGCGCGGCCTGCGTGGTGGCGGTGACGTTGCACTGGATGGTTGCGACGCCGCGGTATGAGGCTACGGGCGAGGTGGAGATTCAAAAAGAACAGAGCAGTCCACTGGGATTGACGGCGCTGACGGGCGGCGCGAGTGGAGCGTCGACCGATGCGCTGGACTATGACGTGACGCTGCAGACGCAGGTGGACATTCTGAAGAGTGACACGCTGGCGCTGAAGGTGATTGAGCAGCTTGGGCTGGAGAACACGCGCACGTTCTTTGGAGGGAAGCCGTATTTGTTTCGGCGGGGGGTGGAGTTCTGGCGGCAGCCGCTGGAGCCGCTCAACGTGCCGCTGGAAGATGCACCGGACAGGAGATATGCGGCGTTGAAGATATTCCACAAGAATCTGCAGGTGCACCCGGTGAGCGGGACGCGGCTGATTCGGATTTCATACGTGGACCCAAGTCCGCAGCGCGCGGCGGCAGTGGTGAACGCGCTGATCCAGGCGCTGATGGGGTATAGCTTTGAGGCGCGCTACGCGGCGACGACGCAGGCGACCGGTTGGCTGAGCGGGCAGTTGAGCGATTTGAAGAAGCAGACCGAGGCACTGCAGGCGAAGGCGATTGCGCTGCAGCGGGCGACAGGGATGTTTGGCGACAACGAGCAGAACAACATTATGTTGTCCCGGCTCGAAGCGCTGAACAAGACGCTGGCGGCCGATGAGGCGAACCGGATTCTTAAGGGCGCGATTTATCAGACGGCGGAGAGCAGCGATCCGGAGCTGATATCGGATTTGAGCGGGAATGCCGCGGATTCGACGGGTGTGCAGAATTCGCTGGCGCTGATTCAGACGCTGCGGGCCAAGGAAGCTAGTGTGAATGCGCAGATTGCGCTGGATTCGAAGCGCTATGGGGCACGGTTTCCGGAGATGGCGGAATTGGAGTCGGAACGGGCGTCGTTGAAGAATTCGATTGCGAAAGAAGTGAAGCGGCTGGGGGAGCGGGCGCATACGGACTACTTGATTGCGCAACGGGCGGAGGCGGGAGCGAGAGCGGACTTTGAGCGGCAGAAGCAACTGGTGAACGAGCTGAATGACAAGGCGGTGCAGTACTCGCTGGTGAAGCAGGAGGCGGACGACAGCCGGAATCTGTATGAGAACCTGTTGGGCAAGCTGAAGGAAGCGGGCGTGCTTGCGGGGCTGGATTCGACGAATTTGCAGGTGGTGAATCCGGCGCGTGTGCCTCCGGTGGATCATCCGAAGAGCCCGAGTTTTCCGAAGGAGGAAGCGATCGGGATGGCGGGCGGGCTGGTGCTGGGGTTTGGCGCGGCATTGTTTGCCGAGATGACGGATGAGCGGTTGCAGGGACGAGTTGAGACGGAAGAGCTGTTGGGGCAGCGTGTGCTGGCTATGATTCCTGAAGTGGGCGCGAAGGAGCGTATTTCGCCGCGCAGGGTGGTGGAGAGTTGGCGGGCGATGCGCGGTGTTGCGCTGATGCCGAGGAGGGTGCTGCCTGCGATAGAGACGGCGCGTTTGCAGGAGCCGTTCCGGTTGTTGCGGACAGCGATGCAGGTGCGCGGCGGGGTGCGGCAGGCGCAGGTGATTCTTGTGACGAGCCCGCTGGGCGGCGAGGGGAAATCGACGGTGGCGTCGCAACTGGCGCGGGCGTATGCGCGGCAGAAGTCGCGGGTGTTGCTGCTGGAGGCGGATTTTCGGAGCGCGGATTCGATGGCGGGTGCGCCGACTGAGTCGCAGGGATTCAGTGGAACGCTGCATCGCGAGGCGGGGTCTGATTGGAACTCGGAAATGCGGGCCGATGCTGAGATGCCGAACCTGGCGGTGTTGCCGCGCGGAGCGGCCGCTGAACATTCGACCGAGATGCTAGGTTCTGCGCGGATGCAGGAGATGATGACAGCATGGCGCGGCCAGTACGACTACATTGTGATGGATGGGCCGGCGTATTTGCCAGTGGCGGATGCGGCGGTGCTGGCGCAACAGGCCGATGCGGCTCTGCTGGTGGTCAGAGAGCGGCATACGCTGCGTGGGGACGCGGCGCAGTCGATGGATTTGCTGCTGCGGCAGATGCCGGAGGGTGCGGAGATCGGGGTGGTACTGAATGGCGTGGCGGGACGGAAGGGAGGGCCTGCGTATGCGAGGGCGTCTTAGGAGCCTGGCGGTTTTTGGGGCGGTGCTGGTGGCAGGGCTGTTCGCGGCGCGGGCGGGACGGATTCCCGTTTCTCCGCCGGAGAGCGTGGTGATTGGACCCGGGGATTTGCTGCAGGTTTCTGTGCTGCGGGAGCCGGAGCTGACGCAGCAGGTGCGGGTGATGGATTCGGGCGAGATTGTGCTGCCGCTGATCGGGAGGCTCATGGTGGGCGGAGATTCGACTCCGAAGGCCGATGGGTTGATTGAGAAGGCCTACGAGTCCGGGCAGTATTTGAAACAACCACAAGTGACAGTTACGATTTTGCAATTTGCAACTCAGACGGTTGCAATTCTGGGAGAAGTGCGACGCCCGGGCACAGTAACGATTACGACGCCACGAAGTCTGCTGGATGTGCTGGCGATGGCCGGCGGGCTGACGGCGGATGCGGACCGGCATATCACGATTGAGCGCGGGGGGGTCTGGGGTGAGCAGATCCAGGTGTATTTACCGAATAACGCTCAGGCGGATTTGAAGGCGGATGTTGGCGTGTATCCGGGAGACCGGATATTGGTGCCGAAGGCCGGGATTGTGTATGTGCTGGGGGATGTGGGGCGGCCGGGCGGTTATGTGATGCAGGACAATTCGCATTTGACGGTGTTGCAGGCGGTGGCGCTGGCGGCGGGCGCGAACAAGACGGCGGCGCAGAAGCGGGCGCGGCTGCTGCGCAAGGGACCGGATGGATACACGGAAGAGGCGGTTCCGCTGCTGGCGATGGAACGCGGCGAGGTGAGGGACGAGGAGTTGCAGAAGGACGACATTCTGTATGTGCCTTTCAGCGCGCGGCGGAATCTGTTGCTGGGAGGCTCGGGGATCATTGCTTCGGCGAGTTCGGCGCTGATTTATGCGCATCCGTAGGGGGGAGGTTTGGAGCGGGAAATTCCGGTTCAGGCCGGAAGAGATGATTTGTGTGCTGGTGATTATGTTTCTGGCGGTTCAGGGGGCGATTGTGGGGATCGCTCCGAGTGTGGCGCTGGCGACGAATCTTGCGCAGCCGACGGCGTTGATGAAGGTGGGTGGAATTGCGTCACAGGCGCTGATTTATGGTGCGATTGCGGCGCTGTGCGCGCGGCGGTGGAGGCTGCTGGAGCGCGCACTGCCGGCGGCGACGCTGGCGCTGTTGCTGGTGGGGTGGGTGCTGTGTTCAACGCTATGGTCCGTGGATCCCCTGCTGACTGCGCGGCGGGCTCCTGAGTTTGCCCTGGCGGCGATGTTTGGGCTTTACCTGACGGTGCGTTATCCGGCGGAGCGGCAGCTGCGGATTTTCTGGTGGGCGATGGTGTTGCTGGCAATTGGAACTGTGATGGTTGCGTATTTGATGCCGTCGTATGGGTTGGATTTGTCTGCCGGGCACCACGCGGACTGGAAGGGCGTATTTACGCAGAAGAATGCGTGCGGGCGGGTGATGGTGCTGGCGACGGCCGTGCTGCTGGCGGGGCGGCGATGGGGATGGAAGGAGTGGGCGAGCGGGGCGTTGTTTGTGCTGGTGCTGGTGAAGAGCGGTTCGCGCGGTGCATGGGGGCTGGAGGCTGTGCTGCTGGGGGGAGCGGGGATGTTTTTGGTGTCGGTGCGATGCGCGGGGCGGATTCGCGGGGCGGTGCTGGGGTTGATGGCGCTGGTTGCAGCGACGGCGGGTGTGTTGGTGATGGTGTTTCGCGATGCGCTGATTGCGGCGATGGGGCGGAATACGACGCTTTCAGGGCGAGCGGAGATATGGCATGCGGTGTGGCCGTTTGTGATGCAGCGGCCGTGGCTGGGGTGGGGTTACGAGGCGTTCTGGCGGGGATGGACGGGGCCTTCCTTTCAGGTTTCGGCGGCGGTGCATTTTCTGGTGTTTCATGCGCACAACGGATACCTGGATGTGTGGCTGCAGACGGGGTTGGTGGGGCTGGTGCTGTTTGTGGCTGCGTATGGGCAGGCGTGTCTGCGGGTTTGGCGCCGCGTGGAGCGAGGGCAGATGGCGGAGTTGCTTTGGCCGCTTTGTTTGCTCCTGATTGTGGGGCTTTATGGGCTGGATGAGAATACGGTGCTGGTTCCGAATGGGATTTTCTGGATGTTGTTTGTGATGGCTACGGTTTCGCTGCGGGGTGCGTGGGTTCGGGCTTCTATGCCAGCGATGCCGGGGGAGGCGGCGTTGGCTTATGCCGAGAGTGCTGCTGCTGCGAGCTGAGCTGCTGCCGGGATCGGAGACGTTTGTGGCGGCGCAGGCTGTGGCGCTGCGGCGGTATGAGGCGGGATTTGCGGGGCTGAAGCGGGTGCGGGATGGGCTGGACGTGCCGGGCGTGGTGGCCGTGCTGGACGAGCGTGGGGGATGGGCTGGAAAAGCGGCCCGGCTGGCGTATTTGCGGACGGGATTTACAGCTGGGTTTGAGCGGGCGCTGCGGGAGTGGCGGGCGAATGTGGCGCATGTGCATTTTGCGATGGATGCTTGCGCCTTTTTGCCAGTGCTGCGACGGCTGGGCGTGCCGTTTGTGGTGACTCTGCATGGGTATGACGTGGGGCTGAGCGATGCGGCGCATGCGGGTTGTGCGGCGGGGCGGATGTTTTTGCGCCGGCGGGCGGCTTTGTGGCGGGAGGCGGCGAGGTTTGCCTGCGTATCAGAGCATTTGCGGCGGGTGGCGGCAGAGCGCGGGTTTCCGGAAGAGAAGTTGCGGGTGCATGTGACTGGCGTTGCGGTGCGGGAGTTTGCTTTGCGCGGCGGGCGGGAGCCGGTGGCGCTGTTTGTGGGCAGGCTGGTGGAAAAGAAGGGCTGCCGGGTGCTGCTGGAGGCCTGGAAGGCTGTGGAGCAGGAGCTTCCTGAAGCGAGGCTGGTGGTGATTGGGGACGGGCCGCTGCGCGGCGATCTGGAGGGTTGGGCGAGGATGCATTTGCGCCGGTTTTCGTTTGCAGGGGCGCGGACACCGGCGGAGGTTCGCGGTTGGATGGAGCGGGCGGCGGTGCTGGCGGCTCCGAGCGTGCGGGCGATGGATGGAGATACGGAGGGGTTGCCGACGGTAGTGCTGGAGGCGATGGAGAGGGGGGTTGCTGTGGTGGCCAGTGACGGTACAGGCGCCGAGGAGGCGGTGGCGGCTGGAGAGACGGGATTTTTGACGGTGCAGGGTGATGCCGAGGGGCTTGCGAAGAGGTTGATTTGCCTGCTGCGCGATGAGGCGCTGGCGCACGGGATGGGCACGCGGGGGCGCAGGAGAGTGGAGGAGCGGTTCGATATTGCGCGGCAGACGGAGGGACTGGAGCGAATTTACGACGAGGTGAGAGGCCGGGATGGGTGAGTCGCTCAAGCGGGATTCGCTGTGGATGATGGCGGGACAGGGCGGCGGTGCCCTGCTGCAAGCAGTGTATTTTGTGCTGATTGGGCGGTCGCTGGGGAGCGCGCAGTATGGTGCGTTTATCGGCGTAGTGGCGATGGTGGGGATTGCCAGCCAGTTGGGCGGGCTGGGCATGGAGATGACGCTGCTGCGGGATGTGAGCCGCGATGGCGGGCGTTTAGGGGCGAGCTGGGGCCGGGCGGTGCAGGTGACGGTGGCCGGAGCTGTGGCTTTGCTGCTGCTGGCGGTGACGGCTGGGCATGCGTGGCTGGGGCGAAGTTTGTGGCTGCTGCTGCCGTACGTGGTGATTTCGGACGGGCTGTTTGGGCGGCTGCTGCAGGTGGCGATTCGGGCTTTTCAGGCGACGGGCGAGATGCGATGGGCGGCGGCGCTGCCGGTGACGATGAGCGGACTGCGAGCGGCGGTAGCGGGGGTGTTTTTCTGGCGGGTACATGCGGGGCTGATGACTGCGACGGCGGTGGCGTGGGTGAGGATGTACTGGGTGGCGACGGCTTTGGCGGCGGTGGTTGCGGTAGTCGCGGTGACGGTGCGGCTGGGATGGCCGGAGTGGCGGCGGGTGCGCAGGCGTGAGCTGCTGGATGGGCTGAGTTTTGCGTTTTCGAATTCATCGATTTCGGTTTATAACGACGTGGACAAGAGCCTGCTGGCGGGCGCGGGGCTGATGGAGTCGGCGGGTATTTACGGTGCGGCGTACCGGGTGGTGGATGTGGCGACAATGCCGGTCTACAGCCTGTTTGCGGCGGCTACGCCGAGGTATTTTCGGGCGGAGGGTGTGGATGGGACGCGGGCGCTGATGCGGCGGGTGTTGCTGCGGGCTTTGCCGCTGACGGTAGCGATCTGTGCGGGGCTGTATTTGCTGGCTGGGCTGGTTCCAGTGGTGATTGGGGCGTCGTTTGCGGCGGCTGCGACGGCGCTGCGGTGGTTGTGTGTGATTCCGGTGCTGCGGCTGCTGCATTACACGTGGGGGACGGCGATTACGGCGCGGATGTCGCAATGGAAGCGGACGGCGGCGCAGGCGGTGGCGGCGGGGCTGAACGTGGGGCTGTGCCTGTGGTGGATTCCGAGGTGGCAGTGGCGGGGAGCCGCTGCGGCGAGCGTTCTGACAGATGGGGCGCTGGTTTTGATGAGCGCGGGAATATGGTGGGCGTGGGCGCGGAGGCATGCGAGGGGGAGTGAGGAAGTGGGAGAAGACACGGAGGGTATTGGCAGGGCTATGCCGGGTTGGGTACAGTAAGCCTGCCGTGTTGAATTTGACGACGATCAACGATGTGTTCTTTACCGTGGCCGGGCGGGGGCATCACCGGGTGATGCTGGTGCAGGGCGCGGATGATGCGTGGCGGCCTGTTTCCGGGGCGGAAGTGTACCGGAGGGTGCTGGCGGTGGCGCGGGCGCTGCGGCATTGGGGCGTGCGCAAGGGTGACCGGGTAGCGCTGCTGGCGGAGAATCGCTGGGAGTGGGCGGTAACGGATTATGCGGTGCTGGCGCTGGGAGCGGTGGATGTGCCGATTTATCCGACGTTGCCGGCGGATCATGTGGCGGTGCTGCTGAAGGACTCGGGCGCGAAGGCGGCGTTTGTTTCGACGCGGGCGCAGTATGAGAAGGTGGAGGCGGTCAGGGCGCAGACGTCGATTGAGCAGATTGTGATGATGGACGACGGTCCAGCGCCGGATGCGGTGAACTTTGCTTCTCTGCTGCAGTATGCCGCGGATGGGAAGCGGGACGAGGAGTTTGACCGGTGCGCGGAGGCTGTGGCTCCTGGAGATCTGGCGACGCTGATTTATACGTCGGGAACGACGGGCGAGCCGAAGGGCGTGATGCTGACGCATGGGAACATTGCGTCGAATTTGAATTATTCATTGGCGGAGATTCCGGCGGGACCGGAGGACTCGTGCATTTCGTTTCTGCCGTTGTCGCACATTACGGCCCGGCATCTGGATTATGCGTTGTTTGCGAAGGGCGCGACGGTGGCCTACTGCCCGAAGTTCGACACGCTGCCGCAGGCGATGGTGCAGGTGAAGCCGACGATGTTTGTGGGCGTTCCGCGGGTGTATGAGAAGGTGCGACAGGCGGTGGAGCAGAAGTCGGCAGGCTCGCCGGTGAAGAAGAAGTTGCTGCATTGGGCGATGGCGGTTGGACGGCGGCATCTGGAGGAAATCAGCGAGGGAAAGATGCCGGAGGCCTTGGACTGGCGACTGGCGCAGCGGCTGATTTACTCGAAGATTGCGAAGGCGTTTGGGGGCCGGGTGCGGATTTTTATCGCGGGCGGCGCACCGCTGGGGATGGATACGGCGAGCTGGTTTGGGGCGGTTGGGATCCGGATATTGGAGGGATATGGCTTGACGGAGACCTCGCCGGTGCTGGCGTTGAACACGCCGGTGGCTTATCGGATGGGCTCGGTGGGGCGGCCGCTGCCGAATGTGCAGTGCAGGATTGCTGAGGATGGCGAACTGCTGGTGAAGGGTCCGAATGTGTTTGTGGGCTACTGGCAGAAGCCGGAGGATACGGCGGAGTCATTCGAAGACGGATGGTTCAAGACGGGGGATATAGCGAGGCTGGACGAGGACGGCTTTCTTTATGTGACGGACCGGAAGAAGGAGTTGCTGAAGACGTCGGGGGGCAAGATGATTGCTCCGCAGCCGATTGAGGGCAAGCTGAAGGGGCATTTGCTGGTGGCGCAGGCTGCGGTGGTGGGGGACAAGCACAAGTTTGCGGCAGCGCTGATTTCGCCGAACTTTGCGGCGCTGGAGGCGTGGGCGGTGCAGCAGGGCGTAAAGGCGGGATCGCGACGGGAACTGGTGGATCATCCGGTGGTGTTGGCGGCCTACCAGGTGATTGTGGACCAGGTGAACGATGGGCTGGCGGGGTATGAGACGATCAAGCGGTTCCGGCTGGTTCCGGATGAGTGGGCGCTGGAGACGGGCGAGCTGACGCCGAGCCTGAAGTTGAAGCGGCGTGTGATCAACGAGAAATATTCCGCCGAAATTGCCGATCTATACAAAGACGAAGCAGTCGCGCACGGGTGAGTTTGCATCTGTGTGAAAGTGCAGGCAGAGGTTCGCCGAGGTGCGCGCGCTGCCGGTACACTTGAAGTGATAGAGAGGCTTTATGACGCGCATGATTGCAGAGAGAGAGATAGCGGCGGATATGCATCCGGCACCGCTGACGATGGATGGTTCGGCGCTGCTGCACCAGATGTTTCGTTTTGACTGGCCGGCGTGGCGCGGGCTGGAGGAAGCGGAGCGGAAGGAGATAGTCGCCGAGGCGCAGGCGGCGTTTGCGGTGATGGAGGCTGGGCAGTCTCATGGGCATCCGAACCAGAGCGCGATGTTTGCGCAACTGGGACATAAGGGCGACCTGATGTTTGTGCATTTCCGCGAGACGATGGAGGAGCTGGCAAAGCTGGAGCGGGACATGGCGCGGCTGCGGCTGAGCGACTACCTGGAGCCGATGGAGTCTTATGTGTCGGTGGTGGAGCTGGGGCTGTATGAGTCGTCTGCGAAGGTATATGCGCAGCTTGCAGCGGAAGGTGTAGAGCCGCACAGCGAGATATGGAACCAGCGCGTGGCCGAGGTGCTGGAACGGCAATCGACGGCGATGGCGGTGCGTCTGTTCCCGGCGATTCCCCAGGGGAAGTATCTGTGTTTTTATCCGATGGACCGGAAGCGCGGCGAAGAGGTGAACTGGTACACGGAGTCGATGGCGGAGCGGCAGCGGATGATGCACGACCATGGCATGATTGGACGCCGGTACGCGGACGTGGTGCGGCAGGTGATCAGCGGATCGATTGGTTTTGACGACTGGGAGTGGGGCGTGGATCTGTTCTCCGATGACGCGACGGTATTCAAGAAGCTGATTTACGAGATGCGTTTTGATGAGGCGAGCGCGCTGTATGCGGAGTTTGGCCCGTTTTACATTGGCGTGCGGCTGCCCGCGGCCGAGCTTGGGAGCTGGCTCGCGATGGAAGGCGCATAGCGGTGAAAGTATTTGTGACGGGGGCGACCGGATTTGTGGGGAGCCACGTGGCGAGAGAGCTGACGGCGCAGGGTGCGGAGTTGCGCATCCTGACGCGGAAGACGAGCAACCTGGCGAACCTGAAAGAGGTGAGCGGCGAGACGGTGGTGGGCGATCTGCTTGCGCCGGAGGGGCTGCGGACGGCGCTTCGCGGCTGCGATGCGGTGATGCATGTGGCGGCGGATTACCGGCTCTGGGTGCGTGATCCGAAGGCGATGTATGCGGCCAATGTGGAAGGCACGCGGGCGCTGCTGGAGATGGCGCGTGAGGAAGGCGTGGGGCGGTTTGTATACACGTCGAGCGTGGCCACGATGGGGTTCCGGACGGATGGGACGATTGTGGACGAGGCGACGCCGGTGAGCCTTGAGGATATGGTGGGCCACTACAAGCGGTCGAAGTATATGGCGGAGCAGGTGGCGCTGGAGGCTGCGGCGGCGGGGCAGCAGGTGGTGGTGCTGAACCCGACGACTCCGATTGGCGCGGGAGACATTAAGCCGACGCCTACGGGGCAGATTGTGGTGGATTTTTTGAACAAGAAATTTCCTGCATACGTGGATACGGGGCTGAACCTGGTGGACGTGACGGAAGTGGCGCGGACGCATGTGGCGGCGCTGGAGCCGGGTGTGGGGCGCGTGGGCGAGCGTTACATTCTGGGTGGAGAAAACCTGACGCTGAAGCAGATTCTGGACAAGATGTCCGCGATTACGGAACTGCCTTCGCCGACGATGAAGGTTCCGCATGCGGTGGCGATGACGTTTGCGTTCTTTGACGAGAATATTCAGGGCCGCTTACTGGGCAGGGAACCACGGGCGACGGTGGAGGCGGTGAGGATGGGCAAGAAGAAGATGTTTGCCTCATCGGCCAAGGCGGAGCGGGAACTGGGCTTCCAGGTAGTGCCGGTTTACGAGGCGCTGCGGAAGGCGATTGCGTGGTTCCGGGAGCAGGGGTACGCTCCGGCGGCATGAAACGGCTTGGGATAGTAGCGGCGCTGCCGGGCGAGCTGAAGCCGCTGGTTTCCGGGTGGAAAAAAGCGGATGTTGGGGTCTGGACCGGGGTTGTGGCTGGGCGCGAATGCGTGGCGGTTGCCGGCGGGATGGGCGCGGACGCCGCGACACGGGCCTGCGAGCGGGTATTTGCGGCAGGGCCGGTGGATGCACTGATTTCTGTGGGCTGGGCTGGCGCTTTGAGCTGCGGGGTAAAACCGCCTGAAGCGTTTGAGGTGAAGGAAGTGGTGGATCCTCTGACCGGGGAGCGATTTTTGACCGGACAGGAGCAGGGTTTTCGGCTGGTAACGCTGGACCATGTGGCAGTGGTGAAGGAAAAGCGGCAACTGGCGGAGAAGTATCGTGCGGTGCTGGTGGACATGGAGGCAGCGACGGTGGCGCGGCTGGCGCAGGGGCGCGGGGTGGCGTTTTTGTGCTGCAAGGGGATTTCTGACGGTTCGACGGATGTGCTGCCGGATTTCAGCCGGTTTATTTCTGCCAAGGGGCAGTTGCGGATGGGAGCTTTACTGGCGCATGTGGCGGTGCGGCCGCGCTACTGGAAGAGCCTGGCGCGGATGGGCTCCAACAGCCAGCAGGCGGCGGTGGCGCTGGGCGAGCTGATTAAGGAAGTGGTTGAAAGAATTTGAGTTGCGGGTGGATGTGGGGTGTGGGTCTGGAGGCCTGTCTCGCGGTAACCTAATAGTAGGTTATGGCTACGACGGCAAACAGCAAGACTGTGGAGATTTCCGTGGGGAAGATTCCTGAAACGATGCGCGCTGCGGTGTACCGCGGCGTGAACGATGTGCGCGTGGAGACGGTTCCGGTTCCGGCGATTGAGGCTGGCGAGGTGCTGATCCGGGTGCATTCCTGCGGGATCTGCGGGACGGATTTGAAGAAGATCCATACGGGATCGCACTCGGCGCCGCGGATATTCGGCCATGAGACGAGCGGCACAATTGTGGCCGTGGGCGAGGGCGTGAATGGGTTTGCTGTTGGGGACCGGGTGATGGTGTTCCATCACATTCCCTGCGGGGATTGCTACTACTGCCGGAAGAAGACGTTTGCGCAGTGTGAGGTCTACAAGAAGGTGGGCTGCACGGCGGGGTTTGCGCCTTCGGGCGGCGGCTTTGCCGAGTACGTGCGGGTGATGGACTGGATTGTGCGGCGGGGGCTGGTGAAGATTCCGGACGGCGTGCCGTTTGAGCAGGCGGCATTTGTGGAGCCGGTGAATACGTGCCTGAAGGCGATCAAGAACCTGGAACTGGCCGCGGATGAGACGGTGCTGGTGATTGGGCAGGGTCCCATTGGGATTATTCTTGCGGCACTGGCGGCGCGGACGCGCGCGAAGGTGTTGACGTCGGATCTATATGCGGAGCGACATGCTACGGCGGCGGCGTTTGGGTTGCGGCATCCGATTGATGCGGGCAAGGAAGATGTGGTGGCCGCGGCGAAAGCGGCCAGCGAGGGGCGCGGTGCAGATGCGGTGATTCTGGCGGTGGGCGGCAATGCACTGATCAAGACAGCGATGGATGCGGCGCGGCCAGGCGGGCGCGTGCTGCTGTTTGCGCAGACGCAGCATGGAGATGCGGTGATTGATCCGGCGGCGGTGTGCATGGATGAAAAGTCGCTGGTGGGATCGTACAGCGCGTCGGTAGAGATTCAGGACGAGGGCGCGCAGGTGGTGTTTGACGGCTACACGCAGGGGTTTGATTTGACGCGGTTGATTTCGCACCGGTTCTCGCTGGAGGACGCGGTGAAAGGAATTGACGTGGCATCGCATCCGCAGGGGGACTCGATGAAGATTTTTATCCAGCCGGGTGTGGAGACGGGGGAGCGGGCATGAGCGCGGCGCAGGAGATGACCGCAGCGGTGCTGTACGGCAAGGAAGATATTCGCATTGAGCGCGTGCCGGTGCCGGAGCCTGCGGCGGGTGAGATTGTAGTCAAGGTAGGCGCGGCGCTGACTTGCGGGACCGATTTGAAGGTGTACCGGCGCGGATATCATGCGAAGATGCTGGTGCCTCCTGCGCTGTTTGGTCATGAGCTGGCCGGGACGGTGCATGCGGTGGGCGAGGGCGTGACGAAGTTTGCGCTGGGCGACCGTGTGGTAGCGCTGAATTCGGCTCCGTGCGATGCATGCTTTTACTGCGAGCGGAAGCAGTGGAATCTGTGTGACAACATTCTTTTCAACAATGGAGCTTATGCGGAGTTTATCCGGATACCGGCGCGGATCGTAGAGAAGAATACGCTGGCGATTCCAAAGGGAGTGCCGTTTGAGCATGCGGCACTGACCGAGCCGCTGGCCTGCGTGGTGCGCGGGCTGGATGAGTGCGAGGCGGCGATTGAGACGCGGCCCGGAGATACGGTGGCGGTGATTGGGGCTGGTCCGATTGGCCTGATGTTTATGCATGCGGCGCAGATTGCCGGATACCGCGTGATTGCGGTGGTGAAGCGCGATGAGCAGGTTGAGGCCGCGAAGACATTTGGCGCCGCCGAGGTGGTGCAGACGACGCAGGTGGAGGATGCGGTTGCCGCGGTGAGGTCGCTGACTCCGGACGGACGCGGCGTGGATATGGCGATTGAAGCGGTGGCGACCCCTGCGACGTGGGAGTGGGCCGTGGACATGGCGCGCAAGGGCGGCGTAGTGAATTTTTTTGGTGGCTGCGCGGCGGGAACAAAAGTGGAGCTGGATACGAACCGCCTGCACTATAACGACATCAAACTACTGGCGAGCTTTCATCACACGCCCACGACCGCGCGGAAGGCGTTTGCGCTGGTGACGGGCGGAAAGTTCAAGTGTGCCGAGTACATTACGGGACGGGCGCGGCTGACGGAGCTGGACAGCGTGTTCCGGAAGCTGATGAGCCGCACCAACGATATTAAGACTGCGATTCTGCCGTAGGGATTGCCAGGGACGATGCCAGTGGAGACTGCACAAGCGACATTGCTGGAACAGGGTTGGGCGGCGCTGCCTGCGGAGTATCGCATGCCGGCGGAGAAGCCGACGCTCGAAGAGGCGCGCGCGTGGTGCAAGCGGTTGACCGAGACGCATTACGAGAACTTCCACGTGGCGAGCTGGTTTTTGCCGGAGCGTTTACGGGTGCATTTCCACAGCATTTACGCGTATTGCCGCGTTTCGGACGACCTGGGCGATGAGGTGGGCAACACGGAGCAGTCGCTGGCGTTGCTGGATTTGTGGGGCCGGGAACTGGAGGCGTGCTATCGCGGCGAGGCGAGGCATCCGGTATTTGTAGCTTTGGCGGATACGATTCGGGTGTGCGAGATTCCGAAGGAGCCGTTTGCGGATCTGCTGGTGGCATTCAAGCAGGACCAGGTGAAGACGCGCTTTGAGACGATGGAAGAAGTGCTGGCGTACTGCCGGTATTCGGCGAATCCCGTAGGAAGGCTGGTGCTGTATGTGTGCGGGTATCGGGATGGGGAGCGGTTTGCGTTGTCGGATTCCACGTGCAGCGGGTTGCAACTGGCGAACTTCTGGCAGGATGTGAAGGTGGACTGGCAGAAGGACCGGGTGTATTTTCCGCAGGCGGACATGCGGCGCTTTGGCGTGACGGACGAGACGATTGCGAAGGGCGTGATGACGCCGGAGTTTCGCGAGTTGATGCGGTACGAGGTGGAGTACGCGCGGGAGCTTTTCAAGAAGGGTTCGCCGCTGATTGGGATGGTGGACCGCGACCTGGCGATGGACCTGGATTTGTTTACGCGGGGCGGGATGGAGATTTTGCGGGCCATAGAAGAGCAGGATTACGACGTGCTGCGTGCGCGGCCTTCGATCAAGAAAGGGCGCAAGGTGATGCTGATGCTGCATGCGCTGCGCTCGAAGATGATGGGAGGACGGCCCGCGTGACGCCTTCGCTTGGCGAGGCCTACGGGATCTGTCGTGAGATAGCTCGACGCGAGGCCAAGAATTTCTACTACTCGTTTGTGGCTCTGCCGGAGCCGAAGCGCGATGCAATTTGCGCGGTGTACGCATTTATGCGGCATGCGGATGATCTCTCGGATGATGAGAGTGTTGCGCTGGCTGAACGACGCCGGAATCTGGAGGCGTGGCTGGAAGCGTGGCACGCGGCGCAGGCGGGCGGAGCTACGGATGATCCTGTGTTTATTGCTTTGCGGGACGCGCAGCAGCGATTTGGAATTACGGGAGAGCTGCTGGACCAACTGGTGCAGGGCACGGCGATGGATCTGCATAAGGCGACGGGCGACGCGACGATGGTGGAGGGGTTCGATACCTACGCGACGTTTGAGGACTTGTACCGGTATTGCTACCTGGTGGCGTCTGTGGTGGGGCTGGTTTGCATTCGGATTTTTGGCTACAGCGACGCGCGGGCGGAGAAGCTGGCGGAGGAGACGGGCATTGCGTTCCAGCTGACGAACATTCTGCGCGATGTGCGTGAGGATGCGGAGCGGAAGCGAGTGTATCTGCCCCTGGAGGATTTACGTCTGAAAGGCGTGACCCTGGAGGAGCTGGCGGCGTTGCAGGACGGGAGCCGGATGACGGCGGGGCAGCGTGAGCTGCTGGCAATGGAAGCACAGCGGGCGGAGCGGTTTTATGAGTCCGGGCAGGCACTGCTGCCATTGATTTCAGCAGATGCAAGACCGGCGCTGTGGGTTTTGATCAGGATTTATTACGCGCTGCTGAAGAAGATTGAGGCGCATCAATATGATGTGTTCTCTGCGAGAGTGAGTGTTGCGGCGCCGGTGAAGCTGGGGATTTTGTTTTGCGGGCTCGCTGGAGTGATGTGGAACCGGATGCGTGGCGCGGGCAATTGATGACAGATCGGAATTCCAGGTCGGTGTTGGTGGTTGGCGGGGGGCTTGCGGGCCTGTCGGCAGCGTGCGCGCTGGCCGAGGATGGTTACCGGGTGACGCTGCTGGAGCGCCGGCCCTATGTGGGCGGGCGCGCATCTTCGTATGAGCATCCGGGCACGGGTGAGGTGATCGACAACTGCCAGCATGTGCTGATTGGGCGGTGCACGAACCTGATTGATCTTTATCGGCGGCTGGGCGTGGGCGATGCGATTCGCTGGTACCGGCAGTTTACGTTTGTTGAGCCGGGCGGCAGGCAAAGTGTGCTGGGTTCGAGTTGGCTACCTGCTCCGCTGCACAGCATGCCTTCGTTTTTGAGCGCGCGCGCGTTTACGTGGGAGGACAAGGAGGCGATTGCGCGCGGGCTGCTGCAGTTTGTGTGGAGATTGCCTCCGGATTCCGGCGAGAGCTTTGCGGAGTGGATGAAGCGGCACGAGCAGACGCGTGGTGCGATTGAGCGCTTCTGGAAGCCGGTGCTGGTGAGCGCGCTGAACGAGGATCCGGAGCGGATTTCAGTCCATTACGCGGCCAAGGTGTTTCGCGAGTCGTTTCTATCTTCGGCGCAGGCGGGTGAGATGGGGATTCCGTCTATTCCGCTCAGCGAGTTGTACGGGCATGCGCTGGAGTATATTCGCGCGCGCGGCGGTGAGGTGCGCCTGCGGACCAGTGTGGAGGCGATGGAGCCGGTTGCGGGCGGGGGATGGTTGGCGCGCAGCGGCGAGGAGAATTTTGTGGCTGACGCGGCGGTGCTGGCGCTGCCGTTCGAGGGGCTGTCGAAGCTGCTGCCGCAGATGCCCGAGGCTGTCGGCGTAGAAGCGCTGCAGGCGAAGCTGGAGGGGTTTGAGCACTCGCCGATTACGGGGATTCACTTGTGGTTTGATCGTCCGGTGACGGGGCTGGAGCATGCAGTGTTGCTGGATTCGCCGGTGCAGTGGTTGTTCAACAAGTCGCTGCTGCAGCCGGAGCACAGGGTGAGCGGCGAGCATTACGTGGAACTGGTGGTGAGCGCTTCGCGGGCGCTGGTGCCTATGCAGCGGCAGGAGATTGTGGACATGGCGACGGCGGAGCTGGCGCGGTTTTTCCCGGTGGTGCGGGAAGCGCAACTGGTGAAGGCCGCGGTGGTGAAGGAAGTGCGTGCCACGTATTCGGTACGGCCGGGTCTGGATGCCTGCCGGCCGGCTGCGGAGGAGAGTCCGTGGCGGGGGGTTGCGCTGGCCGGAGACTGGACGGCGACGGGCTGGCCGGCGACGATGGAAGGTGCGGTGCGCAGCGGGTATAGAGCGGCTGAGGCGGTGTCAGCGATGATGGGTGGCGGGAAGGTGTTCCAGGTGGCGGATTTGCCCCACGGTGGACTGATGCGGCTGACGCCGGCTTAGTTTTTTTCGTGTGCGTTACGGGTTGATCCAGTGCATGACCCAGGCGGCGACGATGACGGAGAGGACGAACCATCCCCAGCAGTAGAGGCCATAGCGCAGCATCGCCTTGGGCGTGGAGCGCTGGGTGATTCCGAAGACAATGGACGCAAAGGTTGCGAAGAGCAGCACCGCGTTGAAATGGGAGAGCAACATCAGGACTTCCTCCCGATCCTCAGACTGTGGGCATCGACTGCGGAGACGATGTTAAGCAGCCCGGCGACGACGGCGAACATGGTTCCGTAGTCGGCGCTGACGATGGTGACGACGGTGTTGCCGAAGCCGAGGAGCTTGGCGACGATGAAGAGGCCACCGGCACCGAGGTCACCGAAGAATGCGAGCATTTCGATGAGGTTGCGGGTGTTGGGTGCGTAAAGATGGCCGTTGGCCGCGAGGCCGATGGCGAACATGGCGGTGATGGAGCAGAAAAGGATAAGACCGCGTACCCATCGTCCGGTGAGAAGGTGCCCCGCGCCGGGGATGAGCCAGCCAAGGAGCAGCGCTCCGTAGGCGAACCCTTGCTGTTCAGAGGTTTGTGCTTTCGCAGGCATCTTTAGTGAATATACAAGATTTGCGGCGCGTTTCCTGTTGGCCCAGGTAGTGCACAGGGGCTTTTCAAGGAAAGTGAAGGCGATCAGTGAGTGCTTGAGGCGATTCTGCCCGTGGATCACTTAGTGGGGAGTTGACGCCCTGAAATGGCAAGGGGGCATGCTATTCTCAGTTTCAAGTTGCATCCAGCCGTCATGGTTTTGAGCTTGGATTTTCTTCACTGTGGCTGGCGAGTCTGAATCTTTAAGAGCTGATCGAGCTTGGATTTACGTGCGCGAAATCGAAGAATAGGTTTTGTCCTGGTTTTGCTGGGCAGCTTGTTCTTTCTGGTTCGAGGTTTTCACGACGAGACGAAGGTGTTTCATTGTACTGATTTCGTCCCGGTGTACAGCGGAGCGCGGTGCCTGATTGCGGGTTGTAATCCTTATGACCCGAATGCATTGATACGCGAGGACAAAAGCGCCGGGTCAGACGCGCAGTACGATTTTTTTGTGAGAGTGCTGAGCGGAGAAGCCCTGGTGTATCCCCCGCCTACACTGTTTTTTGCCGTGCCGTTTGGTGCAATGAGTTGGAAGATGGCACATCGCATCTGGCTGCTGCTGATTGGGTTGAGTTTTGTTGCGGCGTCGCTGCTGATGTGGGAACTTTGCGCCGATGAGCTTCCGCTGGTTGCGGGGGTGTTGCTGGGAGCGTTTACGGCAACGAGCACGCTGCTGATGATGACAGGAAATCCAGCGGGATTGGCTATCAGCCTGTGCGTGATTGCGGTGTGGTGTTTTCTGCGGGGCCGCCTACTTTGGCTGGGCGTCGTCTTCATGGGCCTGAGCCTTGTGATCAAGCCGCAGGAGACAGGTTTTATCTGGCTTTATTTTTTACTGGCGTCTGTGGAGTACCACAGGCTTACGCTGAGGGCGCTGGTGGTGGTTGGGGTGATCTCGATTCCGGCGATTTTATGGATTTCGATTGCTCCGGCTTCGCGTCATTGGGTCGCGAACCTGCACGCCATGGTGGTGGCCACTTTGCAGCCTGGTTGGTCGAGCGATCCTGGAATTGGGAATGACACGTCCTATCAGTTTCTGAATCTTCAGGCCATATTCAGCGTAATTCGTGATGATCCGAGGTTTTATGGTCCGATTTCGTACGGGATCAGCGGATTGCTGCTGTTGCCCTGGATTGTGAAGAGCGCGCGCAGAACGGCTTCCCGCAGAGCCGTGTATGTTGCTCTGGCGACGGGGGCTGCTTTGACGATGCTGCCGGTGTACCACCGCATTTACGACTGGCGGTTGCTGTTGCTCATGTTTCCGGCGGTGTCGCTGTTGTGGGCGCAAAGGGATCGGCATCGCTGGGTGGCGATGGGATCGTTGTTGGTGGTGACCGGAGTTTCAGTGAATCACTTCACAACTTTCCTGCGGCGCCTGCAGGTGCACACATTGCCTGGTCCACTGTGGATGCAAATGGCGGGGCGGCCTTATTGCCTGCTGGCTTTGGCGGTGGCGGTAGTGTGGTTGTGGGTGCAGTTGACGCCAGCAGGCGCGGAGCAGGGAAGCCTGGAACCCTCGGAAGTGAAGGTGTAGAGGCTGAGTCAGAGGCGCAGGAGCTCGTTCTGGACGCGGCCGGTGACGCGGGCGCTTCCGGGAGTGGTGATCATGTTGATCTCGCTGCGGACGCCGAAGTGGGGCAGGTAGATGCCGGGTTCGACGGAGAAGCAGGTGTTGGGCAGGATGAGGCGCTCGTCGTGGGTTTCGAGATTGTCGAGGTGTGCGCCGGCGCCGTGGAGAATGTTGCTGATATTGTGGCCGGTGCGGTGGGTGAAGAAGTCGCCATAGCCAGCGGTGTTGATGATGAAGCGGGCACGGTCGTCTGCTTCCCATCCGTGCATGGGGCGGTGTTCTGCGAAGGCCTGCTTGACGGCGAGGATGGCGGCGTCTCGCGCGTCGCGAACGATGGAGAAGATTTTTTGTTCGTCGTTGCGGGGTTCGCGGCCGATGACGGCGGTCCAGGTGATGTCGTAGTAGCAGGACTGGGGCTGGTTGGTGCGGGCCCAGATGTCGATGAGGAGGAAGTCGCCGGTGCGAATGGGGCGGCTGGAGTTGGGTTGCGGCTCGTAGTGGGAGTCTGAGCTGTTCTCGTTGACGGAGACGTTGGGGCGGTTTTCCCAGACCAGATTTTCACGGCGCATGGCTTCTTCGAGCCAGAGAACCATGTCGTGCTCGGTGAAGTTGTCACCGGCGGCGGCGCGGCGGCCGATTTCATCGAAGGCGGCAGCGAGGATGCTGTCGATGGCTTGCTGGGCGTCGTAGTGGCTGCGGATCTGATCTTCGGAGAGGACAGCCTGAAACTGGCTGACGAGGTCGGCGGAGGAGAGGATTTCCTTGCCGAATTCGCGGAGGAGTTCGACGGTGCCGGCGTCGACCATGGATACGTACATGATGGCGTTGCGGGGCGAGTACTGCATGGCGATGCGGTGGAAGGGCGCGAGCATGTCGCGGAGGCCTGCTTCATGCGATTGCCAGGAGGAGTAGGTGGCCTTGGAGCCGGGCAGGGCGTCGAGGCGGGCGGATTCAATTTTATGGACGAGCTTGCGGGGCTCGCCATGCGCGGGGATGAGGTAGTACCAGCGGCGGGTGACGTGAGCGGCGGGCAGGCCGAGGATGGCGTAGGCGAGGGGATCGCGCTGGTGATGGTCGTAGAAGAGCCAGGCGTCGGCGCCGCTCTCCGCGATGGCGGTTTGTATTTGATCGAGTTCCAAAATTGCCGGCTCCCTCTGTTGACTGAAAAGTCTATCGTAATCAGGGGTGAGGAGAGGCGTGGGGGTACACTCGGTTTCAACAGGGGGAGATCGCATGCGGCGATGGGGAAGCCTGGCGTTGAAGTACCTGGTGGTGGCGGCACTGGCGGTGTATGTGCTGGACTGGGTGGTTTACGCGGTGCGTCGCGCGGATGGAGGCGGGACGGCGCAGGTGGTGGTGGAGGAGTACCTGGCGACTCCGCTGAAGGGGCAGCGGGCCGAGTTTGACTACATGGGGAAGAAGACGGTGATTTGCGCCGAGGCGTTGTTTCCGCATGGGGTTTTGCCGGTGTGTTGGTGGGTGCGGCGGCATAAGGAGGAGTGGCAGTAGTGCTTGCCGCACGGGCGACCGTGCGCTTTGCGAGCCATTCTGATGGGGGCGTGATCCTGTCCCACCCAGGCGGAGCTTGGATGGGGCACCCTCGTGGTGGTGGCTCGTGCGGGTGTTTCACAAAAAAGAGTGTTCATGACTCCCCAGCTTTTTGTGGGGATGTTGTTGATTCTTTTGGATAAGTTAAGATTCTAACCTTTTGGATCGGAGAGAAACCTTTCACCACAGAGTACACAGAGTACACAGAGAACGGCCACGGAGATTTTGGAGTAGTCGGACCCCACTCATGCGCGAAAAGATGCGCATGAATGGGGCACCCGAGGGAAAAAAGAGCGTTCACGACTCCCCTCTTTTTTGTGGGGAAGTTGTTGATTTTATGGGATAGGTTAACCCTCTAGTCTCCCGTCCTAGTTAATCCTCTTTCCGGCAGTGGAACGATTGCAAGGTTCTCGAGCGATAGACTGGGAGCGGGTTTAAGCGTACTTGGAGGT